>NZ_CP067396.1:4925000-5525000 GCF_023617245.1 Lysobacter enzymogenes
CGGGCCGCGCATTATGCAGATGCGACCCCGGTTCGGGAAGGGGGCGACGAAAGTATTTTCGGACTGGCGCGTCTTGACGCCGCCGGGGCGCTCGACGATGTTTCGCCGCATCGTCCCGCGCCCAAGGAACCGGCCATGTCGAAAGCGTCCGCACTGCTGGTGTGCTGCCTGTTGGGGCTGGCGGGCTGCGCCGCCAGCGAGGGCCGCAGTTGGGTCGAGGTCGGCGGCGAGCGCTTCCAGGTGGAAGTGGCCAAGACCCGCGAGGAACGCGCGCGCGGATTGATGTTCCGCGACCGGATGCCGGCCGGCGACGGCATGGTGTTCGTGCACGACAGCGAAGACCTGCAGGCCTATTGGATGAAGAACACCAAGATTCCGCTGGACATCCTGTATTTCGACGCGCGGCGGCGGCTGGTGTCGCAGCAACGCAACGTGCCGCCGTGTTCGGCCGGCGACCGCTGCCCGCCTTATCCGAGCGAGGCGCCGGCCAAGTACGTGCTGGAGCTCAACGGCGGGCAGGCGGAGAAGTTGAAGCTGGAGACCGGGGCCGAGATGAAGTTCGGGCCGGGGATCGAGTGAGGGCGTTGCGGCGGTAGGGCGCAGGCGCCGTTATCGAGGATTCGTTGTCGCGACTTGCGTCGCTCCTACAAGGGCTGCGGCGGGAGCGCCTCAGACCTGCATCATCTCGAAGTCGTCCTTGGTGACGCCGCAGTCGGGGCAGGTCCAGGTGTCGGGGACGTCTTCCCAGCGGGTGCCCGCGGCGATGCCCTCTTCCGGCAGGCCCAGCGCCTCGTCGTAGATGAAGCCGCAGACGACGCACATCCAGGTGCGGTAGGCGGTGGTCGCGGCGGTCTCGGACATGGGCGGATAATGAAGGTTCTGCGGAACCCGCATTGTCACACTCCGCCCTCCTCTACGGAAGCCGACCCGAATGCCCCACCACTCCAGGCCCCATCCCGGTCCGTCCCAGGCCCCAGCGCGCGGCCTGTACGCGATCACGCCCGACGAGGCCGACACCGCGCGCCTGCTGGCGCGCACGGCGACGGTGCTCGACGCCGGCGCCGCCTGGTTGCAATACCGCAACAAACTCGCCGACGCCGACTTACGCGAAGCACAGGCTCTCGCGCTGCTGCCGCTGTGCCGCGAACGCGGCGTGCCGCTGATCGTCAACGACGATTGGCGCCTGGCCGCGCGGATCGGCGCCGACGGCGCCCACCTGGGCGAGGACGACGGCGAACTGGCCGCCGCGCGCGCCGCGCTCGGGCCGGACGCGATCCTCGGCGCGTCGTGCTACGACGACATCGCCCCGGCTCGCGCCGCCGCCGCGCACGGCGCCAGCTATGTCGCCTTCGGCGCGTTCTTCCCCTCGCCGACCAAGCCCAACGCGCGCCGCGCCGCGCCGGAGCTGCTGCGGCAGGCCGCGGCGCTGGGCCTGCCGCGGGTGGCGATCGGCGGCATCACCCCGGACAATGCGCGCAGTCTCGTCCGCGCCGGCGCCGACCTGCTGGCGGTGATCAGCGGCGTGTTCGACGCGCCCGATCCGGCCGCCGCCGCGCGCGCCTACCTTTCCTGCTTCGAAGATCCCATCCATGAATAACGCCCGTTCGCACGAACTGTTCACCCGCGCCTCGCAACTGCTGCCCGGCGGCGTCAATTCGCCGGTGCGCGCGTTCAAATCGGTCGGCGGCGAGCCGTTCTTCGCCCAGCGCGCCGAAGGCGCGTACCTGATCGACGTCGACGGCAACCGCTATGTCGACTACGTCGGTTCGTGGGGCCCGATGATCGCCGGCCATGCCCACCCGCAGGTGCTGGCCGCGGTCGAGCGGACCATGCGCGACGGCCTGAGCTTCGGCGTGCCCAATGCGCTGGAAGTGGCGATGGCCGAGGAGATCGTCAAGATCGTGCCGAGCTGCGCGATGGTGCGCATGGTCAACTCCGGCACCGAGGCCACGCTGTCGGCGATCCGGGTCGCGCGCGGCGCCACCGGCCGCAACCGCATCGTCAAGTTCGAAGGCTGCTACCACGGCCACGGCGACAGCTTCCTGGTCAAGGCCGGCAGCGGCGTGATGACCCTGGGCCTGCCGAATTCGCCGGGCGTGCCGTCGGCGCTGGCCGACCTGACCCTGACCTTGCCGTACAACGACTTCGACGCCGCGACGAAACTGTTCGACGAGGTCGGCGGCGAAATCGCCGGCCTGATCATCGAGCCGATCGTCGGCAACGCCAACTGCATCCTGCCGCGCGACGGCTACCTGCAGCACCTGCGCGCGCTGTGCACGCAGCACGGCGCGCTGCTGATCTTCGACGAAGTGATGACCGGTTTCCGCGTCGCGCTCGGCGGCGCGCAGCAGTTGTACGGGATCGAGCCGGACCTGAGCACCTTCGGCAAGATCATCGGCGGCGGCATGCCGGTGGGCGCTTACGGCGGCCGTCGCGAGCTGATGAGCCAGGTCGCGCCGGCCGGGCCGATCTATCAGGCCGGTACGCTCAGCGGCAATCCGGTGGCCATGGCGGCGGGGCTGGCGACGCTGGAACTGATCCAGGCGCCGGGCTTCCACGCCGAACTGGAACGCCGCACCCACACCCTGTGCGACGGGCTGGAAGCGGCCGCGCGCGAGGCCGGCGTGGCCTTCCACACCACCCGCGCGCCGGGCATGTTCGGCCTGTATTTCCGCGAGGGGCCGGTGGAAACCTTCGACGACGCCAAGGCCTCGGACACTGCCAAGTTCAACCGTTTCTTCCACGCCATGCTCGAGCGCGGCGTGTACCTGGCGCCGTCGGCGTTCGAGGCCGGGTTCGTGTCCAGCGCGCACGGCGAAGCGGAAATCGCCCAGACCCTGGAAGCGGCGCGCGCGGCGTTCGCGGCGCTGTAACACCCGCGGCGTCGCCGCTTGCGCGCAAACGAAAGGGCCGGCGAATCGCCGGCCCTTTTTGTATCCGCACCGGCATCGCCGGCGCGCTCAGAACGTGAAGGTCGCGCTCAGCCCGATGTTGCGGCGCGCGCCGAACCAGCAGTCGCCGCGGCCCATGCAGATGCTGAAATAGCGCTTGTCGGTCAGGTTGTTGACGTTGAGCGCCCAGCGCCACGCGCCGGTTTCGTACGACACCATCGCATCGGCCAGGGTCACCGCCGGCGTGGTCGGCGCCGGCGGGCTGTCGAAGGCGCTCATGTAGCGCAGGCCCAAACCGGCAGCGAAACCGTCGTAGCCGCCGAGGCTGAAGCGCTGCTTGCCCCACACCGCGGCCTGGTGGCGCGGGGTGGCTTCGAGCTGCTTGTCGTTGTCGAGGTAGTTGTAGTGCGCGGTGATGTCGAACGAGGACGTCACCTTGCCGGTGACTTCCAGTTCGAGCCCGCTGACCTTGGTCTTGCCGGCCTGAATGTTGACGTTCGGATTGCTCGGGTCCGCGACCAGCCGGTTTTCCTCGCGCAGTTCGTAGGTCGCCGCGGTGAAGCTCAGATCGCGCCCGGTCGGCTCGAACTTGACGCCGGCCTCGACCTGCTCGCCCTTCTTCGGCCGGTAGCGCGCGCCGGTGAGGGCGTTGGTGCCGGCCAGCGGGGTGAAGGATTCGCTGTAGCTCACGTACGGCGACCAGCCGGCCCAGTCGTGGAACATCACCCCGAGGCGCTTGGTGGTGGCGCTGGACTTCTCGTCGGCGGCGCCTTCCAGACCGTTGGTGACGCGGTCGTGGCGCAGGCCGGCGACCACGATCCAGTGCTCGCCGAGCTTCATCTGGTCCTGTAGGTACGCACCGACCTGGCGCTGGCTGGTCTTGACCGGCGTAGGCATCGGCGGCCGCGTGTACGGTACGTAGACCGGGTTGAAGATGTCGATCGGCGGCACCGTGTCGAACATCTGCGCTTCGTCCTGCTTGAAGCGCACCGCGTCCAGCCCGGCCACCATCTGATGCTCGATCGCTCCGGTCTTGAACAGGCCCTCGACGTGCTGGTCGATGTTCTGCATGCGCACGTTGGTCTTGGCGAACCAGCCCTCGCGCGGCAGCAGGCGCTGCTGCGGATCGATGAAGGGATCGGTGGGATTCGCGTACGGATTGCCGTAGGCGCTGACGTAGTCGACCTTGTTGCGCGCGGCGCGGAACGACTGGCGCACGATCCAGTTTTCGTTGAAGCGGTGTTCGAACAGCCAGCCGGCGGTGGTGCGGTCGGTGTCGTAGTGATCGCCGGGGTTGCCTATGTAGCGGCTGGCCGGGATGCGCCCGTTCGGGTTCGGCGCCTGCAGGCCGCTCCAGCCGAAGAACTGCGAGGTCGAGCCGGTGCGATCTTGTTGCCAGCGCAGTTGCAGGGTCAGCGAGGTGTTCTCGCTCGGCTTCCAGGTCAGCGAGGGGGCGAACAGGCGGCGGTTGTCGTCGACCTGGTCGACCTGGGTCTCGCTGTCGCGGTACACGCCGATCAGGCGGTACATCCAGGTGCCGTCGTCGGTCAGCGCGCCGGTGAAATCGGCGTTGGCCTGACGCCGCTCGAAGCTGCCGAGCTGCACGCCGACTTCGCGCCGGGTCTGCGCCTGCGGGCGCTTGCTGACCAGGTTGACGACGCCGGCGGTGCTGCCCTGCCCGAACAGCATCGAGGCCGGGCCGCGCAGCACTTCGATGCGCTCGAGCATGTAGGGATCGGTGCGCGCCGAGCTGGTGTAGTAGTTGAACGAGCTGCGCAGGCCGTCGAGGTATTCGTCGGGCGAACTGCCGCGGATCAGGGTCCAGTCGCCGCGCGAATCCAGGCCGTAGGCTTCCGAACGCACGCCGGCGGCGTAGTTCAGCGCGTCCTGCACGTTGGTCGCGCCCTGGTCGGTCATGCGCTCGCGGGTGATCACGGTGATCGACTGCGGGGTCTCGCCGGTCGGCGTTTCGGTCTTGGTCGCGGTGGCGGCGGTGGCGGCCTTGTAGCCGTCGCCGGCGCTCTGCACGACGACATGGTCGAGGGTGGTGGCCTTGTCGCGTGCGGCCTCGGCCGCGGCGGCGTCGGCTTCGTCCGCGGCGGCGGCCGGCAGGCTCAGGGAAAAGGCGATGGCCAGGGTCAGGGGCGCCAGGGAGAGGCGGCGGCGGGACATGAGGGGAGGCTCCGGAAGGCTACGGCAAACGAGAATTATTATCGTTTGATTCGTGCCCGGGGGTAAAGAGCGGGATTTCCACGGGTTTCGGGCGCGATGCCGTGGCCGCAGCACCCTGCAGGCACGAGCCGCGACCGCGGAGTATCCGTTCACGGCGTACGTCCGAACGCGCGTGGCAGGCGTACCGGCTGCGGGCGGCGTTCGTCGTGGTTGCGTTGGCGCGGTCGCGGCTTGCGCCGCTGCTACAGGGAGGCTTCGGGCAGACGCGCGGCGAGACGCGCGGCGAGCTCGTCGAGAACTGGGCGCGGGCCGGGCGCTGGGATGCCCTTGGGGTACACGCGCATCAGCCCGTCGCCGACCCGGCGCGGCTGCACATGCAAATGCACGTGCGGGACTTCCTGGCCGCCGGCCTCGCCGTTGGATTGCCACAGATTGAGGCCCGGCGGCCCGAATTCGGCGGCGAGCGCGCGCGCCACCCGCACCGCCAGCGCCATCATCCGGCCGGCGGTGGCTTCGTCGAGTTCGTACAGGGTTTCCACGTGCCGGTTCGGCACGATCAGCACGTGGCCTGGAACGGCTTGGCGCAAATCGATGAAGGCAGCCAGATGCTCGTCGCGATGGACGAAGCTCGCCGGGGCGCGCCCGGCGAGCAGTTCGCAGAACACGCAGCGCATCGCCGCCGCACCCATGGGCTCAGCGGCCGAGGAACTGCAGCAGCGCCGCGCGCAGGCGCTGCAGGCCGTCGGCGATGTCGGCATCGCCGATGTTCAGCGCCGGCACGAAGCGCAGCACATCGGGGCCCGCCTGCAGCAGCAGCAGGCCCTGCTCGACGCAGCGGTCGAGGATCTCGCCGGCCTTGCCGGCGTGCTCGTCGCGCAGTTGCGCGCCGATCATCAGGCCGCGACCGCGCACTTCGGAAAACAGGCCCAGCTCGGCGTCGAGCGCGGCGACGCCGGCGCGGATCGCCTGCGCCTGGCGCGCGACATTCGCCATCAGCTCGGGCGAACGCAGCTCTCGCAGCGCCGCGCCGGCCACCGCCGCCGCCAGCGGGTTGCCGCCGAAGGTGGTGCCGTGGGCGCCGAACTGCATCGACTGCGCCGGCTTGGGGCCGACCAGCATCGCGCCGATCGGGAAGCCGCTGCCGAGCGCCTTGGCCAGGGTCACCACGTCGGGCGTCACCTGGTAGGCGTGGCAGGCGAACAACTCGCCGGTGCGGCCCATGCCGCACTGGATCTCATCGAGGATCAGCAGCGCGCCGTGGCGGTCGCACAACTCGCGCAGGCCGCGCAGGAAGGCGTCGCTGGCCGGGGTCACCCCGCCCTCGCCCTGCACCGGCTCGACCAGCACCGCGCACACCGCGCCGTCGGCCATCGCCGCCTCGGCCGCGGCGAGGTCGTTGAACTCGCTGTAGCGGAAGCCCGGCGGCAGCGGCTCGAAACCCTCGTGGTACTTGGGCTGAGCGGTGGCGGTGACCGCGGCCAGGGTGCGGCCGTGGAAGCTGCCGCGGAAGCTCAGGACGACGCGGCGCTCGGGTTCGCGGCCCTCGCCGGTGGCCCACTTGCGCGCGAGCTTGATCGCCGCCTCGTTGGCCTCGGCGCCGGAGTTGCACAGGAACACCCGCTCGGCGAAGCCCGACGCCGACACCAGTTGTTCGGCCAGCCGCAGCGGCGGTTCGCTGACGAACACGTTGCTGGTGTGCCACAGCTTGCCGGCCTGCTCGGTCAGCGCCGCGACCAACGCCGGATGGGCGTGGCCGAGCGCGTTGACCGCGATGCCGGCGCCGAAATCGACGTATTCGCGGCCGTCCAGGTCCCACACCCGCGAGCCTTTGCCGTGGTCGAGCACGATCCGGCGCGGGCGGTAGACGGGCAGGTAGTAGCGCTCGGAAAGGGCGTACAGCGAGGCGGTGTCCATGGGCGGCGGGGCATGCGGAGGGGAAGAGAACCGCCATTGTCGCAGGTCGCCACGGCGGGTGCAGGCCCGCCGGCGGCATCACGCCGCGCTGCGCGGCAGCGGGCACAATGGCCGGCCTGCGAGGAGAGGACAGGCATGCGACTTCTGCTGGACCCGCAACTCAATCCGGCCGCCGAATCGGGCTGGCGGCGGCGCTGGTTCGACATCATCCACCGCCACGACACCCCGCCGTCGCGCAATTTCGACCTGCTGCTGATCGCGCTGATCCTGGCCAGCGTGCTGGTGATCATGGGCGACAGCGTGCCGCGCTTCCACGCGCGCTGGTCGTCGTGGCTGTACGGGCTGGAGTGGATCTTCACCGTGCTGTTCACCATCGAATACGGCCTGCGCCTGGCGGTGGTGCGCCGGCCGTGGCGCTATGCGTTGAGCAGTTGGGGCCTGATCGACCTGCTGTCGATCCTGCCGACCTACCTGTCGCTGCTGATCCCGGGCAGCCAGAGCCTGCTGGTGGTGCGGGTGCTGCGCATGCTGCGGCTGTTCCGCATCCTCAAGCTGACCCAGTACGTCGAGGAAGGCGGCATGCTGGTCGGCGCGCTGTGGCGCAGCCGGCGCAAGATCTTCGTGTTCATCAGCGCGGTGCTGACCGTGGTGGTGATCTTCGGCGCGCTGATGTACGTGGTCGAAGGGCCGGAACACGGCTTCACCAGCATTCCCACCGGCATGTACTGGGCGATCGTGACCATGGCCACGGTCGGCTTCGGCGACATCGCGCCGGGCACGCCGCTGGGACGCTTCATCGCCTCGGTGCTGATCCTGATCGGCTACAGCGTGATCGCGGTCCCGACCGGCATCTACACCGCCGAACTGGCCAGCAGCCTGCGCGAAGCCAGCCACGAACGCGGCCACCTCGACCGCCGCGGCTGCCCGCAGTGCGGCCTGGAAGGGCACGACCCGGAAGCGCTGTTCTGCCGCAATTGCGGGCATCATCTGCCCACGCCCATGGGCTAGCCGCGCGCGGCGGCCCGGGCCGACACCGTCCACGCCGAGGGGAAACGCCATGCGCCGTCGCCGTACCGCTGTGCCGTCGTCCGCCACACCGCTGTCCGCGAGCCTGCCGTACGCGAGTCTGCTGTCCGCGAGCCTGTTGTCCGCCGCGCTGCTGTGCGCCCTGCCCGCCCGGGCCGCGCCGCCGAAGATCGCCATCGCCGAGACCGCCGCGTTCGACGCGGCCTCGGTCGCGCCGTTCGCCGGCGATTACGCCGATGTCTACGCCTACCTGGGCAAGCAGCGCGAGCACAACCTCGCCCAGCTGCAGCGCTGGGTGCGCCAGCCTTCGATCAGCGCGCAGAACAAGGGCATCGCGCAGATGGCCGAGCTGCTGCGCGCGGACCTGCAGCAGTTGGGCTTTCGCGACACCGCGCTGGTGCCGACCTCGGGCCATCCGGGCGTGTACGGTTATCTCGACGCCGGCGCCGAACACACGCTGGTGGTCTACATGATGTACGACGTGCAGCCGATCGAGCCGACCGGCTGGAAGGTCGACGCGTTCGCCGGTTCGCTGGTCGACGAGCCGGGCCTGGGCAAGGTGCTGATGGCGCGCGGCGCGACCAACCAGAAAGGCCCGCAACGCGCCTTCCTCAACGCGCTGGAGGCGGTGATCAAGACCCGCGGCAAGCCACCGGTGAACCTGATCGTGCTGGCCGAAGGCGAGGAGGAACTGGGCTCGCCGCACTATCCCGAAGTGGTAGCCAAGTACGCCGACACCCTGCGCAAGGCCGACGGCGTGTTCTTCCCGATGAACACCCAGGGCCGCGACGGCGAGGCCTCGATGTTCCTCGGAGTCAAGGGCATCGTCTACATGGAGCTGGAAGCCAAGGGCAACGCCGGCAGCGGCGGCCCACAGCGCTCGGAAGTGCACGGCTCGCTCGCGGCCAAGCTCGACTCGCCGAGCTGGCGGCTGGTGCAGGCGTTGGCGACGCTGACCGGGCCCGACGGCGAGATCGCCGTGCCCGGCTACCGCGACGCGATCCGCGCGCCCAACCGCGAAGAACAGCAGTTGTTCAACGGCATCGTGCGCGGACGCGAGGCCGATGCCGCCAAGCAGCTCGAATCGCTGGGCGCGGCGCGCTGGAAGAACGGCCGCGACTACCGCGACGCGACCGCGGCGGAACTGTTCGACACCACGCTCAATATCGACGGTCTGGTCGCCGGTTACACCGGCGAAGGGGTCAAGACCATCCTGCCGCACCGCGCGGTGGCCAAGGTCGATTCGCGGCTGGTGCCCGACCAGACCCCGGACCAGGCGCTGGCGCTGATCCGCAAGCGGCTCGACGACAAGGGTTTCCAGGATGTCGAGATCCGCAAGCTGTCGGGCTATCCGCCGGCGCAGACCTCGGTGACCGCGCCGCTGACCCAGGCCGCGCTGAGCGTCTACCGCAAGTACGGCCAGACCCCGCCGGTGGCGCCGCGCATCGGCGGCAGCGCGCCGTACTACGTGTTCACCCAGACCCTGGGCCTGCCGATGATTTCCGGCGGCCTCGGCCACGGCAGCGGCGCGCACGCGCCGAACGAATACATGGTGGTGGAGCCGGCCGCGGGCTCGAAGGTCGCCAGCCTGGAACAGGTGGAACGGTTCTACGTGGACCTGCTGTATTCGCTGTCGGATGCGTTGAAGCGGCCGAAGCCGTAACGCGATGAAGCGCGGCGGCCGGCGGCTCGACAGGCGCCGGCCGTGCGCGCGGCGGCGGCGGCCGACATGAAGGCCGGACGCGTCCGCGTGCATCGCTTCGCAAAACACCTGAGAAGTGCCGCGCCACCGCCTCGACGGACGCCACGCCGGCGAGCGTCATTCCAGCGAAAGTCGGAATCCATTTCGGCTTTCGCTTTAACGCACCGCATCGCGAACGCGCCGCCGAAAACCGCGCCGCCGTTCGCCGCAACGAAAGCCCGCGCGCCTCGCAGCTTTCGCTTTGCCGCGGCACCGCGAGCTCCGCACCGCGCGTTTCCGGCCTTTTTCCCTGTTGCCGACGCGCCCGGAAACTTTCACGGCGCGTTTGTTTGCGACGCTAATCCGCGCCGGCATTGGCGCGCGGATTTACACGCCCGCGAGCGCATTGACGCTGCCGAGAAAGCGACGGATTAATCGCCGCCGCCGTCTTCGCCGCGCTCGCGCCGCCGATGCGGCGACAAGGTTCCAGGCGATCCGCGCAACGCCGCCCCGCGGCGATCACTCCCGCTCCCGGAGAACGACCATGCGACATCCCGCTTCATGGCTCCTGCTGTCCCTCGCGTTGCTGTCCGGCGCCGCGCTCGCGCAAACCAAGACGGTGGTGCCGTTGGGCGGCAACGCCTTCATCACCCGTCCCGCCCCGGCCCGGGAGGAACTGGTGGACGACACCGGCCTGCACAACTGGAGCTCGAACCGGGCCGTCGCCAGCGTGTACTTCTACGTCAAGCAGCCCGGCCAACTCGACCTGGGCCTGATCGGCGCCTTGAACGGCGCGACCCGCAGCACGGTCGAGGTCAGCGTCGAGGGCCAGCGCCGGTTCGCGCTGCTGTCCAGCGGCGCGAGCACGTTCCCGGTCGGCCGCTTCCGCGTGTCGCGCCCCGGCTACGTCAAGGTCGACCTGCGCGGCGTGCGCAGCGACGGCGATTACTACGGCGACATCAGCGGATTGGAAGTCGGCGGCAACGCCGCGTCCGCGGGCCTGGTGTTCGCCGACGATCCCGCCAATTTCTACTGGTCGCGACGTGGGCCGTCGGGTCACCTGGGCTTCTCGGTGCCGGCCGACACTGAGTATTTCTACAGCGAAGTCACCGTGCCCAAGGGCCACGACCACATCGGTTCGTACTTCATGGCCAACGGCTTCAACGGCGGCTATTCCGGTATCCAGGTCAATTCGGCCAGCGAACGGCGGGTGTTGTTCTCGGTGTGGGATTCGCCAACCGGCAAGACCACCTTGCTGAAGAAAGGCGCGGACGTGATCGCGCAGGACTTCGGCGGCGAAGGCACCGGCGGCCAGAGCTTCCTGCGCTACGACTGGAAGTCCGGCCAGACCTATCGCTTCATCACCCGCGCGCATCCGGACGAACACGGCAGCACCCTGTATTCGGCGTGGTTCGGCCTGCCCTGCGCGAACGGCCGCCGCGATTGTCCGTGGAAGTTCATCGCCACCTGGAAGTACGACGGCGCCTCGACTTATCAGAAGGGCGTGTATTCCTTCATCGAGTGCTTCAACCCCGACCTGGGCTATCTGGACCGCAGGGCGTGGTACGGCAACCAGTGGGCGGTCAGCAACACCGGCGCCTGGACCGAGATCACCTCCGCGCGCTTCACGGTCGATGCCACCGCCAGCAACCGCCAGCGCCTGGACATCACCGGCGGCGCGGTCGCGCCGGCGTTCTATCTGCGCAATACCGGCTTTTTCAGCCGCGCGGAAACGCCCGGGACGACCATCGTCCGCCAGCGTTCGCACCAGCGGCCGAACGTGAACCTGGCGGCGTTGCCCGAGCCTTCGCCGTAAGCGAAGCGGCATCGGCGAAACGCTTCGGCATCGGCGAAAAGCCCCGCATTCGCGGGGCTTTTTGTCGGTCGCGGGTTTATTCGCCGGTTTGTCGGCGCGGGCAGTTCAGAGGAACAAGTCCGGCAGCAGCGGCTTGCCGGGCTCGACCGCGTATTGCGCGAAGTCGCTGACGCCGGCTTCCTTCAATACGTCTTCGTCGATCAGGAAGCGGCCGTAGAAGTCCTGGGCCGGGCGCACCAGCACTTCGCGGACCGCGTCGGCGACGATTTGCGGTTTGCGGCAGCGGTCGAGGGGGACGCCGGGGATCATGTTCAGAGCGTCGGTGGCGATGATGGTCTTCGGCCAGAGGGCGTTGATCGCTACTCCGGTTGGACCGAACTCGCCGGCCAGGCCCAGGGTCACGAAGCTCATGCCCATCTTCGCCAGGGTGTAGCCGGTGTGCGGCGCCCACCACTTCGGGTCCAGGCTCGGCGGCGGCGCCAGGGTCAGGATGTGCGGGTTGGCGGCCTGGCGCAGGTACGGTAGGCAGGCCTGCGCGCACAGGAAGCTGCCGCGCGCGTTGACCTGCTGCATCAGGTCGAAGCGCTTCATCGGCGTGTCGAGCGCGCCGCGCAGCCAGATCGCGCTGGCGTTGTTGACCAGGATGTCGAGCCCGCCGAACGCGTCGACGGTGGCGGCCACCGCCGCGTTGACCTCGTCTTCCTCGCGGATGTCGCACTTCAGCGCGAGCGCGCGGCCGCCGGCGGCCTCGACCTCGGCGGCGACACTGTGGATGGTGCCCGGCAGCTTGGGATTGGCCACCGCCGACTTGGCCGCGATGGCGATGTTGGCGCCGTCGCGCGCGGCGCGCAGCGCGATCTCGCGGCCGATGCCGCGCGAGGCGCCGGTGATGAAGAGGGTTTTGCCTTGGAGTGTGGACATGGGCGGCCTGAGATCGAAAGGGATGGGATCGAAGGGAACGCGCTCGGCGCGGGCGTCGCCCTCATCCTAATACCAAGCCGCGGGCGCCGCCGTTATCGGCGCCGCATCGCGCTCGCCTGCGCTCGGTTGGCCGCGGATCCGCAACAAGGGCCGCGCCACCCCGACCGTACGTTTCAAACGATGGTGTTTGAATCGCTATCGTTTGAATCGCCATCGTCTGAAGCGCCATCGTCCGAAGCGCATCCGTCGCGAATTCCGCGCTGCCGGCGTCCGCGCCGCGCGTTCAGGGCTTGGGACCCTGCCCCTCGTTGTCTTCCCAATGCAGGATGCGCCGGGTCACGAAGCGGTACACCGGCTTGCCGGTGACGAACCACAGCTCGCGCACCCAGGAATGGCGCTTGAGCACGCGCCGCTCGACCGGCGTCAGGTGTTGCGGGCAGTACGTGCGCTTGTGCTTGAGCAGGTGGCGCAGGTCCTCGCGCGCGAGCAGGCGCATCCAGCGCGAGCGCGGGGCGCCGCGCACGGCCAGCTGGAAATCGATGATCGCCGGGGCGCCGTCGGCCAGCACCAGCCAGTTGGCCTCCTTGGCCAGGTCGTTGTGGGCCAGCCCGCGCCGGTGCAGGCGCTGCAGCAGGCGCCGGGCGCGGCGGAAATAGGCCAGGTCGCCGCGCGGCGGGCGCTGGTACATGGCCGCGCCCTCCATGTAGCTGCGATCGAGCTTGCGGCCGTCCCAGCCCAGCAAGCGCGGGGTCGCCTCCAGGCCGTCGATCCGCTCCAGCGCGCGCGCCTCGCGCCGCGCCAGCCACCATGCCGGCAGCCGCAGCCACCACGGCACGTGGCTCAGGTCGCGGCGCACGAACAAGCCGCGGCTGTCGCGCATCAGGGCGATGCGGCCGAAACTATCGGCCTTCAGCGCGGTCACTTCGATCACTTCCGACATGCGGCGCAGTGTACTTCGGGCCGGCGCGGCCCGGTTCCGCAAGGCCCGCGGACGGGCCGCCGACGGGGTTACAGGCCGTTACCCGCGGTCACGCCAAGTGCCTGCGGTCACGTTGCCGCTTCATCCTCGCCACAGCCCGCCCTGCCTATAATCGACCGATGGATTCAGCCTGGCTCGAAAGCGCGACCGCATGGATCGCGGCCCACCCCATCGCCGCGGGCGTCGTGATCTTCCTGATCGCGTTCTGCGACGCGTTGATCATCCTCGGCATCGCCGTTCCCGCGCTGCCCCTGCTGTTCGCGGTCGGCACCTTGGTCGGGCTGGGCCACATCAACGGTCCCTATGCGCTGGTCTGCGCGACCCTGGGCGCCTTCGCCGGCGACGCGCTGAGCTATTGGGTCGGCTATCGCTGGGGCCCGCAACTGCGCCAGCGCTGGCCGTTCTCGAAGTATCCGCAATGGATCGACCGCGGCGAAAACCTGTTCCACCGCCACGGCAGCAAGAGCATCGTGATCGCGCGCTTCGTCGGCGCGGTGCGGCCGTTCGTACCGGCCATCGCCGGCATGCTGCGCATGCCGATGCGCCGCTATGCGCTGCCGAGCCTGTTCGCCTGCGTGACCTGGTCGGCGCTGTTCCTGGCCCCGGGCTGGGTGCTGGGCGCGTCCTACGACGCGGTGGCCGCGGTCGCCGACCGCCTCGCGGTGGTGCTGGGCGCGCTGCTGATCGCGGTGGCGGCGGTCTGGGCCGGCGTGCTTTACACCTGGCGCTGGTTCGCCAACCACGCCGACCAGATGCTCGCGCGCGCGCTGCGCTGGACCCGCGCGCATCCGCGCCTGGGCCGCTACGCCGCGGCGCTGATCGACCCCAACCGGCCCGAATCGGCCTCGCTGGTGATGCTGGCGGTCTGCCTGCTGGCGATCAGCTGGATCTGGTTCACCCTGCTGGCGACGCTGCTGGCCAGCGGCGGGCCGCTGCAGATCGACCACACCGTGCACGAGTTCATGTGGACCCTGCGCAATCCGCTGGCCGACCGGCTGATGGCGGCCCTGGCCTGCCTGGGCGACCCGATGGTGCTGGCGCCGGCCTCGATCGCGGTGCTGGCCTACCTGGCCTGGCGGCGGCGCTGGATGGCCGCGGCGCACTGGGTCGCGGCGATCGTGTTCGGGCTGGCGCTGACGTCGCTACTGGAATGGGCGATCGACATGCCGCGCCCGCCGACCGCGCCGGCCGGCTTCGGCTTCCCGTCGGTGGCGGTGACCATGACCACGATCGTGTTCGGCTTCTTCGCCGTGCTGATCGCGCGCGAGCTGCCGGGGCGGCAGCGGGTGTGGCCCTACCTGTTGGCCGGCGTCGTCACCACCTTGGTCGGCTTCGCCCGCCTGTACCTGGGCGCGCACTGGCCCAGCGATCTCATCGGCGGCACCTTGTTCGGCATCTTCTGGCTGCTGGCGCTGGGCATCGCGTATCGCCGCCACGTCGCCCGCTCGTTCTGGATGCGGCCGCTGGCGTGGCTGTTCTACACCGTGTTCGCGATCGCGGCGCTGTGGCATGCGCCGCGCGCGGCCGACCCGCTGCTGGCCAAGTTCGCCTCGGCCACGCCGACCGCGACCCTGGACGCGCAGCGCTGGTGGCGCGGCGACTGGGCCACGCTGCCGGCGCAGCGCAACGAGCGCGACGCGCGCCGGCGCTGGCCGCTGGACCTGCAGGTCGCAGGTCCCCTGCCGCCGCTGCGCGCGACCCTGGAAGCGGCCGGTTGGCGGGTGCAACCGCAGGCCGGCTGGCTGGCCACCATCGCCCTGCTCGACGACGACACCCCGCCGCGCGACCAGGTAGTGCTGCCGGCGACGCTGGACGCGCAGGCCGAATCGTTGCTGATGCTGCGCGACGGCCCGACCCCGGACGTGCAGTACGCGCTGCGGCTGTGGCCGGCGCCGGCGGTGCTGTCGGACGGCACCCCGCTGTGGATCGGCACCACCCAGACGCTGAAGCTCAACAAGCCGTTCGGCGCGGCGGCGCTGTGGCTGCCGCAGCCCGACGACGGCGCCGCGCACGCGCAGGTGCGGCGCGCGCTGGTCGGTTTCGTCACGGTCCAGCAGGCGCACCCGAAGAACGGCGTGGAAGTGCTGCGGCTGCGTTCGCAGTATTCCGGGCCGCAAGCCGCGCAGTAAGCGGCGTCAGGCGCGCCGCTCAGGGCAACAGGGTCAGCAGCCGTTCCAGGCGTTCGTGCGGATCGTCCAGTTGCAGCAGCATCTGCCGCTGTTGCAACGCCAGCGGCAGCAGTTCGGCCAGGCGCCAGCCGACCCAGGCCGCGTCGTCCAGGCGCGAATGCGGCGCCAGCGCATGCTCGCCGCCGGCCTGTTCGAGCAGACGCTCAAGTAAGGTCACCAGCAGCGAGTGCTGCGGCCGCACCACCTCCTCGCCGTCGGGCTCGCACCAGCGCACCTGCGCCACCTGCAAGCCGTTGTCGCGCACCCGCGCGCGCTCGGCGCGGAAGCGGCGGGCGCCGCGCACGCGCAGGGTCAGCAGCCCGTCCTCGCCGGTGCCGAAATCCTCGATCAGCGCCTCGGTGCCGTACGCGGCCGCCGACGCCGGCTCGCCGACCTCCTCGCCCTGCATGATCAGACAGACGCCGAACCCGCGGCCGAGCCGGCCGCATTCGCGCACCAAGTCGAGGTAGCGGCGTTCGAACACGCGCAGGCCCAGGCTCGCGCCGGGGAGCAGCACGGTGTGCAGTGGGAACAGGCCCAGCGAATCGGCGTCGGAGGTGGGCATGGCGGCAGTGTAACCGGCGGAGGTTGGAGCATCTAACCGGGTCGGGCGGCTGCGGGGCGGAGGGCGTGACCGAATTCCGATTCGCCGTGGCCTTGCGATCCAACGCCGATCCGGCGCCAGCCGGAATCCCATTTCGACCTTACTGCCGTTGCCGTTGCCGTTGCCGTTGCCGTTGCCGTTGCCGTTGATACTGCCGTTGCCGTTTCGCTTTGACGCAACCCCACGCGAGGCCCCTGCCCGGCGGACCCGGAGGGCGCGCGCATGGATGCGCGCGTGCGCCATGGGACAGGATGTCCCTTATGGCGCAGCCCCGCGTCCGGTGCTGGACCTAGTGGCTTTTGACCTTAAACAAGCGTTTTTCTTTGGCTACTTTCTTTTGTCGCGCTGACAAAAGAAAGTAGCTCGGCCGCTTGCGGACGAAAGCTTTTGATTGCTGCTTGTCGTCACATGAAACATCAATAAGAGCGCAAGCAATACATCAAAATGGATTCCGGCTTTCGCCGGAATGACGGCCGTGGGGTCGCGTATCCAACTGTAGGAGCGGCGCGAGCCGCGACCGCGACAACGCACCTACGACGCAACTTTCGTAATCGTCGCGATCGCGCGGTCGCGGCTTGCGCCGCTCCTACAGGGGGCGTGCTGCGGTGGGATCCGCTTTTGCGTGTGTTTACGCGTGACGACAAGCGAAGATCAATAGCTTCCGTCCGCAAGCGGCCGGGTCACTTTCTTTGTCTTAAGCCACAAAGAAAGTAACCAAAGAAAAGGCCTTATCTTTTTCGGATCAAGAGCCACTATGGCTCACAGCGGCGCGGGGCCGCGCCATAAGGGGCATCCTGCCCCATGGCGCGCGTGCGCATCCATGCGCACGCCCTCCGGGGCTGCGGGACGACTGCATCGGGCTCAAGGGCGAGCACGAGCAACGGCACAGACAAGATCAAAATGGATTCCGGCGTTCGCCGGAATGACGACTGCATCGGGCTCAAGGGCGAGCACAAGCAACGGCACAGGCAAGATCAAAATGGATTCCGGCGTTCGCCGGAATGACGGTGGGCGTGGTTCGCCGCAGTTGGCTTGTCGCGATCGCGGCTCACGCCGCTCCTACCGTCGGATACGCATTAGCCGGAGCCGCTGTAGGAGCGGCGCGAGCCGCGACCGCGTTGTTGCACGGTCGCCTCGAACTTCCCAGCGTGGTCCGTAGTCGCAGCCTGTCCGCCGCCACCCGAACGTACCCCGCGGACGCGCCTCAACCGCCCTGCAACGCCGCGAAGAACCGCCGCGGGGCGCCGTCGAAGCCGCCGTTGGACATGAACACGACGTGGTCGCCCGCGCGCGCGCGTTCGCGCAAGGCCGCGATCAGCGCGTCGGCGTCGGCCACCGCGACGCCTTCGCCGCGCAGGCCGGCGACGACCTTGCCGGCGTCCCAGGCCAGTTCCGGGCGGTGCAGGAACACCACCGTATCGGCCTCGCGCAACGACGGCGCCAGGGCGTCGGCGTGCGCGCCCAGGCGCATGGAGTTGCTGCGCGGTTCCATCGCCACCACGATCCGCGCCGCGCCGATGCGCGCGCGCAAGCCCGCCAGCGTGGTCTCGATCGCGGTCGGGTGATGGGCGAAGTCGTCGTAGACGGTGACGCCGGCCGCCTCGCCGATCACTTCCAGGCGGCGCTTGACGCTGCGGAAGTTCGCCAGGGCCGGCAGCACCGCGGCGACGTCCACGCCGACCGCGTGCGCCGCGGCCAGCGCCGCCAGCGCGTTCATCACGTTGTGCCGGCCGAGCAAGGGCCAGCGCACTTCGCCGATCTCCGCGCCGCGATGCAGCAGCGCGAACGCGCTGCCGTCGGCTTCGATCAGGCGCGCGCTCCATTCGTAGTCGCCGCCGTCGAGGCCGAAACGCTCCACCGGCGTCCAGCAGCCCATCGCCAATACCTCGGCCAGGCGCGCGTCTTCGCCGTTGACGATCAACCGGCCGCGCCGCGGCACGGTGCGCACCAGGTGGTGGAACTGGCGCTGGATCGCGGCGACGTCGGGGAAGATGTCGGCGTGGTCGTATTCGAGGTTGTTGAGGATCGCCACCAGCGGCCGGTAATGCACGAACTTGCTGCGCTTGTCGAAGAACGCGGTGTCGTACTCGTCGGCCTCGACCACGAACTCGCGGCCGGCGCCGATGCGCGCGGAGGCGCCGAAGTCCTCGGCCACGCCGCCGATCAAAAAGCCCGGCGCGCGCCCGGCGGCTTCCAGCAGCCAGGTCAGGATGGTGGTGGTGGTGGTCTTGCCGTGGGTGCCGGCGACCGCCAGGGTGTCGCGGCCCGGCAGCACGCGCTCGCTGAGCCACTGCGCGCCGGAGGTGTAGCGGCGGCCGTCGTCGAGCACCTGCTCGACCGCCGGATTGCCGCGCGAGAGCGCGTTGCCGACCACGATCTCGTCGCAGTCGGCGGAGATGTTGTCGGGCGTGTAGCCCTGGCGCAGGGCGATGCCGAGGCGTTCGAGCTGGGTCGACATCGGCGGATACACCGCCTGGTCGCTGCCTTCCACGTCGTGTCCGAGTTCGCGCGCGAGCGCGGCGACGCCGCCCATGAAGGTGCCGGCGATGCCGAGGATATGGAGTTTCATGTTTCGAGTGGGCCCGGACGACGTCTCAGTGTCAGTAGGTCTGTGGATCGGGAAAGGTCCAGCCGCTCAACCGCAGCATGTCCTGTCCCAGTGCGTGCAGGGCGCCGTCCCGCGGCGAGGTGCGGACCCAGACGCGATGGTCGCTGGCATCGCGGCGCTCGAGGATCCATTCGGCGCCGTCGAGCGTATTGCGGTCCTGCGTGGCCGGCGCCGCGTCCAGCGCGTCGAACGCAGCCCGCAGCGCATGCAGCTGCACGGCGGTCAACGGCGCGCGCGACCTGCGCAAGACCGCGCCGGGCTCGTAGCCGCCGGCGCCGTCGAGTTCGACCGCCTCGACGCCGGCCTGCGCGCTGACCCGCACGATCACCGGGTGATGGAAGCTGCGCAGCCAGGTGAAGCGGTAGCCGCGCGCGGATCCGCCGCACGACAGCGAGGGCTCGGCGGCCGCGGCCAGATGTCTGGAGTACCAGCGACGCGAGTGCGCGTCGTCCGGTATCGATGGGGTGGCGAAGCTGCCCGGCACGAAGTAGTAGTCCTCGGCGCCGGCGCGCGGGCACTCGCGCGTCGCGCCCCGTTCCGGCGCCGCGGAACAGCCCGCCAGCGCCAGCAGCAGGAGCAGCGAACGCCCCAGAACCCGCGACCGTCCGCGAACGCCCGTGGCTCAGCCCACCGTCGGCGCCGGTTCCAGCGCCTCGACGATGCGGGTGAACACCTGGTCCAGCGAGCCGACGCCGTCGACCACGGTCAGGCGGCCGTGCTGGCGGTAGTACTCGATCACCGGCGCGGTGACGTCGTCGTAGACCTTCAGGCGGGTGCGCACGGCTTCGGGGCTGTCGTCGATGCGGCCCTGCTCGGCGGCGCGGCCGGCGATGCGCTGGACCAGCAGTTCGGTCGGCACTTCCAGCTGCACGGCGAAGTCCATCGGCTGGCCGATCTTCTGCAGCAGCGCGTCGAGCGCGTCGGCCTGGGCGAGATTGCGCGGGTAGCCGTCGAGGATGAAGCCGCCGCGGGTGTCCGGACGCGAGAAGCGGTCCTCGAGCATGCCCAGCAGGATTTCGTCGCTGACCAGGTTGCCGGCGTCCATCACCGCCTTGGCTTCCAGCCCCAGCTTGGTGCCGGCGGCGACTTCGCCGCGCAGCAGGTCGCCGGTGGAAATGTGCGGCACCTGCAGGTGGTCCTTGAGCCGTGCGGCTTGCGTGCCCTTGCCCGAACCGGGCGCGCCCAGAAGTACCAATCGCATCTACATCGCTCCTAGAACAGATGAAACCTTGGCGGCCGTCGCATCGCGGCGGTCCCGGAGCCCTGCGGCCGCCCGCCGGGCCTCGCCGCGGGCTGGCCTGAACGAGAGGCGGCGCTACACTCGAAGCGGCCTGCCACCCGCCGGGCGGAATATTGCGGCCAGCTTACCGCAAACCGGCGCCAATCCTGGAATCCCCATGCCGACTGCCAAAACCGCCAGAAAATCCGCCGGCAAACCCGCCGGAAACCTGCTTTACGCGCAATCCGGCGGTGTGACCGCCGTCATCAACGCCACCGCCGCGGGGGTCATCGAGGCCGCCCGGGCGCGCAAGGTCCGGGTCCTGGCCGCCCGCAACGGCATCCTCGGCGCGCTGCGCGAGGAGCTGATCGACACGTCCAAGGAGTCGGCCGCGGCGATCCGCGTGCTCGGCCATACCCCGGGCGGCGCGTTCGGCTCGTGCCGGCTCAAGCTCAAGGCCCTGGACGCCGACCGCGCCCGCTACGAGCGCCTGCTGGCGGTGCTGCAGGCCCACGACGTGCGCTGGTTCCTCTACAACGGCGGCAACGATTCGGCCGACACCGCGCTCAAGGTTTCGCAGTTGGCGGCCGAGTACGGCTACCCGCTGACCTGCGTGGGCGTGCCCAAGACCGTCGACAACGACCTCGCCGTCACCGACTGCTGCCCGGGCTTCGGCTCGGCCGCCAAGTACACCGCGGTGTCGGTGCGCGAGGCCGCGCTGGACGTGGCCGCGATGGCCGAGACCTCGACCAAGGTGTTCGTCTACGAGGCGATGGGCCGCCACGCCGGCTGGCTGGCCGCCGCGGCCGGGCTGGCCGGCGCCGACGCCGACGCGGCGCCGCACCTGATCCTGTTCCCCGAGCGGCCGTTCGAGGAAGCCGACTTCTTCGCCAAGGTCAAGGCGACGGTCGAGCGCGTGGGCTATTGCGTGGTGGTCGCCAGCGAAGGCATCCAGACCGCGGACGGGCGCTTCGTCGCCGACGCCGGCGGCGGCAAGGACTCGTTCGGCCACACCCAGCTCGGCGGCGTCGCCTCGCACCTGGCCGGGCGGGTCAAGGACGCGCTCGGCTACAAGGTGCATTGGGCCCTGCCCGATTACCTGCAGCGTTCGGCCCGCCACCTGGCCTCCAAGACCGACGTCGAGCAGGCGCGCGCGGTCGGCAAGGCGGCGGTGGAGTACGCGCTCAAGGGGATGAACTCGGTGATGCCGGCGATCGTGCGCGGCTCCGACACGCCGTACCGCTGGAAGATCGAACCGGTGCCGCTGAGCAAGGTCGCCAATCACGAGAAAAAGATGCCGGCGAACTTCATCCGCAAGGACGGTTACGGCATCACCGCGGCGGCGCGCAAGTACCTGGAGCCGCTGATCCGCGGCGAGGCGCCACCGCCGTACGGGCGCGACGGCCTGCCGCAGTACGTGACGCTCAAGAACGTGGCGGTGAAGGCGAAGCTGCCGCCGTTCGAGGGCTGAGGACGACGCCGACCGCCGCTCGTCGTCGCCCGACGCACGGCGACCGCGGCGGCGGACCAAGGCCCGGGGCACGCGGCTAAGATGGCGGCCACGCGCCCGCTGCCCCGGCGGGCGCCGTCCAAGGAAGACGTCACCGATGAAAGCCCTGCCGCTGCTTGCCGCCCTCGCCCTGTGCCCCGCCGTCGCGCTCGCCGGCACGTGCGAGAACAACTTCACCAGCCAGGGCGACCCGCGCAACGGCGCCGAGTACCGCACCTCGACCGTCGTCGAAGGCGTCGGCGTCGGCAGCGCGCTGGCCCAGTTGCGCGTGATCGCCCAGGGCAACAAGTACAAGTATTTGAACGAAACCGGCGACGCGCGCAGCGGCACGCTGACGATGGAGTATCCGCGCGCGCTGGGCTACGAGGCGTTCCCGGTAGCCTTCACCGCGACCGCCCGCGACGGCGGTGCCGAGCTTTCCGTGCACACGCGCACCAGCCGCGGCACCAATTTCAAGGACGCCGAATCGCGCGCGCACCTGTGCGGGCTGCTCGCCCAGGTCAAGTCCGGCGCCCGCGGCGACGCCCTCGCCGCGAGCGTGCGCAAGGCCGAAGGCGCCGGCACCTCGCAGGTGGTGCAGATCGCGCCGCGCAAGCTGTCCGACGAGATCGAGAAGCAGATCCGCAACAGCCTGCGCGGCCCGGGCGCGTCGCCGCAGATCATCAACGAGCGCTACAAGGGGCGCCGCTACCGCATCGACGGCCAGCTCTACACCAAGGAAACCGACACCTACGGCCCGCGCCCGAACAGCCACGGCCGCCAGGTGACCTTCGACATCGTCAAGAAGGGCGGCCTGATCAGGGCCGCGGAAGTTGGCGTGGTCGCGCACACCCATACGCAGATCGTGTGCGAACTCGCGCGGGGCCAGGAAGGCTATGCCGACCGGCTGGAATCCGGCGACTACATGACCCTGACCGGCACCTTCCGCATCTACGAAGGCGGCCAGTTCATCCTCACCGGCTGTCGACCGGACTGAGCGGCCGCGGCATGAGCGCCCGCCCCGTCCGCGCGATGCCGTACAGCGGGGCGCCGCTGCCGCCCGCGCTGGCGGCGTGGGTGGAGCGCAGTTGGGCCAGCGCGCGGCCCGCGAGCGCGCCCGCCTGGCCGCGCGAACATTCGCTGCCGACCGGCAGCCTGCATCTGGCGATACGCCTGGACGGCCCGCCGCTGCGCACGTACGCCGACGCCGACGACGCCCTCGGCCGCTCGCATCCGCCCGCGCTGCTCGCCGGCGCGCGCGCCGGCTACGTGATCAAGGACGCCTCGCGCCCGGCCGCCTCGGTCGGCGCGATGCTGCGGCCGGGCGCGGCCCTGGCGCTGTTCGGCGTGTCGGCGGCGGAACTGGAAGGCGGTTACGTCGGCCTGGACGAACTGTGCGGCGCGGGCGCGGCCGACGGGTTGTACGAGCGGCTGGCCGCCGCGGCCGACCCGCGGTCGCGGCGCAGGCTGTTCGAAGCGTTCCTGCGCGCGCGGCTGCGGCCGGTGCGCGGACTCGATCCGCAGATCGTGCGCGCGGTGCGTTCGCTGCAAGGCGCCGCGCCGGGCGGCGACTGCGCCGCCGGCGCCGACGAGCGCCGCGTCGCCGGCTGGGTCGCGGCCAGCGGCCGCAGCCACCGCCGTTTCATCGCCGGCTTCCGGGACGCCGCCGGCCTGAGTCCGAAACGCTATGCGCGGGTGCTGCGGTTCAAGCGCCTGCTGAGCGCGCTGGCGGCGACGCCGCGACCGGATTGGGCGCAGCTGGCGCTGGACGGCGGGTATTTCGACCAATCGCATCTGATCCGCGAGTTCCGCGAGTTCGCCGGCGTGTCGCCGCGCGCCTACCTGGCCGCCGCAGCGGCCTCGCCGCATCACCTGCCGATAGGCGGCCCGGAGCCCGTGTAGGAGCGGCGCAAGCCGCGACCGCGCCACTGCGCTTACGGCGCAAGCCGCCGCGACTCGCACCGATCGCCCGAGCGACCACGATTTCAGCCTTCCGGCACGAGCGACCTCGATGCCACGCCTGCGCCGCGAACGGCCGCAGCGCGGTCGCGGCTCGCGCTGCGCCTACAGGGGCAAGGCCGTCAGCGCGCGCTGCGGGTAAATTTCGTCCAATACGCGGCAACGCTTGCGCGCGCAGGCTGCGCCCACCCCATTCCAGGAGCCCGCCATGGCCGTGCACGAACTGTTCTCCTATCTCTGCGTCGGCGACGCCCAGGCCGCGGTGGCGTTCTATTGCAAGGTGTTCGATGCGACCGAGAAGTTCCGCCTGGTCGAACCCGGCGGCCGCATCGGCCATGTCGAGCTCGACCTGGGCGGCACCACCTTGATGCTGTGCGAGGAATTCCCCGAGGTCGACATCCGCCGCCCGGTCGCCGGCGCCGGCCACAGCCACACCCTGCACCTGCACGTGGACGACGCCGACGACGTGGTCGCCCGCGCGGTCGCCGCCGGCGCGCGGCTGGCGATGGCGCCGCGCGATCATTTCTACGGCGAGCGCTCGGGCACGGTGATCGATCCGTTCGGCCATCGCTGGAACATCGGCCACAGCATCGAGGCGCTGGAACCCGACGAGATGCAGCGCCGCTACGACCGCGACCCCGGCTGCGGCGACGCGACCGGCGGTTGAGCCGCCCCGCCCGCCGGCTCGCGCCTGCGCGTTGCCGATCGAACCGCCCCGCCTGCCGCGGATCGGCGCGCGGCCCCGGATTCGCCCGCGGGCCGGGCCGCGGCGCCTATCGCCCGCGCGGGCCACGGCCCTCGGCGTCGCGGCCTGCGCCGCGCTTATCTGTGCGCGGCGTCGCCAATGTCCCGTGCCGCGCCGGGCGCACAACCGAAAAACGTTGAACCGCCCACCCGATTGCGGCAATCTGCCGCCGCAAGCGTTCATGCGGGGCGCAGGGACGCAACGCTTTACAGGCTTTAGGCCATTACAGGGAGTCCTTCATGAAAGGCAGGTTTCTGGTTCCGTTGATGCTGCTGGTCCCTTCCGTCTCGGCCGTCGCCGGCCAGTGCGAAGACAATTTCACCAAGAAGGGCAATCCGCTCTCGGGGCAGGAATACTTCACCTCGGTGCAGGTCAACGGCCTGGCGACCGCCAGCGCCATCGGCCAGGTCCGCAACAACGGCATCGGCCAGAACATGGTCGTGCTCGACGAGGACCTCAGCGCCGGCACCCTGGTGCTGGAGCAGCCGTCCTCGACCCTGCACCGCCCGCTGCCGGTCCAGGTCACCGCCGACAACGCCGGCACCGTCACCATCTCGCTCAAGCTGCGCAAGGGCTCGTTCGGCAACGCCAACGAGATCAAGAAGTCGATGTGCGACCTGATCGGCTCGCTCAAGCCGGGCAAGACCGCGCCGCCGCGCTCGGCCGCGCCCAAGCCGCTGCCGATCCAGATCAGCGCGCAGCAGCTGGCCCAGGAAATCGACGCCCAGGCCAAGGAAAACGCCGCGGTCATCGCCGACCGCTACAAGGGCCGCCAGTACACGGTCAAGGGCGTCAACGCCGGCGTCAGCGACGGCAAGAGCGGCCGCTACTACGTGACCTTCCAGACCGGCGGCTCGCTGCTGCCGGGCCTGGTCGAGAGCGACAGCAAGCTGTTCGACACCCGCGTGCGCTGCGAACTGCAGCCCAGCCAGAAGGCGTATGCGCTGACCCTGCGCGCCAACGAGCGCATCCAGCTCACCGGCACCTTCCGCGAGTACAACGCCGAAGACTTCGTGGTCGAACTCAACGACTGCGTCGGCGTCAAGTAAGCCGCGGCTCGGGCCGGCGCGGACCTGCGCGTCCGCGCCCGCCGGGCAACAAGCGAAAGGGCCGCGCGAGCGGCCCTTTCGTCGTTTGCGGCGGGGCGACGCGCTCAGCCGCCGCAAGCCTTGCCTTCGATCGTCATCGACGCGGCGAACATCGGCACCGCGGCCAGCTTGGCCGCTTCGGCGCGGGCCTTCTCGTCCTGCAGATACAGTCGCGCGCGGCCCTGCGCGTCGAGCTCCGGCGGCGCCACCGCGGCCGGCTTGCGCCACACCCGCACCACCGCCTGCTGCTGCGGACAGGCGGCGCTGGGCACGCGGATCACATCGTTGAACTTCCAGCCCGCCGCTTCCGACGGCCGCGCCTTGGCCGCGTCAACGAAGCGCGCGCGCGGCTGGCAGTTGGGACTGCTGCGCACCACCGCGAACTTGTAGGGCTCGGCGGCCTGGCCGGTGAAGGCGCCTTCCAGGCGCGCGCAGGCCTCGGGAATCTGGCGCAGGGTGTGGACGCTGCCGGCCGGCTGCGCCGGCACCGAGCCGGAACGCTGGATCTCGGGGACCGGATCGGCCGCGAACGCGGCCGGGGATACGAATGCGGCGAGCGCCATGGCGGCGCCGAACGCGGGAAGAAGTCTGCGCATGGCGGCTCCTGATTGCGGGGCCGGGGCAGCCTCGCACGCGATGGCTGAACCGCCACTTCACCCTCGCCCGCCGGCCGCGCGGAGCCAATGCAGCCCCGGGGGCACCCCGCATCGGACAAAAGAGCCTTGAGGCTGAAGGCGCTCCGCTTGTCGTGGGAGGGCCTTCAGGCCCGATGCCTTCCGCTCAGGTAGCCGCGTCGCATTGGAAACAAAAGCATCGGGGCTGAAGCCCCTCCCACAACCGCCGCGCTCCTGTGGGAGGGCCTTCAGGCCCGATGCCTTCCGCTCAGGTCGCTGCGTCGCATCGGAAACAAAAGCGTCGAGGCTGAAGCCCCTCCCACAACCGCCGCGCTCCTGTGGGAGGGCCTTCAGGCCCGACGCCTCTCGCTCAGGTCGCTTCGTCGCGTCGGAAACAAAAGCGTCGGGACTGAAGCCCCTCCCACAACCGCCGCGCTCCTGTGGGAGGGCCTTCAGGCCCGACGCCTTCCGCTCAGGTCGCAGCGTCGCGCCGGAAACTAAAGCGTCGGGGCTGAAGCCCCTCCCACAACCGCATCGTCCCCTGTGGGAGGGCCTTCAGGCCCGACGCCTTCCGCTCAGGTCGCCGCGATTTGAAACCGCAACATCGAGCCTCAAGGCCCGCCCCAGCCACCGCATCCGGCGCAGACGATGCGGCTGCGCAACATGCCGGCCCACTGGATCGCGGCGCGCAATGCCACCAAAGTCGTCGCCGTCAAGCGCGCGTGACGGCTGGACGGACCGCCGGCGCAAGGGTTTCGTGACTTCGTTCGCAGCCCCGCCGCACGCCGCGCGATGCGCGCCGCCGGCGCCGTCGCGGCGGTTCCTCCGGCCCATCCCCTATGCGATAGTCGCCGCATGCCGCGTCCGCAACTCGGCATCGCTGCGATGCAACACGCGCCGCGCACAACGCGATCCGCGGAACACCGGTCCACGACCGTACGCGGCACAAGTCGAATCCGTTGTCCCGTGATGTCCACTTTTCCACTTGGGGAGGGGTTTCATGCTGGAGCAGTACGGTTTGATTCTGGCGCTAGGCTGCGCCGTCATCGCGATCCTCTATGGAATCGTGTCCGCGCGCTGGATCAGCGCACAACCCGCCGGCAACGAACGCATGCAGCA
The DNA here is from genome assembly GCF_023617245.1 of Lysobacter enzymogenes. Classification (NCBI taxonomy): domain Bacteria; kingdom Pseudomonadati; phylum Pseudomonadota; class Gammaproteobacteria; order Lysobacterales; family Lysobacteraceae; genus Lysobacter; species Lysobacter enzymogenes. The sequence goes on from NZ_CP067396.1 coordinate 4,952,014, forward strand.
GATCGCCGGCGCGATCCAGGAAGGCGCACGCGCCTATCTCAACCGCCAATACACCACCATCGGCATCGCCGGCGCGGTGCTGTTCGTGCTGATCGGACTGTTCCTCAACTGGCCTACCGCGATCGGCTTCCTGCTCGGCGCGGTGCTCTCCGGCGCGGCCGGCTACATCGGCATGAACGTGTCGGTGCGCGCCAACGTGCGCACCGCCGAGGCCGCGCGCAAGGGCATGGGCCCGGCGATGGACGTCGCCTTCCGCGGCGGCGCGATCACCGGCATGTTGGTGGTCGGCCTGGGCCTGCTCGGCGTGGCCGGCTACTGGCTGGCGCTGGCCAAGCTCGGCATCGCCGGCGAGAAGGCGCTGCACGCGCTGGTCGGCCTGGCGTTCGGCTCGTCGCTGATCTCGATCTTCGCGCGCCTGGGCGGCGGCATCTTCACCAAGGGCGCGGACGTCGGCGCCGACCTGGTCGGCAAGGTCGAAGCCGGCATCCCCGAGGACGACCCGCGCAACCCGGCGGTGATCGCCGACAACGTCGGCGACAACGTCGGCGACTGCGCCGGCATGGCCGCCGACCTGTTCGAAACCTACGCGGTCACGGTGATCGCGACGATGCTGCTCGGCGGGCTGATGGCGAGCACGGTCGGCGGCAACGGCGTGCTGTATCCGCTGGTGCTCGGCGGCGTGTCGATCATCGCCTCGATCATCGGCGCGTTCTTCGTCAAGGTGAAGGCCGGCGGCTCGATCATGGGCGCGCTGTACAAGGGCGTGATCGTCTCGGCGGTGCTGGCGGCGATCGCGTTCTATCCGATCACCACCGAGTTGATGCGCGACTCCAGCGTCGGCGCGATGAACCTGTACTGGTGCGCGCTGATCGGCCTAGTCCTGACCGGCGCGATCGTGTGGATCACCGAGTACTACACCGGCACCCAATACAGCCCGGTCAAGCACGTCGCGCAGGCCTCCACCACCGGCCACGGCACCAACATCATCGCCGGCCTCGGCGTGTCGATGAAGTCGACCGCGCTGCCGGTGATCGCGGTGTGCCTGGCGATCTGGGGCGCGCATGCGCTGGGCGGGCTATACGGCATCGCCATCGCCGCGACCTCAATGCTGTCGATGGCCGGCATGATCGTAGCGCTCGACGCTTACGGCCCGATCACCGACAACGCCGGCGGCATCGCCGAGATGGCCGAGCTGCCGTCGGAGATCCGCGACATCACCGATCCGCTCGACGCGGTCGGCAACACCACCAAGGCGGTGACCAAGGGCTACGCCATCGGCTCGGCCGCGCTGGCCGCGCTGGTGCTGTTCGCCGACTACACCCACAACCTGCAGACCGCGCATCCGGGCAAGGTGTTCGCCTTCGACCTGTCCGACCACATGGTCATCATCGGCCTGCTGATCGGCGGCCTGATCCCGTACCTGTTCGGCGCGATGGCGATGGAAGCGGTCGGCCGCGCCGCCGGCGCGGTGGTCGAGGAAGTGCGGCGGCAGTTCCGCGACATCGCCGGGATCATGGAAGGCACCGGCAAGCCGCAGTACGACAAGGCCGTGGACATGCTGACCAAGTCGGCGATCAAGGAAATGATCGTGCCCTCGCTGCTGCCGGTCGCGGTGCCCGTGGTCGTCGGCCTGCTGCTCGGACCGAAAGCGCTGGGCGGTCTGCTGATCGGCACCATCGTCACCGGCATCTTCGTGGCGATCTCGATGACCACCGGCGGCGGCGCCTGGGACAACGCCAAGAAGTACATCGAGGACGGCCACCACGGCGGCAAGGGTTCGGAAGCGCACAAGGCCGCGGTCACCGGCGACACCGTCGGCGATCCGTACAAGGACACCGCCGGCCCGGCGATCAATCCGCTGATCAAGATCATCAACATCGTCGCGCTGTTGCTGGTGCCGTTGTTGCCGGTCGGCGATGCGACCAGCGCGGCGGCCGAGGCCACGCCGCCCGCGGCGATGGCGTCGGCGCACGGCGACAGCGCCGCATCCGGCGGCTCCGAAACCGGCTCCGGATCGAGCCGCACGGCCGACGGCAACGAGGGTGGGGGTGCCGCTGCGGGCGCCGACATGGCCATGGCCGCCACCGATCGCGCCAAGCTGTACTTCGATCTCGGCTCGGCGCAGTTGCCGGCCACCGCCGCGGGCGACCTCGGCGGCGTGCTCTCCGCGCTGCAGGCCAAGGCCGACAGCAAGGCGCGCATCTCCGGCTTCCACGACGAATCCGGCAGCGCCGCGACCAACGCCGAACTGGCCAAGCAGCGCGCGCAGGCGGTCCAGCATTGGTTGCAGGAACAGGGCATCGCGGCCGAGCGCATCGAACTGGACAAGCCCACGGTGACCGAGGGCGGCGGCGACGCCAGGGAAGCGCGGCGGGTCGAGGTCAGCATCGAGTAAGCGCGCGCTGCGAGCCTCGTAGATCCACGAAAACGGCGGCCCTCGCGGCCGCCGTTTTCGTTGCCGGCTTTCATCGCCTGCGCGTGCGCGACGCCCTGCCCCGGTACTGTCCGCGCTCGCGCAGACAGGCGCGACGCCGCGGTTTGCCGCACACTGGCGGCCCGCTCATGTGCAAGGACCGCCGCCGATGCGCCCGCTGCCGCTGTTGTCGCTGTTGCTGTTCGCCGCCCTCGCCGCCTGTTCGCGGCCGCCGCTCGCCGACGCCGGCGACGACCTCGCCGCCGCACGCGCCGCCCACCCCACCCAACTGCGCGAGCGCGTGCGCGACGGCAGCCCGGCGCTCGCGCCGCCGCTGCAGGTGCTGCAACTCGTTCAGTACCGCGCCGAAGGCGGCCAACTGTCGGCCTACCAGACGCCGCGTCCGGACGCCGCCGGCAAGCGCCCGGCGATCGTCTGGATCACCGGCGGCGACAGCAACACCCTCGGCGACGTGTGGAGCGAGCAGCCGCGCGACAACGACCAGACCGCGGCCGCGTTCCGCGACGCCGGCCTGGTGGTCATGTACCCCTCGCTGCGCGGCGGCAACGACAACCCCGGCGTGCGCGAAGGCTTCTACGGCGAAGTGAACGACGTGCTCGCCGCCGCCGATTACCTGGCCAAGCTCGACTACGTCGACCCGCAGCGCATCTATCTCGGCGGCCACAGCACCGGCGGCACCCTGGCGCTGCTGGTCGCGCAGAGCGATGCGCGCTTCCGCGCGGTGTTCGCGTTCGGCCCGGTCGCCGACGTGTCCGGCTATGGCGAGCGCTACGTGCCGGTGGCGCAGGACGACGACAAGGAAATCCGCTTGCGTTCGCCCGGCTACTGGCTGGCCTCGATCCGCAGCCCGGTGTTCGTCTTCGAAGGCGACCACGACGCCAACACCGAGGACCTGGAGGCGATGCGCAAGGCCAGCGCCAACCCGCTCGCGCACTGGTACGTGGTGCCGCGCGCGAACCACTTCAGCGTGCTGGCGCCGACCAACGAACTGATCGCGCGCAAGATCCAGGCCGACACCGGGCCGCGCACCACGATCACGTTCGACGCGGCCGAACTGCAAGGCCTGGTGCGTTGAGGCGGGACGAAAAGCGTCGGGGCTGAAGCTCCTCCCACAAAAGCCGGGGCGGGCCGCGCCGAGCCGGTGGGAGGGCCTTCAGGCCCGATGCCCTTCGCTCAGGTCGCCGCACCGCATCGGAAACAAAAGCATCGGGGCTGAAGCCCCTCCCACAAAAGCCGGGCTACGTCGATCCCGTGGGAGGGCCTTCAGGCCCGACGCTTTTCGCTCAGGCCGCGTCGCTGTATCGGACGCGGGCGTCGAGCCTCAGGCCGCGAACGCGCCCTTGGCCACGTCGAACCAAGGCGTGCACAGCATCTGTTGCGTATCGGCGGCCGAGAACGATGCGCTCCACACTTCGCCGTCTGCGGTCTCAGCCGGCGCATGGAAAAGCGACGCCTCGAACGGCATCACGCCCAGGCACCAGCGCAGGCGCTTGGGCTCGGCCTTGCTCCACAGTTGGATCTCGAACCGGCCGGCCAGGGTCGCGCCCGGCGCCAGCTTCATCGCCAGCGGCGTCGGCGGCGAGGTCGGCGCGGGCACGGACAGCGGCCGCGCCGCGTGCACGAGCTCCACGTCGCCGTCGCGTTCGACCAGCGCCGGCGATGCGACCGCGCCGAGCGTCTGCCGTCCGATCCGTGCCCGGTGGCGGTCGCCGCGGTCGAATACCGCCAGCGGCGCATCGCCGGTGTTGCGCAGGCGATAGCTCACGCGCAACCCGCGCTGTCCCGGGTCGTAGGCGAACTCGGCGTGCAGGGTCGCGCCCTGTCCCTGGATATCGGCGGCGGTGACGGGCATGGCGGCGTGCGCGGCGGTGGCGGAGAGCAGGCCGCAAAGCGCCAGGATGGCGGCGCGAGGGCGGCGCGGGAGCGGCGGCGGTTGCGTACTCATCGGTTCGATTCGCTGCCTGTAGCGGCTGTCGTGCTGGCGCGGGAAGCATCGTAGCGGCTGGGCGGAAAACATCGGGGCTGAAGCCCCTCCCACGATGCGAGCGCCGGCCGCGATCGATACGAAGGCCGCCGGCGATGGATGCGGGCGGCCTTCGTCCCCGAACCGGTCACAGGCTGTAGTTCGGCCGGTCCGGCAGGCCCAGTTCGGCGCGCATCCCGTTCTCGGTGAGGTGGTCGGGGTTGGCCGTGGTCTTGGGCGTGGCCGGGTCGCCGTCGAAGTCGTAGGCCGGCGCGCTGGTTTCCAGGCCCACCGCCTGGCGCTCGGCGTTGGGCACGCGGCCGCTGTCCGGACCGCTGCCGACGTAGGTGCCGGGCTGGAAAGTGCCGGTGACGCCGTTATAGGCGTGCGACATCTCGTGGTAGAGCACGCCCACCGGCGCCGGGAACGCGTCCATGTGGAACGAGGGGTTGTAGCTGATCTGCACGTCGCCGCCCTTGCCCGGACGGCCGTTGACGATGTCGGCGTCGTTGCTGAAGGTCTGGGCGTAGCCGTTCTCTTCGTTGGCCAGTTCCTTGATGGTGACCGTGTTGCCGCGCGCGGCGGCCTTGTCGAACTCGGCGAGCATGCGCTGGCCGTTGGGCGAGGCGCGCAGGAATTCGATTTCGGCGCCGACGCGCTGCTTGAACGCGTCGGAGCCTTCGATGGTCACGCCCTTGGCCGCGCCGATCTCGACGTTGACTACGGTGTTGCGCGCGCCGCTGGCGGCGTTGATCAGGTCGACCGCGCGCTGGGCGTAGACGGTGTCGTTGCCGGACTGGTTGTCGACGCTGTCGCGGCCGTCGCCGGTGTAGACCGCGTCGTCGCCTTCGCCGCCGCGCAGCAGGTCGTCGCCGAGCCCGCCGGAAAGCATGTCGTGGCCGCCGCCGCCGTCGAGTTCGTCGTTGCCGCTGCCGCCTTCGAGGAAGTCGGTGCCGGCGCCGCCGAGCAGGCGGTCGGCGCCGTCGCCGCCGTAGACCACGTCGTCGCCGGCGCCGGCGTCGATGACGTCGTCGCCGCTGTTGCCGAACACGTCGTCGCGGCCGTCGCCGGTGCCGATGCGGTCGTTGCCCAGGCCGCCGTCGACGCGGTCGTTGCCGGCGCCGGTCGTCACCGTATCGTCTCCGGCGCCGGCATCGACCACGATATTGACCTTGACGTTCGGCGCGACGGTGATGGTGTCGTCGCCGTCGCCGCTGCGGATCGTCAGCTCCTGGTTCTCGGTCAGGCGCAGCGCGTAGTTTTCGCCGTTGACGCCGACGTCGAGGGTGCCGTCGTCGCGCTGGGTGACGTTGACCTTGTCGTTCTTGGCGCCGGTGGTCAGCACGATCTGGTCGGCGCTGACGTACTGGCGGCCGCCGCCGGCGTCGGCCAGGGTACGCTCGCGCGCGATCGAGACCTCGGCGCCGTCGTGCAGCGGGTCGACCTGCACCGGCTTGCCGTCGGGCGTGCTGGATTGGGTGCGCTGCTGCGGATTGGTCGCGCTGCCGTCGATCTCGACCGTGCCGTCGGCGGCCAGGCGCGCGGTCGGTTCGATCGTCGCGGTCTGCAGCAGCGTCAGCGGCTCGGGCGTCACCTGCCGGTTCGGGTCGGAGGCGGCCGGGTTGTCCCAGTAGGCATCGGCCTGCGGCGGCGCGGGGCGGGTGGCGTCGAGCTGTACGGACATGGCGGACCTGCGCGGTAGGAGTACGAGGCTTCCTAGATACGCACAGGTATGGCTGCGTCCAAGCTAGCGCCGACCCCAGCTAGGGTCGGCCCCAGGCCGGGCGGCATCGCGGTGGGAGGGGCTTCAGCCCCGATGCTTTCGGCTCAGGTCGCCTCGGGCTTCATCGCGACGGAAAGGAAAGCATCGGGCCTGAAGGCCCTCCCACAAGAGCCCATGTGGGAGGGGCTTCAGCCCCGACGCTTTCGGCTCAGGTCGCCTGGGGCTTCATCGCGACGGAAAGGAAAGCATCGGGCCTGATGGCCCTCCCACGGAGCCCATGTGGGAGGGGCTTCAGCCCCGACGCTTTCGGCTCAGGTCGCCTGGGGCTTCATCGCCGCGGAAAGAAAAGCATCGGGCCTGAAGGTCTTCCCACAACGCTCAGCGCACTTCCAGCTCGTAGATCCGCGTCGCCGGATCGGCCGGGTCCTGCGCCGGTTCGCTCACCTCCAGCCGCACGTAGCGCGCCCAGGTCGGCGCGATCGCGTGGCGGCGCACGGATTGGCGGTTATCGCGCACCCGCACCACGGGTTGCCAGCGCTCGCCGTCCTCGGACAGCGACAGCGCATAGGCGCGGGTGTTCATCGCCGCCCGTTCGCCGCCGGCGCCGGCATGCTTGAGCACGAACTCGCGCACCCGCCGGCGCTGTTGCAGGTCGACCTGCAGCCATGCCGGCCGCTGCAGCGTGCAGTACTTGTGCTCGGTCTTGCTGCTGAGCCGGCCGTCGAAGGCTTTGCCCGCTTCTTCGCCGGGCTTGCAGATCGGCGAAGCGGTGGCCGGACGATTCAGCGCGTAGTTCTCGCCGCGGCTGCCACCGTCGCCGGCTGCGCCCGGCCGCGGCCAGGCGACCGCCAGCGCCGCGCACGCCACCACGATCGCGCGGGCGATCGCCAGGTTCGCGTCGTTCATGCCGCCTCCTGCCGCTGCAGCCATTCGCGCTTGCTCTGCAGCGCGGTCTTGTAGCGCCCGTCGTGGCTCCAGCCCGGCGGCATCAGCAGGTAGCGCAGCTTGTTGCGCAGCCCCGGCGCGGCGGCGACGTCGCGCGCCAGCGCGTGGAACTCGCCGAGATACGCATCGAGGAAACTGCCGGGCTTCATCGGCCGGGTGATGCCGTACTCGATGCGGATGTCCTCGCGCTGCGCCTGATAGGTGCCGAAGACGCGGTCCCAGACATTGAGCAGATTGCAGAAGTTGGTGTCCATGTACAGCGGATTGCGCGCGTGGTGCACGCGGTGATGGGCGGGCGTGAGGATCCAGCGGTGCAGCCGCCCGAGCCGCCCGTCCTTGAGCGCGTGCTCGCCCAGATGGATGAACTGTCCCCACAACCCGTCGATGAACATGATCAGCAGCAACAGCGGCGGGCTGACCCCGGCGAGGATGCAGATCATGGTGCGCACGATGTCGGCGTACGGCGCTTCCAGGAACAGGTGGGCGTAGTTGACCGACAGGTTCATCGCGGTCGGCGCGTGGTGGGTCGAGTGCAGGCACCACAGCAGCCGCACCTTGTGCGCGAGGTAGTGGTAGACGAAATGGGCGAACTCCCAGACCACGTAGCCGTACAGCAGCCCCCACCCGCTCAGCTCGACCTGGAACAGCGCCAACGGCTGGAACAACGCGATGCACGCCGCGATCATGCCGAAGCTCAGCACCGCGCCGATCAGCCGGTTGGCGACCAGGGTGATGAACGGGATCTTGTAGTCCTCGAGCCGGAACTTCCGCCGCGCCAGCGTGCGCAACAGTTCGTACACCAGCAGGACCGGGATCACCGGGTACAGCAGCGCCTTGGCCCCGTCGGCGCTGAGCAGGGCGCGGTAGCCGTCGGCGGCCAGCAGCTCCAGCAAGGCCCCCAGGCCGAAGAAGCCGACCAGTTCGTGCAGCGCCTGCGATCCCCAGTCCATCGCGCTCCCCCGGCTTCGAGCGGGTGTTTAGATCGATCTATATCGGTATAGCCAGGGGCCGGGCCGGTCTCAAGCGCGGGCTGGAAAATGCACGCGCAGGGCATTGGACGGGCACTTGGCGGGTTTTGGACGCGGCGCGCGGCGCCGCCGGCCCGGGCCGGCGCCGGGCGCCGCTGGCGCATCGATCGACGCCGAAGCCGGCCGCTTCGCCGCCGTTCGACGATTACGCCGGCGCCGCCCGACCTCGGGCCCGCCCCAGGGGCCGGGCGCCGCGCGTGCTGCATCGCAGCAGCCGGACGCGTAAAATAGGCCCCCTTTCCGGCCCGTTCCCCTGCGGGCCCCATTCCATCCGGCCCGCGCGACGCGGGCCCCAGCAGTCGGAGCACACATGGGTCTGGACCACGTCCCCACCGGCAAGAACCCGCCGCACGAGATCAACGTCATCATCGAAATCCCGAAGGATGCCGAGCCGGTCAAGTACGAGGTCGACAAGGCCTCCGGCGCGATCTTCGTCGACCGCATCCTCTCGACCCCGATGCGCTACCCCTGCAACTACGGCTACGTCCCGCACACCGTCTGCGGCGACGGCGACCCCGCCGACGTGCTGGTGGTGCTGCCGCTGCCGCTGATCCCCGGCTCGGTGATCCGCTGCCGCCCGGTCGGCGTGCTGCGCATGAGCGACGAAGCCGGCAGCGACGAGAAGCTGCTGGCGGTGCCGGTCGACAAGGTCTTCGCCGGCTACTCGCACATCCACGACATCGACCAGGTCAGCCCGCACTGGCTCGAGCGCATCGGCCACTTCTTCGAGCACTACAAGGACCTGGAGAAGGGCAAGTGGGTCAAGCTCGACGGCTGGGGCAACGCCGAGGAAGCCAAGAAGATCCTGGTCGAGGCGATCGAGCGCTACGCGGCCGAGGACGACAAGCCGAAGTTCTGAGCGCGCGACGCCACGCACGCGCGAAAAGGGCCGCCTCCGGGCGGCCTTTTTCGTTGCCTCGCGGCCGCGTCGTTCGCATCGCCCGCGCCGGGCTTTTGTGGGAGGGGCTTCAGCCCCGACGCTGTTCTTTCAGGCCGCGGCGACCGGATGCGAAAGCGTCGGGGCTCAAGCCCCTCCCACAAAAGCTTGGCGCGAGTTCGTCGCACGATCCGCCAACGCAAAAAAACTACGGCCCCTTTCGGGGCCGTAGTCGTGTCGCAAGTACCGCTCAGGCTTGCATCAGAAGCGCTGGGTGTACTTCATGTACACGAAGCGGCCGATGTCGAAGCTGCCGTTGTAGACGAAGCTGCTGTTCGGCTGGCTGTACATGGTCTGGCCGATGTGGTCGAACACGTTGTTCGCGCCCAGCGCCACGGTGGCGTTCCACGGAGTGTTGTAGCGGACCTGCACGTCGTGGAAGGTGTTGGCGCCCACTTCGCGGACCGGCACGATGCCGCGGTACGAGGACTGGTAGTTCGGCTTGTTGCACTCCGGACCGCCGTCGAGATCGTACGCGCACTCTTCCTTCAGGCCGCCGTAGTAACGGATGCCCCAGCTCGCGCCGAAGTCGCCGCGGCTCCAGTCGGCGTTGAAGTTCGAACGCACGCGGAAGTTGCTCGCGCCGTCGGCCACCCAGCTGGTGCGCTGCTCGACCGGGGTATTGGCTTCGCCGTCGCGCTTGTACTCGGAGTAGTCGACGTAGGTCGTCTTCCAGGTGAAGGCGAAGTTGCCGTACGCGGTGTCGGCCAGGCGGTAGGAGATGCCCAGGTCGTAGCCCGCGGTCTCCTGGTAGCCGGCGTTGATCAGCGTGCGGGTCACGTCGACGACCTGGCCCTGGTTCAGCGGATCGGTGTCGCGGACGAAGCGGTCGCAGGCCGAGTCGATGCCGAGCACGTAGCAGTTGTTCAGGATCGAGGTGACGGTCTCGGACGCGATCACGTTCTCGATCTTGATCTTCCACCAATCCAGGCTGATGTCGAAGCCGCTGAACCAGCTCGGGCTGTAGACGAAGCCGATGTTGGTCGACTTGGAGGTCTCGGGCTTCAACAGCGGGTTGGAACCGGACAGGAACGCGCTGTCGGACTGGGCATTCGGGCCGGTGGCCGGATTGCCGCCCGCGGCGGCCTGGCGGAAGTTCGCCGGGACCACGCCCGCGCAACGCTGCGCGACCTGGCCGTTGCGCACGGCCGCGCCGAACAGGGTGTCGCACGGATCGGTGTAGTTGTCGAAACTCTCGCCGACGCCGCCGTACAGATCGTTCACGGTCGGGGCGCGGAAGCCCGTCGCGTAGGTGCCGCGGACCAGCAGGTCGTCGATCGGCTTCCACTTCAGGCTGAACTTGCCGTTGGTGGTGTCGCCGAAGGTGTCGTAGTCGGAGTAGCGGCCGGCGATGTTGAACGACAGCTCCTTCGCGAAGGCCACATCCGACAGCACCGGCACGGCCAGTTCGACGTAGAACTCGTCGAGCGAGTAGCCGCCGTGGGTGGAGCTGCCGGCCAGATCCGAGCTCAGGCCCGACTGCAGCAGGGCGTCCGGCTCGTAGTTGGCGGTTTCCTTGCGGTGCTCGTAACCCGCGGCCAGGCCGAGGTCGCCCGCCGGCAGCGTGGCGAGCACGCCGCTGAGGTTGAGGCTGTAGACCTGGGTCTTGTTGGTGTAGCTGTCGTGGGTCGGCAGGAACAGGTACTTCTGCAGTTCCGGATTGCTCAGCGCGCCCGGACCGTTGGAGTCCGGACCCAGCAGCGGGTTCCACGCCAGGCAGCCGGCGATCGGCGCATCCGGAGTGCCGCAGCGGGCGACGCCGCCGGCGTCGACGAACGACGGGCCCAGGGCCTTCTCGACGTTCGGCAGGAACAGGTTGCCGGTGCCGGTCTTGCTGCCCTTGTTCTGGTTGTAGAGGTAGCTCGCGTCCCAGTCCCAGGTCTTGCCGGCCAGTTCGAAGGAACCTTCCAGGCCGCCGCTGAAGCGATAGGTGCTCAGCTCGGACTTGGTCTGGCGCGGCATTTCCCAGGTGCGGCGGATGACGTTGGCGTCGTAGCCCAGCGGGTTGAACGCGCTGCTGCCCTTCAGGCTCAGGTCGCCGTCGTAGCGGCCGAAGCCGACCGAGCGGAACGGATAGCCGGCGATCTGCTGGGTGGCTTCGCGATCCGTGTAGAGGATGTCGGCCTTGGCGCGCAGGTTGTCGGTGATGTCGAACTCGGCGTTGGCGAACACCGAACGACGCTCCAGGCCGGTCGAGAGATACATCTGCTCGTTCGGATTGGACAGGTCGTTGATGTCGGTCTCGTGGAAGTTGCCCAGCGAGCCGGTGCTCGTGCTGCCGCGGTTGGCGGTGTACGAGATGTCGTCCTTCGGATTCAGCGGGGTCTGGCGGTTGTCGATCAACGCGCCCCACTGGGTGATGCCGTTCCAGCCGTTGTCGTCGCCGGCGACCGGCGAGGGATGGCCGCGGCCGTTCGGGTAGCGGGTGAAGGAACGATCCTTGGCCATGACCGGATCTTCCTTGCTGTACTCGGCGCCCAAGGTCACCGAACCGCGCTCACCGGTCTGGCCGATGACGAAGTTGTAGGTTTCCTTGTTGCCGTCGCCCTGGCCGTACTGGCCGAGGTAGGCGCTGCCTTCCAGGCCGTCGAAGCGCTTGCGGGTGATGATGTTGACCACGCCGGCGATCGCGTCGGAGCCGTACAGCGCCGAGGCGCCGTCGGTCAGCACTTCGATGCGCTCGATGATCGAGGTCGGGATCGAAGCCAGGTCGGAATAGCCGCTGGAGCTGATGCCCATGCGCTTGCCGTCGATCAGCACCAGGGTGCGTTCCGGACCGAGGTTGCGCAGGTCGACGTACTGGCCGCCCACGTTCTCGCCCGAGGCGAGCGCGTCGGCGCGCGAGATCGCCGGCGAACCGGTGGCGGTGATGTTCTGGACGATGTCGGCGACGGAAGTGAAACCCTGCTTCTGGATTTCGGCGCGCGACATGGTGACGACCGGCTGCGACGTCTCCAGGTTGGCTTGGCGGATGCGCGAACCGGTCACCTCGATGCGATCGAGAGTGGTGGGGGTCTTGGAGGCATCGGCTTCCTGAGCGCCGGCGATCGCCGGGACCAGTGCCGACACAAGCGCCGCGGCGATGGCGGACGGCAGAACGCCGTACCGCGCCGTGGGGCGCAGACTACGATGGTTCATCTATCTCTCTCCAGTAATCTCGTTATGGGCGTGTTAAAACGCCTTGCAAAAGTACGTTCGAAGTCTCCGCACTGCTTTGCGGGTGCCAACGGGAGACTTTGCGAAGTCAGGCGTGGAAGCCACTGTCATCGCATTCGAGAAAACGCGACGCACGCATGAAACGTGATGAATTCCCGGTGTTTTTGACCGTTCGCGGCGCATCGCCGCGATCGACGCGTGCGTAGCGGCGCGGCTTGCCGCGCATTGGCGAATCGCTTGCCGAATCCGTCGCGAATCTTTGCATCGCGTCTTTGCGCTGCGTGTCCGCTCGCGGAGAAGCCGCTGATTGTTGGTCGGCGCGCGCATACGCATGCGCTGCGATCCGTATCGACATCGATGCGCGCACGACGCGAGCGCGTCGCGTCGATGCAATCGCGACGCAGTGGATTCGAGCGATTTTCTCGGCATTTGCGCCGTTTGCGCGCATCGCGCTCGACGCGCGCGGATGCGAGTTCGCGCGTTCGAGCTGAACGAATCGTTCAGTCGGCGAGAAATCAGGGAGGGATCGAGATACGCGTGGCGATCGCATTCTTGCGATGCGGACACCAACGTCGATGCGACGCAACGAACGCAACGCAACGCAACGCAACGCAACGCAACGAATGCTCAGCGCATCCGCGCTGCGACGCTGAACGATTCGTTCATGCCCGCGCTGCTCTTGCATACGCACGCACGCATGCAAGCACGAACGCACCGCGAGCCCGCATTCGCGCACAAACGACGCGCGATGCAAACCGCCGCGCCGACGCAGCGTGTCGATCGATAAGTAAGGAGAGAGAAGAAACGACCCGCAAGGCGCGAAGGCGCGAGCGCGCCGGCCCGATGCCGCCGCCGAGGTCCGGCTGCGCGCGGTGCGCGCAGTCGAAACCTCGGGGCGTTGCTGCGGTGTCGCTGAAGTCCGGCCTACGGGGGGAGGCGGCTGGCGGTATCGGCTTGGCGGCGGCGCCGGATTCGCATCGGGCGGGCCGTGACACGGCGGATACAGCGGGCTCGGAGGACTGCGTTTGCTGCGTTTGTTGCGAACTGTCGCTTCGGATCGTGTTGCCCGGCCAGGTTTCGGCCGTTTCGGAACGCGCTTCGGTGTTTCGTAACGCTTTCGTCGCCTGCGCCGGCCGGCGTCAGCTCGCCATCGCCAGCTTGCGCAACGGCACCGCCGAGACCACCGCCGCACGCGCGGCTTCGGCCTTGGCGGCCGCGGCGGCGCTGCGGTAACGCGTGGCCGAGGTGCCGAAACGGGCGCGGAAGGCGCGGGCGAAGCTGCAGCAGTTGTCGAAGCCGCTGGCGGCGGCGACCTCGCCGATCATCATCGAGGTGTTCTTCAACAAGTCCGCGGCATGTTCCAGGCGCATGCGCGCGGAGGCGGCCTGGGGGCTCTCCTCGTACAGACTGTGGAAGGTCTTGGAGAAGTACCAGCTCGAGAAGCTGGTCAGCTCGGCCAGTTCGCTGATGCGCACGACCCGGTCGCAGTTGCCTTCCAGGTACAGGCGGGCGCGCTGGAGGCGGCCGAAGACCTGGCGCTTGCGGCTGCGCGAACGGCCCGGGCAACGCTGGATGCGCGCGGTCAGCTCGCGCTGGACGCCGGCCAGGTGCAGCAGGATCGGACGCAGGGCGTTCAGATCGAAGCCGGTGTCGGCCTCGCCGTTGCGGGCATGGGCCTGGCGCCACAGGCGCAGGGCGATGCGCGCGTCGTGCCGGTTCATGCGGCCGCGGCCGGCGTACAGGGTGCTGTCGGCCAGGCGGGCCATCGCCTTGATCGCGTCCGGGGTCAGGTTCAGGCCGATGCAGACGCCGTAACGGTCGGCCTGCAGCACCGGCTTGGAGTCGCGCTCGAACGCGATCCAGTCGCCGCGCTTGAGGCGGAACTTGCCCTCTTTGGCTTCGACCCACGAGCTGCCGCGCAGCTGGACCCATATCGAGAAGTGAGTCCCGGACAACTGGGCGCTGCCCAGTCGCGAGACACCGACGCAACTTGCCTGAGCGGAGTGATCCTGCGCGTCCAGCTGCAGCAGCTGTCCGCGATCCGCCCACAATGCTTGCTCCATTGGTCCACCTCATTTGCGGGGAATGAGGTTTTTATTTGCGCGAGCAACGAACCCCGGCGCAGGAAATTTGACGGAGAGTTAGGCGAATTCGGAACGATGTCACATCCGACGAACTTCCGAAAGGTCTTTTCCCAACCAGATCAATCAGTTGAGCCAGCCGGGAACGAAGGTCTTCGGTTCCTCGGGCAGGTCCATGTAACCGATATCCGCGCCGTCCCACTTGGCCAGGGCCAGATAGACGGTGTCGCCGCGCGGGCTCAGGCTGAATCCATTGATCGCCGAGCGCCGGCTTTGGTCCAGGCACAGCACCGAGGGCGGCAGTTCCGGGGTGGCCATCCGCCGCATCAGCGACAGGCAGGTCGGCTGCTGGTCCATGTAGCGCAGCTCGCCGGTGGCGACCGCGACGTCCCACAGCCGGTAGCGGTCGGCGACCGGTTCGCTGTCGTCGATCTGGCGGATGCTGGCCGCGGCCAGGCCCAGGTCGGCCTGCCACAGCCCGGACTGGGTCTGGCGGGCAAACAGCAGGCGGTTGTGGGCCGGGTCGGCCTTGGCTTCGACCACGTCGTCGATCGCCGCCAGCAGCTTCCACGGCGAGCGGCTGCGGTCGAACAGGTGCAGGCGCAGGCGGCCGTCGCCGGCGCCGGCCAGCACCAGCATCCGGTTCGGATCGGGCAGTTGCATGGCCTGGATCGGCTCGTCCACCGGCGCCGGCAGGCGGGTGACCCGGCCGCTCGCGGGGATCACCTCGAAGATCACGTTGCGCCCGTCCGCGTCCGGCCCGACCACGCTGACCCGGCCGCTGTCGGCCGACCACGAGGCGCCGTAGCGGGTGCCCGGGGTCACCCCCGGCAGCATGCGCAGCGAATCGGGCTGGTCCAGGTCGGCCCACCACAGGTGGTTGCTGCCGGAGCGGTCGGAGAAGAACACGATCTGGCGCCCGTCCGGGGCCACCGCCGGCAGCATGTCGCGCGCCGAGGACGGGAACAGCGGGTCGACCACGTGCACCGCGCCCTTGGAGGTGTCGCCCAGCACCACCCGGAACAGGCCGAAGTACGGCTTGCGCTGGACGAAGGCCGCGGCCGGGCGCGAGGCCGCCACCGCCGGGAACTGCGCCGACTCGATGCCCAAGTCGCGGGCCTGGCCGGTTTCCAGGTCCAGCCGATACAGGCGGGTGTCGCCGTCGATCATGCGTCCGAACAGGATGCTGCGGCTGTCCGGCAGCCAGTCCCAGCCGCGCACGTCGGCGCTGAGCTGGCTCAGGCGCTCGGCCGTGCCGCCCTCGGCCGGCAGGCGCCAGAAGTCGCCCTGGGGGTTGTTGCGCAGGAACACGATCCAGCGCCCGTCGGGCGAGAACCGCGGCGACAGGTCGAGGTTGCCGGCGCCGGTGCGGTACGGCACCGCGCGCCATTCGCCGCTGGCCAGGTCGAGCACGCGCATCCCGACGATGCCCTGGGCGGTCTGCATGCTGCCGAAGATCAGGCCGCGGCCGTCCGGGGTCCATTCGAAGGTCGGCGGGTTGCGCGGGTCGCAATCGCCGATCTCGCGCTCGGCGCCGCCGTTGGCCGCGATCAGCAGGACCTTGCACGCGCGCGCCGGGTCGACCCGCAGGAACGCGATCGAGCGTCCGTCCGGCGACCACGCCGGGGCGCTGTCCTCGGCCAGCCCGCTGGGCCGGGTCAGCTGGCGCGGCGGGGTCTGGTCGGTGGTCTGGACCAGGATCGCGGTACCGCGCTGGCCGTCGGGAATGGCGACATAGGCGACCAGGGCCGCGTCCGGCGACAGGGTCGGCTGGACTTCGAAGCCCGGCATCGAGGTGATCAGCCGGTACGGGCGCGCGGCATTGGCGACCCGGGCCGGGTCGAGCGCGGCCGGCACCGCGCCGGGCGCGTGCGCCTGCCGGGCCAGCGACCACCACACCAGCAGCACGACCAGGGCCAGCACCACCGCCACCGTGGCGACCAGCGAGCGCCAGGTGCCGCGCGGACGCGGCTGGTTCGGCAGCGGGACCGGTTCGATCCGCTCGGCGCGCGCGGCGGCGGGCGTGGCCACCGCGGCCGCAGCGCCGTCGGCACCCGCCGTCGCGACGCTCGCGCCCTCGCCCGCCGGCTCGGCCTCGCCGGCCGCGGCCGCCTGCTCCGGCACCAGCCAGCGCACCTTGGCCAGCAGCCGGTAACCGTTCTTGGCGATGGTCTCGATGTAGCGCGGGTTGCCGCGGTCCTCATCGAAGGCCTTGCGCAGCTGGGTCACCGCCTGGGTGACCACGTCGTCGGTCGGCAGGGTGTCGGGCCAGACCTCGGCCAGCAGCGCGTCGCGGCTGACCACCCGGTCGGCGTGATCGACCAGCACCAGCAGCACGCCCATCGCCTTGGGCGTGATCCGGCGCGGCCGACGCGCCCCCGGCGCGCGGATCTCGCGCAAGGGGATGTCGACCACGCAATCGCCTACCCGCAGGTGCTCGGCGGGCAAGGACGGCGTGGATGGCTCGTGGGTTCGCGGCATGAATCCTGCTGATGGTGCGCACTTGCCCGCGGTGGGTCATGTGCCTGAACGCCTAGGCACAAGACCGACCAACCGACATATCCGGCATGGCGCGGTGGCGCGATCGGAAAGGCGCGCCGACACTGCTTGTTCTAGCCGCCTATTCTAGCCCCCGCCAAGCCGCGCCGCCCCGGTCCGCAACGTCGCAGGGGCGGCTTTGGGGCCGGAAACGCCGAAACGTATCGTTCCAAAACGCGCGCGCCGGCACGTGTTCATGTGTAACGCACCGCAGCTACACCGATTACGTCATCACGCTGCGAATCGCGTGCCTTTGTGACAGCGTTTCGCCCCCGTTCAGGCGTTCAGCTCCGCGGCGCCCGTCAGGCGCACGATCCGCGCCTACGGCCGCGGCTGCCGCAGCATGGTCAGCCCGATCAGCCGCGACACCACCGCCGCGATGTAGCCGACCCCGGCGAACTGCTCGAACATGGTCAGCACGCGCGCCGCCGGCGACATCGGCAGGATGTCGCCGAGGCCGACCGCGGAAAGGTTGGTGAAGCTCAGGAACAGCAGTTCCAGCCAGGTGCGCGGCTCGCCCGGCCGCTGCGCGCCGACGAAGCTGTCCGGATACCACGCCTGGCAGACCAGAAAGGCGTAAGCGAAGCCCCAGGCCAAGAGAGTGAACGTGGCCCCGGCCGCGAACAGCTCGTCGGCGGTGACCTTGTGGTCGCTCATCATGTAAGCGATCAACGCGCCCGCCGCATAGAAATACAGCGCCGCCTCCAGCGCCGAGGACAGCACCAGCAACCCGGGGCTGGCGAACAGCACCGACAGCACCGACAGCGCGAACGCGGGGATCGCGATGATCCATGCGATCCACTTGATCGCCGGACTGCGGTTGACCACCCACACCGCCAGCGCCAACACCAGCACCCCGAACGCGCCGAACACCACCCGCCCGCCGCCGGCGGGTTCGAACAGCGGATACACCGCCAGGCTCAGCAACTGCGCCGCCAGCAGGAACGCCGAGGGGTGGCGGCGGGCGAGAGCGCGCCATTTGAGGGAGGCGTAGCTGGGCATGGGGCTAGGGCGAGGAGTGAGCGGAGAGGAGTGAGGAACGAGAAGAAGCAGGCGACAGCATGCCCTGCTTTTGCTCGTTCCTCACGCCCCATCCGCTGCTCCCACGACCCGGCGCGCTCGGCGAAGACGAGCGATGAGCCGCAAGCAGCGAGGAGCCCCGCTTTCGCTCACTCCTCCCCGCTCACTCCTGCCGCGCCGTCAGGCGCGGTGGTAGACCTCCGCCCCCTGCGCGCGGAACTCCGCCGACTTCTCGGCCATGCCCTCGTTCACCGCCGCGCTCTCGTCCAGGCCGTGCTCCTTGGCGTAGTCGCGCACGTCCTGGGTGATCTTCATCGAGCAGAAGTGCGGGCCGCACATCGAGCAGAAGTGGGCGACCTTGTGCGCCTGCTTGGGCAGGGTCTCGTCGTGGTACTCGCGTGCGCGCTCCGGGTCGAGGCCGAGGTTGAACTGGTCCTCCCAGCGGAACTCGAAACGCGCCTTGCTCATCGCGTTGTCGCGCGCCTGCGCGCCCGGGTGGCCCTTGGCCAGGTCGGCCGCGTGCGCGGCGATCTTGTACGCCATCAGCCCTTCGCGCACGTCGTGCTTGTTGGGCAGGCCCAGGTGCTCCTTCGGCGTCACGTAGCACAGCATCGCGGTGCCGTACCAACCGATCATCGCCGCGCCGATCGCCGAGGTGATGTGGTCGTAGCCCGGCGCGATGTCGGTGGTCAGCGGGCCGAGGGTGTAGAACGGCGCTTCGCCGCACACCTCCAGCTGCTTGTCCATGTTTTCCTTGATGAGCTGCATCGGCACGTGGCCGGGGCCCTCGATCATCGTCTGCACGTCGTGCTTCCAGGCGATCTGGGTCAGCTCGCCGAGCGTTTCCAGCTCGCCGAACTGGGCCGCGTCGTTGGCGTCGGCGATCGAGCCCGGACGCAGGCCGTCGCCGAGCGAGAAGGCCACGTCGTAGGCCTTCATGATTTCGCAGATGTCTTCGAAATGGGTGTAGAGGAAGTTTTCCTTGTGGTGCGCCAGGCACCACTTGGCCAGGATCGAGCCGCCGCGCGAAACGATGCCGGTGACGCGGCGTGCGGTCAGCGGCACGTAACGCAGCAACACGCCGGCGTGGATGGTGAAGTAGTCGACGCCCTGCTCGGCCTGTTCGATCAGGGTGTCGCGGAAGATCTCCCAGTTGAGCTCCTCGGCGCGGCCGTCGACCTTCTCCAGCGCCTGATAGATCGGCACCGTGCCGATCGGCACCGGCGAATTGCGGATGATCCACTCGCGGGTTTCGTGGATGTGCTTGCCGGTGGACAGGTCCATGACCGTGTCCGCGCCCCAGCGCATCGACCACACCAGCTTCTCCACTTCCTCGGCGATGCCCGACGACACCGCCGAATTGCCGATGTTCGCGTTGACCTTGGTCAGGAAGTTGCGGCCGATGATCATCGGCTCGCTTTCGGGATGGTTGATGTTGTTGGGGATGATCGCGCGGCCGCGCGCGACTTCGTCGCGCACGAACTCGGGGGTGATGATCTTCTGGATGTCGGCGCCGAAGCTCTGGCCCGGATGCTGGCGCAGCAGGTGCGCCTCGCGGATCGACTCCAGCCGCTGGTTCTCGCGGATGGCGATGTATTCCATCTCCGGCGTGACGATGCCGCGGCGCGCGTAGTGCATCTGGGTGACGTTGGCGCCGGCGATCGCGCGGCGCGGCAGCGGACGGTTGCCGAAGCGCACGTGGGCGAGCTTGGGGTCGTGCTCGCGCTGGCGGCCGAATTCCGAGGACAGGCCCTTGAGCAGTTCGGTGTCGCCGCGCTCGGCGATCCAGTTCGCGCGCAGCGGCGCCAGGCCGGCGGCCAGGTCGATGTTCGCGTCCGGGTCGGTGTAGGCGCCGGAGGTGTCGTACACCGCCAGCGGCGCGTTGTCCTCGCCGCCGAAGATGGTCGGCGTGCGATCCAGCGCGATCTCGCGCATCGGCACGTTCAGGTCCGGGCGCGAGCCTTGCACATGGATCTTGCGCGAGCCGGGGATCGGGCGGGTGACGTCGGCCGACAACTTCTCGGCTTGCTGGATCAGCTCGGAGGGAACCGCGTTCATGGAAATTCGTCCGCTTTGGAGGGGCTTGTGAGGAAAAGCCGGCCGCACACCTGACGGTGCGGCGCTGCGAGCCGGAAGGCTCGCGCAAAGCGGGCGCGCGGACGCAGCGATCGCGTCCTGCGAAGCTTCCCTACGGCGGTCTCAACCGCATCAGGTTCGAAGGGACTGTCTCAACCGCGCGACCGTGCCGGCCCGCCGCGGTACCCCCGCTTCAAGTGCGCATTAGACCCGGAAACCGGCGCCGACGCCAATCCCGCCCGCGGCGATCTCCGTCGCAAGCCGGCGCGGCCCGCCTTGCCGGCGTCACGCGAGCTCGCTAGCGTGCTCGCATGAACCCACTGCGCCCGCTCGCCCTGCTGCCCCTCGCTGCCGCCTTATTGCTTGGCGGCTGTCTCCTCGGCCACACCGTACGGCCCGCGCCGCAGGCCGAACTCGCCGCCGAACGCGCCCGCGCCGGCGAGTTGCTCGAACGCCTGCGCCCGCTGTGCGGCCAGGCCTTCGCCGGCCGCATCGTCGCCGACACCCCGCGCAGCGCCGACGATCCCTTCATCGGCAAGACCCTGGTCATGCACGTGCGCGGCTGCGAGGACGACGCGATCCGGGTGCCGTTCCAGGTCGGCGAGGACCGCTCGCGCACCTGGGTGTTCCAGCGCCTGGCCAATGGCCTGAGCCTCAAGCACGACCATCGCCACCGCGACGGCAGCGAGGACGAGCTGACCATGTACGGCGGCGAGCTCAAGCCCGGCGGCGCGCCGGGCCGCTACGAATTCCCCGCCGACCCGCACAGCCGCGCGCTGTTCCGCCGGCTCGGCCGCGAAGTCTCGGTGCCGAACGTGTGGGCGGTGGAAATCGACGCGCAGCGCTTCGTCTACGAACTCGCACGCCCCGGCCGGCTGTTCCGGGTCGAGTTCGACCTGACCCGGCCGGTGCCCGCGCCCCCGCCGCCCTGGGGCGGCTGAGGCGCGGACCTGCCGCAGCGGCGCCGGCGCGAGCCGCCGCCGCCGCCGCGAACACGCGGACCTGCCGCGCGGGCCTCAGTTCGGACCCGGATTGGTGTAGTAGCCGTAGCAGTAGTTCTGCCCGCCCTTGGTCAGATAGAAACGGCTGCAGTTGGTGTCGTAGCTGCTGCCGGTGGCGGTGATCCGATAGCCGGACAGATACGTGCCGTTGAGGTGGTAGAAGCTGCCGTTCTGCTTCAGCGACCAATGCTCGTGCGGGCCGGTCGAGCTGCCGCCGTTGCACAGCGCCTGCGCCTGGGTGTTGGCCGGATTGGCGATGGCGGTGTTCATCGACACGTTGGCGCCGGTGTTGTACTGGATGTTCATCAGGTGGTAGTAGGTCGTCGACCAGCCGCCGCTATGCACGATTTCGGCGAAGCACGAAGAGTGGCGCTTGAACGAGCCCGCCGCCGACGCCGACACCCAGTTGCCGTTCTGGTTGCTGCCCCAGCCGCCGCCGCGCGACATGTCGAGCGACGACATCGGGTAATTGCCCGAGCCGGTGTTGGTGTGCGCACCGCCGACATGCCAGCTGGCGCCGCGCGGGAACGGGAACTGCAACAGGCCGTTGGGCGACAGCGGTTGCACGTCCGGACCGGCCTTGGCGAAGCGGTCCGACGGCGCCTTGGCCTGGCGCGCCTCGTTGAACAAACGGCCGTAAACCAGCTGGAATTCGCCGTCGCCGCGCAACGCCGCGGCCGGCTCGTTGTCGCCGGAGCGCTCGAACAGCGCCTGCAGCGGATTGGCGCGGGCCAGCGTCACCGGGCCCTTGGCGCCGTCGGGATCGCGCTCGTACAGCGACTCGCGCAGCGCCAGCGCCACTTCGCGCGTCTGCGCGCCGAAGCCGTCGGCGCGGGCGAGCTTGCCGAACGGACGCGCCGGCGCGCGCTTGGCGCTGACCGCGCCGCTCTGCTGCTCCATCAGCGCGATCAGCACCTTCGGGCTGATGCCGCTGTAGCCGGCCCAGTGCGAGATCTCCTCCGAATGCTTGCGCAGGTGCGGCGCGCGCTTGGCCAGGTAGGCGTCGATGTCGAAGTCGAACATCTCGTCGTAGGAATACACCAGGTCCTCGCCCTGCAGGCCCTGGCCCTGCGCATTGGCGGTACCGCCGATCGCCGCCAGCGCGCAGCACAGCGCCAGCCCCAGTCCCGCCGTGGAAATCGTCTTCATGTTCTTCTCCCGAGAAAGACGTCGAAGCGTGCAATGGACGGCGCGGCGGCCGCGCGGGCCGAACCGGGCGACGGCCGATGCGCGCGCCAGTGCGCACGACCGTTCGTCGCCAGCGGAACGCCCGCGACGGCAGTCCGTAAAATCGCGGGCGGCCGGACTGTGACCGCAGCGGTCGGCGCTGTCGTGCGACGCAGTTCAAATCGGCGCCGCACATGCGCCGGCGCACGGCCATTCCTCAATGCGCTTCACACCCGATGCGCGAGCGCGTCGCCAAAGCGGCCATGGCGCGGCGCCGCGAGCATGAACGCAATCGGGCGCGGCGCACACAATGCGCACGCGCGCTGCAGACAATGCTGCGATGCCGCGTGGGCGAGCGCGGCGCTGGCTGCGCGCGCCGCATCGGCGACGCGCGCCCCGCGCATCTGCGACACTGGCGTCTTGCACGCCAAGGAGAGCCGCGCATGCCCGCTTTCGCTTCGTCCGCTGTTGCTTCGTCCGCCTCTGATTCGTCCATATCTGACTCGTCCGCGCTTGATTCGTCCGCTTCCGGTTCCCCGACCGTGCGTCGTTCTTCCGCGTCCCTTGCCCGCATCGTCCGCCGCGCCGCGCCGTTGCTGCTCGCGGCCGGCCTGCCGCTGAGCGCGCTCGCCCAGGCGCAGGGCCTGGAGCTGCGCAGCGCCGACCTGCGCGAAGGCGAGACCATCGCCGCCGCGCACGTGTCGATCGCCTGCGGCGGCGGCAATCAAGCGCCGGCGCTGGAGTGGAAGAACGTTCCCGAAGGCACCCGCAGCTTCGCCATCACCGTGTTCGATCCCGATGCGCCGACCCGCGGCGGCTGGTGGCACTGGGCGGTGGTCAACCTGCCGGTCGCGACGACTTCGCTCGAACGCGGCGCCGCCCCGCCCAAGCCCGCGTTGCAACTGCGCAACGATTTCGCCAAGACCGGCTACAGCGGCCCCTGCCCGCCGCCGGGCAAGCCGCACCGCTACGAATTCACCGTGTGGGCGCTCAAGAGCGAGGCGCTGCGGCTCGACGCCAAGGCGCCGGCGGCGATCGCCGGCGCCATGGCCCGCGCCGACGCGCTCGGCCACGCCACGATCACGGTGCAGTACGGCCAGGCCAAAAAGTGAATCGAGCGAATGCGGCGACGCCGCGGCGCAGCGGGCATCGCCGGGATCGGTAACCGCCGAAACCATCGGCCCTGGCCGTTCGGACAGGGCCGGCCGCCGCCGCGCGAGCGCGCGCCGACCCGCGCGGACAGGGGAGTCCAGCGCGGCGCACAGTTTGCCGATGAAATTTTTTCGGCCCTCTTGACGCGCTGCACAACGGCACGGTATTGCTAAGCCCATGCACGCCGCCCTCGCCCTCGTCCGCTCCGTCTCGACCCTGCCGCACGGCCGGGTAGGCGCCGTCGCGGCGATGTCGATTACCACTACCGGTACCGGTACCACCCGCCAACGGGTGCGGACGGGCGTGTCCAGCTGAACCACCACGCCGCTCCGCACCCGATCCCGGGTGCGGGCTGCCGGCCCCACTCGAACGGACCGCGGAGCTCCACCAGGAGCCTTGCCATGTCGTCCGCCCCACCTCAAGCCGCGTCGGTCCACCACGCCTCGGACACCCAGCCCGATGCGGCCGCGGCCGATGACCACCTTGCCGCCGACGCCGCGGCCAAGGCCGCCGCCTACGCCGAGGCGACCCTGTCGCCGGCGCGCCACGCGCACAAGTTCGGCGGCAGCAGCCTCGCCGATCCCGACCGCTACCGCGTCGCCGTAGGCCTGCTCGACGACGGCGCGCGCGAACGCGTCGCCGTGGTCTCGGCCATGCAGGGCGTCACCGACGCGCTGCTGGCGCTGGTCGCCGCGGTCCGCGACGGCCAGGACTGGGCGCCGGCGTGGAGCGCGCTGCGCAAGCGCCATCTCGACACCGCGCTGTCGCTGGACCCGCACCGCCGCCACGGCACCATCGAAGCGCTGGAAGGCGAATTCGAGCGTCTGCGCGACACCCTCGAAGGCCTGCGCCGCGACGACGACGAAACGCTCGCCGCGGCGCTGCCGGGCCTCGGCGAGGTGTGGTCCTCGTACCTGATCCACGCCGCGCTCGGCGGCGCGCCGGCCGGCTGGGCGCGGCTCGACGCGCGCGAAGTGCTGGTGGTGCATCCGGGCGAGATGGGCGTGGCGGTGGACTGGACGCGCAGCCGCGAGAACCTGGGCGAATGGCGAAAACGCAACGACGCCGCCAACGTCGTGGTCACCGGCTTCGTCGCCCGCGACCCGCACGGCCGCGACACCACCCTGGGCCGCAACGGCAGCGACTACTCCGCTGCGATCTTCGCCAACCTGTTCGACGCCGACGCGCTGACCATCTGGACCGACGTCGACGGCGTGCTCTCGGCCGATCCGCGGCTGGTGCCCGACGCGGTCTGCCTGCCCTCGATGTCGTACGCCGAAGCCTGCGAACTGGCGTATTTCGGCGCCAAGGTGCTGCACCCGCAGACCATGGCGCCGGTGCAGCAGCGCGGCATTCCGCTGCGCATCCGCAACACCCGCAACCCGCAGGCGCCCGGCACCCTGATCAGCCTGCGCCCGCAGCCCGGCGCCGCGCCGGTCAAGGGCCTCAGCCTGGTCCACGACCTGGCGGTGCTGGAACTGGTCGGCAACGGCATGGTCGGCGTGCCCGGCGCGGCCGAGCGCCTGTTCGGCGCGCTGCGCGCGGCCGGGGTGTCGGTCACGATGATCTCGCAGGGTTCGTCCGAACATTCGATCTGTTGCGTGGTGCGCGCCGACCAGGCCCAGCGCGGACGCAACGCGATCGTCGCCGCGTTCGCCGAGGCCATGGCCGACGGCCAGGCCCAGCACGTATTGGTGACGCCGGACATCTGCGTGCTGGCCGCGGTCGGCGACGGCATGGTCGGCCTGCCCGGCGTCGCCGCGCAGTTGTTCGACGGACTGGCCAAGGCGCGGGTCAACCTGCGCGCGATCGCCCAGGGCGCGGGCGAGCGCAACATCTCGGTGGCGATCGCCGCGCGCGACGCGACCCGCGCTTTGCGCGCCGCGCATTCGGCGTTCTGGCTGTCGCCGCAGTGCATTTCGGTCGGCGTGATCGGCCCGGGCAAGGTCGGCCGCGCCCTGCTCGCGCAGCTGTCCGCCGCGCAGCCGCGCTTCCAGCGCGAGGCGCGCCCGCAGTTCCGCCTGGACCTGCGCCTGCGCGCGCTGGCCGACAGCCGGCGCATGCGCCTGGCGCCGCGCGCGCTGGAGTTCGAGGACGCGCAGGCGCTGGAGCACGAATCCGAGCCGCTGGATCTCGACCGCTTCGCCGCGCACGTACGCGCCGAGCACATCCCGCACGCGCTGATCGTCGATTGCAGCGGCTCCGACGCGGTCGCCGCGCGCTATCCCGACTGGCTCGCCGCCGGCATCCACGTGGTCACCCCGAGCAAGCACGCCGGCGCCGGCCCGCTGGCGCGTTACGACGCCATCCGCGAGGCCGCGCGCCACGGCGGCCAGTTCCGCTACGAAGCCACGGTCGGCGCCGGCCTGCCGGTGATCCAGACCCTGCGCTCGCTGCTCGACACCGGCGACGAACTGACCGAGGTCGAAGGCATCCTGTCGGGCACCCTGGCGTGGCTGTTCAACCGCTACGACGGCCGCACCCCGTTCTCGGCGCTGGTGCGCGAGGCGCACGAACTGGGCTACACCGAGCCCGATCCGCGCGACGACCTGTCCGGCACCGACGTGGCGCGCAAGCTCGTGATCCTGGCGCGCGAAGCCGGGCGGCCGCTGTCGCTCGATCAGATCGAAGTCGAGAGCCTGGTGCCGGAGCAGTTGCGCGCGGTGTCGAAGGAGGAATTCTTCGCCCGCCTCGACGAACTCGACGCGCCGCTGCAGCAACGCTTCGACGCCGCGCGCGCGGCCGGCCTGAGCCTGCGCTACCTCGCCCGCCTCGACCGCGACGGTCGCGCCAGCGTCGGCGTGGTCACCCCGCAGCCGGGCCACGCCGCGCTGCACGGCGCGCTGACCGACAACCTGATCCAGTTCCGCACCCGTCGCTACGCCGACAACCCGCTGGTGGTGCAAGGCCCAGGCGCGGGCCCGGACGTTACCGCCGCGGGCGTGTTCGGCGATATGTTGACCATCGCCCAGACCCTCGGAGCCCGCGCATGAGCGCTGCCCTTCCCTCCGCCGACGAGGCCGACGCGATGCCCGCGCAGCACGCTCCGCCACAGCAGGCGCGCGCGTTCGCGCCCGGCAGCGTCGGCAACATCGGCGTGGGCTTCGACGTGCTCGGCCATTCCATCGACGGCGTGCGCGACGTCGCCACGGTGCGGCGCATCGACGAGCCCAGCGTGCGCATCCGCGCGATCCGCGGCGCGGTGCCCGGCGCGGACGCGCTGCCACTGGAAGCCGCGCGCAACACCGCCGGGCAGGCGCTGATTTCGCTGCGGGAAAAACTCGGCCTCGCCCACGGTTTCGAACTGGAACTGGACAAGGGCATTCCGCTCGGCTCCGGCCTCGGCGGCTCGGCGGCATCGTGCGTCGCCGCCCTGGTCGCGGCCAACGCGGTGCTGGCCAAGCCGTTGCCGCGCGAGGCGCTGTACGAGTTCGCGCTGGACGGCGAATCGGTGTCCAGCGGCAGCCGCCACGGCGACAACGTCGCGCCGATGCTGCTCGGCGGCGTGGTCATGGCGACCGCGACCCGGATGATTCCGCTGGCGGCGCCGGACTGGCTGTACGCGGTGGTGGTGCACCCCGACCAGGTGCTGGAAACCCGGCGCGCGCGCGCGGTGCTGGCCGAGCCGTATCCGCTGGCGCAGGTGGTCAAGCAGAGCGCGCACCTGGCGCTGTTCCTGACCGGCCTGCAACGCGGCGACGCCGGCCTGCTGCGCGAAGGGCTGGTCGACCTGCTGGTGGAACCGCGGCGCGCGCCGCTGATTCCCGGCTTCGCCGAAGTCAAGGCGGCCGCGCTCGACCACGCCGCGCTCGGCGCCAGCATTTCCGGCGCCGGGCCGAGCTGCTTCGCCTGGTTCGCTTCGCGCGCCGACGCGGCCGCCGCGGCGATCGCGATGCGCCAGGCCTTCGCCCAAGCCGGATTCGATTCGCGCGCCTATGTCACGCCGGTGGCCGGGCCGCGCGCGGAGGTGCTCGACTGAGCCGGCGCCGCCGCGCCGCAACGCTCCGCCCTCGTCCCCTGCCCTGCGCCGGCCCCGCGTTCGCGAACGCGACGACGGCGCGGCGCCTTCAACCGGATTGCGCATGAACTTCCTCAGCACCCGCGGCCAGACCGCGCCCACCGCCCTCGACGCCGCGCTCGCCGCGGGCCTGGCGCCGGACGGCGGCCTCTACGTTCCCGAAACCATCCCGACCCTCGACCGGCCGCTGCCGGCGCGAGCCCTGCACGAAACCGCGCACGCCGTGCTCGCGCCTTATTTCGTGGATTCCGCGCTGCGCGACCGGCTCGGCGCGATCTGCGCGCAGGCGTTCTCGTTCGACGCGCCGCTGCGGCCGCTGGCCCAGCCCGACAGCTGGCTGCTGGAGCTGTTCCACGGCCCCACCGCCGCGTTCAAGGACTACGCCGCGCGCTTCCTCGGCGGCGCGCTGTCGGCGCTGCGCACGCCCGACGCGCCCGACACCACCATCGTGGTCGCCACCTCCGGCGACACCGGCGCCGCGGTCGCCGCGGCGTTCCATCGCCGGCCCGGCTTCCGCGTGCTGATCCTGTACCCCGACGGCCGGGTCTCGCCGCGCCAGGCCCACGGCCTGGGCTGCTGGGGCGACAACGTCCAGGCGCTGCGCGTGGACGGCGACTTCGACGCCTGCCAGCGCCTGGCCAAGCAAGCGCTCAGCGACGAAGCCCTGCGCGCGCAACTGCCGCTGAGCTCGGCGAACAGCATCAGCCTGGGCCGGCTGCTGCCGCAGGCGGCGTACTACGCCCACACCGCCGCGCGCTACTACGCCGACCACGGCGAGCCGCTGAACTTCATCGTCCCCACCGGCAACCTCGGCAACGCCTGCGCCGCGCTGGTGGCCAAGCGCATGGGCGCGCCGGTCGGCGAACTGCGCCTGTCGACCAACGCCAACGACACCCTGCCGCGCTACTTCGCCGGCGCCGACTATTCCGCCCAGCCGACCCGCGCGACCCTGGCCAACGCCATGGACGTGGGCGCGCCGAGCAACTTCGAACGCCTGCGCCACTGGCACCGCGACGACGCCGAACTGCGCGCGGCGATCCATGCCGACGGCGTGGACGACGCCACCATCGAACAGACCATCCGCGCCGCGCCGCAGCGCCATGGCGTCGTCCCCTGCCCGCACACCGCGACCGGCCTGCGCGTGCTGGAGACCCTGCGCGCGCAAGGCGACGAACGGCCGTGGGCGGTGGTCGCGACGGCGCATCCGTCCAAGTTCGACAGCATCGTCGAGCCGCTGGTCGGGCACGCGGTGCCGCCGCCGCCGGCGCTGGCCGAATCGCTGGCGCGGCCGGCCTCGGCCGAGCCGATGGCGGCGGACTATGCGGCGTTGCGCGAGCGCTTGCTGGCCGGGGCCACGGTCGCCGCACTCTAAGGAACGCGCGTTCTATCGTCGCCGCCATGCCGGCGATCGGGACTCGCATGAACGCGGCCCAGCCCTTCGCCGACAGGGGCCGGGCCTGCGGCAAGCCCGGCCTGTGACGGTTTAAGCGGCTCGCGATGATTGCCGCGGAAACTATTGACAAGCCCCAAACGGCCATGTTCTTCTCGACCCATGACGCAGCGCAGCAACCACCGCCAGACGACTTCGAAGGCCATCGCGGCCTCGGTCGAGTCCGCGCGCGCCGCGCAGCTCCGCAACACCCTGCTCAAGGCCGCTCCGGCCATCGCCAGCATTATTCTTGCGCTCGTACTTATTACCTCGCTTACCAGCGCGGGAGTCGGGTTCGTGTAGCAAAACCACACAACCCAAGGTCGAAGAACCTCGAACCCCGCGCCCGAAAAGGCGCGGGGTTTTTCGTTATGCGGCCCTGGGTTCCTTGCAATACCGCACGCGGACGTGCGGACACGGCGACGGATTCGCCCCCAAGGAACGCCGTTCGTGAGAAGCAACGCCATCAAGCAAGGCCCGGCCCGAGCCCCCGCGCGCGCGATGCTGCGCGCCACCGGCCTGGACGACGCGGCCATCGCCAGACCGCTGGTCGCCGTCGTCCACACCTGGAGCGACGTCTCGCCGTGCAACATCACCCTGCGCGACCTCGCCCAGCACGTGCGCCGCGGCGTCCACGACGGCGGCGGCACGCCGATCGAGTTCAACACCATCGCCGTCACCGACGGCATCGCCATGGGCAGCGACGGCATGCGCGCCTCGCTGGCCTCGCGCGAGACCATCGCCGATTCGATCGAACTGGCGGTCTCGGGCCACTGCCTGGACGCGATGGTGCTGCTGGTCGGCTGCGACAAGACCATCCCCGCCGCGGCGATGGCCGCCGCGCGTTTGGACATCCCGACCGTGATCCTCTACGGCGGCACGATCATGCCGGGCCATTGCCCGTCGAAGAAAGGCAGCGCGCAGGACAAGCCGCTGACCGTGCAGGACGTGTTCGAAGCGGTCGGCGCGCATTCGGCCGGACGCATCGACGACGCCGAACTGCACCGGATCGAATCGCATGCCTGCCCCGGCGCCGGCGCCTGCGGCGGCCAGTTCACCGCCAACACCATGGCGATGGTGCTGACCTTCCTGGGTTTGTCGCCGCTGGGCTACAACGACGTTCCCGCGATCCACGACGACAAGCCGGAAACCGCGCGCCTGTGCGGCGAATTGGTGATGCAGCGGCTGCGCGACGGTTCGCCGACGCCGCGCCAACTGATCACCGCCGCGTCCTTGCGCAACGCCGCGCGCGCGGTCTCGGCCACCGCCGGTTCGACCAACGCCGCGCTGCACCTGCTGGCGATCGCCCACGAAGCCGGCGTCGCCTTCGACCTGGAAGAATTCGAAGCCGCCGCGCACACGCCGGTGATCGCCGACCTGAAACCCGGCGGACGCTACACCGCCGCGGAAATGTTCGAGTTCGGCGGCGCGGCGCTGGTGGCGCGCGAGCTGGAGACGGCCGGTCTGATCGAGGATATTCCGACGGTCACCGGCCGTTCCTTTTTCCAGGAGCTGCGCGAGGCGACGATGGCCGCGCGGCAGGACGTGGTGCGCCCGGTCAGCGATCCGATCAAGCCGCGCGGCGGCTACTCGATCATCTACGGCAACCTCGCGCCGGAAGGCTGCATCCTGAAACTGGCCGGCCATGGCCGCGAGCACTTCGAAGGCCCGGCGCGGGTGTTCGATTCGGAAGAAGCGGCGTTCGCGGCGGTGCAAGCGCGGCAGATAAACGCCGGCGACGTGGTGGTGATCCGGTTCGAAGGCCCCACCGGCGGCCCCGGCATGCGCGAGATGCTGGCGGTGACCGCGGCGCTGGTCGGCCAGGGCCTGAGCAACGACGTCGCGCTGATCACCGACGGCCGCTTCAGCGGCGCGACCCATGGCTTCATGGTCGGCCACATCTCGCCGGAGGCCGCGCACGGCGGCCCGATCGCGCGGCTGCGCGAAGGCGACCGCGTCGTCATCGACGTCAAGACCCGCACCCTCAGCGTCGCCGCCGACCTGGCGTCGCGCGAACCCGCGCGCATCGCCCCGCGCGTGACCACCGGCGTGCTGGCCAAGTACGCGCGCAGCGTCGGTTCGGCCTCGCGCGGCGCGGTCACCGCGCCCGGCCCGCTGCAGGCGCCGAAAAAGATCGAAGCGACCCTGATCGAAACCGCAGCGTTAGAACCCGAAACCTCCGAACCCGCCTGACCTCTCTCTCGCTCCTCACTCCTCTCCGCTCACTCCTCCCTACGAGACCCGCCATGACCAGCACCGCCTCCCGTCCCAAGATCGCCGTCGTCGGCTACGGCAGCCAGGGCCGCGCCCACGCCCTCAACCTGCGCGATTCCGGTTTCGACGTCACCGTAGGCCTGCGCCCCGGCGGTCCGACCGAGATCAAGGCCAAGGCCGACGGCTTCACCGTCAAGACGCCCGCCGAAGCGGTCGCCGGCGCCGACCTCGTCGCCGTGCTGACCCCGGACATGGTCCAGCCGCAGCTCTACCGCGACGTCATCGAACCGAACATCCGCCAGGGCGCCTGCCTGCTGTTCGCGCACGGCTTCAACGTGCATTACGGCCAGATCGCGCCGCGCGCCGACCTCGACGTGGTGCTGGTCGCGCCGAAGGGTCCGGGCGCGCTGGTGCGCCGCGAGTACGAAATCGGCCGCGGCGTGCCCAGCGTCTACGCCGTGCACCAGGACACCAGCGGCCGCGCCGAGGAGTTCGCCCTGACCTACTGCGCCGGCATCGGCGGCGCGCGCCAGAACGCGATCAAGACCACGTTCAAGGAAGAGACCGAGACCGATCTGTTCGGCGAGCAGGCGGTGCTGTGCGGCGGAGCGACCAAGCTGGTCCAGGCCGGCTGGGAAACCCTGGTCGAGGCCGGCTACCAGCCGGAAGTCGCCTACTACGAGTGCCTGCACGAGCTGAAGCTGATCGTCGACCTGTTCTACGAAGGCGGCATCACCCGCATGCACGAGTTCATCAGCGAGACCGCCCAGTACGGTGCGCTGACCCGCGGCACCTATGTCGTCGACGACAACACCCGCGCGCAGATGCGCAAGGTGCTGACCGAGATCCAGGACGGCACCTTCGCCCAGCAGTGGATCGCCGAATACGCCTCGGGCAACGCCAACTACAAGGCGCTCAAGCGCGGCGACCTGGAGCACCCGATCGAAGCGGTCGGCAAGAAGCTGCGCGCGAACATGAAGTGGCTCGACAACGCTCCCAAGACCGCGGCCGCTCCGGCGCCCGCGCCGGCCGCGGACCGCGGCGAACGACAGGAAGAGGCCGCCTGATGAACGGTGCCCGCTGGCTGGCGCAAGCGCTGGCCGCAGAAGGCGTGGACACGCTGTTCGGTTATCCGGGCGGCACGATCATGCCTTTCTACGACGCTTTGCACGGATCGGACCTCAAGCACATCCTGGTCCGCCACGAGCAAGGCGCGGCTTTCGCGGCCAACGGCTACGCCCGTGCCAGCGGGCGAGTCGGTGTTTGCGTAGCCACCTCCGGCCCCGGCGCGTCGAACCTGGTCACCGGCATCGCCGACGCGATGCTGGACTCGGTGCCGATGGTCTGCATCACCGGGCAAGTGGCGACGTCCCTGATGGGCACCGACGCGTTCCAGGAACTGGACGTGTTCGGCATGACCCTGCCGATCGTCAAGCACAGCTTCCTGGCGCGCAGCGTCGACGACCTGCCGCGCATGCTCGGCGAAGCGTTCCGGCTGGCGCGTTCGGGCCGGCCGGGGCCGGTGCTGATCGACCTGCCCAAGGACGTGCAGAACGCCGACGCCTCGCACCTGCCGGCGCACATGCCGCTGCCGAGCGATCCGGTCCCGGCCGCGCCGGATGCGTCGTACCACGAGGCCGCCGCGCTGATCGCGCATGCGCGCAAGCCCTTGGTCTACGGCGGCGGCGGCATCTCGCTGGGCGATGCGGTCGAGTCGTTCCGCGCCTTCGTCGAAGGCAGCCAGATCCCGGCGGTGCTGACGCTGAAGGGACTCGGCGCGCTGCCGGCCGATCATGCGCTGAACCTGGGCATGCTCGGCATGCACGGCAACCGCGCGGCCAATCTGTCGGTGCAGGAGTGCGATCTACTGATCGTCGTGGGCGCGCGCTTCGACGACCGCGCCACCGGCAAGCTGGCCGAGTTCGCGCCGAACGCGCGCGTGGTCCACATGGACCTGGACGCCTGCGAGATCGGCAAGCTGCGCCACGCCGACGCCGGCGTGCGCGGTTGCCTGCGCCGCTCGCTGGACGCGCTGACTCCGGCGATCACCGCGCAACTGCAGGGCCGCAACGGCGGCGCGCGCCGCGCCTGGCGCGATACCTGCCTGCAGCGCGAGCGCGAATGCGCGCCGCGCTACGACGCGCCGGGCGAGACGGTGTACGCGCCGGCCTTGCTGCGCGCGCTGTCCGAACGCGCGCCGCAGGCGGTGGTCGCCTGCGACGTCGGCCAGCACCAGATGTGGGTCGCCCAGCATTGGCGCTTCGACGATCCGCGCAAGCACCTGACCAGCGGCGGCCTCGGCGCGATGGGCTTCGGCGTGCCGGCGGCGTTGGGCGCGCAGTTGGAGAACCCGCAAGCGACCGTGATCTGCGTCAGCGGCGACGGCTCGTTCCTGATGAACGTGCAGGAACTGGCGACCATCGCCCGCTACCGCCTGCCGGTGAAGATCGTGCTGCTCGACAACCAGGCCCTGGGCATGGTGCGGCAGTGGCAGGAGCTGTTCTTCGAGCGCCGCTATTCCGAGATCGACCTGTCCGACAACCCGGACTTCTGCGCGATCGCCGCCGCGTTCGGGATCAAGGCGATGTACGTCGACCGCGCCGATTCGGTCGACGAAGCGCTGACTTACATGCTCGACACCCCCGGCCCCGTGCTGCTGCACGTGGCCATCGACCAGGCCGCCAACGTCTGGCCGCTGGTCCCGCCGAACCACAACAACGCGCAGATGCTGGATCCCGAAGCGAGCGACGCCGACGCGATCGCCAGCCTGACGCCCCCCGCCGAAAAGGAGAGCGCCCATGCGATACCAGCTTGATCTGACCCTGCGCCAGGCCGAAGGCGCCCTGGCCCGGGTACTGGGCGCCGCCGAACGCCGCGGCTTCCGTCCGCTGTCGGTGGACGGCGAAGCGCAACCCGACGGCGACCGCTGGCACCTGCGCATGACCGTGGAAGGCGACCGCGCCGACACCGCTTTGCAGAGCCAGCTCGCCAAGCTCTACGACTGTCTTGCCGTTGAGGTTTCGCCATGCACCTGACTACCGAAGTTCTCGAACGTCCCGAACAAGCGCAGGCGCCGGCGCATGCGGCCGCGACGGTGCGCGAGCGGGCGCCGGCGCCGAGCCGCAGTGGCGAGGCTTTCGATGCGGCTGAGGGCTACGAGTCCCGCGCTCGCGGCGAAGTCCCGGTTTCCCAGCGTCAGCCCGTCATTTGGTTCGACGGCCAGTTCATCGCCGGCGACGCCCCCGAAGCGCCGCTGACCACCCACGCCATGCACTACGGCACCGCGGTGTTCGAAGGCATCCGCAGCTACGCCACCGGCGACGGCGGCGCGGCGGTGTTCCGCCTGTCCGAGCACCTGGAGCGCATGCGCAAGGGCGCGGACATGTTCGGCATCGACTTCGACATCGAACGCGCCGGCCGCGCGGTGCTGGACACGCTGCGCGCCAACGGCCACCGCGACGCCTACATCCGTCCGCTGACCTGGATGGGCACCGGCACGATCGGGCTCGACGTGGACCCGCTGAGCCAGCACCTGATGGTCGCCACCATCGCCAAGGTCGTGCACCTGGGCGGCGCGCGCACCCGGCTGACGGTGTCGCCGTGGAAGCGCAACCCGGCGACCTCGCTGCCGCCGCTGAAGCTGTCCGGCGCCTACGTCAATTCGATCCTGGCCAAGCGCGAGGCCAAGCAACGCGGCTTCGACGAAGCGCTGTTCACCGACGACAAGGGTTATGTGGTCGAGTGCACCGGCGCCAACGTGTTCATGGTCAAGAACGGCGAAGTGACCTCGGTCGAGCACCGCGATGCGTTGCCGGGCATCACCCGCGACACCATGATCGCGCTGTCCGGCGCGGCTTCGCGCGAAGTCACCCTGCACGAGCTGCTGGACGCCGACGAAGTGTTCGTCTGCGGCACCGCGGCCGAGGCCTGCGCCATCGACGTGCTGGACCGCCGCGTGTTCGGCGACAACCCGGTCACCCGCGAGCTGTCGGCGCTGTACGCGAAAGTCGTGCGCGGGCAAGACAGCCGCTACGCGCACTGGCTGACGGCGGTCTGAGCATGGACGGCGACGTAGTACGCAACCCTGTCCGCGCCGGCGCCGCCGCGCGCGGGCCCGACGTCGGCGCCGCCGATCTGCTGGCGGCGCAGGCGCGGTTGCGCCGCTACCTCAGCGTCACCCCGCTGCACCACGCCGAGCGCTTCGGCTGCTGGCTGAAACTCGAGAACCTGCAGCGCACCGGTTCGTACAAGGTGCGCGGCGCGCTCAACGCGCTGCTGGCCGCGCGCGAACGCGGCGATCACCGCCCGGTGATCGCCGCCTCGGCCGGCAACCACGCCCAGGGCCTGGCCTGGGCCGCGTATCGCCTCGGCGTCAACGCGATCACGGTGATGCCGCGCTGCGCGCCGCAGACCAAGATCGCCGGCGTCGCCCACTGGGGCGCGACCGTGCGCCTGCACGGCGATACCTACGACGAAGCCAAGGCCTTCGCCATCGAACTGGCGCAGCAGCACGATTACCGCCTGCTGTCGGCGTTCGACGATCCCGACGTGATCGCCGGCCAGGGCACGGTCGGCCTGGAGCTGGCCGCGTTCGCGCCCGACGTGGTGCTGGTGCCGATCGGCGGCGGTGGGCTCGCGTCCGGCGTCGCATTGGCGCTGAAATCGCAGGGCGTGCGCATCATCGGCGCGCAGGTCGAAGGCGTCGACTCGATGGCGCGCGCGCTGCGCGGCGACCGCCGCCTGATCGAACCGGCCGCGACCCTGGCCGACGGCGTGCGGGTCAAGGACCCCGGCCGCCTGACCGAACGCCTGCTGGCGGACCTGCTCGACGACGTGGTGATCGTGCGCGAAGCCGAACTGCGCGAAACCCTGGTCCGGCTGGCGTTGGAAGAACACATCATCGCCGAAGGCGCCGGCGCGCTGGCGCTGGCCGCCGGCCGCCGCATCGCCGCCAAGCGCAAGTGCGCGGTGGTCTCCGGCGGCAACGTGGACGCCGGCGTGCTGGCGCAGTTGTTGTCGGAAGTGCGACCGCGCGCACCGCGGCGCCCGCGCCGTCGCAATCGCGACACCTCGCTGTCGCGCGCCGGCGCCAGCATCGAGGTGGACATTTACCAACTCGCCAATCTGCCGCCGCCGCGCGCGGCCGCGGCCTCCGCTCGACCTTCCCCCTCCCCGCATCGCACCGTTACAGAGGACGTCACCCCATGAACGACTCGCCCGGTCCGGTAGTTCCCCCGATTACGGGAACCGCCGAAACGCCCCAGCACGTCACGATCTTCGACACCAGCCTGCGCGACGGCGAACAGTCGCCCGGCTGCAGCATGAGCGCCAGCCAGAAGCTGCGCTTCGCCCATGCGCTCAGCGAGCTCGGCGTGGACGTCATCGAGGCCGGCTTCCCCGCGAGTTCCGAGGCCGACCTCGAGGGCGTGCGGTCGATCGTGCGCGAAGTGCGCGGTTCGTCGCTGGCGACCTTGGCGCGCTGCCATCCCGGCGACATCGAAGCCTGCGCGCGCGCGCTGGAAGGCGCGGCCAAGCCGCGCATCCACGTGTTCATCTCCACCAGCCCGCTGCACCGCCAGCACAAGCTCAACCTGGACAAGCAGCAGGTGCTGGAGCGCGCGGTGGCCGCGGTCGAGCAGGCGCGCAAGTACGTCGACGACGTCGAGTTCTCCTGCGAGGACGCGCTGCGCACCGAGCACGACTACCTGGTCGAAATCTGCGGCGCCGCCATCGCCGCCGGCGCGCGCACGCTGAACATTCCCGACACCGTCGGCTACACCACGCCGAGCGAGATCCGCGCGCTGTTCGAATACCTGCGCGACAACGTCCGCGACGCCCACAAGGCGGTGTTCAGCGCCCACTGCCACAACGACCTGGGCCTGGCCGTGGCCAACAGCCTGGCCGCGATCGAAGGCGGCGCGCGCCAGGTCGAGTGCACCATCAACGGCATCGGCGAGCGCGCCGGCAACTGCGCGCTGGAAGAACTGGTGATGGCGCTGCGCGTGCGCAACGCCTATTACAACGCGACCACCCGCATCGACACCCGCCGGCTGGTGCCGACCTCGCGCCTGCTCTCGCGCATCACCGGCATGGTGGTCCAGCGCAACAAGGCGGTGGTGGGCCAGAATGCGTTCGCGCACGAGTCGGGCATCCACCAGCACGGCATGCTCAAGCACCGCGGCACCTACGAGATCATGGCGCCGGAAGACGTCGGCTGGGCCCAGTCGCAGATGGTGATGGGCCGCCACAGCGGCCGCGCCGCGCTCAGCGACCGCCTGCAGGCGCTGGGCTTCAGCGTCGACGAGGCGCGTTTGAACTCGGTGTTCGCCGCGTTCAAGACCCTGGCCGAGAAGAAGCGCGAAGTGTTCGACGCCGACCTGGAAGCGCTGGTGCTCGGCGCCGACGCCAAGGCCGCGCGTGGCTACCGGCTGGTGCGCGCCCACGTCAGCACCGGCGTCAGCGACGGCAGCCTGCCGACCGCGAGCGTGCAGCTGGTCGATCCCGACGGCGCCACCGTCAGCGAAGCCGCGGTCGGCGACGGCCCGGTGCACGCGATGTTCGCCGCGCTGGCGCGCGCCACCGGCGTGGACCTGACCATCGACAACTACCACGTCTCCAGCGTGACCACCGGCGACGACGCCCAGGGCCAGGCCAGCGTGACCGCGCGCGTGGACGGGGTCGAGCTGACCGGCTCGGGCACCAGCACCGACATCCTCGAGGCCAGCGCGCTGGCGTGGCTGGAACTGGCGAACCGTGTGGTGCGCACGCAGCGGCAACCGCAGCCGGCGGCGGCGCCGCGCAAGGTCGCCGCGACCGCATAAAGCACCAAAGCCCCTCTCCCGCTTGCGGGAGAGGGGTTGGGGTGAGGGCCGCGCGCCCTCATCCGGCCCTTCGGGCCACCTTCTCCCGCACGCGGGAGAAGGAAAACCAATAACTCAAAGCACAAAGCCATAGTCGACTCCACCATGACTGCAGCCACTCAACCCACCACCTTGTTCGACAAACTGTGGAACGCCCACCTGGTCGCGCCCGAATCCGAGGCAGCGCCGGCGGTGCTCTACATCGACCTGCACCTGATCCACGAAGTGACCTCGCCGCAGGCCTTCGCCGAGCTAGAAGCGCGCGGCCTGGGCCCGCGCCGGCCCGACCTGACCAAGGGCACGCTCGACCACTCCACCCCGACCCTGCCCGCCGGCGCCGACGGCCGCCCGCCCTACTACACCGCCGAAGCCGAGCACCAGGTCGACACCCTGCGCCGCAACTGCGCGCGCCACGGCGTCGAACTGTTCGACTACGACAGCGCGCACCGCGGCATCGTCCACGTGATCGGCCCGGAACTGGGCCTGACCCAGCCCGGCCAGACCATCGTCTGCGGCGACAGCCACACCGCCACCCACGGCGCGTTCGGCGCGCTGGCCTTCGGCATCGGCACCAGCGAAGTCGGCCACGTGCTGGCCACCCAGTGCCTGCTGCAGCGCAAGCCCAAGACCCTGGCGATCAACGTCGAAGGCGAACTCGCGCCCGGCGTCGGCGCCAAGGACCTGATCCTGCACATCATCGGCGCGATCGGCGTCAACGGCGGCACCGGCCATGTCATCGAATACCGCGGCTCGACCATCCGCGCGCTGTCGATGGACGAGCGCATGACCGTATGCAACATGTCGATCGAGGCCGGCGCGCGCGCCGGACTGATCGCGCCGGACCGGATCACCTTCGACTATCTCGCCGGCACCCCGCGCGCGCCGCGCGGCGCCGACTGGGACCGCGCGGTCGCGCGCTGGAGCGCATTCAAGACCGACGACGGCGCCGCGTTCGACCGCGAAGTGCATATCGACGCCGGCGCGATCAAGCCGACCCTGACCTGGGGCACGCATCCGGGCCAGGTCGCGGCGATCGACGCGCGCCTGCCGCAGGCCGACGACGCCGACGAAGCCAAGGCGCTGGCCTACATGGGCTTCGACGGCGGCGCGCCGATGGCGGGACGGCCGGTGGACGTGGTGTTCGTCGGCAGTTGCACCAACTCGCGCCTGTCCGACCTGCGCCAGGCCGCGCAGGTGCTGCGCGGGCGCCGCGTGCATCCGCGCGTGCGCATGCTGGTGGTGCCCGGCTCCGAACAGGTCAAGCGCGACGCCGAGGCCGAGGGCATCGACGCGGTGGTGCGCGCGGCGGGCGCCGAATGGCGCGAGCCGGGCTGTTCGATGTGCATCGCCATGAACGGCGATCTGGTCGGCGCCGGCCAGCTGGCCGTATCCACCAGCAACCGCAATTTCGAAGGCCGCCAGGGCAAGGGCGCGCGCACCCTGCTGGCCTCGCCGCTGACCGCCGCGGCCTGCGCCGTGGCCGGGCACGTGGTCGATCCGCGCGAGTATCTGACCGACGTCAAGGAGGTCGCGTAATGTCCAACGGCATCTCCGAAGTCGTCTCGCGCACCGTGGTGCTGCGCGAACGCAACATCGACACCGACCAGATCATCCCCGCGCGCTTCCTCACCACCACCGAGCGCAAGGGCCTGGGCAAGTTCGCCTTCAACGACTGGCGCTATCTCGCCGACGGCGCGCCGAACCCGGAGTTCGAGTTCAACAAGCCGGCCAACGCCGGCGCCGCGATCCTGGTCGCCGGACGCAACTTCGGCTGCGGCTCCTCGCGCGAACACGCGCCGTGGGCGCTGACCGACCTGGGCCTGCGCGCGGTGATCAGCAGCGAGATCGCCGACATCTTCCGCAGCAACTCGCTCAAGAACGGCCTGCTGCCGATCGTGGTCGAGCAGGAACTGCTGGACGAATTGCTGGACCGGCCCGGCATCGAGTTGCGCATCGACGTGCGCGACCGCCGCCTGCACATGCCCGACGGGCGCAGCGTCCGGTTCCCACTCGACGCCTTCGCCCAGACCTGCCTGATCGAGGGCGTCGACCAGCTCGGCTACCTGCTGCGCCAGCTCGACGCCATCCACGTCTACGAACAACGCCGCGCCGCGGCCCACCAAGAATCCCCACAGGAGCAAGTCCATGCGCGCTGACATCGTCGTTCTCGAAGGCGACGGCATCGGTCCGGAAGTCACCGCCGCCACGGTCCAGGTGCTGCAGGCGCTCGCCGCCCGCTACGGCCACCAGTTCGAGCTGCAGCGCCACCTGATCGGCGGCGCCGCCATCGACGCCAGCGGCGAGCCGCTGCCGGCGGCGACGCTGCAGGCCTGCCAGCGCAGCGATGCGGTGCTGCTCGGCGCGGTCGGCGGGCCCAAGTGGTCCGATCCCAAGGCCAAGGTGCGTCCCGAGCAGGGCCTGCTGGCGCTGCGCAAGGGCTTGGGCTTGTACGCCAACCTGCGCCCGGTGCAGCCGCACGCGGCCACGCTCGGCGCCTCGCCGATCAAGCCGCACCTGCTCGCCGGCGTGGACATGATCGTGGTGCGCGAGCTCACCGGCGGCATCTATTTCGGCGACAAGCAGCGCAGCGCGTCGTCCGCCAGCGACCTGTGCGAATACAGCGTGGCCGAGATCGAACGCGTGGTCCGCCGCGCCTGCCAGCTGGCGCGCGGCCGCCGCGGGCACGTGGTCAGCGTGGACAAGGCCAACGTGCTGGAAACCTCGCGGCTGTGGCGCGAGGTGGCGACGCGGGTGGCGCGCGAGGAATTCCCCGACGTGACCCTGGAGCACCAACTGGTCGATTCGATGGCCATGCACCTGATCGCCAAGCCGCGCGCGTTCGACGTGATCGTCACCGAGAACATGTTCGGCGACATCCTCACCGACGAAGCCTCGATGCTGGCCGGCTCGCTCGGCCTGCTGCCCTCGGCCTCGCTGGGCGAGGGCAAGGTCGGCCTGTACGAGCCGATCCACGGCTCGGCGCCCGACATCGCCGGCCGCGGCATCGCCAACCCCTGCGGCACGATCCTCAGCGCCGCCCTGCTGCTGCGCCACTCGCTGGGCCTCGACGCGGAAGCGGCCTGCCTGGAACAAGCGGTGGCCGCGGTGCTCGACGCCGGCGTGCTGACCGCCGACCTGGCCCCGGCCGGCGAGGCCGCGACCACCGCCCAGTTCACCGCCGCGGTGCTGGCCCAGCTCGACCTGCCCTGCCACGTCGCCGAACTGCGCGACTGAAACGCGGCGGCCGTCGCTCTCCCGGCGGGAGAGCGACGGCGCGGACTCCTTCCCAACGGCACAGGCCCCATGCATCGCGACCGCATTCCCCGACAACAAAGCGGACCCACCGCTCTCTCCGGCAACACCATTCCCCTCGCCCGATGCTCCCCCGCATCGGGCTTTTTTTCGTCCGCGCGCCGGCGCGCGACCGACATCGATCCCTCACCCGCCATTGATGTGAACCCAGGCAACAATCGCGGCAACACGCTGTGCGATCATCCCGACGCACCCTGGGCAGGCGCCACGCAGCCCGCAGTCCGAAGCGAACGCGCCCCCGAAACCGCATGACCGAAGCAGAAGCACCCACGGCCGACCTGCTGATCGTCGGCGGCGGCATCAACGGCGCGGCGATCGCGCGCGACGCGGCCGGACGCGGATTGTCCGTGGTGCTGTGCGAGCGCGGCGACATCGCCTCGCACACCTCCAGCGCCAGCACCAAGCTGATCCACGGCGGGCTGCGCTATCTCGAACAGTTCGAGTTCGCCCTGGTCGGCAAGGCCCTGGCCGAACGCAAGCGCCTGCTGCGCATGGCCCCGCACATCATCTGGCCGCTGCGCTTCGTGCTGCCGCACCAGCCGCACCTGCGTCCGGCGTGGATGATCCGCATCGGCCTGTTCCTCTACGACCGCCTCGGCGGGCGCCGCAGCCGCGAGCTGCCGGGCTCGCGCTCGGTCAACCTGCGCAAGCACATCGCCGGGCGGCCGCTGCGCGAGGAATTCAGCCGCGGCTTCGTCTATTCCGACGCCTGGGTGCAGGACGCGCGGCTGTGCGTGCTCAACGCCATGGACGCGGCCGAACGCGGCGCGCAGGTGTGGGTGCGCACCGCCTGCATCGGCGCCGAACGCGGCGCGCGGCACTGGCAGGCGCAACTGCGCGGCCCCGACGGCGCGCTGCGCCAAGTCCGCGCGCGCGCCCTGGTCAACGCCACCGGGCCGTGGGCGGCGAGCTTCCTCGACCAGGTCGCGCACGTCGCCCACCAACGCAACCTGCGCCTGATCAAGGGCAGCCACATCGTGGTGCCGCGCCTGTTCGACCACGACCACGCCTACATCTTCCAGCAGCCCGACCGGCGCATCGTGTTCGCGATTCCCTACGAACACGACTACACCCTGATCGGCACCACCGACGTGGACTACCGCG
Source organism: Lysobacter enzymogenes (assembly GCF_023617245.1). Classification (NCBI taxonomy): domain Bacteria; kingdom Pseudomonadati; phylum Pseudomonadota; class Gammaproteobacteria; order Lysobacterales; family Lysobacteraceae; genus Lysobacter; species Lysobacter enzymogenes. Next base: position 4,994,172 of record NZ_CP067396.1, read on the forward strand.
AAGACCCGTCGGCGCCGCGCATTTCCACCCAGGAAATCGACTACCTGTGCGCCGCCGCCTCGCGCTATTTCCAGCGCCCGGTGCTGGCCGAGGACGTGGTCTGGACCTACAGCGGCGTGCGCCCGCTGCTCGACGACGACAGCGACAAGGCCTCGCAGGTCACCCGCGACTACGTGCTCGACCTCGACCGCGAAGGCGCGCCGCTGCTGAGCGTGTTCGGCGGCAAGATCACCACCGCGCGCAAGCTCGCCGAGGAAGCATGCGACACCCTGGCGCCGCTGCTGGACAACCGCCGCGGCGCCTGGACCGGAGCCTCCAAGCTGCCCGGCGGCGATCTGCCGGACGCCGATTTCGAGGCATTTTTCGAGGACTTCAGCCTGCGCCGGCCGTGGCTGCCGGACCCGCTGGCCTACCGCCTGTGCCGCAACTACGGCAGCCGCGCGCTGCGCATCGTCGAGAGCTGCGTGCGCCTGGAGGACCTCGGCGAGCGCTTCGGCGCCGATCTGTACCGGGCCGAGGTCGATTACCTGATCGACTTCGAATGGGCGCGCACGGCCGAGGACATCTTGTGGCGGCGGTCCAAGCTCGGCCTGCGTTTCGACGCCGCGGGCCGCGAGGCCTTGCAGCGCTACATCGCCCAACGCGCATGACCGCCGAGGCCCCCTGTAGGAGCGGCGCGAGCCGCGACAACGAATCCGCAACCACGGCGAAAGTCCCCGCCGGGCGAAAGACGCAGATGCGGAAGGAGGCGTCGTAGTTGCGGATTCGCGGTCGCGGCTCGCGCCGCTCCTACAGGCAGATACCCACAACGCTGACGTAACGCGACTCAAGGAGATCCACCGCAATGGCGACACCGATGGCGCAATACCTCAGCGAATTCATCGCCACCGCGATGCTGATCCTGCTCGGCAACGGCGTGGTCGCCGGCGCGCTGCTCAACAAGTCCAAGGCACAAGGCGCCGGCTGGGGCGTGATCACCGCGGCCTGGGGCCTGGCGGTGCTGATCGGCATCTGCATCGCCGGTCCGACCAGCGGCGCGATCATGAATCCCGCGCTGACCATCGCCCTGGCCGCGATCGGCAAGCTGGCGTGGGCGCTGGTGCCCGGCTTCGTGATCGCCCAGATCGCCGGCGCCTTCGTCGGCGCGACCCTGGTGTGGCTGACGTATCTCGCCCACTGGCGGGTCAGCGACGATCCCGAACTCAAGCGCGCGATCTTCTGCACCTCGCCGGCGATCCGCGACACCAAGGCCAACGTGCTGACCGAAGTCATCGGCACCTTCGCCCTGACCTTCGGCGCGCTCGCCATCGGCGCCAACAGCTTCGCTCCGGGCCTGGGCCCGCTCGGCGTCGGCCTGCTGGTGGTGGTGATCGGCATGTCGCTCGGCGGCCCGACCGGCTACGCCATCAATCCCGCGCGCGACCTCGGCCCGCGCCTGGCCCACGCGCTGCTGCTGATCGCCGGCAAGGGCGGCTCGGACTGGGGCTACGCCTGGGTCCCGGTGGTGGCGCCGATCGTCGGCGCGGTGCTGGGCGCGTTCGCGTTCCAAGCCGTTTACGGCTAGGAGCGAGCGCAGAGGAGTGAGGAGTGAGCAAAAGCGCTCCCTTCGCCTCCACGCTATCCTCCGCCCGCGGCCTGAAGCTTTTTCTCGCTCCTCACTCCTCTCCGCTCACTCCTCGCCCTGACCGCCATGACCCAGCGCTACATCCTAGCCATCGACCAAGGCACCACCAGCTCGCGCGCCATGCTGTTCGACCGCGACGGCAGCATCGTCGGTGTGGCGCAACGCGAGTTCGAGCAGATCTTCCCGCGGCCGGGCTGGGTCGAGCACGATCCCAGCGAGATCCTCGCCAGCGTGCAGACCACCGCCATCGAGGTGATGACCAAGGCGCGGGTGAGCGCGTCGCAGATCGCCGGAATCGGCATCACCAACCAGCGCGAGACCACCGTGGTGTGGGACCGCCACACCGGGCAAGCGGTGCACAACGCCATCGTCTGGCAGTCGCGGCAGACCGCGCAGATCTGCGAGCAGCTCAAGGCCGACGGCTACGAGGCGATGGTGCGCGAACGCACCGGCCTGCTGATCGACGCGTATTTCTCCGGCACCAAGGTCAAGTGGATCCTCGACAACGTCGAGGGCGCGCGGGCCAAGGCCGAGCGCGGCGACCTGCTGTTCGGCACCATCGACACCTGGCTGATCTGGAACCTGTCGGAGAACAAGGCCCACGTCACCGACTACTCCAACGCCTCGCGCACGTTGATGTACGACATCCACAAGCGCCAGTGGTGCCCGGAACTGCTGGAGATGCTAGGCGTGCCGGCCTCGATGCTGCCGGAAGTCCGCTCCAGCAGCGAGGTCTACGCCCACACCGGCGCGCGCCATTTCTTCAACAACTCGGTGCCGATCTGCGGCGTCGCCGGCGACCAGCAGGCGGCGCTGTTCGGCCAGGCCTGCTTCGAGGCCGGCATGGCCAAGAACACCTACGGCACCGGTTGCTTCCTGCTGATGAACACCGGCGAAAAGGCCGTGCGTTCGGACAACGGCCTGCTGACCACCATCGCCTGGGGCATCGACGGCAAGGTCGAGTACGCGCTGGAGGGCAGCATCTTCGTCGCCGGCTCGGCGGTGCAATGGCTGCGCGACGGCCTGCGCATGCTCGGCAAGGCCAGCGACTCGCAGGCCTACGCCGAGCGCGCGCGCTCGACCGAGGGCGTGTACTTCGTTCCGGCCTTCGTCGGCCTGGGCGCGCCGTACTGGCGCAGCGACGTGCGCGGCGCGGCGTTCGGCCTGACCCGCGGCACCAGCAAGGAACACTTCGTCCGCGCCGTGCTCGAATCGCTGGCTTACCAGACCCGCGACGTGCTCAGCGCGATGCAGGCCGACGCCGGCATCGAACTGACCTCGCTGCGCGCCGACGGCGGCGCCATCGCCAACGACTTCACCGCGCAGTTCCAGGCCGACATCCTCGATGTCGCCCTGGAGCGGCCGCGGATCAACGAGACCACCGCGCTCGGCGCGGCGTATCTGGCGGGATTGGCGGTGGGCTTCTGGGACAGCCGCGAACAGATCGCGCAGCAGTGGCAGATCGAGCGCAGCTTCGCGCCGAAGATGCTGGAAGCCGAGCGCGAGAAGCTCTATGCGGGATGGAAGCGGGCGATCGAGGCGACGCTCGCTTTCAGCGTCGAGCATGCGTAGGCAGCAACCCCATAACCCGACCCGTTCCGCTGCGCCACGCACAACCCCGTCATTCCGGCGAACGCCGGAACCCATTTTGACTTTGCTGTTGCTGTTGCTATCGCTGCTCGCGGGCAACGAAAGGCAAGATCAACAACGAAAGGCAAGATCAAAGTGGGTTCCGGCTTTCGCCGGAATGACGGTTTTTTGCAACGAGTAATGGGTTGGGCGGGCGAGTAATGGGTTGGGCGGGCGAGGCTGCGGCCGCAGCCGCGGCTGCAATCGCGACCGCAGCCGGAGCCACAACCCCGACTCAATCTTGCTCCGGCACCTTCACCTTGAACCACGCCGCGTACAACGCCGGCAGGAACAGCAAGGTCAGCGCCGTCGCCACCAGCAACCCGCCCATGATCGCCACCGCCATCGGCCCGAAGAAGGCGCTGCGCGACAGCGGGATCATCGCCAGGATCGCCGCCAGCGCGGTCAGCACGATCGGGCGGAAGCGGCGCACGGTCGCATCGACGATCGCCTTCCACGGCTCGTGGCCCTCGGCGCGGTCCTGTTCGATCTGATCGACCAGGATCACCGAGTTGCGCATGATCATGCCGGCCAGCGCGATCGTGCCCAGCATCGCCACGAACCCGAACGGCACCCGGAACACCAGCAGGAACAAGGTCACCCCGATCAGGCCCAGCGGCGCGGTCAGCAGCACCATGAACGCTCGCGAGAAGCTGCGCAGCTGCAGCATCAGCAGGGTGAACACCACGAACAGGAACAGCGGCATGCCGGCGTTGATCGACTTCTGCCCGCGCGAGGAATCCTCGACGCTGCCGCCGACCTTGATCGAATAGCCGTACGGCAGCTGCGCGCGCAACGCGTCCAGTGTCGGCGAGATCTGCGCGGTCACGCTCGCCGGCTGGGTGCCGTCGTAGATGTCGGCGCGCACGGTCATGGTCGGCTGGCGGTCGCGATGCCAGATGATGCCTTCCTCGAAACCGTACTCCAGGGTCGCGATCTGGGTCAGCGGCACGCTGCGGCCGCTGCTGGTCGGCACCATCAGATTGCCGAGCATGTCGAGCTGGATGCGCTCCTGGTCCGGGCCGCGTAGCAGCATCTCGATCAAACGGTTGCTCTCGCGGTAAGTGCTGATGTGCGAGCCCGACAGCGAGCTGGACAGGAACTGCGACAGCTGCGCCGAGCTGATGCCGAGCGCGCGCGCGCGTTCCTGGTCGACCTGCAGGCGCACCACCTTGCTCGGCTCGTCCCAGTCGAGGTTCACGTTGGCCACGTGCGGGTTCTCGCGGATCTTCTCGCGCACCTGGTAGGCGAGCTTGCGGACCTGGTCGATGTGCTCGCCGGAGACGCGGAACTGCACCGGGTAACCGACCGGCGGGCCGTTCTCCAGCCGGGTGACGCGCAACTGCAGCTCGGGGAAGCGCGGCACCACGTCGCGGATGACCCATTCGCGCAACGCTTCGCGCGCCTCGAGGTCCTTGGGCATCAAGACGAACTGGGCGAAGTTGGCCGCCGGCAGTTGCTGGTCCAGCGGCAGATAGAAGCGCGGCGAACCGGTGCCGACATAGGCCACGTAGTTGGCCAGGTCCTTGCGTTGCTTGAGCAGCGCTTCCAGGCGCGCGGCCTGCTCGGCGGTCTGGCGCAGCGAGCTGCCTTCGGCCAGTTCCATGTCGACCATCAGCTCCGGCCGCACCGAGTCGGGGAAGAACTGCTGCGGCACGAAGCGGAACAGGAAGATCGAGCCGACGAAGGCGGCCACGGTCACCGCGATCACCAGCCAGCGCCGGCGCACGCACCACAGCACCCAGCCGCGGAAGCGCACGTAGAACTTCGACTCGTACGGATCGTGGGCGTGGCCGTCGATCGCCGGCTTGGGCGCGATCACCTCGCGCAGCGCCGGCACGCGTCGGGCCAGGCCTTCGCGCGCGCCGTTCCAGCGCGCGGCCAGCGAACCGGGCTTCGGCGGCGCGGCCGCATGGCCGTAGTCCGGCAGCAGCTTGTCGCCGAGGAACGGAATGAACGCGACCGCGGCGATCCACGACACGCACAGCGCGATGGTCACCACTTCGAACAGCGAGCGGGTGTATTCGCCGGTGCTCGACGCGGCGGTGGCGATCGGCAGGAAGCCGGCGGCGGTGATCAAGGTGCCGGTCAGCATCGGGAAGGCGGTGCTTTCCCAGGCGAACGCGGCCGCGCGCAGGCGGCTGTAGCCCTGCTCCATCTTGATCGCCATCATCTCGACCGCGATGATCGCGTCGTCGACCAGCAGGCCCAGCGCCAGCACCAGCGCGCCGAGCGAGATCTTGTGCAGACCGACGCCGAAGAAGTCCATGACCGCGAAGGTCATCGCCAGCACCAGCGGGATCGACAGCGCCACCACCAGGCCGGTGCGCAGGCCCAGCGAGAAGAAACTCACCAGCAGCACGATGGCCACGGCCTCGGCCAGCACCCGCACGAATTCGCCGACCGATTCCTCCACCGCCGCGGGCTGGTCGGCGACCTTGCGCAGCTGCATGCCGGCCGGCAGGGTCTGCTGCAGGCGCGCGAATTCGGTTTCCAGGGTCTTGCCGAGCTTGAGGATGTCGCCGCCTTCCTTCATCGACACGCCGATGCCGATCGCGTCCTCGCCCATGAAGCGCATGCGCGGCTGCGGCGGGTCGGCGAAGCCGCGGCGCACGTCGGCGACGTCGCCGAGGCGGAAGGTGCGGTCGCCGACCCGGATCGGGAACTCGCGGATCTGCTCGACCGTCTTGAACTGGCCGTCCACGCGGATCGGCACGCGGCTGGACGGGGTTTCGAAGAAGCCGGCCGGCACCAGCGCGTTCTGCTGGTTCAGCGCGTCCTGCACCGCCTGCGCCGGAACGCCGAGGGTGGACAGCTTCACGTTCGACAGCTCGACCCAGATCTTCTCGTCCTGCACGCCGAACAGCTCGATCTTGCCGACGTCGGGCTGGCTCTGCAGCGCCAGCTGCACGCGGTCGGCGTAGTCCTTGAGCACGGCGTAGTCGAAGCCCGGCCCGGTCAGCGCGTAGATGTTGCCGAAGGTGTCGCCGAATTCGTCGTTGAAGAACGGGCCGACGATGTCGTCGGGCATGGTCGGCCGGATGTCGCCGATCTTCTTGCGCACCTGGTACCACAGCGGCTGGATGTCCTTGGAGCGCATCGAGTCCCTGGCGGCGAAGATCACCTGCGACTCGCCGGCGCGCGAGTACGAGCGGATGAACTCGTACTGGCCGGTCTCCATGAGCTTCTTCTCGATCCGCTCGGTGACCTGGCGCGAGACCTGCTCGGCGGTGGCGCCGGGCCACAGCGTGCGCACCACCATCACCTTGAAGGTGAAGGCCGGGTCCTCGCTGCGGCCCAGGCGCAGGTAGGACATCGCGCCGGCCAGGGCCAGCACCAGCATCGCGTAGACGATCAGGCTGCGGTGGCGCAGCGCCCATTCGGAAAGATTGAAGCGCATGGGGTCGGTTCGCTCTTGCGTTCTTTAACGCGCGCGCACAAGCGGGCGCGGGGTCCGGCGGGCCGGAAGGTGCGGGCGCGGCGAAGCCTCGGCGCGCGCGGGCGCGGCGGCGGCGTTCACCGCTCCACCGGATGGTTCTCGCGATCCACCGGCGCCACCTTCTGGCCGTCGCGCAGCAGATGGCCGCCGGCCACCACCACCCAGTCGTCCGGGCCCAGGCCCGAGCGCACCGGCACCCGCTCGGGGCCGTAGGGCCCGGTCGCGACCGGCTTGAGCTTGACCGTGCCGGTGCGCGGATCGGCGACGAACACCGCGCGGCCCTGGCCGGTCTGCTGGACCGCGGCCAGCGGCACGCTCAGGCCCGAGGCGGTGGGGTTGGCCTGGTAGATGCGCGCGCTCTGGCCCAGTTCCAGGGTCCCGGCGGGCGCGTCGACGGCGACCCGCGCGGCGTAGGTGCGCGAGGCCGGATCGGCGGCCGGGGCGACTTCGCGCACCCGCCCGGACCAGCGCTTGCCCGGGATCGACCACAGCTCCACCTGCACCTGCTGGCCCGGCTTGAACGCGGCGATGACGCCTTCGGGCACGGCGAAGGCGACTTCGCGCGCGCCGTCGGCGGCCAGCGCGAACACCTGCTGGCCGGCGGCGACCACCTGCCCGGCCTCGGCCGCGCGCGAGGCGATCACCCCGGCGGCCGGCGCGCGCAACTGGGTGTAGCCGGACTGGTTGCGCGCCACTTCCCAGTTGGCCCGGGCCGAATTGAGCTGGCCTTGCGCGGCCTTGGCCTGGGCGTCCTGGGCGTCCTTGGTCGAGCGGCTGACCAACTGGTCCTTGGCCAGTTGCTCGTAGCGGACCTGGTCGGCGCGGGCGCGGGCGTACTCGGCCTCGGCCGCGGCCAGCTGGGCCTGGGCGGCGCGGGTCTGCGCGTCCAGGTCGCCGGGATCGAGCACCGCCAGCACCTGCCCGGCGGCCACGTGCGCGCCGACGTCGACCTTGCGCTCGACCAGCTTGCCGCCGACCCGGAACGACAGCGGGCTTTCCTCGCGCGCGCGGACTTCGCCGGCGTAGGCCGAAATCGCGGCGACCGCGCCGCCGGGCTTGGCCACCAGCACCGGCCGCGCGCCCTCGGCGGCGGGCTTGCCGCCGCCGCAAGCGCTCAGGGCCAGGACCAGCGCGACCGCCGGCCACAGCCGGGCGGAACCGCCAGCGACGGGAAAGCGGCCTGCGGGACGGACATGACCGAAGCAGGCATGATCTGCGACGGAGGCAGAAAAAATCCGGCTGCGCATTGCGGACGGCCTCTTTGAGAATTAATGTACTTGTCAGTACTGTATAAATATCAAACCCAACAGTCCAGTATTTAAGCATGGTCTCGCCCCGACCCTCCAGCCAAACCGATGCCGCCGGTCAGAAGGCTTCCGCCGCGAAGCCGGCCGGCCCCGGCCGCCCGAAGGACCTGAGCAAGCGCAACGCCATCCTCGAGGCGGCCAAGCGGCTGTTCCTGATCGAGGGCTACGACGGCGTCAGCATGGATCAGATCGCCGCCGAGGCCGGCGTCTCCAAACTCACCGTCTACAGCCATTTCGGCGACAAGGAGACGCTGTTCGCGGCCGCCGTGCGCGCCCATTGCGAGCAGCACCTGCCGGCCCTGCTGTTCGCGCCCGAGCCCGGCACGCCGCTGCGCGAGCGCCTGCTGGCGATCGCCCAGGCCTTCTTCGAGATGGCCAGCGCGCCCGAGGCGATCCGCATCCACCGCCTGCTGTGCACCCCGCAACTGGCCCAGTCGCCGCTGACCCGGCTGTTCTGGGACGTGGGTCCGCAGCGCCTGCACGAGGAATTCGCCGGTCTGCTGCGCAGCCGGGCCGAGGCCGGCGAACTGGACCTGGCCGACGCCGACACCGCCGCGCGCCAGTTCTTCGCCGTGCTCAAGGGCGAGCCGTACGCCTTGCTGATGCTGGGCTATCCCCTGCCCGGCAAGGCCGAAACCCGCGCCCACCTGGAGGCCTCGGTGGACATGTTCCTGCGCGCCTATGCGCGGCGCGGGGGCTGACCGTGCCGAGCTTGGCGGCGCCCGCGCGCAACGCTAAGTCCCCGGCGTGCCAGGAGTTCCGGTGACTTTCGGCACTGAGCCCGGTTGCCCGGGTGGTTAATTCTTTTTCCGCCGGGCGCGCGCGGTCCCGGTAGAATTCGCGGTTCCCGCGCACGAATTCCGAAGAACCCCCAATGACTACGATCGATTACGCCAAGGCCCGAGAACTGATGGTCGAACAACAGGTTCGGCCCTGGGACGTGCTCGACCCGCGCGTGCTCGACGTGCTGGCGGAGCTGCCGCGCGAGGCGTTCGTCGCCGACGCGCACAAGAACCTCGCCTACGCCGACCTGGCCCTGCCGCTGGCCCACGGCGAGTTCATGATGAAGCCGGTGATGGAAGGCCGCACCCTGCAGTCGCTGGCGGTGGACCCGACCGACGACGTGCTCGAGATCGGCACCGGCAGCGGCTACCTGACCGCCTGCCTGGGCCGCCTGGCGCGCGAAGTGGTGAGCCTGGAGATCCACCCCGACCTCGCCGCGACCGCGCGCCAGCGCCTGGCCGCGCAGACCATCCTCAACGCCCAGGTGGTCGACGCCGACGCGCTGAACTACAGCACCGACCGCCGTTTCAACGCGATCTGCGTCACCGGCGCGGTGTCGCAGATCCCGGCGCAGTGGCTGCAGTGGCTGCAGCCCGGCGGCCGCCTGTTCGTGGTCCGCGGCCGTTCGCCGGCCATGGAAGCGGTGCTGGTCGGCGGCGGCGAGCGCAACGAAGTCAACGCTTCGCGCATCCAGTCGTTGTTCGAAACCGACCTGGCTTACTTGCAAGGCGCCGCGCCCGCGCCCGCCTTCGAGTTCTGACCGTCCTGTCAGTTGTACGTCAGCACCCCGTAAGAGCCCGCGTGCCAGCATGCGGACCCATCAAAACACGCAAGTTCAAGGAAGCCGCATGATTCGCCGTCCGCTCGTTCTTGCCCTCGTCGTCGGCCTGCTGCCCGCGGCCGCGTCGGCCGAAGACCTGCTGCAGACCTACGAACAGGCGCGGCAGAGCGATCCGAGCCTGTCCCAGGCCGAATCCAACCGGCTGGCGACCAAGGAAGGCCGCATCCAGGCGCGCGCGCGTCTGCTGCCCTCGCTGTCGGCCGACGCCAAGCTGACCAAGAGCCGCAGCGAGAGCGTGTACCGCGCCACCCGCAACGGCTCCTCGACCGATCCGGACGACGTCGACATCCCCAACGGCACCGACGTGCGTTCCGACAGCACCAACCGCAGCTACGGCATCAACGCCAGCCAGGTGCTGTTCGACCGTTCGCTGATCAAGAACCTGCAGAGCGAGAACAAGCTCAGCGAAGCGGCCGACTTCACCCTGGAATCGGCCAGCCAGGACCTGATCGTGCGCACCGCGCAGGCCTACTTCAACGTGCTGGTGGCGCTGGAGAACCTGGCCGCCGCCGAAGCCGCCGAGACCGCGCTGCAGAAGCAGTTCGACTACACCACCAAGCGCCTGGAAGTCGGCCTGGCGCCGATCACCGACGTGCACGAAGCGCGCGCCCAGTACGACAACGCGCGCGCGCTGACGATCACCGCGCGCAACACGGTCGAGGACAGCTACCAGGGCCTGAGCCAGATCACCGGCCAGCCGGTGACCACGCTCAAGGCGCTGCCGGCCGACTTCAAGCCGAACCTGCCGGAAACCCGCCAGGTCGACGCCTGGGTCGACAACGCGGTCGCCACCAACCCGGCGCTGCGCGCGCGCAAGCTGGCGGTGGAATCGGCCGACATCGGGGTGGAAACCGCGCGTTCCGGCCACTGGCCGACGCTCAGCCTGACCGGCGGCTACGGCGACAACGCGACCTGGGGCGACACCCACGCGCTCGGCCAGACCTTCGGCCAGCCCGGCAGCGCCAGCCACGGCCCCAGCATCGGCCTGACCTTCTCGGTGCCGCTGTACGCCGGCGGCGCGGTGCAGTCGGGCGTGCGCCAGGCGCTGGCGCGCCGCGACGCCGCCCAGGACCAGTACGAACTCGAACGCCGCCAGTTGGTGCGCAACACCCGCAACGCCTACCAGACCCTGGTCGCCGGCATCAGCGAAGTCGAAGCGCGCCGCCTCGCCGTGGTCTCGGCGCAGGCCGCGTACGACGCCTCGCAGGTCGGCCTGGAAGTGGGCACCCGCACCGTGCTGGACGTGCTCAACAACCAGCGCACGCTGCTGCAGGCGCAGCAGTCCTACGCCCAGTCCAAGTACAACTTCCTGCTCAACCGCCTGCTGCTGGAACAGGCCGCCGGCTCGCTCGACATCGCCGACGTGCAGGACGTCAACCGCCTGCTGACCGCCGAAGCCGCCACCAACCTGGCGCCGCCGCCGACGATGCGCTGACGCGCGCCTGCGCAGCGGGAACGACGAAAAACCGCCGGTCTTCCGGCGGTTTTTCGTTGCGCGCGATTGCGCGGGAATCGCTGGGAGACGCCGCACGGGAGCGTCTTCAGACGCGTCCGAAAGCGCCGCTATCGCTAGCGTCGTCACGCGCGCGGCCGCCCTCGCCCGATCCGCCGCTGTCCGTGCAGCGCGACGGCGCACAAGAATCGTAATCGCGGCCCCCACCCGCGCGGCGCCGCCGCTTCGCCACGAAGCGCTTCCTTCCCAGCATGGAGCCGATCATGAACCTGTCCGTCCGCAAACCGCTTTCGCGCCTGGCGTTCGCCGCGCTGCTCGTCGCCTCGTCCGCCGCCGTCGCCGCCGGCAGCTACACCGCGACTGCGTCCTCCAGCGGCCTCACCGAACAAGAAGCCGTCGCCAACGTCAGTCGCGAACTCGTCGCGTACTGCCAAGGCAACGGCGACCGCGCCGGGGCGGTGACCGTCATCGGCATCCATCCCGACCCTTACAACTATGTGCTCTTCGCCGAAGCCAGCATCGTCTGCCATCGGCAATAAGGCTTCGCCCGCGCGCGCCGTTCGCGGCGCGCGCGATGGCGCCGGAAACGGCGCCGCGCGCGTTCGCGATGCCTGCCTTCGCGATGCATACACCAGCCGCCTGCACGGCGGCTTTTCGTTCGCCGCACAGGCTACGTCGTCGCCGCCGCGCGTCCGGCGGCAGAGCGAAAAAAACGTTCTGATTCGTCTGATTGCACCCGCTTCCGCGCACAGCGTCACAGGCGCCTGGGAAAAGCCCGACGCGCAGCGACAGCGACGGCCGCGCTGCGCGATTAGCTTCGTGAGCGGACGCGTCGTCGCCGATCGCGCGGCGCTCCCGGCCGCATCCCTCGGACGCGGCCGCAATCCTCCCAACTCAGGAACGACCTCATGACCCTGCGCACTCTCGTCGCAACCGCCGCCGTGTCCGCCGCGCTGTTCACCAGCGCCGCCCACGCCCGCACCGTCCGCTTCGACGCCACCAGCCTCGTCCGCGGCAACACCGAAGCCGCCGCGCTCGCCAACGCCAAACAGGCCGCGGTAAACGCCTGCACCGCGCAGGGCGGCAGCGTCGCCGGCCAGCCCAGCGCGAAGATCTTCCGCGTCCTGGGCACCGATCAGGGCGGCGGCGATTTCATCGTCACCAGCTACGAGGCCACCGGTTCGGTCGCCTGCACCAAGGAAGTCCCGGACGGCGACAACAATCAGACCGGCAACTTCTGAGTCGTAAGCCAAGGCAGGCATCGCCTCGATTGCGCCGGCGCGTGCCGGCGCAATCGCTTCGGGCGCTTCGGCAGCGCGCAGCAAGCCATCGCCGGTCGGGCGCGGCGCGGTCGCCGGCGACAACAGACTGCAGACGCCTCGAGCGTCGCAAAGTTCGTCCGCCGCAACACGGCACGTACGGCCACCGGCGTACGCAGCGACACGGTGCATCGGCAGCCGCCACGCCGACTGCCCGGTCTATCCGAGCTTGCGGCGTCGCCCGCGCATCGGTCGTTCGCCATCGATCGCGCAATGGCGATGGCGCGGCGTCGATCGGTCGCCATCCACCGCGCGCAGTCTGTCGCTGATCGTCTATGGCCCGTCGTCTATCGCCCGCCGTCAGCCGCGCGGCTTCAGCAACGCGGCTTCACCGCCACGGCCTCACTGCCGCGGCGGCAACGCCGGCTGCAGCAGCGCCATCGTCCGCGCCAGCGCGCCGCGGCCGGTTTCCACCAGCGCGCGGCCGGCGGCGACCATCTGCGCGCGCTCGGCCGGATCGGCCAGCAGGCGCTCGACCGCCGCTTCGACCTGCTCGGCGTCCTGGCCGATGCGCAGCGCGCCGGCGTCGTCCAGGCGCTGGGCGATCTCGACGAAGTTGTGCAGGTGCGGGCCGGTGACGATGGCGGTGCCGGTCGCGGCCGGTTCGAGCAGGTTGTGGCCGCCGATCGGCTGCAGGCTGCCGCCGACGAAGGCCACGTCGGCGCAGGCGTAGAAGCTCATCAGTTCACCGAGGGTGTCGATCACGAACACGTCGTCGCCCGGCTGCGGCCAGCGCGCGCGCGAGCGCGTGGACACCTGCCAGCCGGCGCTGCGCGCGTTCTCGGCCACCACCCGGAAACGCTCGGGATGGCGCGGCGCCCACAGCAGCAGCAGGCCCGGGAAACGCTCGCGCAGGTGCCGGTGCATCGCCACCGTCACCGCCTCTTCGTCCTCGTGGGTGCTGGCGGCGATCCACACCGGGCGCTCGCCGGTGTGGCGATGGCATTCCTGGGCGAAGTCTTCCAGCGCATCGGGCACGCTGACGTCGAACTTGAGGTTGCCGGTCTCCACCACCTGGCGCGGATCGGCGCCGAGTTCGACGAAGCGCTGGCCGTCGGCGTGCGATTGCGCCGCGACCGTGCGCACCGTGCGCAGCGCGCGGCTGACCAGCGGCGCCAGCACCCGGTAGCCGCGCAGCGAACGCTCCGACAGGCGCGCGTTGAGGATGTAGGCGGGAATGCCGCGGTCGCGGCAGCCGAACAGCAGGTTCGGCCACAGCTCGGTTTCCATGATCAGCGCCGCGCACGGCTGGTGATGCTTGAGGAAGCGGCCGACCGCGCCGGGCAGGTCGTAGGGCAGGTAGACGTGCTCGACCGAATCGCTCCAGGCCGCGCGCGCGCGGTCGGCGCCGGTCGGTGTGATCGTGGTCACCAGCAGGCGCAGGTCCGGGCGGCCGCGGCGCAGCGCGTTGACCAGCGGGATCGCGGCGTTGACCTCGCCGACCGAAACCGCGTGCAGCCACAGGGTGCGGGTCTGGGCCGGCCCGCGGTAGACCGCGTAGCGCTCCAGCCAGCCGCGGAAATACGCCGGCTGGCGAAAGCCGCGCCAGATCAGGTGATAGACCGTGACCGGGGCCAACAGGTACAGGGCGACCGAATACAGGCCGCGCAACAGGCGCTCGATCAAATCCTTCCGCATGGCGCCAAGGATAAAGGCTGCGGCGGCGGTTCGGGGTGGACGCGGTGTTCATGAAGCCGGTCCGGCGTTTGCGGCCGTCTGCCGTCGGCGCTGTTCGGGCTCCGTCGTTCCGGCTTCGTCGCTCCGGCGAAAACCGCGACCCGGCCGCTTTTGTGGGAGGGGCTTCAGCCCCGATGATCTCCGCTCGGATCGCCGCGTCGCTTCGGACACAAAAGCGTCGGGCCTGAAGGTCCTCCCACGAGAGCGGCGGTTCGCGATTCCCGTCGCGAGTCCGCCCTAGTTTTGCGTTCGCGGTGCGCTGCGGCTCAGGAGCTGCATCAACGGCAACGTCAAAATGGATTCCGGCTTTCGCCGGAACGACGGGGTCGGAGCGGCCCGACGGCACGGTGCAGGTCTGGACATGGACATGGACATGGACGTGGGAGCGGGCGGCGTGGCGATACGGCGACGCCAGACCATGGTCGCGGTGCCCATGCCACGATTTCGCCCGATCCCACGTCGCCCCTTCATCGCCTGCCGCGCCACGGGCCACGCCTCGGCGCCGGACGATGCGTTGCGCTCACGGCATCGCCGCCCGCAGCGAATAAACTACCGCCATGGCCGAACCCGCCCTGCCCCCCCGTCCTTCCCTGCTCTCACCACGGCTGTGGCCGATGTGGCTGGCGCTGGCCGCGATGTGCGCCGGCGCGCGCCTGCCGTGGGGCCTGCAGCGCCGGCTCGGCGCGCTGATCGGCGCGTTCGCGCTGCGCGCGGCCGGCACCCGCCGGCGCGCGGCGCAGGTCAACCTGAAGCTGTGCTTCCCCGAGAAGAGCGAAGCCGAGCGCGAGGTCCTGCTGCGCGAGAGTTTCCGCGACCTGGGCATCGGCTTCTTCGAATTCGCCCGCGCCTGGTGGGGCGGAGTCGAACCGATGCGGCGCACGGTGCGGATCGAAGGCCTGGAACTGCTCGACGAGGTCCGCGCCGCCGGCCGCGGCGTGCTGATGGTGTCCGGCCACTTCATGACCCTGGAGATGTGCGGCCGACTGATGTGCGACCGCCTGCCGCTGGCCGGCATGTACCGCAAGCACCGCAATCCGGTGATGGAATGGGCGGTCAAGCGCGGCCGCCTGCGCTACGCCGCGGCCATGTTCACCAACGAAGAGATCCGCCCGGCGATGCGCCACCTCAAGCAGGGCGGCTTCCTGTGGTACGCGCCGGACCAGGACATGCGCGGCAAGGACACCGTGTTCGCGCCGTTCTTCGGCGTGCCGGCGGCGACGATCACCGCCACCCACCAGTTCGCGCGCCTGGCCGGCTGCGCGGTGGTGCCGTTCTTCCATCGCCGCGAAGGCGCCGACTACATCCTGCGCGTCGGCGCGCCGCTGCCGGACTTCCCGTCCAGCGACGCCACCTCCGACAGCGCGCGGGTCAACGCGCAGATCGAAGCGATGGTGCGGCAAGCGCCGAGCCAGTACCTGTGGATCCACAGGCGTTTCAAGCGGCGGCCGGCGGGGATGGTTTCGCCGTATAAGAAAACTGAGGAGTGAGCGTGGAGGAGTGAGGAGTGAGCGAGAGCGGCGACGCAAGCGGCTCTCGCTCACTCCTCACTCCTCCGCGCTCACCCCTCGCTCCTGGGCTGGGCCAGCAGGCTGCCCGCATACAACGCCGCCAGCAGCAGCGTCAGTCCGCCCCAGAAGGTCGAATAGAACGCCAGGTGGGTGTTGAGCGGGAACACCGTCACCGCCAGAGCCACCATCGCCGGGCGCGCGCGTTCGCGCGCCTGCGCGTCGGCGAAGGCCCAGGCGCGCCAGGCCAGCGCGGCGCCGGCCAGCCACAGCAGCAGGCCGAACGCGCCGGTTTCGCTGAGCACTTCCAGCAGCAGTTGGTGCGCGTGCAGGGCCGGGCCGTCGCCCCAGGACGTGGTCACGCCGGGCATCGGGTCGCAGCCCGGGAAGGCTTCGCGGAAACCGCGCGCGCCGACGCCGTTGAGCGGATGCGCGGCGATCATGCAGCCGGCCGCGCGCCAGATCCGCGCGCGCCCCGACAGCGCGTCGTCGAGGCCGGCCACGTCGGCGCTGACGATGTGCGCGGTGCGCACCAGCCGCTCGTGCACCTGGCTGGAGCTGCGGTCCAGCACCACCAGCGCGAGCAGGCCGCAGGCGAACAACGCCAGCAGCTTCTTCCAGCCCAGCAGGCGCCAGCCGCTGAGCAGCAGCACCAGGGCGAAGGTGATCCACGAGGCGCGCGAGCCGGCCAGCACCACCACGATGCCGGTCAGCGCGGTCGCGGTCAGCCAGCCGGCGAGGCCGAAGCGGCGGCCGGCGGCGTAAAGCAGGAACGGCGAGAAGCTGGCGATGACCTGGCCGAGCTTGAGGTTGCACGGGCCGAGCACGCCGCCGAGGCGGTCGACCACGGCCAGTTCGCTCGCGGTGCACATGCCGTGCCCGCTGATCGCCTGCTTGGCCGCGTCGATGGCGCGGAACAGAGGGCTTTCGATCCCGCCGGACAGCGCCTGCAACAGCGCATCGGCGATCCACAGCGCGAGGATCGCGGCCAATCCGCCGAAGGTGATGTTGCGCCCGCGCCGCGACGCCACCGCCGCGGCGACCAGCCACAGGAACGGCAGATAGCGCAGGTCCACCGCGGCCTCGCGCAGCGCGCGCGCCGGGTCGACCGCGTCGATCGCCGACACCAGTTCGGGCAGCCAGTACGCCGCGAACAAGGCGCTGGTCAGCGCCCAGGCGGCGTCGCTGAGCAGGCGCGGGCCGGTGCGCATGCGGCCCAGCGTCAGCTTCACCAGCATGGTCACCGCGCCCAGGCTCAGCACCGTCTCGGCGAAGCCCGGCGCGAACAGCAAGGCGACATAGGCCAGCACCCAGGCCGGCGCCCAACGCCAGCCGACGATCTCCTGCGGCGGCGGCGCGCGCATCGCGCCGGCCGCGTCCGCGGCGAACGACGCGGGCGCGCCCGGCGACGGCGCGGCCGGCTCAGGCATCGACGAGTTCGGCATAGACGGCAAGCGTGGCCTCCTGCATGGCGCGCAGGGAAAACGCCATCGTATCCACTGGCGCGGGCGCATGCGTTAGCAATTCGCAAGCGCCGCGCTTGAGCGCGAGCGGATCGAACGCCGCGACCGCGCCGCGCGGCTGCAGGCGCGCCAGCAGTTCGCCGACGCCGCCGTGGTTCCAGCCCAGCACCGGCCGGCCGCAGGCCAGCGCCTCGACCACGGTGCGGCCGAACGCCTCGGGCTTGCGCGAGAGTTGCAGCACCAGGTCGCTGGCGGCGTAGGCGCGCGCGATCGCGTCGGTCGGCGCGGTGAAGGCGACCGCGTCGGCGATGCCCAGGCCTTGCGCGAACCGCTGCATTTCCTCGATGTAGTCCTCGCGCCCGGGCTCGCGCGCGCCCGGCAGCCACAGCCGCGCATCGATGCCGTCGGCGCGCACGTCGGCCAACAGTTGCAGGCCGTCGGCATGGCCTTTCAAACGGGTGCCGCGGCCCGGCAGCAACAGCAGCGGGCCGTCGCCGGCAAGCTGCGGATGCTGCGCCGCGGCCCAGGCGCGCGCGTCGCGGTCGGGCCACGGCGCGCGCGGGAACGCGGCCGGGTCGATCCCGCGCGGCACCACCCGCAGCGTGGCCGGATCGGTGTCGGGATAGTGTTGGAGCACGTAGTCGCGGACGGTGTCGGACACGCAGATCACGCGTTCGCCGCGGGTCATCACCTGGCTGTAGCGCGACGGCGAGTTGAGCCCGTGCACCGTGGTCACCAGCGCCGGCCGCGCGCCGTCGGGCAGGCCGCGCCAGGCCAGCAGGCCGACCCAGGCCGGCAGCCGCGAGCGCAGGTGCAGCAGGTCCACGCCCAGCTCGGTCATCAGCCGGCGCAGCTTGAAGGCATGCAGCAAGGTCGACGGCGACTTGCGTCCGATCGGCAGCTCGATGTGCTCGGCGCCGAGTTGCAGCAACCGCGGCACCAGCCGGCCGCCGGCGGAGACCACGATCGCGCGATGGCCGGCGCGCACCAGCGCGTCGGCGATTTCCAGGGTGGAACGTTCGACGCCGCCGGATTCCAGCGCCGGCAGCAACTGCATCGCCGTCAGCCGGCGCATGGGAGTCGGCTGCGGCGAAGTCATGGCGGCGAGGTCAGTCGACCAGGGTGTAGTGCGCGCCGCAGTACGGGCACTGGCACTCGCGCTCGGCCTCGATCGGCAGGTACACGCGCGGATGCGAGTTCCACAGCGCCATCGACGGCAGCGGGCAGCTCAGCGGCAGGTCGGCGCGGGTCACGGTGTAGCGCTGATCGGCGTTGGCCTGGGTGGGGTGGGCGTTGGCTGCGGTGGTCATGGGGCACGACGGGTGGCGACGCGGGCAGGCATTTTAGCAGCGTGGGCGCGGCGGCGCGTGTACGCGGCCGCGCCAGCGGCGGCGAGGCCGCGGCGGCGCGGGGTTGGCGCCAGACGCGGACAAGCGCTGCGGTCGCGTCGGGCCGCGCTGGACCGGAGGTTGACCGCCGCGCGGCGCCATCTCGGGCCGCATCGAACCGTTTCGGACTGCATCGAGCCGTCTCGGGCCATCTCGGGCCGTTGCGCGCCGTTGCGCGCCGGACGCTGCGACGGCAACCCCGGCGAGGCTCGCGATCAGCCCGACGGCGGCAGCTCCAGCAGCAGCGCCTGCGCGCCGCGCTCGCCGGCGGTCAGCGCCAGTTCGCCGGTTTCGGCGACCAGGCCGAGCGCATCGCCGGCGGCCAGCGCGCGGCCGTCGGCGCGGACCTCGCCGGCCACGATCTGCAGCCAGTACGCGCGACCGGCGTCGAGCGCGCGGCGCAGGTCCGCGCCGGCCGCGAGCGCGGCGGTGAACAGCCGCAGGTCCTGCCGCACCGGCACTCCGCCTTCGCCGCCGTCGCGCGACGCGCGCAGGGCCCAGCCGCGCGCGTCCGCGGCCGGCGCCGTCGACAGCGCGTACGCGGGCCGGGCGTTGAGCCGGTCGGGCTGGATCCAGATCTGCAGGAACCGCAGCGGCGCGTCGGCCGCGGCGTTGAACGCGCGATGGCGCATGCCGTGGCCGGCGCCGAGCCACTGCAGCTCGCCGGCGCGCACCACGCCTGTGACGATGTCGCCCTCGGCGGCCTCGCCGAACTCAGAACCGGCCGCGCCTTCGAAGCCCATCGCGCCTTCCAGCACGTAGCTGAAGACGTCCATGTTGGCGTGGCGATGCACGGCCAGGCCCGCGCCGGGCTCGGCGCGGACTTCGCGCAGCACGCGCAACGCGCCGAACCCCATCCACGCCGGGTCGTAGTAAGCGCCCGAGGAGAACGTGTGCAGGCTGTCGCTGCCGTCGGCCGGGACGCGGCCGCGCTCGCGGGAAAGGCGTTGGATGATCATCGCGGCATTTTAGCGCGCAACGCGGCGTGCTTCGGGCCGTAAAAACGCGAACGGCGCCGCCCGCGGGCGACGCCGTTCGCTGGCGCGACGGCCGCTTACTTCTTCGGCACGATCGCTTCGGTGGTGATGCGGATCTTGACCTCGTCGCTGACGTTGGGCACGTACTTGCCGATGCCGAACTCGCTGCGCTTGAGCGTGGTGGTGGCGTCGAAGCCGGCCGCCGCGCGCTTGGCCATCGGCTGCTCGCCGATCTTGTTGATGTTCACGTCCAGCACCGCCGGCTTGGTCACGCCGTGCACGGTCAGGTCGCCGGTGACCTTGAGCTTGTTGGCGCCGGCGGCTTCGACCTTGGTGCTCTTGAAGGTGATGTTCGGGTACTTGGCGGCGTCGAAGAAATCGGCGCTCTTGAGGTGTTCGTCGAAATCGCCGACGTGCGAGGCCAGGCCGTCGAGCGGGATGGTCACCTGCACCGAGGACGCCGCGGGCTTGGCCTGGTCGTAGGTGATGGTGCCGTCGACCTTGCCGAAGTGGGCGATCGGGTTGGAGAAGCCGAAGTGGCTCCAGCTGGCGATCACGTCGGTGTGGTTGGGGTCGATCTTGTAGGTCACCGGGGCGGCGGTGGCGGCGCCGGCGAAAGCCAGGCCCAGGGCGGCGGCGAGCAGGATGCGCTTCATTGGAGAACTCCTCGGAATGTCGTCGGGTGGACGCTGGTCGTTGTAGGTGTCGCGGTGTTGCGGGGGAACCACTATCGCCCGGCCCGCGCCGCGCCAGGGCGGCGGCGACGCGGAACCGTGCCGGCGCGCACGCATCACTCGATGCGCGCGGCCTCGTCGAACGGCAGCCGCGGCGAGCGCGGGAACAGCTTGTCGTGGTCGCCGTGGCCGAGGTTGATCAGGAAGTTGGACTTGATCTTGGTGCCGGCGAAGAAGGCCTCGTCGACCTTGGCGTTGTCGAAGCCCGACATCGCGCCGGTGTCCAGGCCCAGCGAGCGCGCGGCCAGGATCAGGTAGGCGCCCTGCAGGCTGCCGTTGCGGAACGCAGTGACGTTGATCGCCGCGTCGTTGCCGGCGAACCAGCTGCGCGCGTCGTCGTGCGGGAACAGGTACGGCAGCTTTTCGTAGAACTCCAGGTCGTGGGCGACGATCACGGTGACCGGCGCGGCCATGGTCTTGGCCAGGTTGCCTTCCGACAGGGCCGGGCGCAGCTTTTCCTTGGCCTGCGGGGACTTCACGAACACGAACCGCGCCGGCGAGCCGTTGGCGCTGGTCGGGCCCCACTTGGTCAGATCGTAGAGCTGGCGCAGCGTCTCGTCGCTGATCTCGCCGCCGAGCACGTTGTGGGTGCGGGCGCTGCGGAACAGCTGATCGAGGGCGTCGTCGGGAAGGGCCTTGGACATCGTCTTCTCCATGGGGCTGCCAAGCTGGGGCAAGTGATCGGGAGACGGAAGTGTAGAGTCTCGACCCGGCCGCTAAATCGACACTCCCGGAACGGATTACCCGCATCTGTGCAACGAAACGGCATTTCGGCGAAGAATGACGCCACTACTGCAACCTGGCTGTTGACCGACGGCCTCGCCGGCAACCAACGCCAGGCCTCCGCCCTGGCCCTGGCCCTGGGGCGCCCGGCCCGGCCCTGGGTGCTGCAACCGCGGGCGCCGTGGCGCTGGGCCTCGCCGCGGCGGCTGCCGGGCGCCGATCGCGCCTTCGGCGAAGACTTCGCCCAGGCCTTGCGGGGCGAGCGCCCGGAACTCGTCATCGGCTGCGGCCGCCAGGCCGCGCTGGCGACCCGGCTGATGCGCGACACCGGCGCGCGCGCGGTGCAGATCCTCGACCCGCGCATCCCGCCCAATCACTGGGACCTGGTGATCGCGCCCGAGCACGACGGCCTGCGCGGCCCCAACGTGATCACCCTACTCGGCAGCCTCAATCCGGTCGACGACCTGTGGCTGGCCGGCGCGCGCAAGACCTTCCCCGCCTTCGGCCAACTGCCCGGCCCGCGCACCGCGCTGCTGCTGGGCGGCTCCAGCGCCCACGCCCGCTTCGACCGCGCCGCCTTCGACGCGCTGGCCTCGCGCCTGCAGGCCCAGCTCGAACGCGAGGGCGGCAGCCTGCTGGCGACGACCTCGCGGCGCACCCCGGCGGAGATCCGCGCGCGCCTGCGCGAACGGCTGGCGTCGCTGCCGCAGGTGTCGTGGTACGAACCCGGCGAAGGCGCCAACCCCTACCCCGGCCTGCTCGGCTGGGCCGACCGCATCGTCTGCACCGCCGACTCGGTCAACATGCTGTCCGAGGCCGCGGCCACGCGCGTGCCGTTGTTCGTGTTCGGCATCGACCGGGTCGAAGGGCGGCCGCGGCGCTTCGTCGACAGCCTGATCGGCCTGCGCCGCGCGCATGCGTTCGATCCGCACTTGCGGCCGTTTCCGGTGGAGCCGCTGCGCGAGACGGCGCGGGTGGCGGCGATGGTGGCGGCGCGGCTGGGCGTGTGATCGCGAGCGGCGCGGTGGCCTGAGACAAGAGCGTCGGGACTGAAGTCCCTCCCACAAGAGCTGAAGTCCCTCCCACAAGAGCTGAAGTCCCTCCCACAAGAGCTGAAGTCCCTCCCACAAGAGCTGAAGTCCCTCCCACAAGAGCTGGGGTCCCTCCCACAAGCGCCGGCGCAGGGCGGCGACGGCGCTTGTGGGAGGGACTCCAGTCCCGATGCTTTCCGCTCCGATCGCCGCGCCCGGCCCGCCCGATCACCCCTCGCGCAACCCGAACCGCACCATCGCCGCGCCGATCGCCGCGCGCGCCTGCGCGATCCCGGCCGTCTCCGCCACCCGCCGCGGGCGCCGGTCCAGCGTGCATTCCAGCCCCGCCGCCAACAGCGCCAGATGCGCGCCGCGCAGACCCGCCGCGGTGTCCGCCTCCAGCGCACCGGCGCGTTCGGCCGCCTCGATCAAGCCCGGCGTATCGCGCGGCGCCAGCAACGCCGACACGTGCGCGCTGTCGCGCAGCACCAGGTACTGCAGCAGGAATTCCAGATCCACCAGCCCGCCCTCGCCCTGCTTGAGGTCGAAGAACGCCGCGTCGCTGCGGTCGAGTTCGGCGCGCATGCGCGCGCGCATCGCGGCGACGTCGCCGCGCAGCTTGCCGCCGTCGCGCGCGCGGGTCAGGGTGCGCGCGCGGACTTGCTCGAAACGCTCGCCCAGGCCGGCATCGCCGGCGATGAAGCGCGCGCGCACCAGCGCCTGGTGTTCCCAGGTCCAGGCGCGCTCGTCCTGGTACTCGCTGAAGCTCGCCAGCGACGACACCAGCAGGCCCTTGGCGCCGTCCGGGCGCAGCCGCACGTCGACGTCGAACAGACGCCCGGCGGCGGTCACCGCGCCGAGCAGGGCGACGATCTTCTGCGCCAGCCGCGCGAACCAGCGCGGCGCGTCGAGCGCGCGCGCGCCGTCGGACGCGGCGCCGCCCTCGACCGCGGGCGCCTCGTACAAAAACACCAGATCCAGGTCCGAACCGAAGCCCAGTTCCTCGCCGCCGAGGCTGCCGTAACCGAGCACGGCGAAGCGCGCGCCGGGCACCCGGCCGTGCGCGGCGGCGACTTCGGCCTGCGCCATCGCCAGCACCTGCGCCACCACCGCGTCGGCCAGCCACGCCAGTTGCCGCGCGCTGTCCTCGGCCGACTGGCGGCCGTCGCGCAGGGCCATGGCGATGCGGAAGCTCAGCGCCTGGCGGGTTTCGTTGATCGCCTGCAAGGCTTCCTCGACATCGCCGCTGGCGTCGAAGCCGGCGCAGGCGGCGAGCAGTTCCTCGCGGTCCGGCAACGGCCCGGCGACGCGCGCATCGAGCAATTCGTCCAGCAACAACGGATGCGAGGCCAGCCGCTCGGCCAGCAACGCGCTGCGCGAGACCACTTCGACCAAGCGCGACAGCGCCGCCGGCTGTTCGTCGAGCAAGGCCAGATAGGCGCTGCGGCGCAGGACGTTGTGCAGCAACGCGAGCAGGCGCTTGAGCGCGAGCATCGGCTGGCTCGACGCCACCGCGGCCTGCAGCAGCGCCGGCAGCACCCGGTCCAGGCGCGCGCGCGCTGCGTCGGACAGGCCGCGCACGCCGGGGCTGCGGGCGAAATCGCGCAGCGCCGCGTCGGCGTCGCCGGCGGCGTCGAAGCCGGCGTCCAACAGCGCCTGCGCTTCGCCGGCCTCCGGCAGCGCGCGCCAGTACGCGGTCAGCGCGTCGGGCGCGGCGCGGCGGCGGCGCGGCGCCAGCAGCGCGTCGAATTCGGCGGTGATGCGTTCGCGGCGGCGTTCCAGTTCGGCGCGCAACGCGTCCCAGTCGGCGTAGCCCAGACCGGCCGCGATGCGCGCGCGCTCGGCCTCGCCGCCGGGCAGCGCGTGGGTCTGCGCGTCGCGCAGCATCTGCAGGCGGTTCTCCAGCCGGCGCAGGAAGCGGTAATCGTCGGCCAGCGCGTCGCCCGCGTCCTCGCCGATCTGGCGCTGCGCGACCAGCGCGTCCAGCGCCGGCAGCAGGCGGCGGCCGCGCAGTTCGGCCTCGCGGCCGCCGCGGATCAGCTGCAGCGCCTGGACCAGGAACTCGATCTCGCGGATGCCGCCGGGCCCGCGCTTGATGTCGTCGGCCAGCTCCTTGCGCGCGACCTCGGCGCTGATCGCCGCCTTCATCGCGCGCAGGCCGTCGAGCGCGCCGAAATCGAGATAGCGCCGATACACGAACGGCCGCAGCGCGTCGACGAAGCGCTCGCCGGCGTCGAGATCGCCGGCCACCGGCCGCGCCTTCTGCCAGGCGTAGCGTTCCCAGTCGCGGCCTTCGCGCTGGAAATACTGCTCCATCGCCGCGAACGACCACGCCACCCGGCCGGCGTTGCCGTACGGGCGCAGGCGCAGGTCGACGCGATGGCTGAAGCCTTCGGCGGTGAGTTCGTCGAGCAGCCGCGCCAACTGCTGGCCGAGCTTGGCGAAGTAGCTCTCCGCATCGAGCGCGCGCGCCGGGTCGCGGCCGTCGAATTCGGTGCTGCCGTCGTGCTCGTAGGCGTAGACCAGATCGACGTCGGAACTGAAATTGAGTTCGCCGCCGCCGAGCTTGCCCAGGCCGAACACCACCAGCCGCACGCGTTCGCCGGCGGGCGTGCGCAGCGCGCCGTAGCGGCGTTCGAACTCGTCTTCGAGCGCGTCGTGGGCCAGGCGCAGGCAGGTTTCGGCCAGGTCGGTGCTGCCGCGCAAGGTCTCGCCGACCGCATCCAGGCCGAGCGCGTCGCGCCAGATCAGCCGGGTCGAGCCGGCGGCGCGGTAGCGGCGCAGGCGGGTGGCCCAATCGGCGCGGCCTTCGGCATCCAGCCGCGGCGGCGGCAGCGGCTCGGCGCCGTCGTCGGCGGCCAGCGCGAGCAGCAGCGCGGGCTGGCGCGCAAGGGTGTCGATGGCGAAGTCGCTGACCACCGCCACGCGCGCCACGCGCGCGGCCAGCGCCGGGTCTTGCAGCGCGGCGCGCGCATCGTCGGAGGCGTTGCGCAGGCGGGCGAGCGCGCGTTCGGTCAGGGCGGAGAAGTCGGCGACGGGAGCGGCGGGGGCGGAAGCATGCATGCGCCGGATGATCGCATGGCGCCGCAAGCGACTCTGGTTCGAAGCCGCTTCGCAGGGCGTGCGCCGAAGCCGCCGCGCGTTCGTCCGGCACGCACGCGAGGCGACCGCGCCGGCCCGCCCGTGTGGACGCTGCGCGCCCGATCGCGCGAAGCTGCGGATAAAAACGCCGGGCAATAAAAAAGCCCGCTTCCGGATGAACCGGTTGCGGGCTTGCTCCCTCCCCCACGTCGGGATGCGGGCTGATCGTGAAGGAACCGTTAGGGGCTTTGCACGCTGCACTGCAAAACAGAACTTGCCGGTTCATTTGAAACGCTCTCGCGCAAAACCGCCCGCCAACGCGAAAACCTTGCGGCGCAAGGTTTGTTACCGATGACAGGCGGAACCCCGATCAGACCTCGGGCGAACCGCCGCGCGCTGTTCGCCGAAACCTGAATAGGGAGGGGCCGCGCGATTTGCGCCAAACCGCATTCCGCCCGTGGCGCTCGTCGCAGGCGATTCGTGCCCCAGGCCGCAGCCGCGTGGCTCGGGTGTCGCTCAACGCTTGCCCGGCTCGGCTTGCCCGGGTCGGTCGCGCCCGCGGCGAGCGGGCGTTCGAGCCTTCGCCGAGCCGGCCGAGGCGTTGCGCCGGCGATCCGCTGCATCGGGATGCCGCATCGAAATGCCGCGCATGGGCGCCGCATCGCGCCGCGATCGCGCGGATGGCGAACACACCGTGACCTCGCCGCGAACGTACGGGCGGCGAACACCCATAGCCACGTGAGTTCGCGCACAGCAGCGCGCGTTCGTCGCTTGGCGCAACGCCACACAGCGCTGCGCGATGTCGTCGCGATCGGTGACAGCGCTCACATCCCTCCCGCGCGCGATGCCGCCGCATGCCGCGAACGACGCCCACCCCGGACCTCGCACCCGACTGCGCAGCGACCCACCGCGCTGTCCTGCCGCACCGGCTTTCACCGTTCATCAAGCGAGCGCGAACGGCCGCCGCGACGCGACGGCCCGCACTCGATGCCGCGGCAACGCGCGCATCGCGAACAGGTTCGCGCTGGGCCGGCGAATCGCGCGCGACGCGGCGCGCGGCATCGGGCGGCCCTCGCCCGCGCGCGAGGGTCCGCGCTGCGCACGCGCCGCGATCGCCGCGGCGCGCGGCGCCGCAGGGGACGACACGCAATCCGATTCACCGAGCCGCCGCCGCGGCGCGGCGCGCCCGTTCGCGCCGCGCGCGCCGGCACCACCGTGCCGCGACGGCACGCTTCATGCCACAGGGGTTCCGCATGGACATTTCCGCTCCCAAATCCGCGCCCGCCATCGCGCGTCCGCGCAACGCGCTGGCGCTGTGCCTGGCCCTGGCCGCGCCCGGCGCGGCGCTGGCCCAGGACGCCGGCGCCGAGCGCGCCGCCGCCGCGCCGGTGCTGGCGCTCATGCAGCGCTCCACCGACGCGCCGCAAACCGCGCAGAAGCTGCTCACCGCCGAGGGCGCGCGGCCGCTGGACACGCGCGAGGCGCGGCTCGAACTGGTCGTCGACACGACCACCTCGCAGATCTGGAACCCGGGCACCTCGCGCTACGACACCGTCGAACTGCGTTCCTACAAGAGCCCCGGCACCGACCCGGCGATTCCCTTCGTCGCGCCGACCGTGGTCACCGCGCCCGGCGAAACCGTGCGCGTCGCGCTCAAGAACGACCTCGAGCCCGAACCCGACTGCGCCCAGCCCAGCCTCAACACGCCGCACTGCTTCAACTCCACCAACCTGCATTCGCACGGCCTGTGGGTGAGCCCGACCGGCAACAGCGACAACGTGCTGCTGACCCTGCGCCCGGGCGTGGCGTTCGAGTACGAGTACAACCTGCCGGCCGACCATCCCGCCGGGACGTTCTGGTACCACCCGCACCTGCACGGCTCGACCGCGCTGCAGGTCTCCAGCGGCATGGCCGGCGCGCTGCTCGTGCGCGGCCAGCGCCTGCCCTCGCCGACCCGCAACGGCGATCTCGACACCCTGCTGCGCGACGCCTCGGCGGAGCAGCCGATGCCCGAGCGCCTGCTGATGTTCCAGCAGGTCGCCTACGCCTGCCGCAACGGCGAGGGCAAGATCAAGACCGCCGCCGACGGCCGCTGGATCTGCGATCCGGGCGACGTCGGCCGGATCGACAACTACGAAGACCAGTTCGGCTTCGGCACCTGGCAGAAGTCCGGGCGCTACACCAGCGTCAACGGCGTGGTCCTGCCGACCTTCTCCGGCTTGCAGGCCGGGCGGCTGGAGCGCTGGCGGCTGCTGCACGCCGGCGTGCGCGACACCGTCAACCTGCAACTGCGCGAACTGCGCAGCCGCGCGTCCTCGCCGGTGGGGCTGGCCGGCGACGCGCTGGAGACCTGGGTCGGCAAGAACTGCACCGGCGAGGTGCTGAGCCAGTTCGAAGTCGCCGCCGACGGCCTCACCCATGGGCAGATCATCGAGAAGCGCGAGAACGTGCTGCAGCCGGGCTACCGCAGCGACGTGCTGGTGGCGTTCCCCCGGCCCGGCCGCTACTGCGTGATCGACGCGGCCGCGCCGGCCAGCGCCAGCGTCACCCAGGCCGCCGAGGACCGCCAGTTGCTCGGCATCGCCGAAGTCAGCGGCTTCGCCGAGCAGATCGGCACGCGCGCCCTGATCGCGCGCCAGCTCGGCGCCTCGGCCCAGCGCAACATGCCCGCCGACGTGCAGCAACGGGTGCTCGCCGATCTGGACAACGGCCTGCGCCTGAGCGCGTTCGTGCCGCATCGCAACATTCCCAAGGACGAAGTGAACGGCCAGCAGTCGCTGTTCTTCAACATCACCGACAACGACCAGTACCAGGTCGACGGCAATTCCTACGCGCCCAGCCAGGCGCGCGACCTGGTGCTCGGCCGCACCGAGGAATGGACGCTGACCTCCAAGCGCGGCGGCCATCCCTTCCACATCCACGTCAATCCGTTCCAGGTGGTGGCGATCTACGACCCCAAGGGCAACGACGTCAGCCAGAGCGGCGAGGCCTCCGACCCGCAGTACGCCAACCTGCGCGGCACCTGGAAGGACACCTTGTTCGTCAAGCAGGGCTACAACGTGGTGATCCGCACCCGCTACGAGCGCTACATCGGCGAATACGTCCTGCACTGCCACATCCTCGACCACGAGGACCGCGGCATGATGCAGAACGTGCGCATGCTGGTGCCCGACGGCAAGGGCGGCGGGATTCCGGCCAACGCGCACCATTGACCGCGGTGTGCGGCCAGGCTCCGCCGCGCGCGGGGCCCGGCCGCGGCGAAAAAATCCACGACTTTTCCAGCGATTCGCGCCGCCGCTTGCCCGCGCCCGCGGTTTGATCTATACCGAGCCGACGCACGCAGGACGCCCCGGATGCCTTTCCGCCTTCGCCCAGCCTGTACCGCTTCCGGCCGAACCGCCCCGGCGCTCGCCTGCGCATTGAGCATCGTGTTGTTGAGCGCCTGCGCCGCGGCCGGTCCGGCCAAGGTATCCGTCAAGGAGTCCAGGATGAATCCTTCCGACGAATCTCCCGGCCGCGAGGCCGACGCCGAAGCCGTCGGCGAAACCGTGTTGAAGCTGCTCGCCGGCCTGAGCGCGCGCGAGCAGCTCAGCGCGGAACGGATCGAGCGCGACACCGGCTGGAGCCTGCGACGCTCCGAAAACAGCGCCCGCACCGGCGCCTCGCTCGGGCCGGATTGGGGTTACTCGCTCGAACTGCTGGTGCCGGCCGGCTCGCAGCGCCCGCAATTGCGCTTCGAATACCGGCGCAAGCGCGAGGACGCCGAGGCCAGCACGGTCTGCCGCCCCGATTTCGAGCGCTACGCGAAGACCTTGGAAGGCCTGGGCTACCAGCGCAGCCCGATGACGGCCGAGCACGACCGGCCGCTGGGCTGGAGCTTCCAGCGTCCGCAGTTGTGGATCCGCATTTACACCCGCGCCGAATCCGACGACGCCTACGAGCACGAGTGCGTCAGCCTGATCACGGTCGAATAACGCCAGCGACGCAAGGAGGCAGCATGAGCGCCGAACCCATCGGAACGGAGTTGCGCGCACGCCTGGACGAGTTCGCGCGCCAACCGGGCGTCACCGCGGAAGCCGCGCGCAACCTGGAGGCGGCGATCGTCCGTTCGCCGGCGCTGACCCGGCAATTGAACGCGGCGGCCGACAGCCGCGAGCTGCGGCATTTCGAACTCAAGAGCGACGCCCATGCCGGCGGCAGCGCCGCGCACCGCCGCGCCGGCGTCGCGATGCAGGACGCGCTGCGCACGCCGGTGGCGGAATCGAGCCGGCAGTCGTCGGCGCTGCCGCGCGAAACGCCGACGCCCGCGCCGGTGCACAGCGAAACCCAGACCCCATCGCAGCCGCAGCCCGCGCACCGCTGAGCGGTGCCGCCGCGGCGGCGGCGCTCAACGCTTGCCGCGGCTCTCGAAGGTGGCGACGTCCTCGTGCAGGATCCGCCGCAGTTCGGCGATCGCCTGCGGCGTCTCCTGCACGCTGTGGCCGGACGCGATCGCCTTCTCCGACACCGCGCCGTCCATGTGCGCACTCGGGTACGGCACCACGCCGTCGTCGGACTGCGCCAGCGGCAGTTTCGGGTCGCGCTGGGCGACGATGACGTGGTACGGCAGGCCCGGTTCGATGGACAGGTCGCGGGTCGCGTGCATGAAGCGCGAGTTCGGGCTGAGATCGTCCGGCCCGGTCGGCGGCTTGCCCTTGCGCAGGCCGATGCGCTCCAGGTCGGATTCGCTGACGTCGTAGCGCTGGATCAGTTCGGCGGTCTCGCGCAGCACGTCCAGCGGCAATCGGATCAGCTTACGCACCATCCGCAGCGGCCAGCCGTCGGTGACCACCGCGCCGCGCTGCGGCGACGCCATGAACACCGCGCGGCCGAACTGCGGCATCGGCTGGAACACGGTCAACTGGCGCAGCAGCGGGTCCTTGCGCACGCGCGCGATCAGCGCCGGGTCCAAGCCTTCGAGCATCGCGTCGGCGACG
This sequence comes from Lysobacter enzymogenes, assembly GCF_023617245.1. Lineage (NCBI taxonomy): Bacteria > Pseudomonadati > Pseudomonadota > Gammaproteobacteria > Lysobacterales > Lysobacteraceae > Lysobacter > Lysobacter enzymogenes. Next base: position 5,024,122 of record NZ_CP067396.1, read on the forward strand.
TGGCCGCCGCTGTCGCTGAGCAGCAGCCGCCCGATCACCCCGCCCATGCTGTGGCCGACCAGCACCGCGTCGTGGCTGGCGACGTCGTCGCCCTGCGGGTCGTAGTGGCGGAAGGTCTGCTGCAGCGCCGATGCGATCGCCGCGCGGTTGGACAGCATGTCGATGTTGGTCGGATAGAACACTTGCCACAGCTGGTAGCGGCGGCGCAGGGATTCGTCGCCGAGCAGTTCGTTGGCGAGGTTGACCCAGGCCTCCGGACTGCTGGCCAGGCCGTGGATCAGCACGATCACGCGCTTGTCGGGATCGTAGGGCTGATTGAGGTAGACGCGCGGCTTGAACGCGCGCGCCTGCTTGGGCCGCAGCAGGCTCGACAGGCTCAGCCGCGCCAGTTCCGAACGCGCCAGCCAGATGCCGTACGCGGCCGAGTAGTTCGCCGCCAGCGGCACCTTGCGCCCGGCGATGGTCTCGCTGTCGATGCGGTAGGGGTTGTACACGTCCAGTTGCGCGCGGCGGCTGGCGAGCACGCCGTCCAGGCCCTCGCCGTCGAAGCGCAGGGTCACCGTCACCGGCAGGTAGCGGGTGTCGCGGTAGGGCGCGTCGTTGCGGACGCCAGCGGTCGGGCGCCGGCGCGGCGCGTTCGCGAACGTGTACGACGCGGCCGGCGGAGCGGCGTTCGCGGCGGCGGCGTTCGCGGACGCCGCGCCTTCGGAATCGGCCGCGGCCGACTCGGCGCCTGCGGACGCGGCACCGGCGCCGTGGCGCGGCGGAAACACCGCGACCAGCGCGGTGCCGAAGCCGTCGCGTCGGTAGACCGCGCGCAGGTTGGCGAAGCCGAGCGTGTCCGACGCCAGCAGCGCCTGCGGGTCCTGGCGGATGTCGGCCGGATCGTAACCGTGCAGCACCGCGCCCAGTTCCAGCCCGCCGACGTCCAGCGTCGCCGCCTCGGCCTTGCCGGCGCTGGCCGCGAACGCGGCCTGGGCGATGGCCTCGACCGCGCGGTTGTAGTACTGCAGCACCTGCTGCTGGCGCGCCTCGAACACGCGCTGCTCCGGCGTGCGCGCGGTCGCGAACAGATAAGCGTAGGCGTAGCGCGCGGTGGCGACCGCGGCGCGGGTGCGCGGGTCGGCGGCGGCGACATCGGCCGGCACCTGCGCGATCTCGGCCGCGGCCTGGCGCGAACGCTTGAACGCGCCGGCTTCGGCGCTGCGCTCCACCGTCGCCGGCAATGCGTTCATGCGTAGCAACTGCAGTTCGGCCGACGTCGCCAGCCACTCCTCGGCCGAGCTCAGCGGACGCAGTTGCGCGATGCACGGATCGGGATCGCGCGCGCAGGCGGCCGGATCGAGCCCGGCGGAATTGAGCGCGGTGGACGAGGCGATGCTGAGCCGTCCGCCGCTGAGCGCATCGACGTTGCGCTCGGCGGCGATGTCGCCGAACGCGCGCTCCTTGACCTTGACCACGGCGCAACCGCTGCCGCCCAGCAGCAACAGGCCCGCCAACAAGCCGACTAGAACGCGCATGTCCGATCCGCAGGGGGAATACCGTTGGCATTGTCGAGCGCGGCCGAGCCGGCGTAAATACCGGCCCGCCGCGCGCCTCCGCGCGGGTCGGCCGGGACGCTGCCCGCCGCGACTCCCCGATCCCTCGACTCCCAGATCCCTCGACTCCCAGATCCCTTGATTCCCAGATCTCTCGATTCCTAGATCCCTCGATCCCGCGCGCACGAGGCGCCCGCATGCATCCATCCGAATTTTCCGCCGAATCCGGCGCGCCCGACCCGCACGTGCAGCACATCGACTGCAGCAACGACGCCGCCTTCGTCCTGCGCTTCGTCGTCCAGCGCCTCGACGGCGGCCGCGCGATCAGCCAGAGCCATCGCGTCGGCCCGTTCCACTCCGGCCAGACCCGCCGCGTCGACCTGAGCGCACTGCGCTTCCACGGCCAGCCGCTCGAGGTCGGCGACCGGGTGCGGCTGCGGGTCGGCGCGGTCGGCGGCGTGCGCCGCAACGGTCCCGACGTGGCTTACGCGCCCAACGGCGAGACCGCCGTCTTCAGCGTTCGCGGCACCACGCTGGCGTTTTCGATCGGCCAAGCCTGAGCGGCGCGCGGCGCGGCCGCGGCGGCGCGGGCCCGAGGCATAAAAAAACCCCGCCTCGCGGCGGGGTTTTTTCGGTTCGCTACGGCGAACGGCCGGATCAGAAGTCCATGCCGCCCATGCCGCCCATGCCGCCGCCGCCCGGCATCGCCGGCTCTTCCTTCTTCGGCAGCTCGGCGACCATCGCTTCGGTCGTGATCATCAGACCGGCGATCGACGCGGCGTTCTGCAGCGCGGTGCGGGTGACCTTGGTCGGATCCAGGATGCCGGCCTCGATCATGTCGACGTACTCGCCGGTGGCGGCGTTGTAGCCGTAGGCGCCCTTGCCTTCGATGACCTTGTTGAGGATGACCGACGGCTCTTCGCCGGCGTTGGTCACGATCTCGCGCAGCGGCGCTTCCATCGCGCGCAGGGCGATGGCGATGCCGTGGTTCTGGTCTTCGTTGATGCCCTTCAGACCGCCGATCGCGGCCTTGGCGCGGATCAGCGCGACGCCGCCGCCCGGGACGATGCCTTCTTCCACGGCAGCGCGGGTGGCGTGCAGCGCGTCTTCGACGCGGGCCTTCTTTTCCTTCATCTCGACTTCGGTGGCGGCGCCGACCTTGATCACCGCGACGCCGCCGGCGAGCTTGGCCACGCGCTCCTGCAGCTTCTCGCGGTCGTAGTCCGAAGAGGTCTCTTCGATCTGCGCCTTGATCTGCTTGATGCGCGCCTCGATGCCCGAGCTCTCGCCCGCACCGTCGATGATGGTGGTGTTTTCCTTCGAGACCTGGATCTTCTTGGCGCGGCCCAGATCCTTGATGGTCGCCTTCTCGAGCTGCAGGCCGACTTCCTCGGAGATCACGGTGCCGCCGGTCAGCACGGCCATGTCTTCCAGCATCGCCTTGCGGCGGTCGCCGAAGCCCGGAGCCTTGACCGCGCAGACCTTGACGATGCCGCGGATGGTGTTGACGACCAGGGTCGCCAGCGCTTCGCCTTCGACTTCCTCGGCGACGATCAGCAGCGGCTTGCCGGCCTTGGCGACGCCTTCCAGCACCGGCAGCAGGTCGCGCACGTTGGAGATCTTCTTGTCGTGCAGCAGGATGAACGGATCGTCCAGTTCGGCCTGCATCGACTGCTGGTTGTTGATGAAGTACGGCGACAGGTAGCCGCGGTCGAACTGCATGCCCTCGACCACGTCGAGTTCGTTCTCCAGGCCCGAGCCGTCTTCGACGGTGATGACGCCTTCCTTGCCGACCTTGTCCATCGCCTGCGCGATGAGGTCGCCGATGTTGGTGTCGGAGTTGGCCGAGATCGCGCCGACCTGGGCGATTTCCTTCGAGGTCGAGGACGGCTTGGACAGCTTCTTCAGCTCGACCACGGCCTCGGTCACGGCCTTGTCGATGCCGCGCTTGAGGTCCATCGGGTTCATGCCGGCGGCGACCGCCTTCATGCCTTCGCGGATCAGCGCCTGGGCCAGCACGGTCGCGGTGGTGGTGCCGTCGCCGGCGTTGTCGGAGGTCTTGGAAGCGACTTCCTTGACCATCTGCGCGCCCATGTTCTCGAACTTGTCGGCCAGCTCGATCTCCTTGGCGACGGACACGCCGTCCTTGGTGATCGTCGGCGCGCCGAAGCTCTTCTCGAGCACGACGTTGCGGCCCTTCGGACCGAGGGTGGCCTTGACGGCGTTGGCGAGCACGTTGACGCCGCGCACCATCTTGGCGCGGGCGTCTTCACCGAAACGAATTTCTTTGGCAGCCATTGTTGCGAACTCCGGGAATAGGGAATGAGGAACTAGGGGATGGCGAGAGCGGCGGGCGGGAGGGGCGGATCGGACGTCGGCGCAAGCGCTCTACGCTTCCCGATGCCCCGTCGCCGGCTCTCAGCCCACGATCGCCAGGACGTCGTCTTCGCGCAGGACCTTGTACTCGATGCCGTCCTGCTTGTAGCTGCTGCCGGCGTACTGGCCGTAGATGACCTTGTCGCCGACCTTCAGCTGCGGCGCGCGCACGCTGCCGTTGTCGAGCGCCTTGCCCGGGCCGACGGCGACGACTTCGCCCTTGGTCGACTTTTCCTTGGCGGCGTCGGGGATGATGATCCCGCCGGCCGAGACTTCATCGGCTTCGATCGGCTTGACGACAACGCGGTCGTGGAGCGGCTTGAGATTCATGGCGACCTCTGTAAGTAATTGAATTGGTGGATAAAGAACGGGAATTTTAGCAGTCGCACCCGGCGAGTGCCAATGCCGGGGACGAAAGCGCCCGGCAAGCCGGGACTGGTTCGGAGATAGGGCGCCCCGGACGGCTTTCAAGGGGGGCGGCGACGAATCCTGCATCGGAAGGTGACAGCGGTCGGTCCGCGGGGCCGGCCGGCGGCGCTGGGAGGGCCTTCGGGCCGGAAGCGGCTGAGGAAGGCCTTCAGGCCCCGGAGCGGTTGCAGGAAGGCTCTTGAGACCCCGGGGCTGTTGTGGGAGGGCCTTCAGGCCCGACGCTTTTGTGCCAGATCGCCCGACCGGACCGGAAAGCGTCGGGCCTGAAGGCCCTCCCACAACCGCCGGGCTCAATCCCCCGCCCCACCCTCCAGCCCGCGCAGGTACTGGGTCGGCGCCGCGCCCAGGTGGCGGCGAAACATCGCGGTGAACGCGCTGACGCTGTCGTAGCCGCAGGCCAGCGCCACCGCGGTGACCGCCTCGCCGGCGGCCAGACGCTCCAGCGCCCGCAACAGCCGGGCGCGCTGCCGCCACTGCAGCAGGCTGTAGCCGGTCTGCGCGGCGAAAAGCCGGGTCAGGCTGCGCTCGGACAGGTACGCGAGACCGGCCCAGGCGGCCAGGCCGCGCGGATCGTCCGGCGCGTCGGCCAGGGCGTGGGCGACCCGCAGCAGGCGCGGGTCCTGCGGCATCGGCAGGCCGAGCCGGCCGCCGTCGTCGCCGCCGCCGGCGGCCAGGGCGATCTCGTCGATCAGCACCCGCGCCAGCCGCGCCTGCGCCGGGTCCAGCGACGCGCCGGCCGGCCAGCCGGCCGCGCGCGCCACCGCCTCGCGCAGCAGCGGCGACACCGCCAGCGCGCACGGCTGCGCCGGTAGCGCCGCGCATTCGGCTTCGGCCACGTACACGCTCCAGCCGCTGAAGGCCGCGCCATGCGAGCGCAACGAATGCGGCTGGTGCGGCGGCACCCACACCGCGTCGCTGGCCGGCACCAGCCAGCGGCCGCGGCCGGTGCCGACGCTGAGCAGGCCGCGGTCGGCGCCGAGCAACTGGCCGCGCGCGTGCCGGTGTTCGGGCGTCTCGCGCACGCCCGGCGCGCGCAAGCGCGCGGCGAGCAGGAACGGCGCATCGGCGGCGTCCAGGCGTTCGCGCGCGAGCAGGGGATCGGACATGGCCGGAACGCGATAGCGGATGGCCGGGGCAACGTAGCAGAGCCGGCGCGCGCGGCCCAGCATGGACGCACCGATCCGGCCGACCCGCCCGACTTCTCGGCGGCGGCCTTCGGACGTCGGATTACCGCAGTTTTGTTCGGCTTTTCTTTCAGGCCTTTCTTTCAGACCTTTCCATCCCAAGGAGTCCTTATGCGCGCCGAAGATGTCCTTCCCGACCAGCAGAACGAAGTCCGCCTCGGCGACGTCCTCGCCCGCAAGGGCTCGGTCGCCGCGTTCCTCGCCAACGCGCGCGTGCTCGCCGACCCGGCCGCCGACGCCGAAGCGCGCGCGCAGGCCGAGCGCGACACCCGCGAACTGCTGCCGGCGCTGCGCGCGCTGGGCCTGTTCGACGTGCTGGAAATCCGCGACGCCGGCGTACGCGACTGGGTCCGCGCGCACCTGGCCGCGCTGCCGCCGAAGCCCCTGTAGGAGCGGCGCGAGCCGCGACCGCAAGACCGCGCCTGCGACGCAAGCCGCCACTCCGCGGTCGCAGCTTGCGCAGCTCCTAACAGTCGCTGCGTTGCAGCCCGCGCGAAAACCCGGCGTCCCCCTTGTAGCAGCGGCGCGAGCCGCGACCGCGACACCGCACATACGACGCAACCCGCCGCCCCGAGGTAGCAGCCTGCGCAGCGCCTGCATCCGCGTCATTGCGGCCAGTGCGCAAATCCCGCGCTGCCGTCGCGCAAGCGCCTACACTGTCGAGACCCCGCCGCCCGCCAGGTCCCGCCATGTCGATCGCCTCGCCCGCCCGCATCGCCGCCTCGCTCGCCGAACTGTGGTCGCCGCGGGTGGTGGCCGAAGTCGACGACGCCTACGTCAAGGTCGCGCGCGTGCACGGCACCTTGGCCTGGCACAGCCACGCCGACGAGGACGAGTTGTTCTACGTGCTCAAAGGCCGGCTGCGGATCGAGATGGAGTCGCGCACGGTCGAGCTCGGCGAAGGCGAGCTGTTCGTGGTGCCCAAGGGCGTGCGCCACAACCCGGTGGCCGACGAGGAATGCCACCTGCTGTTGATCGAGCGCAAGAGCACCCAGCACACCGGCGAAGAGGTCACCGACAAGACGCGTTCGCTGGCCGAGCAGTTGCGGCCGGTGGAGTGAGGCGCGTCGCGGCGGAGCGGAAAGCGTCGGGCCTGAAGGCCCTCCCACAGCAGCTAGTGCATCGCTACTGCCGCGCTTGTGGGATAGCGTTTGTGGGAGGGCCTTCAGGCCCGACGCTTTCCGCTCCGCCGCCATGCATCCAACCACCGCCCAAAAAGAAAGAGCGCGTCCCGTGGAACGCGCTCTTTGGTGCGGAGATGGCTGTCCTGAGCATGGCGATCCTGCGCCCTTTCCCCCGAACCGACGTCGTGTCGTAAGCCGACGTCCGTATCAGCGTGGGGCCATCTTCCGGGCTCCTTTTTGCGCTTGCCACCCGTCGGCCCCGGGGAACGCGCTACTTTCGGTAGCTCGAACACTTGTTCTATCCGCCAAGTGCTTGTAAAGATTGAACGGCCTTACGCACGACGACAACGAAAGCGCACAGGCTGCGGCGTCTATCGCTCACCCGGTGAACGGTGGTAGCAAGTGCGGAAAAACCCCTGAAATTTTGCGCAGGAGGTCACATGACGCCACAGCAGCGCATCCGCCTGGCCCGCCGCCACGCCGGCCTGTCCCAGGCCGCCCTGGGCACCGCGGTCGGGGTGCAACGCAGCGCGGTCGGGCACTGGGAGTCGGCCCAGGGCAAGTTTCCCAGCGTCACCCACCTGCGCGAGGTCGCGCTGGCCACCGGCGTGCAGTTCGAATGGCTGGCCACCGGCCGCGGCCGCATGAACCTGTCGCAGGACACCGCGATGGACTCGGTCGCCGCCGCCGACGCGCTGCTGGTCGAGGACGCGCTGGAACTGCGCCTGCTCGCGGCGTTCCGCGAAGCGCCGGCGCGGGCGCGGGTGCCGCTGGTGGAGATCGCCGAGCAACTGGCGCAGTCGCGCACCGGCCGCAGCCGCGCGCTGGGCAAGGCGCGCGGCGGGACGTGACCGCCGGCGGCCGCGGGATGTGCCGCAGTTCGCAGCCGGATGCGCGATTGCGCGAACCCGGTCGCGATTTTTTCGTGCGGATGTGACCGCCCTCCTCGGGCGCTGTCACAAACCCCGACTAGACTCGCAGGCGCGCGCCCTGGGGAGGGCGCCGAACTTCCCCGATCCGCCCGGCCGCACCTGCCCGCGGCCGCGCGCGCGACGCCAATCACAAGGAGCCGTTCGATGCGCAAGTCCGTTGCTGGTCGTCCTCTCGCTTCCTCGCGCGCGCGCGTTGCGCGCCGCGCCGGGTTGCTGTCCGTCGCGATCGCCTCGCTGCTGCCGACGATGGCGCCGGCGGCGGTGTTCATCAACGAATTCCACTACGACGACGCCACCGCCGCCGGCGACGTCGGCGAGCGCATCGAGGTCGTGGCCACCGCCGGCGAGACCCTCAGCGACTACCGCATCGTGCTCTACAACGGCGCCACTCCGGGCGCGGCGACGATGTACGACAACGACCTGGTGCCGGCCGGCAGCGCGGTGACCTGCGGCGGCAGCGCGCGCATCGCCACCCTGACCTACCCGACCAACGGCCTGCAGAACGGTCCCAACGACGGCATGGCGCTGGTCGACGGCGCCGGCAACGTAGTCCAGTTCCTGAGCTACGAAGGCCAGATCACCGCCGCCGACGGCCCGGCCAAGGGCAAGACCAGCGTCAACCTGCCGGTGTCCGAATCCGGCTCCACCGCCGCCGGCACCTCGCTGCAGCTCGGCGGCAACGGCAGCGCCTACGCCAACTTCAGCTGGCGCGCCTCGGCGACCCAGACCTTCGGCGCCTGCAACAGCGGCCAGACCTTCGCCGGCACCCAGCCCAACACCCCGCCGAGCGTGACCTCGACCGTGCCGACCGCCGGCGCGACCAACTTCCCGGCCGCGGGCGACCTGTCGGTCAACTTCAGCGAAGCGGTGAGCCTGGCCGCCGGCGCGCTGACCCTGCAGTGCGCGACCACCGGCGTGGTGACGCTGGCCTATCCGTCCAGCGGCACCGCCGTGACCGCCTCCACCGGCACCGCGCTGCACGCGGGCGAGGCCTGCACCTTCACCGTGGTGGCGAGCAAGGTGACCGACGGCGGCGGCGCCAACCCGGCCGCGAACACGGTGGTGAACTTCACCGTCGCCAGCGGCGGCGGCACCCCGACCGGCTATTACCAGCACGTCAACACCTCCAGCCCGAGCCAGTTGCGCTGCTCGCTGCACGCCACGATCAAGGGCCACACGGTCTATCCGTACAGCGGCGGCACCACCAACACCTGGACCATCCTCGAGATCGCCGACGAGGACCCGAACAACTCCGGCCGCATCCTCGACGCGTACCGCAACCGCAGCTACGTCAAGGTCACCGAGCGCGCCGGCAGCGGCAGCGGCCTGCGCTACAACCGCGAGCACACCTGGCCGAACTCGCTGGGCTTCGGCTCGACCACCGGCAACAAGGGCCTGCCGAACGCGCCGTACACCGACACTCACATGCTGTACCTGACCGACTCGGCCTACAACGCCGACCGCGGCAACAAGCCGCTGGCGAACTGCTCCAAGACCAGCGGCTGCGGCGAGCGCGTCACCGAGGTCAACAACGGCACCGGCGGCGGCAGCGGCGTGTATCCGGGCAACTCCAACTGGTTCAAGACGCCCGACGGCAACGGCGGTTCGTTCGAGGTGTGGGGCCCGCGCAAGGGCGACATCGCCCGCGCGGTGCTGTACATGGCGATCCGCTACGAAGGCGGCAACGATCCCAACACCGGACAGGGCGAACCGGACCTGGAGCTGACCGACGATCGCAGCAAGATCGTCGTCACCTCGTCCTCGCCGGCCTACATGGGCCTGCTCAGCACCCTGCTGCAGTGGCACCAGGCCGATCCGCCGGATGCGGCGGAGAAGGCGCGCAACGAAGTGATCTTCAGCTTCCAGGGCAACCGCAACCCGTTCGTCGATCATCCCGAGTGGGCGACCTCGGCGTTGTTCACCTCGACCAAGCCGGCGAGCTGCCAGCTGATTCCGTGATCGCGTCGTAACCGCTGCATGCGAAGGCCCGCGCGATGCGGGCCTTCGCTTTTTCGGGGCTGCGGAAATCTTGGCTTCGATGCGGGCCCGCTTTCTGTGGGAGGGCCTTCAGGCCCGATGCTTTTGTTTCAGGTCGCGGCGACCTGAGCGAAGAGCATCGGGCCTGAAGGCCCTCCCACAAAAGCGGACGGCATCGGGCCTGAAGGCCCTCCTGCAACAGCCGAAGCCGCGGCCGCGCCGCCGCTCAATCGAACAGCACCACCGGCTTGCCGAAGCCGCGCCGGTCGGCGATCGAGGCGATCGCGTCGACGCCGCGCTCGAAGGCGAAGCGCTCGCCGACCACCGGCGCGATGCCGCGCGCGTCCACTTCGTCGAGGAACGCGCGCAGGTCGCGCAGGCTGCCGACGCTGACGCCGTGGATGTTGAGTTGGCGCGCCATGATCGGACCGATCAGGTTGCCGTCCACGTTCATGCTGTCGAGGAAGCCGATCACCGCGATGTGCGCGTTGTCGGCCGCGGCGTTCAACAGGTTCAGGAACCGCGGCCCGCCGACCACGTCGACGATGCCGTCGACGCCGCGGCCGCCGGTGAGTCCGCGCACCGCCGCGGCGAGATCGGGCGTGTTGCGGTAATCGATCACCGCGCGCGCGCCGAGTTCGCGCAGCCGCTGCGCCTTGGCCGCGTCGCCGCTGGTGGCGATCACGTCCAGCCCGCGCGCCGCGGCCAGTTGCAGCGCCATCAGCGAGACGCTGCCGCTGCCCTGCACCAGCACGCTCGCGCCGGGCGCGAGTTCGAGCGTGCGCAGCGCGCTCCACGCGGTCAGGCCCGACACCGGCAGGGTCGCGGCGGACGCGTCGTCGAGCGCGGCCGGCACCCGCGCGATCGCGTCGGCCGGCAGCACGATCCAGTGCGCCAGCCAGCCGTCGAGCGGGCCGCCGAGCTTGCTGAGGTGGTTGGCCGAGCGGAACGGTCCGTCCAGCCAGGCGGTGGTGTAGTGGCCGAGGACCCGCTCGCCGACCGCCCAGCCGGCGACGCCGGCGCCGAGCGCGTCGATCCGGCCGACGCCGTCGGACAGCGGCACGAACGGGCGCGGCAGGTCGGCCTGGTAGCGGCCGGTGGCGAGGGCGTAGTCGCGGTAGTTGACCGAGGCGGCGGCGACGCGGACACGCACCTGGCCCGGGCCGGGCCGCGGTTCGGGCCGGTCGACCCGGCGCAGGGAATCGAGGGTGGTGCCGTGCAGTTGGAAGGCGTCCATGACGGGCTCCGCGGGGATAGGTCGGGACGCACAGGCTATTGTTGCCGTCCCCGCCGATATAGGATCGGCGCGACAACTGATCATTGAGCCGATCTCAATAATGTCCGCCGGCCTGTACTCCGAGCTCGAAGCCTTCGACGCGGTCCTGCGCCACGGCAGCTTCACCGCCGCCGCACGCCAGCTCGAACTGACCCCGGGCGCGATCACCCGCCGGCTCAATGCGCTGGAGGCGCGGCTCGGGGTCAAGCTGCTCAACCGCTCGACCCGCCGGCTGAGCCTGACCGAAGCCGGCCGCGACTATCACGCCGAAGTGGCGCCGGCGCTGGCGCAGATCCTCGCCGCCGGCGAGCGCGCCCGCGACCGCGCCGCGCAGCCGCGCGGCGAACTGCGGGTATCGCTGCCGATGAACTTCGGCCGCTTGTACGTGATGCCGCACCTGGGCGAATTCCTCGCCCGCCATCCGGGCATCGAGCTGGACGTGCAGTTCGACGACCGCTTCGTCGATCTGATCGGCGAAGGCTTCGACTGCGCGATCCGGATCGGCGCGCTGGCCGATTCGCGCCTGATCGCGCGGCGCATCGCCCAGACCCGGCGCATCCTGGTCGCCGCGCCGCAATACCTGGCCCGGCGTGGCGCGCCGACCGCGCCGGCCCAGCTGAGCGAGCACGACTGCCTGCACTACACCCTGTTCCGCGGCAACGCCAGCTGGGAGTTCCACGGCCGCGGCGAGCCGCTGCGGATCCCGGTGCGCGGCCGGCTGCGCGCGAACTACGGCGCGCCGCTGGTGGATGCGGCGCTGCGCGGCGAAGGCATCCTGCAGACCGCGATGTTCGCGGTGGCGCAGGAGCTGGCCGCGGGCCGGCTGGTGGAAGTGCTGCCGGACTGGAGCCTGTTGCCGATCGGCATCCACGCGGTGTATCCGGGGCGCGAGTACCGGCCGCGCAAGGTCGAGGCCTTCGTGGCCTTTCTCGAACAGATCGTCGGCGCGCCGGCGGTGTGGGACCGGCTGCTGGACGGCGCGGCCCGCGCCGACGCCGGCGCCGCCGGCCCGGCGCCCGCGGTTTGAGCGCGGCCCCGCGCCCACGGCCTGCCGGCCGTTACCTGTCGATACGAACCCGCCCCGCCTCCTCATTCCGTTTTAGCGCGGTTTGCTGAAAGCTTTACCGCCCCCCGCCCGCCCCGCCGCATGAGTTCCCAGACCGCCGCCACGCCCGCTGCCGCCACCGCGCCCTCCCACTGGCGCCGCGCCCTGCCGATGCTCGCCAGCCTGGCGATCCTGGCCCTGGCGCTGCATGCGCTGGCGGGGGAGTTCAGCGGGCATGGGGTGCGGGCGATCAAGGACGCGTTCCGGCAGCTCGATTCTGTCCGCATCGCCTCGGCGTTTCTGCTCGGCCTCGCCAGCTACGCCTGCCTGGTGGGATTCGACGCCATCGGCCTGCGCCGCAACGCGGCCAAGGTGAAACCGGTGCGGCTGATCCTCACCGCGTTCCTCGCCAACGCGGTCGGCCACACCCTCGGCTTCGCCGCGCTGACCGGCGGCGCGGTGCGCCTGCGCGGTTACGGCGCGGCCGGCTTGTCGCTGGCCGACATCGGCCAGGTGGTGCTGATGAGCACGCTCGGCTTCGTGTTCGGCGCCTGGGTGCTGCTGGCCTGCGCGCTGATGCTCGAACCCGCGCCGGCGGCGCTGCTGCTGCCGCTGAGCGCGAACGCGATCCGCGTCGCCGGCGCCGCGATCGCGCTGGCCTTCCTCGGCCTGCTGCTCGCGGTCGGCCGCGACGGCCGCACCCTGCGTTTTCGCGAACACGCGCTGTGGCTGCCCGACCGCCGCACCGTGCTCAGCGTCACCGCGTTGAGCGTGGTCGAACTGGCCCTGGCCGGCGGCGCGCTGTACGTGCTGCTGGCGCCGTCGATCCCGCCCGAATCGGGCACCGGCTTCGTCGGTTTCGTCGGCCTGTATCTGGTGGCGGTGCTGGCGGGTTTGGTGTCGAGCGTGCCGGCCGGTATCGGCGTGTTCGAATGGAGCCTGCTCAAGCTGCTGCCGAGCGTGGCGCCGGCCAGCCTGCTGGCCGCGGCGCTGGCCTACCGCATCACCTACTACGCCGCGCCGCTGGTGCTGGCGACGATCCTCGGCCTGGTCGCCTCCGCGCGCGGGCCGGTCGCGCAGAGCGCCGGCGCGCTGCGCACCGCGTGGCTGGCGGTGCGGCCGTGGCTGCCGCACGTGATCGCGCTGGCCGCGTTCGTGCTCGGCGCCGCGCTGATCCTCGACGGCACCCTGCCCAAGCCGCAGCACCGCTTGAACCACGCGCCGCTGCCGTTGATCGAGACCTCGCAACTGCTCGCCAGCCTCGGCGGCGTCGGCCTGCTGCTGATCGGCCAGGGCCTGCAGCGGCGCAGCCACGCCGCCTGGGCGCTGGCGCTGGGCGTGTGCATCCTGCTGCCGCTGCCGTCGTGGCTGCGCGGCGGCCACTGGCTGCTGGCGCTGGCGCCGCCGCTGGTGGCGCTGGCGCTGTGGGCGGCGCGGCGCGAGTTCTACCGCCAGGGCGCGCTGCTCGACGAGGCCTGGTCGTGGCGCTGGCTGCGCAACCTCGGGCTGGTGCTGATCGCGGCGATCTGGCTGCTGTTCTTCGCCTACAGCCACGTCGAATACCGCAACGAGTTGTGGTGGGAGTTCCTGGTCTCCGGCAACGCCCCGCGCGCGCTGCGGGCGATGCTGCTGGTCAGCGTGGCGGTGATCGCGTTCGGCCTGGCGCGCCTGCTGCACGCCGCGCGCACCGCGCTGCCGGCGGCCGACGAAGCCCAGCTCGCGCTGATCCGGCCGATCCTGGCCCAGGCCGAGGACAGCCAGGCGCATCTGGCGCTGACCGGCGACAAGGCGCTGCTGCTGGACCCGCAACAACGCGGGCTGGCGATGATGCAGCGCTACGGCGGTTCGCTGATCTCGATGGGCGACCCGGTCGGCCCGCCGGAAGTCGCGCGCGAACTGATCTGGCGCTTTCGCGAAGAGGCCGACCGGATGGGCGTGCGGCCGGTGTTCTACCAGGTCGGCGAGCAGCACTGGCAGACCTATCTCGACCTCGGCCTGACCCTGGTCAAGCTCGGCGAGGAAGCGCTGGTGCCGCTGGCCGACTTCAGCCTGCAAGGCGCCAACCGCGCCGACCTGCGCCAGGCCTGGAACCGCGGCAAGCGCTCGGGCCTGAGCTTCCGCATCGTCCCGGCCGAGCAGGTGGCGCCGCTGCTGGCGACGCTGGAGGAGATCTCCGACGACTGGCTCGAGTTCAAGTCAGGCGAGGAAAAAGGCTTCTCGCTCGGCAGTTTCGACAACGCCTACCTGGAGCGCCTGCCGGTGGCGCTGGTCGAGCACGAGGGCCGCATCGTCGCTTTCGCCAACGTGTGGAACGCGACCAACGGCCGCGAACTGTCGATCGACCTGATGCGGCACGCGGCCGACGCGCCCAAGGGCAGCATGGATTTCATGTTCGCCGAATTGCTGCTGTGGGGCCGCGAGCAGGGCTTCGAGCGTTTCTCGCTGGGCATGGCGCCGCTGTCGGGGCTGGCCCAGCATCGCCTGGCCGGACGCTGGAACCGCTTCGCCAACCTGATCGCGCGCCACGGCGAGCGCTTCTACGGCTTCGTCGGCCTGCGCCGGTTCAAGGCCAAGTTCGATCCGGTCTGGCGCACCCGCTACCTCGCCGCGCCCGGCGGCATGCACCTGCCGGCGGCGCTGCTCGACGTCACCCGGCTGATCTCGCTGGACCCGCGCCGCCACGACGAAGGCGAGCGCCACGTCGCGCGCTTTCCGCGCAGCGCGCCGCCGGCTCAGGGCGAGGCGGGCGCCGCGGCGATCCCGGCCGCGGACAGCGCCCGCGCGGCGACGCCGTCGTAGTCGCCGTCGACGTGATGGTCGCCGCGCATCTTCTCGATCCGCGCGCCGCCCGCGGGCAGGCGCGGGCATAGCGCGTCGGCGTCTTCGCTGCCGTAGATGCACAGCACCCGCGCGGCCGGCATCTTCGCCACCTGCGGCGCGATCGGCAGGCCCTTGCCGCTGCTGCCGATCCAGTTGCTGAGGTGGAATTCGTACTCGGCGTTCTGTCCGGGCGAGATCAGCGCGGTCAGCCGCACCGTCGCGCGGGTCGCCGCGGGCAGTCGGTTGTACGCGCCGGGCAGCACGTCGGCGCCCTGCGAGAACCCCACCAGCAGCACGTTGTCGCGTTTCCACTGCGCGCGGTAGTAGCGCACGATCCGGTCGAGGTCGGCGCCGAAGCTCTGCGGCGTGCGCGGCGTCCAGAAGTAGCGCAGCGAATCCACGCCCACCACCGGCACGCCGGCGCGGACCAGGCGCGCGCTGACGCTCTTGTCGAAGTCGGCCCAGCCGCCGTCGCCGGAGACGAAGATCGCGAAGGTGTCGGCGTTGCCGCCCGGCTGCGCCGGCATCTCGGTGACCGGCAGGCCGCTCAGATCGGCCGGCGGCGGCGGCAGGCGGGCGTGGCGCTGCGCGCCGAGCGAGACCAGCGCCGCGCGCAGGCCCGGCAGCGCGTCGCCGCGCGCGTCGCGCTGGAACGTGCGCGCCTGCGGCACGGCCTGGACGAAGCCGTCGATCTCGGCCTGCTGGCAGCGATGCGCGCCTTGCCCGCGCGCGGCCAGCAACCACGGCACCTTCAGCGGCTGCGGCAGCAGCAGCGCGCGGCCGTCCTCGACGTTGAGCTTGAGCGCGCCGTTGGGGCACAGCATCCGCGGCAGGCGCAACGTCGGGCAGAAGCCCTGCGAGACCGCGCCGGCGACCAGCCCGGCATCGCCCTGCGCGGCGATCGCATAGGCGAGCGCGGCGCCTTCGCCGTCGCCGACCAACAGCGGCAGGTGATAGGTCGGCAGGCGGTAATAGGCCTGCACGTAGCGCGAGAAATTCTCGACGTCGCCGGAAGAGAAATTGCACGTGCCGCCGTCCTTGCGCAGCAGCGCTTCCAGCGCGGCCACGTCGGCCGTGGCCACCATCGCCCCGTCCGCGACCAGCGCATCGACCCGCGCCTTGCGCGCGCCGGCATCGGCGCCGTCGGCGAACCACAGCACGAAACGCTCGACCTCGCCCTGCGGCAAACGCACCGGCGTGCGGACGAAACGCCCGTGGCTGATCTCGCCCGCGGCCGGCGTCGCGCTCGCCGCCGGCGCCGCGGGCGGTTTCGCAGCGGCGGACGCGGGCGCGGCGAGCGCGGCGGCGCTGAACGCCGTGCACAACGCCGCGACGAGAACGGTCGGACAACGGAACGGCGCGCGCATAGGGTTCTCCTGGGTGCGCCACCTTATACCGGCACCGGTGTCGAGAGAATGCGGCGGACGCGGCGGACCGCGACGGCCTATGATCGCCAGGCCGCACCGGCGCGCCGCGAGCCACGCGGCGCGATCCCACGTCCCTCCGAAGCGAACCCGTCCCCGCAAGGAATGCCGCAGATGCCACGCATGGCCGCCGTCACGTCCGCTGTCCTCATCGTCGCTTCCGCCGCCGCGCCGTTGCGCGCGCAGACCGTCGCCGCGCCGCCCGCCGGCGAAACCGCGTGCGCGTTCGGCGCCTTCGTCCGCGAGACCGATCCGGCCGGGCTCAACGTCCGCGCCGGCCCCGGCACCGAGCACAAGGTGTTGGGCACCTTGCCGCCGATGCGGCCCAGCAGCGAGATCGAATCGTTGCTGGTGCGGGTCGAAGTCGAGGTCGTCGCCGGCCGCAGCGGCTGGTTCAAGGTCCGCGGCGCGCGCGACAACGACGCGCTGTTCGCGGGCCCGCAGCGGCCGATGTTCAAGGGCGAGGGCTGGGTCAGCGGACGCAAGCTCACGGTCAAGTCGCAGGCCGGCGTCGGCCGCGCGCGGCCAGAGGCGAACGCGCCGGCGGTGCTGGTCGGCCACGACGGCATCGCGTTCGACAGCGACGCCTTCGTCGCCTCGGGCCAGTTGGCGGGCTGCTCCGGGCGCTGGGCCCTGGTCGAATACGGCCCGCTGGATTTCGAGGGCGACACCGAGCTGGAGATCAAGCCCGCGGCCAAGGCCGGCCTCGCCGGCGGCCGCTTCCGCGCCTGGGTCGATCGCCTCTGCTCCTTGCAGGAAACCAGCTGCGACGGCGCCTGAGCGGCGCACGCGGCGGCCGGCCGCGACCTGCGCGGGTGCGACCGCCGGCCGCAGCCGCCATCGCGGGGACGCCGCCCGCTTACACTGGGACCATGCGCTCCGACACCCTGCCCCTGCTGGTGCTGACCACCTGCCCCGACCCGGCCAGCGCCGACGCCATCGCCCAGGCCCTGGTCGAGGAAGGCCTGGCCGCCTGCGTCACCCAGCTTCCCGGCGCGACCTCGGTGTACCGCTGGCAGGGCCGGGTCGAGCGCGCCAGCGAGATTCAGCTGCTGATCAAGACCCGCGTCACGGTTTGCGCCGCGACCCTGCAACGATTGGCGCAACTGCATCCGTATGAACTGCCGGAGATGATCGTGGTCGAACCGCGCGACGTCTCCGAGCCGTACATGCGATGGGTAAACGAACAGACTCCCGACCGATGACCCTTCTTTCCGCTTTCCGCGGCCGGCGCCGGTTGCGCGCCGGCGCCGCCCTCGCCTTGGCCGTGCTCGGCCTGTCCCTGTCCGCGCCGGTCCTGGCGGTGGACGAGAAGGACCTGCTGCCGGTCGACGAGGCCTTCGCGCTGAGCGCGCGATCGGCGGCGCCGGACCGCATCGCGATCTCGTGGAAGGTGGCCAAGGGCTATTACCTCTATCGCCACCGCATCTCGGTCAAGAGCGATGCCGGCTTCGCCGCGCAGGCGCTGCAGCTGCCCAAGGGCAAGGCCTACCGCGACCAGTTCTTCGGCGACGTGGAGACCTACCACCAGGACGTGGCCGCGACCCTGCCCGGCCAGGCCAAGGCCGCCACGGCCAAGCTGACGATCAAGTACCAGGGCTGCGCCGACGCCGGCGTGTGCTATCCGCCGCAGACCCGCACCGTCGAGGTCGCGCTGGCGGCGCCGCCCGCCGCCGCCGCCGGCCTCGGCACCGGCCTCGGCAACGGCGCCGCGCCGGCAGTGGACCCGGCGCCCGCGGCCGCGCCGCTGGCGAACTTCGGCGCGCGCGGCAGCGCTTCCAATCCGCTGCTCGGCGGCGGCTCAGCGCTGAGCGCGCCGGCCGCCGGCGCCGGCGCGGGCACCGACGCGCTGCCGCTGCCGCCGGAGCGCGCGTTCGGCTTCGAGGCCATCGCCAAGAACGGCGACACCCTGCTGCTGCGCTTCACTCCGGCGCGCGGCTATTACCTGTACCGCGACAAGACGTCGCTGAAGACCGACCGCGCCGACATCGCCGCCGGCAAGCCGCAGTGGCCGCGCGGCACCGCGCACCGCGACGAGCATTTCGGCGACGTGACGGTGTTCTTCGATCAGATCGACGTGCCGCTGCCGCTGCTGCGCAAGACCGCGGACGCCGGCAAGATCGTGCTGACCGCGGGCTTCCAGGGCTGCCAGACCGACGGCATCTGCTATCCGCCGATGACGCGCAAGATCGAGGTCGAGCTGCCGCGCGGCACAGTCTCCGCGGCCACTGCCGCGACCGCCGCGACGCCCGCATCCGCGGCGCCCGCCGCGGCGAGCGCGACGACTGCCGCGGCTGCGGCGACCAGCGCGACGCCGGCGAATGCGTCGACGACCGCCACTGCGAGCGCGCCGGTTACCGCAGATGCGGGCGCCGCTTCCGTCGCCGGCACCGATGCTGGCACGGCCGCCGACACCAACGCCACCGGTGCGGCCGCCGCCGACTCCGCCGAAGACGGCACTACCGGCGCGATCGCCGCCGGCGCAAACCCGGCCGCCGCAACCGCGCCGCAGGCCGCCCCCGCCGTCGCCCAGGCCGAAGACAGCCTGCTCGCCGCCTCGCTGGCCGGCCCCAACCGCTACTTCGCCCTGCTGACCTTCTTCGGCTTCGGCCTGCTGTTGGCGTTCACGCCGTGCGTGCTGCCGATGATCCCGATCCTGTCGGGCCTGATCGTCGGCCGCGGCCCCGGCCTGGGCGCGCGCCGCGCGTTCTTGCTGTCGCTGGTGTACGTGCTCGCCAGCGCGGTGGTGTTCACCATCGCCGGCGTCGTCGCCGGCCTGGTCGGCGCCAACCTGCAGATCGCGTTCCAGACGCCGTGGGTGATCGTGCTGTTCGCGCTGCTGTTCGTGGCCCTGGCGCTGTCGAGCTTCGGCCTGTTCGAACTGCAGCTGCCGCACAAGCTGCGCAGCCTGGTCGGCGAAGTCAGCGACCGCCAGCGCAGCGGCTCGTGGACCGGCGTGGCGGTGATGGGCGCGCTGTCGGCGCTGATCGTCGGCCCGTGCGTGGCGCCGCCGCTGGCCGCGGCGGTGCTCTACATCGGCCAGACTCGCGACCCGCTGTTCGGCGGCGCGGCGCTGTTCGCGCTGGCGATGGGCATGGGCGCGCCGCTGCTGGCGTTCGGCGTCGCCGCCGGCAAGGGCCTGCCGACCAGCGGACCGTGGATGGTCGGCGTGCAGCGCGTGTTCGGCCTGGTGTTCCTGGGCATGGCGGTGTGGATGCTCTCGCGCATCCTGCCCGGCCCGGTGGCGTTGGCGCTGTACGCCGCGGTGCTGCTCGGCGCGGCGGTGCTGATCGCGCTCGGCGGCGGCGGCGCGGACCGCGGCTTCGGCCTGCGCGCGCTGGCCTGGGTCGCGGCGCTGCTGCTCGGCGTGGCCGGCGCGGCGCAGTTGTTCGGCGCGCTCGCCGGCGGCCACGATCCGCTGCAGCCGCTGGCCGGCCTGCGCGGCGGCGCGGCGGCGCACGCGGCCGAGCTGCCGTTCCGCAAGATCAAGTCGAATGAAGACCTGGACCGCGAGATCGCCGCGGCCCAGGCCGCCGGCAAGCCGCTGATGCTCGACTTCTATGCCGACTGGTGCGTGGCCTGCAAGGAAATGGAGAAGTACACCTTCCCCGAACCGGCCGTGCACCGGGCGCTGGACGGCTTCGTCCTGCTCAAGGCCGACGTCACCGCCAACGACGAGGTCGATCAGGCGCTGATGAAGCGGCTCGGCGTGATCGGCCCGCCGATGACGATCTATTACGCCCATGGCGCCGAACGCCGCGAACTGCGCCTGGTCGGGTTCGAGAAGGCCGAGCCCTTCGCCCGCCGCGCCGAGCGCGCGCGCGCCGCGGCCGGGGAGCGCTGAGCCATGGCGATTCCCTCGGCGGTGAAGGTGATCGCGGTGGCGGTGGCCGCCGGCGCGCTCGGCCTGCTGGCCGGGCAGGTGGTCGGCGGCGGCGGCTGGTTCTCGCGCACCGAACTGGGCCAGCGCATGCTCCAGGCCGAGATGAAGATGCAGGCGCCCAAGCCGCCGGCCGACCTGGCCGTGGCCGAGCGCGGCCAGCCGATCCCGCGCTTGCGCCTGCCGGACCTGCAGGGCCGGCCGGTCGAACTGCCGCAGGCTTATGCCGGCCGGCCCTTGCTGATCAACCTATGGGCCAGCTGGTGCGGCCCGTGCATCAAGGAAATGCCGGAACTGGACCGCTACGCGCGCAGCCAGGGCGAGCAAGGCGTGCAGGTGATCGGCATCGCCCTGGACAACCGCGACGACGTCGCCGCCTTCCTCCAGCGCGTGCCGGTGCACTACCCGATCCTGCTCGACGCCGCCGGCCCGCGCGACGCCGGCGTCCAGCTCGGCAACCCCAAGGGCGTGCTGCCCTACAGCGTGCTGGTCGGCGCCGACGGGCGCCTGCTCAAACAGCGGATCGGCCCGTTCGAGGACGGCGAGATCGACGGCTGGGCCCAGTAGCGTGGGAGGGCCTTCAGGCCCGATGCTCTTGTGCCAGCTCGCCGCGATCCGACCGGAAAGCGTCGGGGCTGAAGCCCCTCCCACAAAAGCCGCAGCCCTTCCGCACAGCCCGGGTTGTTGTGGGAGGGCCTTCAGGCCCGATGCTCTTGTGCCAACTCGCCGCGACCCGACCGAAAAGCGTCGGGGCTGAAGCCCCTCCCACAAAAGCCGCGCGCTCTCCGCACAGCCCGGGCTGTTGTGGGAGGGCCTTCAGGCCCGACGCTCTTGTGCCAGCTCGCCGCGATCCGACCGGAAAGCACCGGGGCTGAAGCCTCTCCCACGCGAACTGGCCTTGAGGACAGTTGCGGGAGCGCCTTTCAGGCCCGACCCTGTGGTCCCGGATCGTCGCAGACCGGAACTCAGCGGGCCGGCGCCGCCCCCGTCCGGATCGCCAGGCTGCGACGACCACCGCGCAATCCCCGTGCCCGCCGCCCGCGCCGTCCGGCGGGCGCTGTGCTCGAATGGGCGACGTGCCTGCGCGAACCCTGCCGAGCCCGCGGCGCTTGCGGCCAACGCCGCCGATCCGGCCGCGAACGCTCCACTTGCGCCGCGAACGTGCCGGCATTTAGAGCCGCCACTCAAACAACTGCTTAAAGCGCGATAACTTCGCCGATTTGGTGGGCAACTTCTGGACAACCCGCCGGCCTTCACGCAAACTGCCGCCCTTTGAAGGCAACCGTCCTGGTCCCCATGGCCAAGCTCCTGGTCCTGCACGGCCCCAACCTCAATCTGCTCGGCACGCGCGAGCCGGAGGTCTACGGCCGCACCACCCTGGCCGAGATCGACGCCGGCCTGGCCGCGGGCGCGGCGCAGGCCGGGCACGCGCTGGAGAGCCTGCAGTCCAACGCCGAACACGTCCTGGTCGACCGCGTCCAGGCCGCGCGCGCGGACGGCACCGCCCTGATCCTGATCAACCCGGCGGCGTTCACCCACACCAGCGTGGCGATCCGCGACGCCCTGGCCGCGGTCGCGATCCCCTTCATCGAGATCCATCTGTCCAACCCGCACACGCGCGAGCCGTTCCGCCGCCACAGCTACTTCAGCGACCTCGCCGTGGGCGTGGTCTGCGGCTTCGGCGCCGACAGCTACCGCTACGCGCTCGAAGCCGCAATCAAACGGCTGGCATCCTGAGCCCCCTTTCGCCCGGACCGCGCCCGCGCGGCCCGCACCCAAGATCCAAAACCCAGAGGCCCGCTTCATGGACCTGCGCAAAATCAAGAAACTGATCGACCTGCTCGAGGAATCCAACCTCGCCGAGATCGAGATCAAGGAAGGCGAAGAGTCGGTCCGCCTGGCCCGCGCGCCCAAGGGCAGCTACGCCGTCGCCGCGCCGATGGCGCCGGTCTACGCCGCGCCGGAACCGCGCGCCGCGCAGCCGATGCCGATGCAGTCGCCGACCGAAGCGGCCACCGGCGGCAGCGCCAAGGCGCTCGGCAACGATTTGCCCGACGGCCACGTCGTGCGCGCGCCGATGGTCGGCACCTTCTACACCTCGCCGGCGCCGGACAAGCCGTCCTTCGTCAGCGTCGGCCAGACGGTCAAGGCCGGCGACACCCTGGCGATCATCGAAGCGATGAAGATGTTCAACCCGATCGAAGCCGACGTCTCCGGCACCGTGCTCAAGATCCTGGCCGAGAGCGGCCAGCCGATCGAGTTCGACCAGCCGCTGTTCGTCATCGGGTGACGCCGGGGCCCAGGGGAACACGCGACGCGGCGACGGCGAGTCCGTCGCCCCGCCCGTTCCCCCGGTTCCCTTCGTCGCCCACTCCCCGCTTCGTGTGAGAGCCCCAATGCTCGATAAAGTCGTCATCGCCAACCGCGGCGAAATCGCGCTGCGCATCCTGCGCGCGTGCCACGCCCTGGGCATCCGCACGGTCGCGGTGCACTCCACCGTCGACCGCAACCTCAAGCACGTCGCCATGGCCGACGAATCGGTCTGCATCGGCCCGGCGCCGTCGTCGGAGAGCTACCTCAACATGGCCTCGATCATCGCCGCGGCCGAGGTCACCGACGCCCAGGCGATCCATCCCGGCTACGGCTTCCTCAGCGAGAACGCCGACTTCGCCGAGCGCGTCGAGCAGTCCGGCTTCGTCTTCATCGGCCCGCGCGCCGAGACCATCCGCCTGATGGGCGACAAGGTCGAAGCGATCCGCGCGATGAAGGACGCCGGCGTGCCCTGCGTGCCCGGCAGCGGCGGTCCGCTCGGCGACGACAACGCCGCCAACATCAAGATCGCGCGCGAGATCGGCTACCCGATCATCGTCAAGGCCGCCGGCGGCGGCGGCGGCCGCGGCATGCGCGTGGTCCACACCGAAGCGCATCTCAACGCCGCGATCCAGACCACCAAGTCCGAAGCCAAGGCCGCGTTCGGCAACGACATGGTGTACATGGAGAAGTTCCTGGAGAACCCGCGCCACGTGGAGATCCAGGTGCTCGCCGACGGCCAGGGCAACGCCATCCACCTCGGCGAGCGCGACTGTTCGATGCAGCGCCGCCACCAGAAGGTGGTCGAGGAAGCGCCGGCGCCGGGCATCACCCCCGAACAGCGCGCGGAAATCGGCAAGGTCTGCGTGGAAGCCTGCATCCGCATCGGCTACCGCGGCGCCGGCACCTTCGAGTTCCTGTACGAGAACGGCCGCTTCTACTTCATCGAAATGAACACCCGCATCCAGGTCGAGCACCCGGTGACCGAACTGGTGACCGGCATCGACCTGGTGCGCGAACAGCTGATGATCGCCGCCGGCCGCAAGCTTTCGATCAAGCAGGAGGACGTGGTGCTGGAAGGCCACGCGATCGAGTGCCGCATCAACGCCGAGGACCCGGAGACCTTCATGCCCTGCCCGGGCCCGATCAACCACTTCCATGCCCCGGGAGGCCCCGGCGTGCGCGTGGACAGCCACATCTACGAAGGCTACCGCGTGCCGCCGAACTACGACTCGATGATCGGCAAGCTGATCGTGCACGGCCCCGACCGCGAGACCGCGATCGCGCGCATGCGCGTGGCGCTGAGCGAGATGGTGGTGGACGGGATCAAGACCAACATCCCGCTGCAGCAGCGCATCCTGTCCGATGCGGGCTTCCAGCAGGGCGGGATGAACATCCACTATCTCGAGAAGCGGCTGAAGGAACAGAAGGAAAAGACGATCGCGATCGTCTGATTTTTCTCCGCCAGGTTCCTGCATCTTGAAAGACCCCTCCTTCGCCGGAGGGGTTTTTCGTTTGCGTGGGGCGATGGGCAAGCAGGCCTGCGATTGGGGACTGGATGCGGATCACGCGAAGATACGTCTGCGCCGCGCTTATCGACTGCGGCAACGTGCACACCGTCGCCGACACTGCCGCCACCACCGATTCTGTTCTTGCTGTTGCTGTTGCGTGTGCTCGCCCCCGAGCACGATGCAGTCGTCTTGCAGCCCCGGAGGGCGTGCGCATGGATGCGCACGCGCGCCATGGGGCAGGATGCCCCTTATGGCGTGGCCCCGCGCCCGGTGCTGGACCTGGTGGCTCTTGACCCGAAAAAACAAGGCCTTTTCTTTGGTTGGCGGAGTCAATGTCCAAGTGCATCACCCTGCGCCCGCGGGTTTTTGAGTTCCTCATAGAGCACCTCGACGGGCGAGCGCCTGCCCAGGCTACGACGGGGGCGGTTGTTCATTTCCCACGCCACCTCTTTGAGGCGCTGCGCAGAATGCACCGACAGATCGGTGCCCTTGGGAAAGTATTGCCGCAACAAGCCGTTGGTGTTTTCGCAGGTTCCGCGTTGCCACGGGCTATGGGGGTCGGCGAAGTAGATCGCTAAACCAGTGCGTTCGCTCAACTGCCGATGCGATGCCATTTCCTTGCCCTGGTCGTAGGTCAAGGTCTTCTTCAAACTTTCCGGCACGCCTTCGAACGCCGAGCTGAAGGCCTCCAGCACCGTGTGCGCGGTCGCGTCGGCGAGCTTGACCAGCTTGACGTACAAGGTGCGGCGGCAGACCAATACCCCAATCGCCGAGCGGTTGTGCGCGCCCACGATCAGGTCGCCCTCCCAATGCCCCGGCATCAGGCGCTCATGCGCGGCCGGCGGCCGCAGGCGGATGTTGGGTAGATCCGGCAGATGGCCGCGGGCGTCGCTTCCCTGGCGCGTGCGGCGGCCGGACTTGCGCCCCTGCCGCAGCAGACGGGTCACCTGGCGGCGCAATTCGCCGCGCGGCATCGCATAAATCGCGGTATAGATCGTTTCGTGCGACACGCGCAGCCAGGGCCGGTCCGGGTATAGATCGCGCAGTTTGTCGGCAATCTGTTGCGGCGACCAGCACCGTTCCAGCCAATAGCGCACGCGTCGCCACAGCACGGTGTCGCGTCGCAGCTTGCGGCGCACCCGCGCCCGTCGCCGCAGCCGTTGGGCCCGCCGGCCCGCCCGGGTCGCATCGTAGCCAGGGTCGAAACGGGGGCGTCCGCGCAGCGGCGGCCCCGAATGGGACCGAAACCCATTACGGCGCAACTCGCGAGCAATAGTGCTTTGCGCCCGACCCAACGTCTGGGCGATTTGCCGTCCGCTCGCCCCTTGGGCGATCAAGACCATGATGGCCCCGCGCTCTTCCGCGCTCAGATGTGAATACTGCTGGCCCATTCACAGTGCCTCACTGAGGTGATGCACTTGAAGTTAGAGACCAGCGTTACTTTCTTTGTGGCTTAAGACAAAGAAAGTGACCCGGCCGCTTGCGGACGGAAGCTCTTGATGGTCGCTTGTCGTCACCCGTACGCACACCCAAAGACGAACCCCACCGCGGCACGCCCCCTGTAGGAGCGGCGCAAGCCGCGACCGCGCCATCGCAAACACAGTGAAAGTTTCGGCGTAGTTGCGTTGTCGCGGTCGCGGCTCGCGCCGCTCCTACAGTCGGGTACGCAACCCCTCGCCCGTCATTCCGGCGAAAGCCGGAACCCATGTTGACGTTGCTGCTACTTTCGCCGTTACCGATGTGTCGCGCGACGACAAGCGAACATCAAAAGCTTTCGTCCGCAAGCGGCCGAGCTACTTTCTTTTGTCAGCGCGACAAAAGAAAGTAGCCAAAGAAAAACGCTTGTTTAAGGTCACGAGCCACTAGGTCCAGCACCGGGCGCGGGGATGCGCCGTAAGGGGCATCCATGCCCCTACGGCGCACGCGCGCATCCATGCGCGCGCCCTCCGGGTCTGCGGAACAAGGGCCTCGCGCAAGGTAGCGACCAAGCAACAGCAACAGCAGAAGTGGCAACGATGGCGATGCAAGGGCAGGCAAGGCAAGCGATGCAATCGCGCCAACCTCCCGCCATCCGCAACCTCACGACAACCGCGCCGCCGGCAAAAGCCGCGCACGACCCATCGGGCGAACCAAGCCGCCTCGCCGCAGGAAACATCCGGATTCCCAACCGGCCGCGGGAACCCGCGACCCACGCCGGCGCGTCGCCGGCGGTCCATCCGCGCCGCTATGCCGGCAGCGCGCCCACCGTCGCGTCGCGTCGCGCGCGCTTCGCGCGCACGCGCCGCATGCCTTGGCCGCCGTAGCGATCAACGCACCGCCGCGTCCATCCACGCGGCCATTTCCTTGACGTCGGTTTCGCTCAGCTCGGTCGCGCCGGGCACGTTGCGCGGCGACGCGTCGTCTTCCTCGACCGGGCCGCGCTTCTTCTTGCCCTTCGCCGGCACCTGCGTGCCCGGGATCGGCTGCACGCCGCCCGTCGACGAAGGGCTGACCACCATGACGTACTCGCTGGAGCCGTCGGGCCAGACCACCTTGAAGGTGCTGCCCGGCGGCAAGGTCGAGAACGGCGCGCCGCTCTGGGCACGGTAGACCGCCGCGATCTGCGCCGCGCTCAACGAGCGCCGCGTCGGCTTGGAGTCCACCGAGGTCACCGCGACCTGTCCCAGCTCGCGGTAGTCCGCGCCGAACACGTCGATCATCACGCCGGCGGCGCCGACCGAGTAGGCGCTCAACAGCAACGCCCAGAACCCGATCTTGGCCGTGCGCTTGAAGTGCTCGCGTTTCATTTCATCCTCTCTTCGCCAGTCAGCGAATGGACCATCTCTTGCACCACCTCCGCCCCTTGCCGCGGGATCGCGGCGTCGTAGACGAAGTCTGCGAAATCCTGCTGCGGGTCTTGCGAACAGATGCCGCCGTTGGCGCAGTAGCTCGTCATCAACGAGCCGCCCGCGCTGCAGTCCTGTCCGAGCCGGCACGCCGCCAGCTGCCA
This sequence comes from Lysobacter enzymogenes, assembly GCF_023617245.1. Lineage (NCBI taxonomy): Bacteria > Pseudomonadati > Pseudomonadota > Gammaproteobacteria > Lysobacterales > Lysobacteraceae > Lysobacter > Lysobacter enzymogenes. The sequence continues at coordinate 5,050,937 of NZ_CP067396.1, forward strand.
GGCCAGTTCGGCGAACTGGGTCCCGGACACGCGCTGGTAGTCGAAACCGGCGCTGCGGCCGTTGGCGGCGATGCCCATGCCGGCGGCCAGCGCCGAGAACGCTTCCGGGTCCTTGGAACGCACCACCCGGTCGATCAGGTTGAGGCGATAGTCCTCGGTCTTCTCCAACGGCTTGCCCGCGCTCATCAGCGAAGCCTCCGCCGCCAGGCTGCCGGCTTGCGCCGCCTCGATCCGCTTGACCAGGATCATCGGGTAGTCCAACCCGTCTTCCGGGGCGAAGCGCGCGCAGCGCTCGCTGACCCGGTTGCGCGCGCTCGCCATCGCCGCCGCGCCGCGCAGTTTCATCGCTTCCATCGCGCGGGTGTCGTTGCGGTAGTCGACCGGCGCGCTGGAATAGTTGGCGCAGTAGTCGTAGACGCGGGTCAGCAGCCAGATCGCCTCGGCCTCGCCGGACTCGGCGCGCAGGCGCAGCGATTGCGCGAACGAATACAGGTCCGGGGTCTGTTCGAACTGCTGGCGCAGCGCGGTGGGCGCGCGCAGCGGCGCGCGCGCGTTGCTGCGCGGCGCGGTGCGGATCGGCGGCTCGCGCGCCGGGTCGGCCTGCGGATTGCCGCGCGGCAGGTCGCCGGCCATCGGCGCGGCGACGATGTCGCTCAACGCGGCCGGCGCCGATCCCGCCGCGCCGCGGTGGGCGTAGGCGTAGACCAGGGCGCCGCCGAGCAACGCCGCGGCCGCCGCCATCGCCAGCCCGCGCGCGCTCATGCGCGCACCCGCGCGCGAGGGCAGGCGCGGGTCTTGCGGGCAGGCGGAAGGGCAGGCATCGGACATCAAGGGGCGCGACTCGCGGCCGGGCAGCAGGCGGGACGGACAGGCGCGCCACCCCCGGCAGGGGCGGCGCTGCGAGACGCCGATGATATGTCAAGTGTCCGACGGATGCCTGCGCGATCCTTAAAAGTGCACAAATTCACACTTTTAAAGTGCCCACGACCCAGATCGGCGTGTTACCCGGCGTCCGCTCCGCGCGGCTCGCCCTCGCCGGCGCACTGCACCGCGGCATGGCGCGCGGTCGGCGTCTCGCCGGCGGTGACCAGGGTCAGGCGGTCGCCGGCCTCGTTGCGGTAGGCGAAGCTGCAAAAGCCTTGGCCGGTGCCCGAGCAGTCCTCGACCTCGGGATAACCGGCTTCGACCATGCCGCTGACGAAGCCGGGCTCTTCGCGCTCGGGCGGCGCCGCGCGCCAGCCGCGCGCGAGTAGGCGTTCGCGCGCCTGCTTCAACTCGACGCCCTCCACCCGCGGCACCGCGGCGCGGCCGCCGCAGTAGAGGTCGGCCTGCGGCAACGCGGCCAGGGCCAAGGCGCCGTTCTGGACCCGGACCCGCGCGCGCTGCACCGCCCAGTCGAACACGCCCAGGGCGGCGTCGCCGCGGCGGCGCGCGTCTTCGCCGTCGTCGAAACCCTGCACGCCGCTGTCGATCTGCGACGCGCCCGCGCCGGGTTCCAGCAATTGCGCCAGCGGCCGGCCGTCGCGGAAGAACAGCAGCCGCCCGCCGCCGGAAGTGCAGCCCATGCCGGCGGCCACGCCAGGCGCGACCGCCACGCCGACCACGCGATGGCCCTGCCATTCGCGCTGGGCGAACACCTTCCAGCCCTTGGCTTCGGCGGCGCGGGCCTCGGCGGACTCGGCGGCGACCGAGCAGTCGCCGCCGACGTCGGCCTCGCCCTCGGCCGGCGGCGCGGGCACTTCGCTCAACGCCTCCAGGCGCAGGCCGCCGACCTCGCCCAGGACTTGCGCGGACGCGGCCTCGGCGGTGGGCGCGGCAGCGGGTGGCGCGGCCGCAGGCGTCGCGGGCGCCGCCGCAGTCGGCGCGGCCGGCGTCGCCGCGGGCGCGGGCGCCGGATCGCGCGAGCAGGCCGCCGCCAGGCTCAGCGCGACGCCGAGCGCGAGCAAGCGCGCGGCGGGCAAGGCCGCCGGCGAGCGGCCGGCCGTGGCCGGGCCCGCACTCGGAAGATCAGAAGCAAATCGGCGAACAATCGCATCCATCAGGCCGTCGCGGCTCCAGGTCCGTGGTTCCGGAATGGCCCGAACGCTATCTGATCGCGCCGAAACGGGTCAATAATGGCCGCCGTTTTCGCTTCCCCGCGCCCGCCCATGCCCTTCCTGGAACTGACCCTGCGCTGCAGCGAGGCCGAGCAGCCGCGCTTCGAGGCCGCGCTGGACGACGTCGGCGCGCTCGCCGTGACCATGCTCGACGCCGATGCCGACAGCAGCAACGAGCGCGCGATCCTCGAACCCGGCGTCGGCGAGACCCCGCTGTGGCAGTCGATCGTGCTCAGCGCGCTGTTCCCGCACGACGCCGACGCGCTGGTGATCCTGGCCGCGCTGGAATCGTTCGATCCGGAGCTGGACTGGAGCCGGGTCGGCTTCGCCAACGTCGAAGACCAGGACTGGGAACGCGCGTGGATGGACCAGTACGCGCCGCTGCAGTTCGGCCGCCGCACCTGGATCGTGCCGTGGAACCAGGAACTGCCGGACGGCGCCGACGTGGCCGATGCCGCGGTGGTGCGCCTGGACCCGGGCTTGGCGTTCGGCTCGGGCACCCATCCGACCACCGCGCTGTGCCTGGCATGGCTCGATACGCTCGCCGACGCGGGCGAACTCGCCGGCCGGCGAGTGCTCGATTTCGGCTGCGGCTCGGGCATCCTCGCCCTGGCCGCGCTCAAGCTCGGCGCCGCGCACGCGGTCGGCGTCGACAACGACCCGCAGGCGCTGATCGCCACCGCCGACAACGCCGAGCGCAACGGCGTCGCCGCGCAGTTGCAGGTGCACCTGCCGCCGGACGAGCCGGTCGAAGCGTATCCGGTGGTGGTCGCCAACATCCTCGCCTCGGCGTTGATCGCGCTGGCCGACACCCTGGCCGCGCGGGTCGCGCCGGGCGGGCGCATCGCCTTGTCCGGCATCCTCGCCGGGCAGGAAGACGAAGTGGTCGCGCGTTACGCCGAGGGCTTCGAGCAGTTGCAGGTCGAGCGGCTCGAAGACTGGATCCGGGTCACAGGCGTGCGTCGTCGCTGAGCGCGGCGGCATGGTTGAATAAGCGCCGATGTTCCTCGCCTGCCCCCATTGCGGATACCTGGTCGCGCTGATCGTCGCCAAGGACGGTCCGGCGCGCGCCTGCCCGCGTTGCGGCGGCTCGCTGCAGAGCGAAGCGCCGTCGGCGCAGGAGGCCGCATCGGCGGTCGTAGCCGTCGCGGCGCCGGTGCCGGATGCGTTGGTGTCGGATACGTTGGTGCCTGACGCATCGACGCCGGATGCGTCCATCGCGGAGCCAGCGCTGCACGACGCGGCGGACGCGGCGCCGGCCGCGCCGCAGCCTGCGGCCACGCCCGCGCCTGCGCCTGCGCCGGTGCGCGACGAGATCAGCCTGAGCCTGCGCCGCGCGCCCTCGGCCGCGCCGGTGCGCAACGAAACCACGAACCCCGCGCAAACCGGATCGATCATGCCCGCATCGGGCGAGGATCGCGACGATGCCGGCGCGGGCGACGACGCGTCCGATCCGACGCCGCCCGCCGCGCCGCCGCAGCCGGCGACGGACGCGAGCGAGAACGACGCCGCCAACCCCACCGACGCGCCCGCCGACGCGACCGCCCGCGCACTGCCGCCGCTGACCGCGACGCCCGTCGCCGCCGCGCCGGCGCGTTCGCGCCGCCAACACAAATCCGAAACCACGGTGACCTCGGCGCGGCGCGCGCCGAGCTTCGCCCGCCAGCAAGCGCGCGCGCAGGCGCCCAAGCCGCGCGCGCACTGGAGCGGCCCGGCCGCGATCGTCGCGCTGACGCTCGCGCTGGCCTTGCAGTTGCTGCTCGCGCAACGCGCCGAGCTGGCCGCCGATGCGCGCTGGCGCCCGCTGGTGAGCGGGCTGTGCGGCGCGCTGGGCTGCACGATTCCGCCGTGGCGCGAACCGTCCGCGCTGACCATGCTCAACCGCAACGTGCTGCCGGTGCCGGAACGCGCCGGCGCGCTGCGCGCCTCGGCCGGGTTCCGCAACGACGCGCGCTGGCCGCAGCCGTGGCCGACCCTGGTGCTGAGCCTGGAAGACGTCGATGGCCGCCGGGTCGGCCAGCGCGCGTTCGCTCCCGGGGAGTACCGCCGCGATCACCGCCCGGGCGAGCTGATCGCCCCGGGGCAGAGCGCGGCGGTCCAGTTCGAGGTGCTCGAACCGGCCCCGCGCGTGGTCGCGTTCACCTTCGACTTCCGTTGAAATTCGACCGAGTCGCGTTGTCTATAGCGACTCAGGCGCGCTAGACTCGCCCTCCCGTCGGTGCCACGCCCTGTGCGTCCCTGCACGTTCCGACGGACGAACGACTGCTACGGGGAAGCACTTGAACGCACTCAACGACCGCAACGATGGCGCACGCTCCGGACCCCGCGTCCCGCTGCGCGACCACGTCGCGACTTCGATCCGTCGTTACCTCGGCGACCTGAACGGCAGCGGCACCGAAAACCTCTACGAGATCGCCCTGCGCGAGCTCGAAATCCCGCTGTTCGCCGAAGTGCTGCAGCACTGCGACGGCAACCAGAGCCGCGCCGCGGCGATGCTGGGCATCCATCGCGCCACCCTGCGCAAGAAACTGCGCGAGTACGGGCTCGAGTAAGCCCGCGGCCGCGCGCGACGCGCGCCCTTACCCGGAATCCGCCGACATGGACGCCGAACGCGACCTCACCCAGGCCGGCGACTGGCTGCGCCCGTTCCCCGACGCCGCCGACGTCTTCGCCGCCGACCAGAGACACCTGGCCCGGCACCTGCATCCGCTGTTCTCCATCGACCTGGCCTCCGTCGACCCGCAGTGGTCCGGCTGGCTGCACCTGCTGAGCCCACTGGAACCCTGCGACGGTCTGGTCGGCCAGTACAGCCAGGTCGAGGACGGCGAACTGCTCAAGCCGAACTGGATCGGCTTCCAGGTCGAGGCCGACGGCCGCTATCGCCTGCTCGGCGACGCGCGCTACTTCCTGCTCGAATCCAGCGCGCAACAGACGCCCGCGGCGCTGGCGCTGTCGCGCCGCGAGCTGGAAACGCACTACGCCGAACAAGAGGCCGCCTACGCCGCCTCGCGCGACTACTACCGCCGCCACGGCAAGCTGGTGCGCCTGGACCGCAAGGGCCGGCCCAGTTACGGCAGCGAAGACGCGGTCGAACTGGTCGAATCCGTCGGCGGCGAAGTCGAGGCCGGCGGCAACTGGGAAGAGACGGTCGAGTTCCCGCTGGAATACGGCCGCCCCGGCGGCGCGGACGCGGGCGACGCGGACGAGGTGGTGTGGCCGCTGAGCCCCGCCGGCCGCCGCTTCCGCCACGTCGCCTCGGTGCCGGGCTGGAACTACCGCACCAGCGGCGCCGATTCGATCCTGCTGTTCTACGAACCGGTCGAACGCTTGGCGTTGCTGAGTTTCGATTGGAGCTGAGCGCGGCGCGGCCGTCGCTGGCGGCAACGTCGCTGGCGGCAATCCTGGGCCCGAAGCCCGGAACCTAAACCCCGTAACCCAGCCCCGTCGTTCCGGCGAAAGCCGGAACCCATTTTGATTTTGCTTCGCAGCGCGAATGCGTTACAGCAAGAGCAAGAGCAAGATCAAAATGGGTTCCGGCTTTCGCCGGAATGACGGCTTTGGGGGCAGCGTCGACGCCGCCGCGGACTCAACCAACTTAAGCGCCTGGCTGCCCGCCCGCGCTCACACCCACCAATACCGGATCAGGTGGAAGAACACCGGCGCGGCGAAACACACCGAATCCAGGCGGTCGAGCACGCCGCCGTGGCCCTCGATCATGTGCCCCCAATCCTTGATCCCGCGGTCGCGCTTGATCGCCGACATCACCAGGCCGCCGTAGAACCCCATCAGGTTGATCACCAGCGCCAGCGCCGCGGCCTGCCACGGCGTGAACGGGGTGATCCACCACAGCGCCGCGCCCAGCGCGGTGGCCGAGGCCACGCCGCCGACGAAACCTTCCACCGTCTTCGACGGCGACAGCCGCGGCGCGATCAGGCGCTTGCCGCACAGCTTGCCCCAGATGTACTGCAGCACGTCCGAGGACTGCACCACGATCACCAGGAACGCCACCAGCAGCAGGTTGCGGCCTTCGTAGCCGGGAATCTTGAGGTTGATCAGCGCCGGCACGTGCGAGATGCAGAACACGCAGATCATCAGGCCCCACTGCACCTTGGCCGTGCGCTCCAGGTAGCGCGTGGTGTCTTCGCCGACGGTGGACAGGATCGGCAGCAGCAGGAAGGCGTAGACCGGGATCAGCAGGGTGTAGAGCCCGTACCAGTCGGTGTAGACCAGCCAGTACTGCAGCGGCAAGGCGACGTAGAACGCGGCCAGCAGCGCGTAATAGTCGCTGCGCCGGGTCGGGGTGAGGGTGATGAACTCGCGCAGCGCGAACAGCGAGACCAGCGCGAACAGCACGATCATGCCGACCCGGCCGATCGCGAACGCGGCGCCGACCACCAGCGCCATCACCCACCAGGCGCGGATGCGCGCGACCAGGTTGGCGATCACCGCGCTGGGCTTGTCGCGGGTCTTCCAGCGCAGCCATTCGGACACCAGCGTCGCCAGCAGCAGCACCGCGGCCACGCCGCTGAACAACAACACCGGATGCGACTGCGCGCGCACGAACTCCACGACCTGATCCAAACCTGCCCGCTCCATCAATCCCGGCCTCCGTTGCCTTGCTCCGACAGCGCCAGCAGCGCGTCGCGCGCGCGTTGCAGGAACGCGTCCTTGTCCTCGTCCGCGCCCAGGCGCAGGGTGTCGCCGAAGGTCGCCGTGCACAGCAGCGGCAACGGCAGGATCTTGCCTTTGGGCATGACCCGGGCGAGGTTGTCGATCCACACCGGCACGAACTCCAGTTCCGGCCGGCGCCGCGCCAGGTGGTACAGGCCGCTCTTGAACGGCAGCAGCGGTTCGTCGCTCTGGTTGCGGGTGCCCTCGGGGAACAGGATCAGCGACTGACCGCCGTCCACCGCCTCGCTCAACACATCGATCGGATCGTATTTGCGCGCGGCCGCGTCGCGCTCGATCAGCACGCCGTTGAACACTTCGCGGATCAGGTAGCGGCGCAGCGCGTCGCGCTGCCAGTAATCGGCCCCGGCCACCGGCCGCACCTCGCGCCGCAGCGATGGCGGCAGCGCCGACCAGATCATGACGAAGTCGCCGTGGCTGACGTGGTTGCCGTAGTAGACCCGGTGGTCGGCCGACGGCGAGCAGCGCCACAGCGCGCGCGCGCCGGTCAGCAGGCGGATCGCCGAGCTGAAGCCGGCCGCGAGCAGGTGGGAAATCATCGCGACTCCAGTTCGCGCACGATCGCGCGCAGACGCAAGGCGATGGTCAGCGCCGCGCCGAGCGCGACCACCGCCAGCGCCGCCAGCAACAGCCACGCCACCGCGGCCGGTTGGCCCAACGCCAATCCCGCCGCCGCCAGCAGCGCCGCCACGGCCATCGCGATCATGCGCGTGCGCCGCGGCATCGGCCCCTCGCCGTGTTCGCGCAGGCCGCAGGCTAGGCCGAGCACGCGCACATAGGCCGTGCCCACCGCCAGCAGCGACACCGCCCAGCCCAGGTCGCTGGCCCACGGCAGCCACGGGGTCAGGCCGTAGCCGGCGCCGAGGAACACCAGCGCATCGGCGAGCCGGTCGGGCGCGTCGCTGTAGACCTCGCCGGCCTTGCCGACCATGCCGCCGCGGCGCGCCAGCACGCCGTCCAGGCGGTTGCAGGCGATGCGTCCGCCCAGGCACAGCGCCGCGAACAGCAACAGCGCCGCGCCGTAGTGCGGCGGATCGCGCAAGGCGAAGAAGAACGCCGCGCCGGCCAGCGCCGACAGGCCGACCGCGAACAGCGACAGGCCGTTGGGAGTCGCGCCGCGCGCGCGCAGCCACGCCGCCAGCGCGAGCCGTCGCTCGTAGCGCGCCGCGCGGCGGGAAGAAGCTTGGGGATCGCTCATCGTGGCACTCCGTTCAACCGCCGCCGCAACCGCCGCAGCCGCCGCCTCCGCCGCCGCCACAACCGCCGCCGCCGCTGTCGCCGCCGCTGCTGCCGGAACCGCTGTCGCCGCCGCTGGAACCCGACGGCGGCGTGCGCAGGATGTGATAGTCGGCGAAACCGCTGCCGTACAGGCCGACCGTGCCCGACAGCGCGACCTGCGCGGCGAGATCGCCGGGCGCGATCCGTCCGCTGGCGTCGTGCAGCGCCCATTCGCCGGCGCGGGTGCGCTGTTGTTGGCGCAACAGGCGCGCCATGGCGACGATCAGGGTCAGCCCCACCAGCACCACCAGGAAGCCGACCGGCCGGTCCCGGCCCAGTCCGATCCAGATCTTCAGCCCGCCCAGCGCCGCCAGCGCCAGCAACGGCGCGCTGCCCAACTGGCGCAGGCGCAGGTCGGCCGATTCGCTGAGCCACCAGCCCTTGCGCCGCAATCGTTCGGCCATCGGCTCGTACGCGCGCGCCAGCGCGATGACGGTGAGCGACAGGCTCTGCTCGCGCTGCGCGGTTTCGGCGGCGGCGAGCACCGGCGCCGGCAACTGCGCCGCCTGCGCGCGCAGGCGCGCCGCGTCGACGCGCAGCCAGACCCGGTCGAGGCGCTCGGCCGCGCGCAACGGCGCGCCGTTGTAGTCCAGCGCCAGCAGGTCGCGGCGCATCAGCTCGACCAGGGCCACGTCGACGGCGCGCTCGGGACCGCCGGCCAGGTACGCGAGTTCGACCTCGTCCTCGACCTGGGCCTGGTTGCGCCGGTTCGGACCGCGCAGCGCGCGCTTGATCGCGGTGCCGGCCAGGTAAGCCCACGGCAGCATGGCCAAGTACAGCGCGAGGAAGCCGCCGCCGCCGAAATCCAGCGGATTGAAGGTTTCCTGCGCGCGCACGCAGGTCAGGTAGATCAAACCCAGCGCGCCGCTGGCCAGCGACAGCGCCAGGTAACCGCCGCGCGGCGGCGACTGCCACGGCGACAGCAAGCGCTCGCGCGCGCCAGCCGGCTCCGCGCGCGGCCGCGCCTGCGCCGGCGCGGGCGAAGGCGGCGGCGGCCACCACAGCGGCGGCGGTTCGTCGAAGAAGTCCGCGTAGCTGACGAGCGTCTGCCGGTACTGTTCTTGATGGCGCGCGTCTTCGGCCTGTCCGCCCAGCGAGGGCGTGTGGTGCAGTTCGCGCTGCAGCGCCTGCGGGCAGAAGCGGCCCCAGTAGTCGCGGGTGTCGGTGAGGTGGGCGTGCCAGACCTTGTCGATGCGCACGCTCGGCGTGACCGCATGGCCGGCCGCCACCGCCAGGAAGCAGAAGCGCCGGTATTCCTCCAGCGCCGCCTCGGCGCCGGCGCGGTCGCAGCCCAGCGCATGGCCGACCCGGTCGAGGAAGGCCTCGGCCCGGTCGCCGCCGAAGCGGTAGTCGCGCAGGCGCTGCCACAGCTCGCGCCGTTCCGCGGTCCAGTCGGCGTCGCGCCGCGCTTGTTCGCTTTCGTTCATGGCCAGATCCATCGGGCGTTCGGCGAAAACACGCGCAACAACTACGCGTTCCCCAGGGCGGCCAGCAGCGCCGCGCTTTGCAGGATCACCAAACCGGCCTGTTTGCGCAACAACGCGCGCGCGCCGCGCCAGCGCGCGGGCCAGTCGCGGGCGACGGCGCCGGGCTTGCGCAGGCCCAGCGCGGCCAGCGCCGCATCGAGCCGGGCGACGCCGCCGTCGGCATCGGTCTCGGCGCGCGCGGCCAGCGCCTGCAGCAGCCGCGCATCGAAATCCACACGCACGGCGTAATAGAGCTGCAGCGCGCCGGCCGCCGCCGCGAGCCACAGCGGCGCGCGCCAGTCGCTTACGAACAGACCCACCAGCGCCACCGCGGTCAACAGCAGCGAGGCCGCGCACAGGGTCCGCCCCTGCGCCAGCAGCGCGGCCATCGCACGCAGTTCGAATGCGCCGAACGCGGACGGCGGCGGGACCGGGCCGCTCATGCGTTCTGCGTCCCCAACCCGGCCGCCGCCAGCGCGGGCGCCGCGACCAGCGCCTGCAGCGCGCGCAGGTGCGGCGCGCGCAGCACGATCGCCGGACGCGCGCGGCGCAGGATCGCCACCGCCTCGTCCACGCCCGCGGCGCGGCCGCTGCGCAGCAACCACGCCGCCACCGCGGCGGCGCTGCGCGAATAGCCCAGCGCGCAGCAGACCAGCACCTCGCCGCGCGCTTGCCGCGCGGCGATGGCGTCGGCCGCGGCGATCAGCTGCACCGGCGTCGGCGCGACCAGGTCCAGCATCGGCCTCACCGCATCGCCTTCGCGCGCATCCATCAGCGATAGTTCCGCGCACACATCCACCACCGCGGCGAACCGCGCGCGCTGGCCGCGCCCAGGAATCCGGCCGAGCCAGACGCCGTCGATCACCGGCACCGGCTGCGGCGCGCGCCGCGTCCACAGCCGTGAATTGATCCAGGCGCCGAGCAGATACGGCGCCAACAGCCAACGCGCCGCCACGCTCAGGCGGCCGTCGTCGCGCTTCTGGAATCCCAGCGGCCCCAGCAGCGCGTAATTCAGCGCGACCACCGCCAGCGACGCCGCTGGCCACCACAGCCACAGCGCCCAGCCGCCGAGCGCGCCCGCGCTCAAAGTGCCCGCCGCCCACGCGCACAGGGCCGCGGCCGCCGCGTACAGCGCCGCCAGCGTCCAGCGCTTGGGATCGCGCGCCGGCGCCGCCTCGCGCCACGGCGCGCGGATGCGCTCGGGCCACAGCCACACGCACAGCCAACCGGCGAGCAGGCCGGTCGGGATGTCGACGAAGTGGTGCTGGAAGGTGGTCAGCACCGACACGCCGATCAGCGCGAACCAGCCGTGCAGCAGCCAGCGCCAGCCGCCGCGCAGGTGATGGGCGAAGCGCACCCACAGCACGATCAGCAGCACGATATGCAGCGACGGCGCCTGGTTGTAGGGCTTGTCGAAGCCCAGCAGCACGTCGAACAGCCAGCCGAACACGCCGTCGGTGTGCGGCCGCACGAAGCTGTAGCGCAGCGGCCACAGCAGGAAGCAGCCCACCGCCACGGCCTGTGCGGTCAGCAGGCGCAAGCCCTGCGTGTCCAGTTCGCGGCGGTCGCGGCAGACGAACAGCGAGATGCCGTAGAACAGGTCGATCGACCAATACGGCACGATGGTCCAGGCCCAGAACGGGATCGCCCGCTCCCAGCCGAACGCCAGGCTGGGCACGTCCGCGCGCGCGGCCGCGAGCGCATTGGCGTAGCCGTAGGTGGCGAAGAACAGCGGCCCCAGCACCAGCAGCCACAGCGCCGCGCGCCCCCACGGGCGCCGGGTCGCGGCGACGGCGTCGGTCATTGCGCGACCCGCTGCGCCATCGACACGGTGAAGATGCCCCAGCGGTCGATGCGCTGGTCGACCTTGACGAAACCGGCCGCGCGCACGAGCTCGTCCATCTCCTGCTGGCTGCGCCGGCGCATCACCCAGGCCGCGCCGCCGCGGTGGCTGGTCAGCGCGCGCGCGATGAATTCCAGCTGCGGGTGCCAGGGCTGGCCGGTGTAGACCAGGAACCCGCCCGGCGGCACCGCCGCGGCCAGGCCCTCGAGCGAGCGCCGCACCTGATCGTTGTCGGGGAACAGTTCGTACAGGCCCGACACCACCGCCAGGGTCGGCTTCGGCTCCAGCGCGGCCAGGGCGTTGCGGTCGAACGCGTCGCCCTGGTCGAAACGGGCGATCGCGCCGGCGCCGAGTTCCTCGATCAGCGCGCGGCCCTTGTCGACGTTGAGCGGGCTGTAGTCGCGCAGGCGCACGCTGTCGGCGTGCGCGCCCTCGCCCACCAGCGCTTCCAGCGCATAGCGGCCGTGGCCGGCGGCGATGTCGACCGCGTGCACCGGCTGTCCGGCCTCGCGCAGCCGGCGCATCGCGTCGCGCAGCAGTTCGTGCAGATGGGTGCGGCGCACGCGGATGCCGCGCCAGCCGATGGCTTCCAGGTAATTGCGGTCGACCATGCGCCCGAGCGGTCCGCCGCCGCGGGCCTCGTTGCGGTACACGTAGTCCAGGCTGCTGCCCGAATCGAAGCCGGTGTCCAGGCCCAGGCGGATGCCTTCCGACAGCTTGCCGCCGAAGCGCAGCCCGGCGCGGACGAAGCGCCAGCGCAGGTCGGCCAGCGACCAGCGCTCGGGCGGCCACGACAGCTTTTCCGATTCCTCGAAGCTCGGCCCGCGCCGGTGCGCCTCGCTCAGGTCGGCGCGGCTCAGCGGCTGGGCGAAGCGCGCCTGGACGAACGCGCGGATGCGGTTGATCGCGGCGGCACGGCCTTTCTCGCCGAGAGTGTCGTGGAAGAAGTCCGGCAGCAGGTGGCGTTCCTTGATCGCGCTGCCCAGGCGTTCGTAGAAACGGTCCTGCGGGCCGCGGTGGACGACGAAGTCGGCGCCGGAGACCAACAGTTGCGTCGGCACCGTGATCGCTTGAGCGTCCGCCACGATTCGGTCGGCCGCCTCGTACAACCCCAGCAACACCCGCACCGAGATCGGCCGGGCGATGAGCTTGTCGGTGCGGTAGCTCTCCACCCGCTCCGTGTCGTGGGTCAGCCACTGCGGCTTGACGTAGCTGTTGACGAAGAAGTTGCCGCGCAGCTTCTGCATCAGCGCCAGGCCCGGCCGCGCCAGCGGCACGTACAGCTTGACCTTGAACGCCGGCGAGGCCAGCACCAGCGCGCGCAAGCGCGGCGCGTAGTCGTGGACCCAGGTCGAGGCGACCACGGCGCCGACGCTCTGCGCGACCAGGGCGAGGTTCTCGACGTCGATGCCGTGCTTGTCGCGGATGTGGGCGACGAAGCGGTCGAGGTCGCGCACCAGCGCCTCGAACCCGGGCGCATCGCCGCGCTCGCCGGGCGAGCGGCCGTTGCCGCGCGCGTCCCAGGCGAAAAAATCGCAATCCTCCAGACCGAGCTCGGGCACCAGGTGCTCGACCCGGCCCGAATGCTCGTGGCCGCGGTGCAGCAGCACCACCGCCTTGCGCGGCCCGTCGCCGGGCTGGCTCGCCGGCCAGTGGCGGTAGAACAACTCGGCGCCGTCGAAACTGGCGAACCAGCGTTCCTCGGCCGCGCGCGCGCCGCCGGACTTGACCACGACTTCATTCATTCCCGCTCTCCTTGTCGAACGCTTACCGCTCCCGGCGCGGCATCATGCCGCAAACCGGCGCGCACGCGGCGCACCACCGTCCACGCGCACAGCATCGAGGCCAGCACCAGCACGATCTCGACCGGCCACGCCGAGATCCAGCCCAGCGCCAGCAACAGCCCCAGCGCGCCGATCACGAAGGCGCGGTCGCTCTTGCCCATCGGCCCGTCGTAGCGCCGCGGCGCGCCGACCATCAGGCCGAGCACGCCGGCGTATTCGGTCAGCGCCGCCAGCAGCACGAACGCCAGCAGCGGCGCCGCATGCAGCCCGGCCAACGCCAGCAGCGACAGATACAGCGCGCTGTCGGACACCACATCGCACAATTCGTTGAGGTAGGCGCCCAGCCGCGACTGTTGGCCGAACTCGCGCGCCAGCATGCCGTCGATGGCGTTGAGCGCCATCCGCGCGAACATCCACAGCGGCAGCAGCGCGAACAGCCACGGCCGCGCCGGCGCGCCCCAGTACACCAGCGCGGCGACCGCCAGCGACACCAGCGCGGCGGCCACGGTCACCTGGTTGGCGGTGGCGCCCGCCGCGTGCAGCCGCCGCACCAGCGGGCGCAGCAGGTCCTGGAAGCGTCCTTTCAAAGCGTAGATCGAAGCCATCGGTTCCTTGCGCTCGCCGCGCGCCCGCGACCGGGCGCCGCCACAGCTTAGCGGCTGCGCGCGCGGATGCGAGCCGGCGGGCGCCCGGCCGCGCCGCCGACGCGCGGGTATCGCCACAGTGGCCCGGCCGGCGCGCCGGGCTACACCGCCGCGGCGCGACTTTGCCGCGCCGGCCGCAAAACCCGGCGCCGGCCGCCCCGCATCGCCCTGAACGGGCGGCCCGACGGGCGCGCGCGGCTATAATTCCCGCGCCCTTCCGCTGCCTTCCTCCCCGAATGACCTCCGAGCTCCCGACCGGCCGACCGGTCCCGGCGTCCCCGCCGGTACGCATCCGCCGTGCCCTGCTGTCCGTGTCCGACAAGACCGGCCTGATCGAACTCGCCCGCGCCCTGGCCGCGCACGGCGTCGAACTGCTGTCCACCGGCGGCACCGCCAAGGCGATCCGCGAGGCCGGCCTGCCGGTGCGCGACGTGGCCGAGGTCACCGGCTTCCCGGAAATGATGGACGGCCGGGTCAAGACCCTGCACCCGCTGGTGCACGGCGGCCTGCTCGGCCGCGCCGGCATCGACGACGCGGTGATGGCGCAGCACGGTATCGGCGCGATCGACCTGCTGGTGCTGAACCTGTATCCGTTCGAAAAGGTCTCGGCCGACCCGGCGAGCTCGTTCGAGGACGTGATCGAGAACATCGACATCGGCGGTCCGGCGATGCTGCGTTCGGCGGCGAAGAACTTCGCCCGCGTCGCCGTCGCCACCGACCCGGCCCAGTACTCCTCGCTGCTGGCCGAACTCGACGCCAACGCCGGCGCGCTCTCGGCCAAGACCCGCTTCGCCCTGTCGGTGGCCGCGTTCAACCGCGTCGCCCAGTACGACGCGGCGATCAGCAACCACCTCTCGGCGATCGGCGAAGACGGCGGCAAGCTCGAGTTTCCGGCCCAGCACAACGCCAGCTTCGTCAAGGTCATGGACCTGCGCTACGGCGAGAACCCGCACCAGAGCGGCGCGTTCTACCGCGAAGTGCAGCCGCTGCCGGGCACGCTGGCCAGCTTCGTCCAGTTGCAGGGCAAGGAGCTGAGCTACAACAACCTCGCCGACGCCGACGCGGCCTGGGAATGCGTGCGCCAGTTCGAGCGCCCGGCCTGCGTGATCGTCAAGCACGCCAACCCCTGCGGCGTGGCCGAGGGCGTGGCCTGCGGCGACGCCTACGAACTGGCCTACGCCACCGATCCGACCTCGGCCTTCGGCGGCATCATCGCCTTCAACGGCAAGCTCGACGCGGCCACCGCCAAGGTCATCCTCGACCGTCAGTTCGTCGAGGTGCTGATCGCGCCCGACTATGAAGACGGCGCGGTCGAATACGCGAAGAAGAAGGCCAACGTGCGGGTGCTGCGCATTCCCGGCGGCGACGGCCGCAACGTCCTGGATTTCAAGCGCATCGGCTCGGGCCTGCTGGTGCAGAGCGCGGACCTGCGCGAAGTCGGCCGCGACGAACTCAAGGTCGTCAGCAAGCTGGCGCCGACCGACGCGCAGCTGGCCGACCTGCTGTTCGCCTGGCGCATCGCCAAGTTCGTCAAGTCCAACGCCATCGTCTACGCCCGCGACCATCGCAGCATCGGCATCGGCGCCGGGCAGATGAGCCGCGTGGTCAGCGCCAAGATCGCCGCGCTCAAGGCCGACGAAGCCGGGCTGGTCGTGCCGGGCTCGGTGATGGCCTCCGACGCGTTCTTCCCGTTCCGCGACGGCATCGACGCGGCCGCGGCCGCCGGCATCAAGGCAGTGATCCAGCCGGGCGGTTCGATGCGCGACAACGAAGTCATCGCCGCGGCCGACGAACACGGGCTGGCGATGGTGTTCACCGGCGTGCGCCACTTCCGCCACTGAGCCTGCGCGCGCGGGCGCCCCGGCGCCCGCGCCGCACCCGACCGCATCATGCCGCTCGAATTCAAACCGCGCCCGCCGCCGGGGCCGCCGCCTTCCGGCCGCGGCCTGCTGCGCTCGCTCGCGCGCAAGCTCATGATCCTGGCGGCGCTGGCCGCGGTGCTGGTGCTGTGGGCGGGCTGGCAGTACTCGCAACGGCAGTCGGCCGACAGCAAGACGCTCGGCGACTACGGCATCGGCGGCGACGCCGTCGCCGTGTTGCTGGTCGAGCCGGACGTCTCGCTCGACATCGAAGCCGGCCTGCGCCGCGACTACACCGCGCAACTGGCGCGCGCGCTGGGACAGCGGCTGGAGCAGCTGGGCTATCGGGTGCGGCCGCTGTCCGCGCGCAGCGAGCAGGAGCGTTTCGGCGAAACCTCGCAGCCGCGCGACCGGCGCGCCGCCGTCGAGCATCAAACCCAGACCCTGCAGTCCTTGCGCGAAACCGCCGCGCCGGTGCTGCGGGTCTCGCTGGACGGCCTGGACTACGACGGCCGCAGCGTCAGCCAGCACCGCTACAAGGTCGAACTGCTCGACCCGCGTAGCCTGGAACCCTCATGGCAAGCGGTGCTGACCTGGCGCGAAGGCCGTTCGCAATCCATCGCCTTGCTCTGGCACCTGCGCCAAAACCGCCTGCCGCCGCCGCTGTGGGACAGCCTGGCGGAACTGGCGCTGGAGCGCTTGCGCGAGGACGGGAAGCTGCCGGCTTCGGCGATCCACTAGCGCGCGGCGCGGCGTCTGGACGCCGGATTCGGGGCCGGCGCTCCTCTGTCCCCGTCATTCCGGCGAAAGCCGGAACCCATTTTGCCGTTGCTCTTGCGCTGCAGCCCTGCGCGAGGCGACAGCAAAATCAAAATGGGTTCCGGCTTTCGCCGGAATGACGGGTTCGGGCGAATGCCGCAACAGCCCCTGTAGGAGCGGCGCGAGCCGAGACCGCGACAACGCAGCTGCGGCGCAAGCCTCGTCGTAGCCGCGTTGTCGCGGTCGCGGCTCGCGCCGCTCCTACCCAAAGCCCCGGCTTACGCGCCGGGCTTGCCGCGCTCGCGCCAGATCTCGTGATCCACCCCGTCGCCGAGCTCCGCGTACTGGGCGATATGGAATTCCGGCGACTTGCCTTCGCGCAGCTGCCGGTCGTAGTCGCGGGTCAGCTTCACCACCACGCCCGACAACATCACGATCGCGACCAGGTTGATCGACGCCATCAGCGCCATCGCCGCATCGGCCGCGTTCCACACCAGCTCCACCTTCGAATACACGCCCCACACGATCACCGCCAGCGCCGCCACCCGCAGTACGAACAGCGACTTGGCGCCGCCACCCAAGTACAGCAGGTTGCTCTCGGCGTAGGAGTAATTGCCGATGATCGTGGTGAAGGCGAAGAAGAACAGCGCGATGGCGACGAAGTAGGTGCCCCAACCGCCGAAGAAGGTCGTCATCGCCGCCTGGGTGATCTGCACGCCGTCGCCGCCCTGCCCCAGCACCCCGGACAGCAGGATCACGAAACCGGTCGCGCTGCAGATCATCAGGGTGTCGATGAACACGCCCAGCGACTGCACCAGGCCCTGGCTGGACGGATGGTGCGGCACCGGCGTCGCCGCCGCGGCCACGTTCGGCGCGCTACCCATGCCGGCTTCGTTCGAATACAGCCCGCGCTTGACCCCTTGCAACATCGCCACGGCGAGACCGCCGAGCACGCCGCCGGCGGCCGCGTCCAGGCCGAACGCGCTGCGTACGATCAAGGTCAGCACCGCGGGCACCTGCGGCAGGTGGGTCAACACCACCCAGCCCGCCAGCAACAGATAGCCCAGCGACATGAACGGCACCACCCATTCGGCGAACCGCGCGATCGCGCGCAAGCCGCCGAAGATGATGACCGCCGTCAACAGCACCAGCCCGCTGGCGATCTGCAGCTGGCTCAGGCCGAAGGCGGAATGCAGCGACTGCGCCATCGCGTTCGCGTGCACGCTGCTGAACACCAGGCCGTAGGTCAGCAGCAAGCACAGCGCGAACGCCACGCCCATCCACGGCTTCTTCAGGCCGCGGCTCATGTAGTAGGAAGGCCCGCCGCGGTACTGGCCGTTCTCGTCGCGCACCTTGTACAGCTGCGCCAGCGCGCTCTCGGCGTAGGCCGTGGCCATGCCCAGCATCGCGGTGCACCACATCCAGAACAACGCGCCCGGCCCGCCCAGGCTCAAGGCGATGGCGACGCCGGCGAGGTTGCCGGTGCCCACGCGCGAGGCCAGCGAAGTGCACAGCGCCTGGAACGGCGAGATGCCGGAGGCGTCGCCGTCGGTGCCGCGCCCGATCACCTGCAGCATGTGCGGGAACCGCCGCACCTGCAGGAAGCGCAGGCGCACGGTGAAGTACAGGCCGACCAGCAGCAGGCCATAGGTCAGGAAGTAGTCCCACAGCACATGGTTGATCGCGCCGATGACCGGCGCCAGCGCGGTTTCGATCGCGTCCAGCAAAGCTTGCATCCGCCAGTCCCCACAAACGCCAGAATCGGCCTGCGATGGTAACAGCCGGGTCGCGGCCTGCCTGCGGCTCGCGTAAAATCGCCTATTCCCGCGTTTTCGCGCGTTTTCCGGCCGGCCCCGGCCAGGAGCAGGCATGAAGGTCCTCGTAATCGGCTCCGGCGGGCGCGAACACGCGCTGGCCTGGAAGCTCGCCCAATCCCCGCGCGTCGACGAGGTCCTGGTCGCCCCCGGCAACGCCGGCACCGCGCGCGAAGGCAAATGCCGCAACGTCGCGGTCGCCGCCACCGACCTCGACGGCCTGCTGAAGCTGGCCGCCGATGAAGCCGTCGCGGTGACCGTGGTCGGCCCCGAGGCGCCGCTGGTGGCCGGCGTGGTCGACCGCTTCCGCGCCGCCGGCCGACGCATCTTCGGCCCCACCGCCGCCGCCGCCCAGCTCGAAGGCAGCAAGGCCTTCGCCAAGGATTTCCTCGCCCGCCACGGCATTCCGACCGCTTACTACGCGGTGCATACCGACGTCGACGCGGCCCTGGCCTACGTGCGCGAGAAAGGCGCGCCGATCGTGGTCAAGGCCGACGGCCTCGCCGCCGGCAAGGGCGTGATCGTGGCGATGACGCTGCCTGAGGCCGAAGACGCGGTGCGCGACATGCTCTCCGGCAACGCCTTCGGCGCCGCTGGCGCGCGCGTGGTGATCGAGGAGTTCCTCGACGGCGAAGAAGCTAGCTTCATCTCCATGGTCGACGGCGAACACGCGCTGCCGATGGCGACCTCGCAGGACCACAAGCGCGTCGGCGACGGCGACACCGGCCCCAACACCGGCGGCATGGGCGCTTATTCGCCCGCGCCGGTGGTCACCCCGACGGTCCACGACCGGGTCATGCGCGAGGTGGTGATGCCGACCGTGCGCGGCATGATCGCCGACGGCGTACCGTTCACCGGCTTTCTCTACGCCGGCCTGATGATCGACGCCGACGGCGCGCCGAAGGTCATCGAATTCAACGTCCGCTTCGGCGATCCGGAAACCCAGCCGGTGATGCTGCGCCTGCGCTCGGACCTGCTCGATCTGGTCGAGGCCGCGATCGATGCGCGCCTGGACGCCGTCGAAGCCGACTGGGACCCGCGCCCCTCGCTGGGCGTGGTGATGGCCGCGCAGCACTACCCCGACGCCCCGCGCACCGGCGATCCGATCAGCGAATGGGACGTGCCGCTGCCGGTCGACAGCCACGTCTTCCATGCCGGCACCCGACTCGTCGACGGCCAGGCGGTCACCGCCGGCGGCCGTGTGCTGTGCGCCTGCGCGCTCGGCGACAGCGTGGCCGATGCGCAACGCCGCGCCTACGAAGTCGTCGCCGGGATTTCCTGGCAGGGCGAGTTCCACCGCCACGACATCGGCTGGCGCGCGATCGAGCGCGAGCGCGCCGCGCAGGCCTGACGCGGTATCGCGAAAACGCAACGGCCGGAAGCGCCCGCTCCCGGCCGTTGTTCGTTTCAGGCCCGCTCAATGCAACAACCGCGCGAACCGCTATCGCGCTTGCATCGCAAATGCGATGTCGCGGCTGCGCCCGTGAACGATCCGCATCAACGCGCCGCCGCGTCCTCCGGCGCCGGCTGCAAGCTCGTCGCCAACTCCTCCAGCTCCGCGATCTCCTTGTCCAGGGCCTCGTACAGCTCGCCCTGCCGCACCATCAGTTCCTCAATGCGCTGCGCCTGCTTGAGCTTCTTCAACTCGCCGTCGAACAGCAGCCACTGCCCGGTCAACTGCTCGACGTAGTTCTTGGCGTAGTGGCGCATTTCCTTGAGCTGGTTCAACGTGGTGTTGACATGATCCAACGGCGTCTTGGTGTCGGCGGACATACCGGCCTCCTCGTGCGGGGAACGGCCCGAGCCTAACCGCCGCAAGCTGGCTGCCCGCGAAACGCCGACGCCAGCCGTCGCGTTGACATCGTGTCTTCACCCCGCAACGACATTGCCATATGCGACCCAGGTCGTATCCGTCGCGCCGCGATCGGCTAGGATCGGGAAAGACGCATCCCGGCGCTGTCGCCGTCGCGCCGATGCGCAGCACGTTCCGCACGACCGTCCATTCACAGGGGCATCGCGTTGAGCAACCCGGAACTCGATCGGTCCACGCCCGAGAAAACCCTGCACGCGCTCGAAGAGGCTTATCGCAACGGCGACTTCGAACTCGCGTTGCGCTGCCGCAACTTCGAGCACGAGGCCGAACTCATCCAGCAGCATCTGCGCCCGGCCGGCGCCGCGCCGCCCGCGGGCCCGCGCGGCGAACTGGCCGACGCGCTGCAACGGCAATGGCGGCAGGCGCAACCGCCGGACTTCCTCGGCGTCGTCACCCAGGTCGTCGCGGTCGAACACTTCGCCGGCCGCTTCTTCGCCGTGACCCAGAACATCCGCAACGCCGACGGCCGCACCTTTCCCCAGCGCACCTTCATGTCGCACGCCGAAGACGGCTGGGCGGTGCTGTGCCCGGTGCCGGCCTACGAGCCCCCGCAGGAAACCAAGCCGTGGTGGGTGTTCTGGCGCTGACGCTCCTGCGCAACATCGGTCGTCCCCCGTAGTAGGAGCGGCTTGCATCGCGCCTGGACAGCCCGGCCTCTCAGACCAGCGCCCGGCACGCACGCGGATTGTCGTGATCCGGACCCCGCTTTATCCTGCAGCCGTCCGGCGACGCGCCTCGTCGCGCGCGCCCCGCAACCACAGGCCTCGCCGCATGGACGGATGCCACTTCCATATCGAGATCCTCGCGCCATCGGGCTTGAGCGGCATCGAGGCCCATCTCGCGGATTGCGCGATGCCGTTGCAGCCGTACCGATCGGGATTCAACGATCAGGTGATCCTGCGCCACGGCGGCGACATCGATGAATTCGAGTTCGCCATGGACCCGTCGACGACCGGCCTGCTGCATGCCTCCGGTTCGATCTTTCGCGAAGAATCGCAGGCCTGGCGGATGGTCGAATCGCTGTCCCGGGCCCTGCGTCTGGCCGGATTCGCGCACCGCGCCGGCATGGACAACGCGGCGGGCGACGGACTCTTCCGCGAGATCGACTATCGCTGGGGCGGCACGTAGCCGCCCACCCGCCTAAAGCACCGGCGACATCATCGCCACCGCGTTCTGCACCAGCCGCACCCGCAGCGGCCACGCCTCGACCTCGTCCAGCGCGACCCGGTGCGATACCGACAGGTACTTGTCCTGCCGCCGCCGGATCGCCGCGACGAGCGCGCGGTCGGCGATCATCAGGTTGTTCTCGAAGTTCAGGTCCAGGCTGCGGCGGTCCATGTTCGCCGAACCGACCAGGGCGATCTCGTCATCGATGCACATCGCCTTGGTGTGCAGGATGCCGAGCGGATACTCGTACACCTCCACGCCCGCGCGCAGCAGGTCGGCGTAGGTGCTGCGGCAGGTCTGGCCGACGAACCACGAATCGTTGCGCTGCGGGAACACCAACCGGGTCGCGGCGCCGCGGCGCGGCGCGGCGCAGATCGCGCGCAGGATCGATTCGTCGGGCACGAAATACGGGGTGACGATGGTCAGCTCGCGCCGCGCCGCGTAGATGCAGGCGGCGAACATGTCGCTCATCGCGTTGTGGCGCACGACCGGGCCGGTCTCGAACGCCTGGGCGATGCAATCCTCGTCGAAGCGCTGCGGCGTGGCGGCGTCGGGATAATCGTCCAATCCGGTTTCGCCGGTCTCCGGAATCCAGCCGCTGAGGAACAGGAACTGCGCCTGCCGCACCACCGGGCCTTCGCAACGCAGCAGCAGGTCGATCCACGGCGCGTACGCGGGCTTGATCCGGAACTCCGCATCGGCGCAGTTCTGGCTGCCGCAATAGGCGATCTTGTTGTCGATCACCACGATCTTGCGGTGATCGCGCAGGTCCATGCGGCTGAACGCGATGTGCTGCAATCGATTCAGGTCGTCCAGCGTGCGCAGCAGTTTCACTCCGGCCCCGCCGAGCTGTTTCCAGCGCTCTCCGGCGATGAAGGCGCGCGAACCGAACGCATCGACCATCACCCGGCAGGCCACCCCGCGCCGCGCCGCATCGGCCACGGCATCGGCGACGCGGCCGCCGGCGCCATCGTCGAGCCAGATATAGAAGGCGATGTGCACCGACTCGCGCGCCTGCTCGATATCGGCGACCAGCGCATCGATCGCCAGCCTGCAATCGCGCTTGGGATCGTCCGCGGCGCTGTCCTCGTCGCCGAGCAGCGCGATCCGGTTGCCGCCGACGGCATGGAAGCCGTTGATCGAACGGGCCAGCTCGAACAACGGCGCCGCGTGGTCGGGGACCGCGCCCGGTGCGTTGGCGGCATCGTCCGGCGACGGCATGCGCTTGCCCGCATGCTCGATCCGGTCGACCCGCGCGCGGCCGATGTTGGTTTCGCCCAGCAGCAGGTACGCGACCATGCCCGCCACCGGCGCCAGCATGATCACCGCGACCCAGGCCGCGCGCGAGGCCGGCGTGCGGTTGGGCCGGGTCAGCGCGCGCGCGGCGGCGAGCAGGTGGGCCACGAACACGAATACGGTCAGGCCGATGTTCAGCGACGCGGGCAACCCGCTCAGTTCGAACGACATGCGGTCTCCAAGTGCTCCAGCCGAGCCGGCCGCGGCCGATGGCCGCAACGGGCGAGCATGCCGGCGGGCGCGTCACGGCGCCGCAAAATCGTCCGCGCATGGCGGCCAGCGTCCCGCCGCGCGCCGCGCTCGCGGCGATCGCGGCGATGCGCGAGGCTCGGCCCCGACGCGACGGCACCCGGCACAACGACGGCCGCCACGACGACGGCCGACGCACGCGCGCCGACGGCCCGCGCGCTGGCGACGCCGCCGCCCGCGGCGCTATCCTGAATCCGCCGTGGTGCCTCCGCCGGCGCGCCTAGTTGGGGCTGCTCATGCTCGATTCCCGCAAGTTCCTGTTCGCGCTGATCGCCGCCGCCTACGCCCTCGGCTTCGTCCTCGCCGACTGGCTGGGCTGGCAACGCGCCATCATCCTCGCCGCCAACGCTTTCTTCGTGAGCTACCTCGCGCTGGCCGTGCCCAGCCTGCGCCGGCTCAGCGGCCAGCGCCTGCGCCAGGCCGCGGTCAAGAGCGACGTCCCGGTCTACGTCCTGTTCCTGATCGTCGTCTCCACCGTGACCACCGCCCTGGCCGCGTTGTTCATGACCATCAACGCCGACGACCGTCCCTGCCTGGGCTGGCTGATCGTCGCCCTGCTCTCGATCCCGCTGGGCTGGGCGACGATCCACATGCTCGCCGCCTCGCACTACGCGCACCTGTACTGGCGTCCCGGCGCCGACAAGCAACCGCGCCGCGGCCTGGAATTCCCCGGCGACGAGCAGCCCGCCGCGATCGACTTCGTCTACTTCGCCTTCGTGATCGGTATGGCCGCGCAGACCTCGGACGTGGCGATCTCCGGCCGCGCGCTGCGGCGCTTCACCCTGATGCACTCGATCGTGGCGTATTTCTTCAACGCGGTGCTGGTGGCGGCGGCGGTGAATGTGGCGGTGGCGGCGAATTGAATACCCCGGCTCGATCCAGCGTAATCATGCATGGATGGAATCCAGAGGCGGTCCCCATGTACCCATGTGGGCTCGTTGCCAGGTCGCACCGACACGATAGTCCTCAACGCTGCAACGAAACCGCCTGGGCTATAGCAATTAGATGCCACCCCGCTTAAACCAAGATGGCCACGAGCCATGCCCGGATCAGCGCGTCGCTGTCTCCCAGATCCAATTCAATGGCCTTGAAATCCGGATTGAGACTGTCGGGCCGCAGCATGACTTGCTGGTAAACGATTCCCTCGTCTTCCTCGTGCTTTGTTGCGTCATAAATCTTGAGCGTGTATCGCCCGCTCTCCTCCGGATCGCCGGTTTCGACGCGCTCCGCCAATACCATCCGCCCCTGTTTCGATCCGCTCATTTCTGTCGAGAACAACACCCATGACCCATCGGGCACTCGCCGATTCATCGACTCGCCCTGTACCTGAGCCACGAAGTAACCGGGCTTGATACGGATGTGGTCCGGCAGCGCCACCCACTCGACGGCCTCACACTCCAATGTCTGCACATCGCTGAAGTCGCCAGCGGCGATCTTCAGGTCGAGCAGTGGTACAGCGTTTTCCCAGGGCCGCACATCGGCATTGCGTACGATCTGGAACGGGCGGGTGTCGATGAGCACTGACTTGGGCGCCGCGGGCTTGGGACGCGGCAGAGGCTTGGGGGTTCGGCCGAGATTTTCGGTACGGCTTCGCACGAAATTTTCGGTCTCTTTGTCTTCGAAATAGACGTAACACCCCCTCATGCCGCGCGACAGAAGCACACGGTAGGTGTTCTTGACCAGTTCGGCGAAACGATCACGCGACCGCTTGACGGTGGTGTCGAAGGAGGCGGCACGATCGCCGATCCAGCCTTCATCGGGCTGGTAACGCAGGTCTTTGCCCCAGATCACCCCAACATAGTCGAATTCGAATCCTTGCGCGGTATAGACACAACCCACTTGCTCCAGGCCGCCTTCGTTATAGGCCCAGTAATCCGCGGTCGGTACGCCGCTGGGCAGGCGACTCATGTCCGCCCGAGCGTTCCAGGGCCGCTCGAAGCTGCCGATCCGGACGTCTTTGATCAGCTGTCCGTCTCCATCGAGGGTTTTCGCCCACGGCCAGCAGTAGCCCGCCACCAAACGGGCGCTATGCCCTTCGCCAACCTTAGCCCGAATAAGCGCATCCAAAGCATCGGGGCTGTCGACGATGCCGAACTCAAAGGATTCTTGCGCTTGGTCGAATAGGATATTAGCGGTCTTTCGGATATCGAGCGTATTGTCGATCCAATTGACGAATCCATCCGAGCCAGCGCACCGGAACTGAGTTTCCAGCCGGTTCTCGTGCAACACGCACTGGCGCGCGGCGGCGGTTTCGCGGATCAGTATGGACGAGCCGATTTCGTTGGGCCGGACCACTTGCCGGTCGTCGACGAAGAACACCGACACCCGGGCGGCCTCGACGATCTCGACGATCTGCGGGCGATCGGAACGCTTGTCCTTCTTGGTGTACTGGTGATTGCTGGTGGCGCGGATGCGGTGAGCCTCATCGCACAACAGCACATCTACGTCGTTGGGAGCCGCTCCGCCATACTGATTGAAGTAGCGGAACTGTTGGCCTGCCCGACGACCGACGATCTTTTGCATAGTACTGGTGAAAGCCTTGGAGCCGGTGGCGTGCTGGGCGTTGTAGCCCTTCGCCGACAGTGCGCCGAGCAGGTTCAACGCAAGCACGGATTTACCGGTACCGGGACCGCCGTGGACCAGGAAAACATGCTTGCGGTTGTCGGACATCGCGGCCTCCACCGCCGTCATTACTTGGCTGAAGACCACTTGCTGCTCGTCCAGAAGAACGAATGCGGGCTCTTCTTTCACTACCTTTCCGACGTGTTCGAGCAATTTCTTGGCGGGACGGTAGCGACTCTTGGCAACCCGTTCCATGACCCGCTCGCCATCGCCCTGTCCTAACCGTTGAACGAGGTGCTGCGCCAGTCGCGGAACATCGCCGGAAGTGAATATGGGCACAAGCCGGCGCACTGCCTCCGAGCACGGCTCGAACAGCGCGTCATCGAGTTTGGGACGGTAGTTGTGCAGGTAAGCGCAGGCATCCAGGGCGACGCGTTCGTCGCCGGGCTGGAACACGGCATGCATGTCTTCCAGATAACGACGGTACTGGTTGGCCTGCACCGAGGGGTGCAGCACGTCGCGATGCTGGCCGCCGACCCATGTCTTGAGCAGGTCGTCGCCGCCGCCGGCTTCAGCGATCTGCCACTGCTTGAGTTCGACCACCACGGCGCGATCGCGCTGAGCGTCCCGCCCCGTCAGCAAGACGTCGATGCGCTTGGACGACAATGGCAGGCGGAATTCGAGAAAAATGCCCTGGTCGGTCAGATCGCCTTCGCGCAGCACGTCGGCGAAGGAGCGCAGCGAGTTCTGCCATGACTGACGTTCGCCTTCGCCGGGGTCACGGCGGTAGTGCGCCAGAAAGGCCTCTTCCAAACGCTGAGCAATGGCGTTCTGGGTCGTCGCCCGCAAAAAATCCGGTGTGGTGCCGGAATACAGAAACATTGTTGCGTTTCCCTCGCTCGGCCGCGCGGTGCGCGGTGCCGGATCACAGTTCGTCGTATTTTTTGGCCGATCCCCGCGCCTTGTCGACAGGATAGCGCTCGGCATTGTTGTTCAGCTTGTCGGCCACGGCCTGTTCCAGGTCGATACCCAGATCCGTAATCAAGTACGTCATGAGAATGGCCAAATCGGCCACTTCCTGCTCGATTTGCGGCCGGCGGGCTCGTACAACTTCGTCGAGCTCGGTGTCGCGCGCCCATTGGGTATGTTCGGCCAGTTCGGCGGCTTCCAGAACAATGGATGTAGAGAGTGTGCGCAAGCTGTGGAATTGCTTCCAGTCGCGGGCATCGCGAAAGGCGATGATTCGGGCGGTCAGTTCGGGGCTGAGCATGGCAGTCACCAACGAGTCACTTCGGTCCTAGGGTACGGGCTGGCGCAGAGCGCCGCACTCACTGCGTGATGTCCCGGTTCGGGCGGTTCCATGGTCGCCAACCACATCCGGGGACGGCGCGACTACCCGCTTCCCCTTACACTGCCTCTCCTGGCCATTCTCCGAAAAGGCAAAACCGGCAATGTCCCCCATGCTCGCCCAGGCCACCTACATCGCCACGAAAATCGGCGAGGCCTTCGCGATCCTGGCCATCGCCTGGCTGCTGACCACGCTGCTGCGCCAGTTGTTGCGGCGCATGTCCACCCGCTACGACCTCGCTCCGGCCTTCGCGCTGGGGCTGCGGCGCGGGCTCAGCACGGTGATCTACATCACCGCCTTGCTGATGTTCCTCAACCGGGTCGGGATCTCGGGTTCAGTGGTGTGGACCACGCTGACCGGGTTCGTGGCGGTCGGCGCGGTGGCGTTCTTCGCCGCGTGGAGCGTGTTGTCGAACATCTTCTGCGCGTTCCTGATCCTCACCACCCGGCCGTTCCGCCTGTACGACTACATCGAGGTGCTGGAGAACGGCGACAAGCCGGGGCTCAAGGGCCGCGTGGTCGACATCAATTTCGTCTACACCACGCTGCAGGAAACCCACGCCAACGGCGACGACACGGTGTTGCAGGTGCCCAACAGCCAGTTCTTCCAGCGCACCACGCGGCGCTGGCGGCACGAGCCGGAGTGGAGCCGGGTCGTGCGCGAGCAGAAGACCGCCGAAAGCGCGGAATGGCAGGACGCGGGCGGGCGCTGAGCAGCGCAAGCCGCGGGAGCTCCCTGTAGGAGCGACGCGAGTCGCGACCGCGAATCCTCGGCTACGACGAAAGTTGCGCCGCGAGCGTGAAGATCCGCGGTCGCGGCTTGCGCCGCTCCTACAGGTAGTTCGCCAGGCATTCGTCAGAGCCTGGTCACGTCGACGATGGCCTGCGCGAACGCCTGCGGCGCTTCCTGCGGCAGGTTATGGCCGATGCCGCCCGTGACCTCGCGGTGCTGGTATTTGCCGGCGAACTTGCGCGCATAGGCTTCGGCCGGCGGGTGCGGGGCGCCATTGGCGTCGCCCTCCAGGGTGATCGTGGGGACGACGATGCTCGGCGCTTTCGCCAGTTGCGCCTCCAGGGCGTCGAAACGCGCTTCGCCTTGCGCCAGTCCCAGCCGCCAGCGGTAGTTGTGGATGACGATGGCGACATGATCGGGGTTGTCGAACGCGGCGGCGCTGCCGGCGAAGGTGGCGTCGTCGAAGCGCCATTGCGGCGAGGCCAGTTCCCAGATCAGCCGGGCGAATTCGCCGCGATTCTGGGCATAGCCGCGTTCGCCGCGCTCGGTGGCGAAGTAGAACTGGTACCACCACTGCAGCTCGGCCTTCGGCGACAGCGGCGCCTGGCCGGCGTGCTGGTTGCCGATCAGATAGCCGCTGACCGACACCAGCCCCCTGCAGCGCTGCGGCCACAGCGCCGCCAGGATGCCGGCGGTGCGCGCGCCCCAGTCGCAGCCGCCGAAGATCGCCGATTCGATGCCGAGCGCGTCGAGCAAGGCGATGGCGTCGACGGCGAGCGCGGCTTGCTGGCCGTTGCGCGGGGTGTCGGCGGACAAGAACGCGGTCGCGCCGTAACCACGCAGGTAAGGGACGATCACGCGATAGCCCTGCCCGGCGAGGATCGGCGCGACCTCAGCGTAGGTGTGGATGTCGTAGGGCCAGCCGTGCAGCAGCAGCACCGGGATGCCGTCGCGCGGGCCGAGTTCGGCGTAGCTGACCCGCAGCACGCCGGCGTCGATCTGCTTGAGCGCGCCCCAGGCCGCCGGGCCAGCGGCGGCGGTCTTGCGCGGCGCGGCGGCGAAGGCCGGGGCGATGCCGCCGACCGCGCCGAGCGGCCCGGCGAGCAGGGCCAGGGCGGCGCCGCCGAGCAGGCTGCGGCGCTGGGCATCGAGAGGGCGGTCGGTCGTGGTGGCGGTCATGACGGCTCCTGGGCAGTGGGCGTGCCAGGGCATTGGACCGGGGCCGGGTATCTGCGGCGTGTCCGGCCAGGCGGGGATTTGTATGCGAGCGCCGCGCAGCGGGCGCCTGGATACACTGGGATACACATGGACAATCGCGTGGCAGGCCGCGCGCGCGGCGCCCGCGCCATCCGCCGCAGTCGCTCGCGGCCGAACTCCCGCGCCGCTTCTGCAAACGCCGTCCCCAGGACGCCATCTGCGCAGCCCTGTCGCGCGGCCGCATCATCTCTCGCGGCCCTATCGAGCCTGCGAACCACAGGACCAGGCAGACACCGACCGCGCCCCCGGCAACGGTGTAAGCCGACGGCCCACCCAGGCTACTTTTCCGCTACCCGCTCGATCCCCATCCGATCCCGCCGCGCCCGGCTACACGCCCGCAAGCCCCTTTTGCTAGGCTCCCAGCGCGAATCCTTCGCATGAGCCGCACATCCGGGTGCGGACCCGACCGGACAGCAGGACGGCATGGCGCACAACCAGTTCGCGTTGCTCAACCAACGGCGCTTCCTGCCGTTCTTCCTCACCCAGGCGTTCGGCGCCTTCAACGACAACGTGTACCGGCAGGCGATCATCGGCCTGCTGTTCTACCTCGGCGTCAGCGACGAGCAGCGCACGCTCTACACCAACCTCGCGCCGGCCTTGTTCATCCTGCCGTATTTCCTGTTCTCGGCCACCGCCGGGCAGATCGCCGAGAAGCTGGAGAAGCACAAGCTCATCCGCATCACCACGACGATGGAAATCGCCATCATGTCGCTGGCGGCGGTCGGCTTCCTCACGCAGAACATGTCGGTCCTGCTGGTCGCGCTGTTCTGCACCGGGCTGCAGTCCACGCTGTTCGGGCCGGTCAAGTATTCGATCCTGCCGTCGGTGCTCAAGCCCGAGGAACTCACCGGCGGCAACGGCCTGGTCGAGATGGGCACTTCGATCTCGATCCTCGCCGGCATGATCTTCGGCGGCCTGATCTTCACCCTGGCCGGCGCGCACGGCCCGATCGTCGCGGCGGCGGCGATCGTCGTCCTGGCGGTCACCGGCAACATCGTCAGCCGCATGATCCCGCGCGCCGACGCCGGCGAGCCGGACCTCAAGATCAACTGGAACCCGATTCCCGAGTCGGTGAAGATCCTGCGCATGACCCGGCGCCAGCCGGCGGTGCGCAACTCGATCCTCGGCGTGTCGTGGTTCTGGTTCGTCGGCACGGTGCTGACCTCGCAGCTGCCGGGCTATGCCGAGGACAACCTCGGCGGCGGGCCGACGCTGTACATCTTCGCGCTCGCGCTGTTCTCGATCGGCACCGGCGTGGGCTCGATGCTGTGCGAAAAGCTGTCGGCGCGCACGGTCGAAATCGGCCTGGTGCCGCTGGGTGCGTTCGGCATGACCGCGTTCATGGTCGACCTGTATTTCGCCCATCCCGGCATGGCCACGGCCAAGGGCCTGGACGTGGAAGGCTTCGTGCGCAGCGCGGGGGCGTGGCGGATCGTCATGGACCTGGTCGGCATCGGCGTGTTCGCCGGCTTCTTCGTGGTGCCGCTGTTCGCGCTGATCCAGAACCGTTCGCCGAAGAACGAGCTGTCGCGCGTGATCGCAGGCATGAACATCCAGAACGCTGCCTTCATCGTGCTGGCGGCGGCGCTCGGCGTGATCGTGCAGCGCTTCTTCCACTGGACCATTCCGCAGGTGTTCCTGGCGCTGGGCATCCTCAACGCGCTGGTGGCGATCTACATCTTCACCATCGTGCCCGAGTTCCTGATGCGCTTCCTCAGCTGGGTGCTGGTGCGCGGGCTGTACCGGCTGCGCGTGTCCGGGACCGAGCGCATTCCCGACGAAGGCGCGGCGCTGGTGGTGTGCAACCACGTCAGCTACATGGACCCGCTGATCCTCAGCGCCAGCGTGTCGCGGCCGATGCGTTTCGTCATGTACTACAAGATCTTCAACATTCCGGTGATGAACTGGATCTTCCGCACCGCCAAGACCATTCCGATCGCCGGCGCCAAGGAAGACCCGGAGGTGCTGCGCCGGGCGATGGAGGAAATCGAGGCGGCGCTGGCCGACGGCCAGCTGGTCGGCATCTTCCCCGAGGGCGCGCTGACCAAGGACGGCGACATCGCGGCGTTCAAGTCGGGGGTAGAACGGATTTTGGAGAAGAACCCGGTCCCGGTGGTGCCGATGGCGCTGCGCGGCATGTGGAGCAGCATGTGGAGCAAGCGCGATTCGCGCCTGCGTCGGATGCGGGTCCCGCGCCGGTTCCGCGCGCAGGTCGAGGTGGTCGCCGATCCGCCGCGCGATCCGCAAGGGCTGACCGCGCAAATGCTGGAAGCGCAGGTGCGGGCGCTGCGCGGGGATCGCGCCTGAAGCACGCACCCGGCGTGCCGCGACGGCGCCGGCGCTGCTAGGATGCCCGCAGCCGCCGCCGTTCCGGCGCGGGTCGAAGGCTCAGGGGAGAGTCCGCCATGAATCAGCCCGTCGTCGCCGGGTCGCCGTATCCGAACTACCTGGTCTGGTCGATCATCGTCACCGTCCTGGGCGCCTGCTTCTGCTGCCTGATCGGCGCCGCGCCGGGCGTGGTGGCGATCGTGTTCGGCAGCCAGGTCGGCAGCAAGCTTGCCGCCGGCGACGAAGCCGGCGCGCGCCGCGCGTCCGAGCAGGCCAAGCTGTGGTGCTGGATCGGCACCGCGTTGGTCGCGGTCGGCGTGTTGTGGACGATCCTGTCGTTCTTCATCGAAGGCGCGTCGTTCATGTCGCAGGAATTCCTGGAGCAGGTGCGGCAAGCGCAGGGCCGCTGAGCCCGCGCCGTTCGCGTCCGCATCGCCGCCATGCAAGCGCCCGCCCGCCATTACGCGCTCGCCGCGACCGTCGCCGCCGCCGGCGCGGTCGCGGCGGCCGGCGCGTGGGTGCTGCGGCGGGTCGACCCCAATGCCGCCGGCAGCCCGCTGCCGGGCTGCATGTTCTATCACTTCACCGGGCTGTACTGCCCGGGCTGCGGCATGACCCGCGCCGCGCACGCGCTGGTGCACGGCGACCTCGCCCAAGCGGTGGCGATGAACCCGTTGCTGCCCTTGCTGCTGTTGACCTTGCCGCTGCTGGCCCTGCACAGCCTCGGTTATCGCCTGCCCGTGCCGCAGCGCGCGATCGCCGCGCTGACCAGCGCGAAGTTCTGGCTGCCGCTGCTCGGCGGCTTCTGGGTGCTGCGCAACCTGCCGTGGCCGCCGTTCTCCTGGCTCGCGCCGGGCTGAAACGCGTCGCGGCGGCGCGCCGTAGATGCCGCACCGCCGCCGCCCACCGTCATCCCGATCGCCGCACCCGAACCGGCGCGCGGCTCAGAACCGATACATCGCGCTGACCAGGTAATAGCGCCCGACCGGATCGTCGTCGACCAGGCTGTAGCCGCCGGCGCTGTAGTCGTAGTTGACCGGCCGGCGATCGTTGAGGTTGCTGATGTTCAGGCCGAACAGCCACTTGTCGAAGCCTTCGTAGGTCAGGTCCAAGCCGAGCAGGGTCGCGCTCGGCGTGCTGCAGATGGTGCGGAACGCCATCTTCGGGCACGGCTGATCCGGCGTCCTCTTGAGCACCGTCGCCGGCCCCATGTAGCGCGCGTTGAGCGTCGCGCTCCAATCGCCGTAACTCCA
The DNA here is from genome assembly GCF_023617245.1 of Lysobacter enzymogenes. NCBI lineage: Bacteria > Pseudomonadati > Pseudomonadota > Gammaproteobacteria > Lysobacterales > Lysobacteraceae > Lysobacter > Lysobacter enzymogenes. Next base: position 5,083,234 of record NZ_CP067396.1, read on the forward strand.
GCGCACGCTGCCGAGCACGGTGCGGTTGGGCGTGCCGAAGCCCGCGTAATCCAGCTCCGGCACCTGCGAGTGCACGCCGCGCCGCAAGGTGTCGAGGTAGTGGCCGTTGAGACGCACGGCGAAGTTGCCCCAGCGCCGGGTCGGCATGCGGTACTCGGCGCTGAGCTCCCAGCCGCGCACGTCGGTGCTGCCGTAATTGTCGAGCTGCCGGATCACCTCGGTGACCTGGCCGAACTCGTCCAGCACCAGCTGTTTCGGAAACAGCTTCGGGTACTCGAGCGAAGCGGTGGCGACGATCTCGTTGCGGCGATGGATGCGGTAGCGGTCCAGGCTGACCGTGAGGTCCTCGGTCGGCGTCCACACCACGCTGAAGTTGCGGCTGGTGGAGATCTCCGGACGCAGCTTGGGGTTGACCCCCGCGCGCACGTCGACCTGGCAGTACTCGGTGCCTTCCGCGTCGTGCAGCGACACCGCGCACGGCACGGGGAAATCCTCGGCCAGCCGACCGACCGTGTCCTGGCCGATCATCAGCGGCCGCCGCAGTTCGGCCAGGGTCGGCGCGCGATAGCCCTCGCCCATCGTCGCGCGCAGCACCAGCGAACGCAGCGGCTGCCAGCGCAGGCCGTACATCGGCGAGATCTGGTTGCCGTAGCCGGAACTGCGGTCCAGCCGCCAGGCCGCGTTCAACCACAGCTTCTGCAGCAGCGGCACGTTGGCCTCGCCGTACAGCGCCGAGGTGTTGCGGCTGGCGCGGCGCGCGTCGAACTCCTGGGCCAAGGCCACGTGCCCCTGGACGAAGTCCTCGTCGGGCCGCGCGCGCAGCACCTCGCGCCGGGCCTCGACGCCGGCGGCCAGGCGCGCCTCGCCGGCCGGCAGCTCGAACAGCGGGCCCTCGACGCTGGCGGAGAACATGTCCAGCACGATCTCGCCGCCCATCGTGGTCTGCGGCGCGATTTCGGCCAGCACCTTGGGTTCGTTGGTCGCGGCCTTGTCGAAACGCAGCGACATGGTCTGCACTTCCTGCGTCACCGCCGGCTCGTTGATCAACCCGGTGATGCGGTTGGCCACCTTGTTGCGCCGCTGCGCCAGGCTGACGTCCCACTCCCATTTGTCGCGGAATCCCTTGACGCCGACGGTGAAGTCGCGGGTCGTGGTGACGCTGCGGCTGCGGATCGGGCCGACGTCGGAGAACCAATAGTTCAGCCAGCGACCGCCGCCGGCGTCGGGGTGCGAATCGGGCAGGCGCAAGGATGCGCTGAACGGCGGATTCTGCACTTCCAGCCCGACCCGGGTCGCGCGCAGGTCGGCGTAGAACTCCTTGTTCTGGCCGAAAGGCTGGTGGAAATAGGCGTACAGCGCGCTGCTGGTGATGCCCGGCTGCAGGCTCACGTAGCGCGCCTGGTCCAGCGAACAGCGGGCCGACTCGTCGACCACGCCCGGCGCGGTGGTGTTCTCGCAGCCCTCGATCGGACTGATCTGGTAGCCGTCGAAGTAACCGGCGAGGTAGCGGCCGTCGGCCTGCCCGCTCAGGCGCTGGTCCATCGTCGCCCACTTGCGCTGGCTGCCGATCAGCGGATTGCGGGTGAAGTGGTCGACGCTGACGAACACGTTGCCGCCGCCGGGCGTCTGCTCGCCGAAGCTGGCGTACTGGCGCTGCTGCTCGGCGTCGCCGCGCTGCGACACGCCGAAGCTCGCGCCGACCTCGGCGCCGCGGTAGTCCTTCTTGAGGATGATGTTGACCACGCCGGCCATGGCGTCGGCCCCGTAGATCGCGGAAGCGCCGCCGTGGGCGATCTCGATGTGGTCGACCATGCTCAACGGAATGCCGTTGAGGTCGGTCAGCGCGCCGTAGTCGGTCGAGATCAGGCCGTAGTTGGCCATGCGCCGGCCATCGACCAGGAACAAGGTCGCGCGCGGGCCCAGCGAATACAGGCTGGCCGAGGCGGCGGCGGCCGACGGCACCTGGCTGGCGCCGTTCTCGGTGGCGACGTTGCGCGGGTGGTGGCCGCTCATGCCCGGCAACAGCCGCAGCACGTCGAACAGGGTCTGGTGGCCGCTGCTGCGGATCTGCTCGTTGGTGATCAGGGTCAGCGGCAGCGAGCTTTCGAACACGGCCCGGCCGATGCGCGAGCCGGTGACGTGGACGGTGTCCAGCTCGGTCGTGGTCGGCCCGTGCGGCGCCGGGGCCGGCGGGGTCCCGGTCTGCACCGCCGGGGCCGGCCGCGGCCGCGCCCGCGGCGCCGGCTGCAGCAAGTAGACATTGGCTTTTACGGCCACCGCGGTGAGGCCGGTGCCTTCCAGCAACTGCGCCAAACCTTCGCGTACCGGCGGCCGGCCGCGCAGGCCGGCGGTGCGCCGGCGCGCCACCAGGGCCGGCGAATAGATCAGCTGCAAACGATTACCGGTGGCGAACGCGTTCAGCGCGTCGTCCAACGCGCCGGGAGAAATGGTGTAGCCATCGGCTGGACTATCGCCCTGGACGGCCGGCAAAGCCCCGGCAACGGGCGAAAACGTCAGCGCGACGGAAACGATGAACGCATGGGAAATCTTGGCCATCCACCAACCGCATCGATCGGGCTACAGCTGAACCGTGCGCCCCCTGTCGTTGGCGCTGTCCAACCATATCACCGCCGTGGCGGCCAGGGGGCTCAACCCGGATTGCGATGCAGGACGATTTCGTCGTCCGCCGCACGTTCCGCCTTCAACGACCAGCCCTGTTCCAGCGCTTCCAGCAGGGCGGCCTGGTCGCCGATGTGGAACACGCCGCTGACCGTGATCTTGCCCAGGTTCGGATCGGCCAGACGCAGCTTGGTCGCCGAGTAGCGGTTCATCTCGGCGAGCAGGACGTCCAGGCGCCGGTTCTTGAACACCAGGTCGCCGCCGGGCCAGGACTGGGCGACGCTGAGGTCGAGCGGCTCGGGCGGGGTCATGCGGCCGCTGTGGTCGTAGCTGAGCTGCTGGCCCGGACGCAGCGCGCTGCCGGCCTGGGCCAGGCCGTTGGAGATCACCACCGCGCCTTCGATCAGGCCGACGTTGACCTCGCTGCCGTTCTTGCTGACCTGGAACGTGGTGCCGATGTCGCGGATGGTGCCGGTGCCGGCCTTGACCGAGAACGGCCGCGCCGGGTCGGCGGCGACCTGGAACTGGACCCGGCCGCGGTCGACCTCGACCTCGCGGCGCTCGTCGCCGAAGCGCGCGAGGATGACCGAATCGGTGTCGAGCATGACCTGGGTGCCGTCGGCCAGCCGCAGCGAACGCTGCTCGCCGACCTGGGTGACGTAACGGACGCTGTCGACCGGCGCCGGCGAACGCAGCCAGCCCACGCCGACCACGGTGGCGACCAGCAAGGACGCGACCATCGTCGTCGGCACCCACCAGCGCGAGCGCGCGCTTTCGCGCCCGCTCTGGCGCCAGGCGATGCGCGCGGCGGCCTGCAGCATCTCGTCCCCGGCCAGTTGCGCGGCGGCCTGGTGCGCGCGCTCGGCCTCGACGTACGCGGTCACGTTGTCCGGGCGGGCGTCGAGCCAGCGCTCGAACTCGGCGCGATCGCGCGCCGTGCATTCGGGCGAATCCAGCCGCGCCACCCAGGCTTCCGCGCTGCCTTCGTCCGCGCCGGCGAGGGCGTGGTCGGTGGCGTTCGTCGATGTGGGCTGTGTCGTATTCATGGCTCTTGCAAGGTCTCGTAGCCGCTTTCCTTCATGCGCGCGCGCAACAGCGCGAGCGCCCGGCCGATATTCTTCTCCACCGCCTTTACAGAAATGCCGCAGTGTTTCGCGATCTGCGTGTAACTCATTCCGTTGATGCGGTTGAGCAGGTAGATCTGACGGCTGCGCACCGGCAACTGCATGATCGCCGTGCGCACCAGCGCCAGTTCCTGCTCGGTCGCCACGCGCTGGTCGTGGCTGGGTTCGGGCGACGGCAGCGCGTGATAGTCCTCGTCCAGGCTCACGTGCTCCGGCGCGTGCCGGGTCTTCTGCCGGCGTCCGCGATCGTTCAACGCATTGATCGCGATGCGGTACATCAGGATCTTCAACGCGTCGGCGGGCTGGTCGCGATAACGCAGCATGCGCATCATCGTTTCCTGGGCGATGTCCTGCGCGTCCTCGTGCGAGGCCGCCGACTTGCGCAGGAACGCGATCAACGCTTCGCGGTTGTCGCGCAGGAAGCCGACGAAATGGTCGCCGTCCTGCTGCGCGGTCGCGGGTTGGTTCGCCGCCGATGACTCCTCGCCCACGTCCACCTTCGCCCACGCCCCGGTTATCTGCTTCGATACTAGCCCAGCCTCCGCGGCCGGGCGAACGAAGCCCATCTCGAAGCCCGATCGGTCCTGCGCGCCGGTGACCGGCGCCATTGCGATCTGGCCCATGCCGGCTTCATTCAAGCCGAGCTGGAACACCGAGGTGTAGCGATTCGCCAAATCCGACTCCTCCGCAAGCGTGATGACCGGCGCAAGATCGCGGATCGCACGCTAGGCGGCCACGGGGCCCGGTCTTCGCGCCGGGCTCCCGCGTACGCGTAAAGCGCGTTCCTTCGTCGCTGTCGCCGCTGTCTGGCTGCCGTCGCGGCCGCCGCCCGAAGGCGTCGGCCCGGTCGCGCCCGATCGCTGCGCGCGAATGGTCCAGCCCCCTCGGCAGGACCGCGTTCCGACGCCGGGGTGGCCGACGAAGGAAGGCTCGCGCGGCTGGCGATTTACGCGCAACCTGAACTGTCAAACGCAGGGCGGCGGACGCCCCCCTACCTCGCCGTGCGGCGGCGTGCGGAAATTGCGCGAAGCTCCGCGAAATCGTGCGTAACGGGCAGCGGGCGGATGGCCCGGATACGGGCGGGGCCGCGGCGAGGCCGGCGGCGCCGGCCCCGCGCCGCGGTGGCTCAGGCGACGAAGCCGGCGATCACGAACAGCGCCAGCACCGCCAGCCACACCAGCAGGCTGCGCCAGACCAGGCTCATCGCGTCGCGCAGCTCGGGCACCTCGCCGCCGGCGGCGACCGCCACGGCCTGGCCCGGCACGCCGGATTCGTTGACGTAGTCGGCGGCCTCTTCGGCCAGCTCGCACTTGACGCTGGCGCGCGCGACCGCGCCGAGGAAGCGGTTGTCCAGGCTGAAGCTCGCGCCGCCGGCTTCGCGCCAGGCGCCGAGCACGGTGTCGAAGTTGCCGACCAGGGCCATGGCCAGGGTCAACAGTTGCGCCACCGGCCAATCCAGCAGCGCCAGCAGGGTGCGCGCGCCGGCCAGGGTTTCGCCGGGCAGCCGGCGCGAGGCTTCGCCTTCGGCCGCCAGCGCCGCCAGCCGATAGCCCAGCGCGCCGATCGGGCCGAGCACCAGGAACCAGAACAACACGCCGAACCAGCGCCGCAGCGCGCTGCGGAACACCGCCTCGACCAGCGAACCGCCGTCGAGCGCCGGCGTCGCGCCGTCCGGCCACAAGCGCGCCGCGGCTTCGCGCCGGCTGGCGCCGTCGCGCGCGGAGGCCAGCGCCTCGACGTCCAGGTCGAGATCGCGCGGGCCCCAGGCGTAGAACAGGATGAAGATCGCGAACACCAGCCCGCCCAGGCCGATCAGCGGCTCGACCAGCGCCAGCTGGAACAGGCCCACCGCCAGCAACGGCGGCAACAGCGCGATGACGATGCCCCAGCGCCCGCGCCAGAAGCTGCCTTCGGGGAAGCGGCTGTCGATCCAGCGCAGCCAGTCGTCGTACCAGCCGAAGTGACGCAAGGACGCGGCCAGCGATTGGGCGAGATGGCCGAGCACCAGAGCGACGACGGCGGCGATCAGCGTGACGGACATCGGGCGACGCTCCTGGCGTGGCGAATCTGGCCCCCGGATTCTAGCGCGGCCGCGTGCAGGCGCGGTCGCGTTGCGGGGGCATCGCGGCGGAGACGAAAGCATCGGGCCTGAAGGCCCTCCCACAAAGCAGCGGGTCGCGGCCCGCTCCTGTGCGAGGGCCTTCAGGCCCGATGCCTTTCGTTCCGCAGCCGCGCGTCCCTCAACCCGCTCAACGCCGCAAGCGTTCCTCGGCGGCCAGGCGCCAGTGTTCGATCAGCCAGCGCGAAATCGAGATGCTCGGCGACAGCAGATACCCCTCGCCATCGTCCGCGCCGCGTTCGCCGCGCGCGATCGCCGCACGGATCTCCTCCAGGGTGAACCAGCGCACTTCCTCGAGTTCTTCGCTGCTGTGCGGTTCGCCGGCTTCGGCGCGCGCTTCGAAGCCGAGCATCAGCGCGCCCGGAAACGGCCACGGCTGCGAGCCCAGATAGCGGCAGTCGCGCACGCGCACGCCGGTTTCCTCCAGCACCTCGCGCGCCACGGTCTGCTCCAACGATTCGCCGGGCTCGACGAAGCCGGCGATCACCGAGAACCGCCGCGGCGGCCACGCCGCCTGGCGGCCGAGCAACAAACGCTCGCCGTCGCTGACCGCGACGATCACCGCCGGATCGGTGCGCGGGTAGTGTTCGGTGCCGCACTGGCCGCAGCGCCCCAGCCAGCCGGCGCGCTCGAATCCGACCGCGCCGCCGCACACGCCGCAAAACCGGTTGCGGTTGCGCCAGAACTGCAGCGCGCGGGCCTGGGCGAACACACTGGCGTGCAGCAGCGGCCAGTGCGCGGCGGCGGCGCGCAGATCGACCCGGCGCGGCGCGTCGAAGGCGACCAATTCGGCGTCGATGGCGAACCAGGCGCCGCCCTCGCCGTCCAGGCCGAGGAAGATCGCCGCGCCCGGACCGCCGGGGCCGTCGCTGAGTTCGCGGCCGAGCGGCGCGCGCAGCGCGCCGTCGTCGTCGGCCAGGGCGTTGCCGGACGCGTCGAGCACGACGATCCGCGCCTGCGGCCACAATCCGGACAAGGCCTCGGGCTGGGTGCGCAGGTGATCGGCGCGGTCCAGCGCCGCGCGCCAGGCCGCGTCGGCCTCGACGAAGGCGAACGGACGCGCGGCTTGGCTCAGGGCGGCCTCGGCGGTGTTCACTCGGGCGCGGTCAAACGCCGAACGAGGAGCCGCAGCCGCAGGTGGTCTTCGCGTTCGGATTGCGGATCACGAACTGCGAACCGTGCAGGCTCTCGGTGTAGTCGACTTCCGCGCCCATCAGGTATTGCAGGCTCAGCGGGTCGACCAGCAGGGTCACGCCGTCGGTCTGCACCGCCAGGTCGTCCTCGCCCTGCTGTTCGTCGAATTCGAAACCGTACTGGAAGCCCGAGCAACCGCCGCCCTGGATATAGACGCGCAGCTTGAGCGCGTCGTTGCCCTCCTCGGCGATCAGCTCGCGCACCTTGTGCGCGGCCGAGGAGGTGAACTGCAGCGGGCGCTCCAGCGACTGGTAGTCCGGCGCGGAGTTGAGCGTGGCGATTTCCATGCGCTAAAGGATAAGGCCGCACGCCGCGCATTCAAGCGCGCCAGGCGAACACTGCGGGTCGCGGCCGGACCTGAATCCGGGTGGCGTGCACGCCGGCGCGGCGCGAAAACCGCAGCGGAATGGCAGCCGACGGACGGATTTGCCGGAACGGGCGCCTGGCTGCGGGCGGCCTCCAACGACGGCGCGACACGGCACGGCGCACGGCGCGCGGTGCGCGGTGCGCGGTGCGCGGTGCGCGGTGGGCGGTGGGCGGTGGGCGGTGGGCGGCCATTCTCGCCAAGGCGCGATCCGCCTCGCGGGCGCCTGCGCGATGGGCGGCCCGGCGCCGTCGGGCCTGATCAGGTCCCGGAGCGGCCGGCCTCGGCGGTCGTCGCGGCGGCCTCGCGGGTGGCGTCGGCCCAGGTGAAGGACTGCTCGACCGCCGCGCCGGATTGCGGCACCAGCCGCACCGTCACCCGCACCGGAGTCAGGCCGGCGGGGACGAACACATCGCCCTCGACCTGCTCGAAGTACTTGAACGAATAGCCCACGCCCGGCGCGTCGGCCTGCTGGCGCAGGTCGGTCCAGGCCAGCTTCTCCAGCTTGCCGTTGCGGGTGCCTTCCAGGAACAGGGTCAGCCGGCCGGCGCTGACCGCGCCGCGGTTGAGGTTCTGGGTCAGGGTGGTGGTGAAGTGCCAGGCCGAGGGCGCGCCGTCCTGCGCCTGCATCTTCAGCGCATGCACGGTCAGGCCGCGGCGCTGGCCGGTGGCGCCGACCAGGCGCTCGTAGAAGGCCACGTCGGCGCGCAAGCCGGAAATCTCTTCGTCGCGCTCGGCCAGGGCGCTTTGCAGGTCGCGGTTGGCCTGGCGGCTGATCGCGTCCGAACGGCCCAGGGTGGCCACGCGCTGGCGCAGTTGCTCCAGTTCGGCCTGCATCTGGCGCGGGGTCGCGGCGGCGGCGCCGGCCGGGGCCGGCGCGGGGGCGTCCTGGCCGCTGAACGAGCGCCACAGGCCCCAGGCGCCGAAGGCCAGGGCCGCGGCCAGCAGCGCCATCGCCGGCAGGCGCCAGCGGTGGGACGGGTGCGCGGCGCCGGCCGCCGGGGCGGCGGGCGCGGGTCGGGTCGGGCTGGTGTCCTCGCTCATCCGCCCCAGCGTGAGGGCGGCGGCGGGCCGGCTCAATCCACCAGAGCGCCGGCGGTAATCGCGGCTTCAGGCGGCGGCAGCGCAGCCGCGGCGTCGGCGTGCTGGGCGTCGGCATGAATCAGGCGCCCGGTCAGCTGCGAGCCGGCGGTCATCTCGACCACCTTGTAGTGGACGTTGCCCTCGACCCGGGCCTTGGCCGCCAGTTCGATCCGCTCGCTGGCGTAGACATCGCCATGCAGGGTGCCGTTGATGACCACCACCGGCGCGCGCACTTCGCCCTCGATGCTGCCGTTCTCGGCCAGGGTCAGGCTGGCCGGCTGGCCGTCGACGGCGATCAGCTTGCCGATGATGCGGCCCTCGATATACAGGCCGCCGCTGAATTGCAGGTCGCCGCGGATCACCACGTGCGAGCCGATCATGGTGTCGACCTGGCCTTCGCGCAGGGGGGCCGGTTTGCTGCTGTTGGTCTTGAACATCTGTCAGGTTTCCCCAGTCGTTACGGTGACGCCGCTCTTCCAGGCGAAACGCTGCTCGATCGCGGCGTTTTCTCCGCGCAACGAAACGCGGATGCGTTGCGGAGTGAACCCGGCCGGCAGCATCACGCTGCCGTCGAGGGTCTGGAAGTAGCGGAAGGAGTAGTCCTGGGCGGGCGCCTTGGACTTCTGGTGCAACTCGTCCCAACCCACGCTGGCGAGCTTGCCGCCACGCACCCCCTCGACCTGGAATTGCAGCCCCCCGCTGCTCACCGCGCCGCGGTTCAGGTTTTGGGTCAGGACGATCTGGTACCGCCAGGTGCCGCCTGCCTCGGCGTGGAACTCCACCGAATGCACGTTCAGCCCCTTGGCCGGCGCGGTCGCGCCGACCAGGCGTTCGTAGAAGGCCACGTCGGCGCGCAAGTCGGAGATTTCCTCCTCGCGCTGGGCCAACGAGCTCTGGACCTGCTTGTTGGCGGCCCGGCTGATCTGGTCGGAGCGCTGCAGGTTGGCCTCGCGCTGGGCCAGCTTGTCCAGCTCGGACTGGCGCTGGCGCAGCTCGCGCCGGGTCTGGTCGAGCTCGACCTTGAGCTTGGGCAGCTGCGGCGCGGCCAGCGACTGCGACCACCACCAGGCCAGGGCCAGCGATACCGCCCACGCCACGCCCACCGCCGACCAGATATAAGGTCGCTTGTCCGGCTGCTGCTGGACGATGACGAAGCGGGGCGGCGGCGTTTTGCTCATACGGGACGTCGACGGCCCGCAGCCGCCGGTTTACCTATACTCAACCTTCAATCTTAACGGGAATGCCGCGATGTCCGATGCGCACCTGTTCGCAGTTGGCGTAGTTCTGGCCTGGCTGTCGGGCGTCCGGGTCTACCTGACCGTGTTCGGGGTCGGCCTGGCCGGCATGCTCGGCTGGCTGGACCTGCCGCCGGCGCTGCAGGCGACCCAGTCGCCGTGGGTGCTGGGCGTGTGCGGCGCGCTGACGGTCGGCGAGTTCTTCGCCGACAAGATCCCCGGCGTGGACTCGGGCTGGGACCTGCTGCATACCCTGCTGCGGGTGCCGGTGGGCGCGTTCCTGGCCGCCGCGACGATCTCGCCGGACGGCGAGCTCGGCGCCGGCGCCCTCGCCGCCGGCGCCGGCGTGGCCCTGACCAGCCACTTGCTCAAGTCCGGCTCGCGCGCCCTGCTCAACACCTCGCCCGAACCGATCAGCAACTGGACCGCCTCGCTGACCGAGGACGCCGCCGTGATCGGGGTGCTGGCGCTGGCCTTCGCCCACCCCTGGCTGAGCCTGGGCATCGTGGCGACGATCACCCTCGTGCTGGTCCTGGCGCTGTGGTGGCTGTGGCGACTGCTGTTCCGGCGGCACAAGCGCGAGCCCAAGGCGCTGGAAGCCGGCTGAGGCCGCGATCGTTCCCGTCCCCGAAAACCGCCGGCCCGAGCCGGCGGTTTTTGCGTGCGCGAGAGACATGGCCGAAGCCACTGTCGGAGCGGCGCGAGCCGCGACCGCGGGGTAGCCGCTCGCACCGTCGCTTTCGCCGCCGCTGCGCTGTCGCGGTCGCGGCTTGCGTCGCTCCTACAGGGAGCGATCGGGTTCGCGAACGACAAAAAAAGCCGCCGGCGCGGGGCCGGCGGCTTGGGTTTCGTCTGGCTGGCTCGACGAAGCGTGTCGCCGCGGCTGGCTGGAGAAAGGTCGCCGCTTGCGCGGCTTGCGGTCGATCCGTCTGGCTGGCGTGCGCTGGCGGGTGGATCGGGCCGCGGCAGGAACGCGAGCTTCCTGCGCGATTGCGGCGGCGCTTACGAGGCGTCTTCGATCTTGGTCAGCAGGTAGTTCTGCTCGCCGATGCGCTCGATCAGCGCCAGTTGGGTCTCGATCCAGTCGACGTGCTCTTCTTCCGAATCCAGGATGTCGGCGAACAGCTTGCGGCTGACGTAGTCGCTGACGGTCTCGCAGTACTTGATCGCCTCGCGCAGCAGCGGGATCGCTTCCAGCTCCAGCGCGAGGTCGCACTCGAGCAGTTCGCGCGGGTTCTCGCCGATGCGCAGCTTGCCCAGCGCCTGGAAGTTCGGCAGGCCGTCGAGGAACAGGATGCGGTCCGACAGCTTGTCGGCGTGCTTCATCTCGTCGATGGACTCGTGGTACTCGTGCTCGGCGAGTTCCTTGAGGCCCCAGTTCTTCAGCATCTTGGCGTGCAGGAAGTACTGGTTGATCGCGGTCAGCTCGTTGTAGAGCGCTTTGTTGAGGTATTCGATGACTTTGGCGTCGCCCTTCATGGCCGGCTCCTGCGTTGCGATGGGCGGCACTGTAGCCCTTTCGCGCGGGCCATGACGAAACGCGAATCGTGCGCAACGGTAATCGCGAATCGCTCGCACGCAGCCGCGCGGATTGTGGCGGCGGACACGAAAACGGCCGCGCGAGGCGGCCGTTTCGGGGATTCGTAGGGCGGAACGTTGCGCTGGCTGAAACCCGGTTTGCGGACCGGGAGCGCCTGCCGCCGCAGCCGCGGCGCCGGCGTGTCGCGCTCGCGTTAGGCGGCTTGTTGCAACACCGACAGCGGCAGTTCGCGCACGTTGCGCGCCTGCTCCAGCAGCGAGCCGGCCAAGTCCAGGCAGCTGCCGCAATTGGCGCCGGCGCCGGTGCGCATGGTCAGCTCGGACACGCTGCGGCAACCGGCTTCGGCGGCCTGGCGGATATCGCGGTCGGTGACTCCGTTGCAGATGCAGACGTACACGGCGCTGGTCTTCGGTTGGCAGCCGGCTGGCTGCGGGACCATTCCGCCACGGATGAGAATGATTGTCAATTAATGAAAGCCCAATTCGGCAAAGACGCCGGCGGGCGGCCCGGACCGGCCGGGCCGCGGCTCAGGCGCCCGGTTCGGAGCCGCCGCAGGCCGACTGCCCGCCGGGCCGCGCGCGCGGCCGCTGGTGCTGGCGGCCGCCGAGGCCGGCATCGCGGCGCGGGTCGGGCCGCGCATCGGCGACCGGGCACGGCATCGGCACCGCCTGGTCGCCGGCGACATGGCGGGCGAACGGCGCCAGATGGCGCAGGGCGCTGGTATAGACGCCGCGCTTGAACATCACCACGTGCTCGATCGGGTACCAGAAGTCGACCCAGCGCCAGTGATCGAACTCCGGCTTGTCGGTCACGTCCAGGCACAGATCCGATTCCTGCCCGGTCAGCCGCAGCAGGAACCACACCTGCTTCTGGCCGATGCAGACCAGCCGGTCGTTGCGCCGCACCGCCCTGCGCGGCAGCCGATAGCGCAGCCAGCCCGGGGTGGCGCCGAGCACTTCGACATGATGGGGTTGCAGGCCGGTTTCCTCGCGCAATTCGCGATACATGGCCTCCAGCGGCGTCTCGTCGCTGTTCATCCCGCCCTGCGGGAACTGCCAGCCGTCGCGATGCACCCTGCGCGCCCAGAACAGGCGGCCATCGGGATGCATCAGGACGATGCCTACATTGGGTCTGTAGCCGTCCGGATCGATCACGATGCGGACTCCTAATTTCACTGTCTCCGACTCTGCCACGGGGTCGGCCAGAGGACAAGCCGGGCAAAACGCCGCGAAAGGATTGACAAGACCGGCCCCGGCATGAAGAATGCGCGGCTCACCGTGGCTATGTAGCTCAGCCGGTTAGAGCACAGCACTCATAATGCTGGGGTCGGTGGTTCGAGTCCACCCATAGCCACCATCGAACAACGCGCCGCAACACCAGTCAGGGCCCGCCAGCGCAGCGGGCTTTTTCGTATCCGCACCGCTGCATCCCGCCGCCGCGTTCGCGCCGGCTCCGGCGCTGCGCGATCATCGGTCTTCCACGCGCCGGCGCCGCCGGCTCCGCACCCGTTCGCCGCCATGCCCGCCATCGACATCTTCAAGGTCTTCACCCTGGAAGCCGCGCACCGGCTGCCGAACGTGCCGGAAGGCCACAAGTGCGCGCGCCTGCACGGGCATTCGTTCCGGGTCGAAGTGCACCTGCGCGGCGATATCGGCGAGCACAGCGGCTGGCTGATGGACTACGCCGACGTCAAGAAGGCGTTCCAGCCGATCCATGACCGGCTCGATCACCACTACCTCAACGACATCGAAGGCCTGGACAACCCGACCAGCGAACGGCTGGCGGTGTGGATCTGGGAACAGCTCAAGCCGGCGCTGCCGCTGCTGAGCGAAATCGTGGTCCACGAGACCTGCACCGCCGGCAGCCGCTACCGCGGCGAGTGACCCGGCGCCGGCGCTTCGCGCCGGCATCTGCGACGCAAACCGATGCCGCGCCCGGTTCCGGGTCGGGTCATGCGCGCGCCACCGTATCGACATCCGTGCCCGCCAGCGTGGCCGGGCGGATCGGCGCAGGTCCGCGCAGCGAAGCCGCTTTGCCTATTCAGGTAGCAACCCCGTAACTGACTGAACCGGCAGGTTTTCTGAACGATTCAGGACCGCTGGTCGGCGCCATGTTGCGGCGCAACAAAAGCCGGTCTATGCTGCATCGCACAATCCAGTCGCCCTCCGTCTGGGCCACCTTCTCAGGAGCTAAGCCATGTACCAGCAGTTCAACGAACAGTTCGCCGCCGCCACGCGCCAGTTCGCGGACACGGCCGCTCAGGTCAACCGCCTGGCCCTCGACAACGCCGAGGCCGTGTTCGGCCTGCAGATCGCCGCGATCGAAGACCGCGTCAACGCCACCTTCGCCTTCTTCGGCGAAGCCGCCGAGGCCCGCGACTTCGACGCCCTCAAGACCCTGTTCCCGAAGGGCGTGCAGGTGGCCCGCGAGAACGTCGAGCGCGCCGTCAGCACCGGCCAGGAAGCCTTCGGCCGCACCCTGAAGACCAACGAAGCCATCGCCGAGCTGGCCAAGTCGCAGGTCGAGACCGCCGCCAAGGCGACCCAGGCCAACGTCGAGAAGGCCACCAAGGCCGTGGCCAAGGCCGCCGCTCCGGCCGCCAAGTAAGCCTCGCGGCCGCCGCCTCTCTCCCGGCGGCCCGATGCGATGAAGAAACCCGGCAGCGCGAGCTGTCGGGTTTTTTCGTTTGCGCGGTGCGCAGGCCCCGGCCGGAGGATCGGAAGCGCCCGGTAGCAGCGGCGCAAGCCGCGACTGCGGCAACGCGACTGCGGCGGTATCTGCGACGCGAGCGGAAACTCCGCGGTCGCGGCTTGCGCCAGCTCCTACAGGGGAAGTGCGGGATTCAGAAGGCCGGGCGCAATGCACCGGCCAGGGTCGCCGGGTCGGGCTGCGCCGCATGCGGCAGCCGGCCCCAGCACGGCACCGGCAGGCGCCGGCGCAGGATCTCGAAGTTCTCGTCGGCGCGCGCCATGTGCGGGTCGATGCCGTTGGCGATCCAGCCGATCAGCTCGGCGCCGTCGGCCTGGATCGCGCGCGCGCTCAGCCGGGCATGGTTGATCGCGCCCAGGCGCAGGCCGACGACCAGCACCACCGGCAGTTTCAGCGCGCGCACCAGGTCGATCTGGTCGAGCTGAGCGCTGACCGGCGCGGCCCAGCCGCCGACGCCCTCGACCACCACGGTGTCGGCCTGGGCGGCCAGCCGCGCGTGCGCGGCCAGGATCGGACCCAGCGCGATCTCGACGCCGGCTTCGGCCGCGGCGATCTCCGGCGCCAGCGGCTGCGGCAGGGCGTACGGGTTGACGTCTTCGTAGCGCGGCCGCGGATCGCTGGCGGCCTGCAGCAGCAACGCGTCCTCGTTGCGCCAGCCGTCCGGGCCGGGCTCGCAGCCGCTGGCGACCGGCTTCATGCCGACCGCGCGCGCGCCGCCGGCGCGCAGGGCGTGCAACAGGGCGGCGCTGGCGACCGACTTGCCGATGCCGGTATCGGTGCCGGTGACGAACAGGCCGGGGAGCCGGCGGGCAGAAGTCATGCGGGAGTCTCGCGGCTGGGGCCGCCCGGCGCGCGGACGGGACCGCGCGGCCGACGGCGCGCTTGTCGGAAGGGGCGGCGGCGCCTGTGACTGATCTCGCGCTTTCCCGGCGCCGCCCGGTGGGCATGGTAGTCGCAGCGGACGCCGCTGTTACACTCCGAAGATGTTTACTGCCTCCACACTTTCGGGCCAAAAGTCCGAGCAATACGCCCAATTGGTCGACCAGGCCCGCGCCCTGCTCGACGGCGAGCGCGACCGCATCGCCAACGCCGCCAATCTGTCGGCGCTGGTCAACCAGGCCCTGCCGCAGCTCAATTGGGTCGGTTTCTATTTCTTCGACGGCACCGAACTGGTGGTCGGCCCGTTCCAAGGGCTGCCGGCCTGCGTGCGCATTCCGCTCGACAAGGGCGTGTGCGGCGCAGCCGCCACCCGCCGCCAGACCCAGCGCGTGGCCGACGTGCACGCGTTCCCCGGCCACATCGCCTGCGACGCGGCCTCGCGCTCGGAAGTGGTGGTGCCGCTGACCCGCGGCGCCGAACTGATCGGCGTGTTCGACCTGGACAGCCCGATCCCGGACCGCTTCGACGCCGACGATCAGGCCGGCCTGGAAGCTTTGGCCCAGGTGTATGTGGAGTCGCTGGCATGAGCGGAATCAAGATGCGCAACATCGGCCCCAAGAGCGCGGCCTGGCTGCGCCAGGTGGGGCTGCGCACGCACGAGGACGTCGCCGCGATCGGCACGGTCGAGGCGTTCATGCGGGTCAAGCGCGCCGGCTTCAAGCCGACCTTGAACCTGCTCTACGCGATCGAAGGCGCGCTGCTGGACTGCCATTGGCAGGAGATTCCCGACGAGCGCCGCCAGGAGCTGATCCTGGCCGCCGAGGCGGCCACCGCGCTGCTGCCGGCGCCGCGCAACAAGCCGGCCGCCGCGCCGGTGCGCACGACGGTGCATAACGAAGATCGCCATGAGGACGGCGGCTTCGGCGGCTTCGGCGCGGGCCGCGATGAAGGCGGCCACGGCGGGGATGGCGATGGCGCCGGCGACGAACGCGACGACGACGGCGCGGCCGGCGACAACGGTCGCGACGAGGACAACGGTCGGCACGACTGAGCCGACGCTGCGCGGCTGCGCCCGCTTCCTGCAGGAGCGGCGCAAGCCGCGACCGCGGCACCCCGGCCACGTCGAAAGCATCAACGCGAGCGATCGCCGCGCGTTCGCACCCCGCGCCGCTCCTGCAGAGGCCTAGGACGGCTCCGACCGGTCAGGCAGGCGGCGCCGGCTTCGCGTACACTGCGCCCCGCTTCGAGGTGACCCCGCGGCCAGGCCGCCGGGTTGAAACGGGAAGCCGGTGACGTCCGGCGGCGCGGATCTGCGATCCGGCCGCGGCCAGTCCGGCACTGCCCCCGCAACGGTAAGCGCGTCCACAGCGCGGCAACCGCCACTGTGCCACCGGCCTCGCGCCACCGGCATGGGAAGGCGCCGCGCCGGAACCGGTCCGCCGGTTCGGCCCGCAAGTCCGGAGACCGGCCCCGAAGCCCCCACAGGTTGCGATGCGGAGGGCATCGCGGCGGTCGCCGCGCCTTCGCGCCGGCTCGCCTGCGTTCGCCCTCCCCCGCCTCCGCCCTTCGCCGTTCGTCGTGCGCGCAGGATCGCGCGCGCAGGAGTGCTTCAATGCGTCGTTACCAGTTGCTGTCCCTCGCCATCGCCGGCGCTCTCGCGTTGCCGGCGGCCGCCGTCGCCGCGCCCGCCGGTGCGCCCACCGACCTGGATCAGGTCGTGGTCACCGCCAACCGCACCGCGGTCAGCGTCAACGACCTGCTGACCCCGGTCGACGTGCTCGACCGCGCCGACATCGAGCGCAGCCAGGCGCGCGACCTCAACGACCTGCTGCGCGGCCGCGCCGGCATCACCATCGCCAACCAGGGCGGCGCCGGCAAGCTGACCACGCTGTTCCTGCGCGGCAGCGAATCCGACCACGTGCTGGTGCTGGTCGACGGCATCCGCATCGGTTCGCCGACCTCGGGCCTGGCCTCGCTGCAGGACCTGCCGCTGGAACTGATCGACCGGATCGAGATCGTGCGCGGCCCGCGTTCGAGCCTGTACGGCGCCGACGCCATCGGCGGCGTGATCCAGGTGTTCACCCGCCGCGAGCGCCAGGGTTTCGCCCCGCGCGTGCACGCCGGCGGCGGCAGCAACGGCACCGTCGAATTCGGCACCGGCTTCGGCGGCCGCGGCGGCCGCGGCTGGTTCGGCGCCGACTACAGCTTCCGCAAGACCCAGGGCATCGACGCCTGCCGCGGCGCCGGCTTCCCGGTGTTCGCCGGCTGCTTCACCGACGAGCCCGACCGCGACGGTTACGAAAGCCACGCGCTGTCGCTGCGCGGCGGCGTCGAGATCAACGAGCAGTGGAGCGTGGAAGGCCAGGCGCTGCGCGCCGAAGGCCAGAACGATTACGACGGCAGCTTCGTCAACTATTCCGAGACCGTGCAGCAGGTGATCGGCGGCAAGATCGACTGGCGGCCGAGCGAGCGCGTGCATGTGCAGCTGACCGGCGGGCGCAATGTCGACAGCTCGGACAACTTCCTCGGCGCGGTGCCGATGGGGTATTTCAGCACCAATCGCGACACCGCGACCTTGCAGGCCGATTTCAACCTGTTCGAAGGCCACGTGTTGAGCGCGGGCTTCGATTGGCTGCGCGACGAAGTGCGCAGCGACACCACCTACGACGAGCGTTCGCGCGACAACAAGGCCGGTTTCGTCCAGTACCAGGGCCGCTTCGGCAACCAGTCGTTCGAGGCCAGCGTGCGCCGCGACGACAACGAGCAGTTCGGCGGCCACACCACCGGCGGCGCCGCGTGGGGCCTGAACTTCGCCGACCACTGGCGCGTCACCGTCGGCTACGGCACCGCGTTCAAGGCGCCGACCTTCAACGAGCTGTACTACCCGTTCTTCGGCAACCACAACCTCAAGCCGGAAGAGTCCAAGACCTGGGAACTGGGCCTGGCCTACCGCGGCGAGAACTTCAACGCGCGCATCGACGGTTTCGACACCCGCGTGGACGAGCTGATCACCTTCGACTCGGCGATCAACCTGCCCAACAACATCGAACGCGCGCGCATGCGCGGCGCCGAGATCGGCATCGACACCACGTTCGCCGAGTGGACGCTGGCGGCGAGCGCGAGCTGGCTCGACACCGAGAACCGGGTCGGCTTCTACCGCGGCAACGACCTGCCGCGCCGCGCCAAGCACAGCGCGCGCATCGACCTGGACCGCGCCTTCGGCAAGTTCCGCGTCGGCGCCACCGCGGTCGGCTACGGCTCGCGCTACGACGACGTCGCCAACAGCAACCGCCTGGGCGGCTACGGCACGTTCGACCTGCGCGCGGAGTACGCGTTCACCGATGCGCTGAGCCTGCAGGCGCGGGTGGCCAACGTGTTCGACCGCGAGTACGAGACCGTGTCGTACTACAACCAGCCGGGCCGCGAGTGGTTCGTGACCCTGCGCTACGCGCCCAAGCCCTGATCACGGGGCGCGGCCGGGGCCGGTTCGGCCTTGATCGATGAAAACGGAGCCCGGCTTAGGCCGGGCTTCTTTTTTGCGGCGAGGAGCGCGCGCGCGCGCGCCTGGAGAACGCAGGTCGGGGGATCGCGGCTGCGATGGGCGGTTCGTTGTGGGCGAGGTGGTGCGGTCGCGGCTTGCGCCGCTCCTACAGGAGGCCTTCGACGCTACGGCGCAAGCGACTGTAGGAGCGGCGCAAGCCGCGACCGCGAGACGGCCGGTCGCTGCGAAACCCGACCCAAGCGAAAAGCGCGGGCGAGGCTCAGGCCATCGCCGTGATCTGCTCGTCCAGTTCGGACTGCAGATCGCGATGGCGCATCGCGCCGCTGCGTCGCGCCCATGCGCGCAACCGCGCCAGTTCGGGCGAACGCCACGCCGCCATGCCGTAGGGGCTGCCGCAGACCGCGTGGTCGAAGCGCTCGCTGCGCGCCGGCGCATCGCGCCCCCATGCGGTCGCCGCGGCGAGACGATGCAGTTCGTCCGCCGTGGGCGCGCCGCATTCGGCCGCGTGCTCCAGCGCGAGGACGAATTCGGCCGGGTCGGGATAGAACGGCGATAGGCTGGCCGCGCGCAGTTCGTCGTCGCCGGCCCAGCGCAGCGCGGCGGCGAGCATGTCGGCGGCCTCGCGCACGCCGGGCAGGTGGGCGAGCCGCAAGTGCGCGAACAAGGCCAGCACGTTGGCGGTCGCGGTGCAGTCGACGAGATCGCGGCGGATGCCGTCGCGGCTCCAGGTCGCGAACACGCCGATGCGCAGCCACGGCGGGCGCAGCAGCGGCAACTGGGCGATGCGGCGGCGGGCGATCGCCAAGCAGGCGGTGCGGTGCGCGTCGGCGTGGCTGATCCGGCCCGCGCGCAGCAGTTCCAGCAGCATGATCGCGGTGTCGTCGGCATCGTCGGGCAGGCGCGGCGCCCAATCGGGATGCGCGCGTTCGGGCCAGAAACGGAAACCGCCGCGCGCGGAACGGCACTGTTGCAGCGCGTCGAGCATCGCCGCCGGCACCGGCAGGCCGGCCCGGCGCAGCGCGCGCACGCCCAGCGCGGTGACGAAGCCGTTGCGGTCGCGCAGGCGTTGGCCGTCCAGGACCACGTCGCTGGCGATGAAGTAAGGCCGCCTGTCGGCCGCGGCGACGCGCGCGGGCGCGATCCGCGGCGGGCACACCGGTGCGGCGGCGCTCATGTCGGCCGCACGCCGCATTGCACCCAGGCGTTGCCGGCGATGTCGGCGCCGACGCCGATCATGCCGTGGCGCCAACGGCCGTCGGCCGGGCCGGCGGCGAGCGCGGCGTAGACCTGCGCCGACGCGCCCTCGCCCTGCGTGCGCAGGCACGCTTCGACCTGGGCGTCGTCGCGGAAGATCGCCTTGGCGAAGGTGAACCAGGTCAGCGCGCGCACCTCGCCCTGCGCCGACAGGGCCAGGCTGATGCCGGACGGGCGCGGCAAATCGTCGGCCGGCAGCACCCGCAGCAGACGCTGCAGCAAGGCCGCGTCGTCGCCGAGCGCGACCCGCGCCAGCGCGCGCAGCGCGGCCAGATCGAGTTCGTCCGCGCGCGCATAGCATTCGACGCTGCCGTCGGGATTGATCCCGCACATGCGCCAGAACAGCAAGGCCGAATCGAACAGGCGATGGCGGCCGCGCCACGGCGGCGGCAACCGGCCTTCGGGCAGGTCGGCGTAGAGCTTGGCGGCGAAATCCTCGCCGTGCCGCGCCGAGGCCCAGGCGCCGAACTTCAGCCGCGCGCCGCGCTGGTGATCGAGCCACGGCCGCAGGTCGCCGCTCCAATCCAGCGCCTGCGCGGCGCGTTGCAAGCGGGTCGCGTCGTCGGCCTCGGGCTCGGCGACCTCGGCGGTCCAGCGCACCGCCGCTTCGCGCGAGGTCCAGGCGAATTCCACCGGCAGGCCGGTGTTGGTCAGCGAGCTGAAGCTCCACGCCACCTCGGGCCAGCGCGAGGCCGCCAGCGGCGCCAGCGTGCGCGCCAGCCGCGCCTGTGCCGCGTCGGCCTGGCGCGGCAACACCGCGCGCAACCGTTGCAACGTCGCCATCACCGGTGCGGCCAATGGGCCGTCGCCGGCGGACCGCGGCATCGCTTCGCTCACGCTCGCTCTCCCTGTCGTGAAGCCGTCCCTGGCATTGCCTGCGTCCATGCGCTCCTCCCCTTATTGCACCGCGACCAGCTCTTCGCTGTCCTCGACCCAGGCGCGCTGGTCGAACTGACCCTGCATGCCGACGAAGGTAAAGCGCCGGCGGTACTTGCGCTTGTCCTTGTTGTTCAACGCAATCCGCAGCTTGATCGGGTCGGCCTGCGAACCGGCCATTTCGATGCGCTCGCTGCGCTTGTAGGCGCCGTCCTCGTACTTCACGTCGATGTAGACGCGCTTGACCATGGCCGGGTCGAACACCGGAATGAATTCCAGCTGCAGCGCGTCCTCGAAGCTGTCGTGGACCAGCAGCTCGGGCACGTCGACCTCGACCGCCGGGGTGGCCGGATCGGGCTGCGACACGCCCTTGCGCCGCTGCACGATCTGGTACGTCACGCCGCGGTTCGCCGGCGCCGGCTTGGCCCCGCGCAGGCGCCAGGTCTTGGGGCCGGAGTTGGCGGTCAGGGTCAGCGTCGTCTTCGGCTCGGGCGAGGCGTAGCCGCGCGCCTGCAGCTTGACGTCGATGGCCTCGACCACGTCCCAGTCGACATCGCCGGCGGTCGCGGTGATCTGGCGGAACTCGACGTGTTCGTACGGATTGACGAACAGCGTGCGGTCCTCGGTGCGCTCGGCCGGCACGGTGTAGGAGGTGCGGTCGGCGGCCCAGTCGGACTGCGGATCGAAGTGGTACTGGTACGAGGCTTCGTAGCCGATGTCGCGGGTCTGGTTCATGAACACTTCGAAACGCTTGGCCGCGCTGTCGCCGGGGCCGAACACGAAGTCGGCGTGCTTGTGGTCGCGCGGCTTGCTCTTGTCGCCGTAGTCCAGCGCCAGCTGCACCGACTTGAGATCGATCGGCTCGAACGCGATCGGCAGGCTGGCCTCGACCGCGAACTGGCGGAAGAACGGATCGTCGAGATCGATTTCCTTGAAGTATTTGGACTTGTCGCGCAGGTCGCCGAGCATCAGCCCGAAGAAGCCCTGCGGCGCGTAGGTGCGGCGCACCGCCTCGGCGCGGTTGTAGCGCAGGGTCAGCTTCTTGCGCTCTTCCTGGTGCACGAACTTGAGCTTTAGCGAAAGGCTGACCGCGGTCGGCGGCGTCGGCACAGTCGGCGTCGGGTTGGGGTTCGGATTGGGGTTTGGATTCGGATTCGGATTCGGATTCGGATTCGGGTTGGGATTGGGGTTTGGATTCGGATTGGGGTTCGGATTCGGATTGGGATTCGGCGGCGTCACCGACGCAGGCCGGCGCAGGCGCCCGTGCCAGCGGTTCGGCGTGGCGCCAGCGGCGCGGCCGGTGACGTGGACCACGCGGTTGTCCGGATCGCCGCCCATCGGCGAGTGCGAGCCGGGCCGCGCGGCCGGCACCACATCGCCGTTGGCGGCCTGGGTGGTCACCGTGATCGGCACGCCGGCGCGCTTGGCCACCGCCAATGCGACATCGAGCCGGCGCTGCGACAACCGCCGGTTGTACTGCTCGCGCTGGCTTTCGCTGGCGCCGCTGACGTGCTCGTGGCTGGCGTAGGCCTGGAAGTTGAGGTTGCGCGGCGTCGGCAGATTGCGGATCCACGCCATCAGCCGGTCGGCGCCGCGTTCGCTGCCGCTCCAGTCGCCGTCGCCTTCGATGCGCAGCGTGCCGGAGGCATCGCGATAGCGCGGGTCGGTGGTGGTGTTGTCCACGTAGGCGCGGAACTGCGGCGACGGCGGATTGGTCTTCCAGCCCGATTCGGCGGGTTTGTCGAAATCGAAGAACAGGCCGAAGGTCTGTTCGCGCGTGCTCGCCGGCCATTCGACGTCGATGCGCTTGGCCGAGTCCGGGTTGACGGTGATGCTGACGCGCCCCTGCGCGTCGGCGGCGACGACTTGGTCGTCGACCTTCACCACCGCGCCGGCGCCGGTCACGGTGATCGTCTCGGCCAGCCCGCTGGCCGCCGGCGCATGGGTAACGCCCAAGCCCGCGGGCAAGGGCGAAGGCTCGGTCGAATCGACCGTGAGCGCGGCCGGCTGGATCTGCGGCGCCGGCGGCGTGGTGCCGCCGGTGCCGCCGGTGCCGCCCGTGCTTCCCGTGCTTCCCGTGCCGCCCGTGCCGCCGCTGGTCGCGCCGGTCGCGCCGCCCGCGCTGGCGCCGCCGCCACTGCGCGTGCCACCGCTCGCGCCCGACGTGCCGCCGGCGAAACCTCCGCCGCTGCTGCCACCCGAGCTGCCGCCGCTCGAGCCGCCGCTGCTGCCGCCCGAACCGCCGCCGCTCGAGCCGCCGCTGCTACCGCCCGAACTGCCGCCGCTCGAACCACCGCTGCTGCCGCCCGAACTACCTCCGCTGGAACCACCACTGCTGCCGCCCGAACTGCCACCGCTGGAACCACCACTGCTGCCGCCCGAACTGCCGCCGCTCGATCCGCCGCTGCTGCCGCCCGAACTGCCGCCGCTGGAACCACCACTGCTGCCGCCCGAACTGCCGCCGCTCGATCCGCCGCTGCCGCCGGTGCCGCCGCCCTGCCCGCCACCGGTGCCGCCGCTCTGGCCGCCGCCCGCGTTGGCCGCGTCGGTCGCCAGCTTGCCCGGCACCAGGGTCGGCTCGAACCATTTGCTCAGCAGGTCGTTCTTGAAGAAATCCAGCGCCCACTTCTCCTGGTCGCGCTTGTCTTCGGCATCGGTGAAGGCCTCGACCTGGATGTCGATGACGCCGTTCTGCACCAACGATTCGAACGCCGCGTCGATGCCGGCCTTGAACCAGGCGTACTGCCCTTCCAGGCTGGCGCTGAAGTGGTTGTAGATGCGCTCGAAGTCGGCGGTGATGGTGACCCGCAGCGCCGGGCGCATGGCCAGGTACTTGAAGTCGTAGACCACGCCGATCGGGGTCATGCCGTCGCTGAGCGCCTGCTCCAGGATCGTCGCGCCTTCGGCCGACAGGCTCAGGCTGAAGGCGGCGCGGTTGGCCGCGTCCATCGACGGCACGGTCGCGCCGAGGATGTGCTCGACCGCGTTGAACGTGCCCGGCGCCGCCGGCTGCGCCGACGTGCCGCCGCCGCCCTGCACGTTGAGGGCGATGCACTGCACCGTGCCCTCTTCGAATGTCGCACAGGTCAGCCGCACCGGCGGCACCGCGCCGGGCTCGGCGTTGAGCCGGCCGACGATCTTCGATTCCATCGACGAGGGCAGCTGCAAGGTGGTGACGAAGGTGACGAAGCCGCCGCCCTTGTCCGCGGCCGAGGCGTCGGCGACGCGGTACTTGAGGAAGTTGAATTCCTTGCGCCCGTCGGCCTGGCGCTTGGCCAGGTCGACCGGGCCCGGCAAGTACCAGAACTGGCTCTTGTCGGCGTGGTCGCGGAAGACGGTGATGCCGTCGACGGTGATGGGTTTTTCCAGGCTGAGCATGACGAACTCCGTGGGCTCTGCGGTGGCGCGCGGGGCGCGGCCGTTCCTTGTTCTTGCGGTGGCCGGGCGTGCGCTCCCAAGCGCTCGTCGTTCACGCGAACGCGGGCTCCGCTTCATTTCGGCGGAGCCGAACATCCAGGGCTTCGCCGATGCATGGCGCTGAAGTCCCTGGATCCCCGCGTTCGCGGGGATGACGTACGTGCGAGGGGCGGGGCGTCCGGCCGGCCGTTGCGTTGGACGCGTCCCGGTCAGGGCATCTTCAACACCAGGTCGGTGGTCTCCGCCGCCGCCCAGTTGACGTTCTTGTTGGTGCCGTTCTCGAGCAGGTAGCTGGCCTTGTACTCGTAGCGCATGCGCGCCGCGTCGAGGTAGTCGTACTCGAACTCGCCGCTGGCCTTCGCGTCGGCGAATTCGAAGTCCTCGGCGAACGACAGCCCGCCGGTGAAGTCCTCGAAACGCAGCGACACCTTGACCTTGCGCATCTTGCGCTTGGCGAAGTCCGCGGGCGGTTTGACCGTGACGATGCGCCGGCCCTTCATGCCCGACTTGAGCATGATCCGGTTGCCGTTGGTGACCGACTCGGGGATCTCCTCGATGTCGCGGCCGTCCTTGTAGAGGATGCTGACGCTGTAGAACACGCCCTTGATCTCGGGATTGCGCAGGTCCACCGCGAACGTCTGCGAGGCCGAGCCTTCCTGGAACGACATCTGCATGTCCTCCTGGATGTTGTTGGCCTTGTCCGCGTAGCGCAGGTCGACGAACACTTCCTGCACCTCGTTCCAGTTGAAGTTCGGCACCACCTGCACGACGCGCCGGGTCGGGAACGGGTTGCGCACCATCACCTGCGGCTCGTCCAGCGGCGCCCAGTCGCGCACGCTGTCGCCGCCGCTGAGGCCGTGATGGACGATGCGCACCTCGTAGGCGGTCTTGGCCGGATCGAGCATGAACATCTTCCAGCTGCCCGACGGCGCATCCTTGGTCAGCCGCACCAGATCGTTCTGGTTGATCTTGTTGGCCGGGTCGCGATAGCGCAGGAACACGTCGACCGAGCTGTAGCGGTCCCACGGGAAGTTCTCGGCCAGCACCGGCACGGTGTTGATCGCGTACAGGTCGCGCGGGATGATCTCGACGTTCTCCACGTCGAAGGTCTGCGGCTTGGACTTGAGCTTGGTCGGCCGCTCGGCCGCGTCCACGCCCTTGAAGCTGACCTCGTACTCGACCTGCACGTCGCGCTTCATCTGGCCCTTGTCGAGCTGGCTCAGCCACTCGAAGCTGGCCTCGCCCTGGTTCGCCCCGAGCAGCGCGTTCTGCGCCTTGTCGCCGTAGCGCACCCGCACGTTGACGCTGCCGATGTCGTCGGCGGCCAGGTCCGCGCGCGAGATCACCTTGACCCGGCGCTTCTTGAAGAAATCGTTGTCCAGGCTGATCTGCTTGACCAGCCGGTCGCGCGGCACGTTGCCTTCGCGGATGGTCTTGAACAGCGCCGCCAGGTGCCCTTGCGGATAGATCGAGCGCTTGATCGCCACGCGCTCGGAGAAATTGACGTTGAGCTTCTTCTTGTCGACGCGCTTGTAGTCCATGCGCTTGTAGCTGAAGCTCGGCAACAGCGCGCCGATCGGCCCGCCGGCGGCGCGCGCCGACGACTCGGCTGCGAACTTGCCGATCGCGTCCAGGCCGCGCTCGAAGTCGTTCTTCTTCTCCGGCGACCACGGCGGCAGGCTCGGCTGGAAGAACGCGTCGGTGACCATGTTGCGCACCTGCGCCAGGGCGGCGTCGCGGCGGTCGATGATGCCCTTGGTGTCCTCGCCCTCGGCGACGAAGGTGTCGGACTCCAGCACGATCGCGCGGGTCTCCACCAACTCGTCCACGGCCTTGCCGATCTCGGTGCTGAAGAAGATGTTGCCGCCGGAGAAGCTCTCGTCCATGTGCTTCTGCACCCGGTCCCAGTCGATCGACAGGCGGATGTTGTAGGCCGGGCGCAGGCCGAGGAAGTCCAGCGAATAGATCACCGCCACCGGCAGGATCTCGCCTTCCAGGCACTGTTCCATCACGGTGTAGCCGTCCTGGTCCAGGCGCACCGAGAACGCGGCCTGGTTGGCGCCGTACAGCGCCGGCTTGGCGTTGTGGTCGATCTTCAGCACGAACTGCGGCCCGCCGCCGGGCGTGGCCGCGGTGTCGCCGCTGGCCTTTCCGAGCATCATCAGCTTGACCCCGCCGTCTTCCAGCGGCACCGGCGCGATGCGCGGCTTGTTGCGCAGGTTCTCGGCGTTGGCGATCTCGCGCGCGAGGTCGTCGATCTGCTTCTGGCTGGCGCCGAGGTTGCAGTCGAAGTTGAGGAAACCGCCGGTGCCGGCGTCGCCGCGGAAGCCGATCAGCAGGAACTGCGGCACGTCCATGCCGAGCGCGTTGTCGCGCACGGTGGTCAGGTGCGGGTTGAGCGGCATGTAGTACCACTGCTCGGGATCGGCGTGGTCGGGGAAGACCGAGATGCCGTTGATCTCGCGGCTGCGGCTGTCGAGGAGAAGCATGATCGGACTCCTTCCGAATCAGGCGTGGTGCGATGAAGGGGGCTGGCGCGCGGCGGCCCCAGCCGCCGCGCGCGAGCGGTGCCCGACTCAGGCGGCGGGCAGTTCCAGGAACAAGGTCATGTCGTCCTTGACCTCCGGACCGACCACCTTGCGGCTGCCGTCGGTCAGGAAGTAGGTCACGGTGGCCTTGTAGTCCGGCGCCTCGCCGTCGGTCAGCGGCAGCTTCCAGCTCTTCTCCTCGTCGCCGGGCTTGAAGCGCAGGTCGATGCGCTTGGTGCCGTGCGCCAGCGAGACGCTGACCAGCTTGAGCTCGTCCCAATTGAGCAGGTCCGGCACCACCGACACTTCGAGCTGGTCGAGTTTCTTGCCGACCAGGATGGTCGAGCGCGCGGCCACCTTCTCGCCTTCTTCCTTGCTGGTGCCGTCGGCGAACAGCGTGGTCACCGAGTACTTGACCTCGCCCAGGGTCTCGTCCACCACCGGGAAGGTCCAGTCGAAGGAGGTCATCTCGCTCGACAGGGTGACGATGGTCTTCTGGTTGTACTTGTTGGCCGCGTCGGTGTAGCTGGCGTCGACGGTGATCGAGGCGATCTCCTCGCTCAGGTTGCCGGCGGCGCGGAAGCTCACGGTCTTGGTCGAGGAGAACGGATCGTCGACGAACAGCTCCTTGGCCTGCTGCTTGTCGGTCTTCCTGATCTGGCGGCCGTCGGCGAGGGTGTACAGGAACTCCAGGTCGATGTCTTCGGTGCGCGGCTTGCCGATGATCTTGCGCAGTTGGAAGGTCGGCGTGTCCTTGGTCATGTTGAACTTGGCTTCGACCGGCTGCTTGCCGTGCTTGTAGCGCACCGTCACCTGGGTGCGCGGCACCTGGGCGAAGTCGAGGTCGCCCGGGCCGATGTCCAGCGCCAGCACGCCGAGATCGTCGACGTTGATGGTCAGGTTGGTGTCGTCGGTCTTGATCTCTTCCGACACCTGCTTGAACGTCGCGCCCTTGTAGTTCACCGTCACCTGGTAGGTGAAGTCGCGCTTGCCCTCGTGGACGAAGGCCTCGAACTTGGCGACGTCGTCGGGCTTGGTGAACACGAACTCCTGGACCTTCTTGTTCGGCCCGTACGGATAGCGGATCTTGACCTCGACGCTGTGGATCGGCAGGTTGGCGAAGTCGGCGTTGACCCGCATCACCACCTGCACGGTCTTGAGGAACTCGTCCAGGTTGATCTTGGAGTAGTAGTCCTCCCACTTCAGCGGCTTCTTCTTGTCGTCCATCAACGAGGTGATGGTCGGCAGCATGCCCTGCGGGTTGCGGTTGACGATGACCGCCTTGGCCTCGCTCCACTCCACCCGCACGTTGGCGATCTGCGACTTGTTGACGGTGCGGCGGATGTCCTCGATGTCCTGGCCTTCGCGCAGCTCCTTGGTGTTGGGATCGACTTCGGCGATCTCCTTGAGCATGTTGCGCTGGACCGCGGCCTCGAGCTGCTTGTTGATGATCGCGCGGATGTCGGACTCGAGCTTGGCGTTGTCCTCGGCGCTGAGGTTGGGCGCCTGGACGAAGTCGAAGTGGGTCTTGGTGACGTCGTTCTTGTAGCGGCTGGAGTTGACGACTTCGGTGTAGCTGTCCTCGCTCCAGAAGTTGTCCTCGGTGTTGATGTCCTGGAAGAAGCTGTAGAACTCCGAGGCGTTCCAGGTGCCCCAGGCCTTCATCTCCGGCAGGCGCATGTAGCAGTTCATCTTGTAGACCACCTGCACCGCCGAGGCCGAGCCGGTGCTCAGGGTCTCCTTGAAGATCGCCGTGCCCAGCTCGGACAGCTCGACCATGAACGAGGCGATGTTCTTGCCGTAGATCGAGGGCTTGCCGGCGCCGCGGATCTTCTCCACCAGCGCGCCGCCCTCGGTCAGCAGCAGTTCGACGGTGCCGTCGGTCCACAGCACCGGCGCGATCGCGACCTTGGGCACGGTCTTGCCCTTGTACTTCTCGGCCAGCTTCTTCTGCAGGTCGTCGGCGATCTTCTTCTGCACGTCCGCCGGCACCGACAGCTCGGTGTCGAAGGCGATGAAGCCGCCGAACTTCTTGCCGCCGTCCTCGCGGATCTGCCCGTACTCGACGAAGCGCATGGCCAGGCCGCCGCTGGCCATCTTCGCGAAGGTCGGCGCGTTGGGCATGATGTAGTAGGTGAAATCGTTGGCGTCGTCGCCGTACACCACGTGGTCGAAGAGGGTGTCGACCTTGTCGATCTTAAGCATGGACTTGCTCCTTATCCGTGTCCTGAAAAACGCGTTGTCCTGGGACGTCCCGGGCGGTCCCGGAGACGGTTCGTTGCCGGGCGCGTTGCAGGCGCGCCGTATTCCTTCGCCCGCCCGCCGCGCGGCGGGCTGCGAGTGCGATTCGTCGCCGGACTCGTTGCCGGCTCGAATCATCCAACGCCGATCACAGTTCGCTCCGGACACAGAAAAACACGCGATTTGCAGGTGTTTTTCTTCGCCTTCGCGGGCGCGAAACCGCCTGTCGGCGCGCGCCCGACAGGCGCGCACGCGAATCCGGTACGAGCGCTACCGTCGCGGACCGGAGCAGGCCGGCGCCGCGCGCGGATGTCGTTCGCCTGTGTCGCGGCCCATGCCGCCGGCGCACGTTCGCGCCGTTGGGACCGGGCCGCGGCTGCGTCGGCGCTCGCTCAGCCGATCCGCAGTCGCGTCCCGCTCCAATCGCCTCGTCCGCCGCGCCGCGCGGCGGATCGTTTCACTGCTTCGGCAGCCCCCAATCCACGGCGTCGGCCGAATACGATCGCTCGCGCGGTTCGCCGCCCCCGCTATCGGCCTGGATCCGCTCGCTGTAGCCGACGCGCGCGCTCACGCCGGCCTC
The DNA here is from genome assembly GCF_023617245.1 of Lysobacter enzymogenes. Classification (NCBI taxonomy): domain Bacteria; kingdom Pseudomonadati; phylum Pseudomonadota; class Gammaproteobacteria; order Lysobacterales; family Lysobacteraceae; genus Lysobacter; species Lysobacter enzymogenes. The sequence continues at coordinate 5,112,498 of NZ_CP067396.1, forward strand.
GCCTTGCGCATCGCGCACCGACGCGTCCACCGCCAGCGACTCCTCGCTGCGCGCATCGCTGCTGCGCCGCGGCTCGAACCCGTCGCGCACCTCGTAACGCAACTGCAGCCAGCCGCGCTCGCCGCCGAGCGCCTTGCGCACCTTGGCCGCGCGCTCGGCGTCGAGCATCACGTTGAACGCCGCGTGGTACGGCGGCACGCCCGAGGACTGGGCCTTGGCCAGTTCCTCGAAACCGCCGGCGCCGTCGCCGAGCAACAGCCTCACCGTGCCGACCTCGACCGGCGCCGGCGCCAGCCCCAGCTGCGCCGCCGGCACTTGCGCGCGCGCGGCCAGTTCGGCGCGCACCGCATCCAGGGTCGCGGCCGGCACGCCCCAGCTGGCGGTCAGGGCCAGCATCGTGATCGCGCCCGCGCCGACCAGGGTGAACTGGGCGCGGCCGTCGGGACCGCGCGCCAGCCCCGGCGCGCGCGCGCGGTAGCGCCAGCCGCCGTCGGCGTCCTGCGCGACCAGCACGCCCTGTACTTCTTCGTATCCGCCGGCCAGATCGCCGGCATCCGCTGCTTCCTTGTCCGCGTTCATTCGTTCCGTCCCTTCCTGGAGATGCGTGGATTCAACCGGTGGTCGCCGCCGGCGCGGCCTCGCTGCTGCGCAGCCGCAGCGGCGCGTCGGGTTGCAGCACCGGCGACCACGGCGCCTGCGCGTTCCATCGCCAGCGATAGCCGCCGCGGAACGGCGACAGCGCCAGCCAGCCCCAGTCCTGCCGCGGTCGCGCGCGGGTGAAGCTCAGGCGCTTGCGCCGCAGCGGATCGTCGATGCCGTCTTCCGGCGCGATCTCGATCGCGCATTGGCGCGCGTCGTCGTCGAACTCGCACTGCAGCGCCAGCTCGCGCGAGCCGCTGCCGTCGAAGCTGAAAGCGTCCAGGCGCAAGCCGTCGGCCGGCTGCGGCGGCATCGGCCGCTGCGCGCCGCCGTCGCGGGCGCGCGCCACGGCGCGGATCTGCGCATCGTCGACGTCGAACGGCACGGCGAAGGTCAGCGCCGGCCGCGCGGCGTCGAGCGGCCCGCGCGCGCTCCACGGCTTGCCCTTGCGGGTGCCGAAGCATTCGACCTCGATGTCGGCCTGTTGCAGGAACGCCGGCTCGGCCTCCACCGGCAGCAGGCGCAGGCCGAAGTCGTCGGGACCGACCAGCAGGTGTTCGCGCTCGCCGCTGCGCAGCGGGCCCTTGAGGGTTTCCGCGCGCCCGTCGCTGAGCACCACCGCGCTGGTCTGCCACTGATACGCCAGCGACTCGCTCGGCGACAGCCGCAGCTCCAGCGCGACCGGCTTGTCGGACGCCGCCAGCGACGCGCTGGCCTTGAGCGTGGTCATGCGCGCCGGCGGCCGCGCCGGCACTTGGATGTCCACTTGCGAAGTCATCACGCCGATGCGCCGCTCGGGCAGGTTGGCGCGCACGCTGAGGCTGCGCCAGCCGCTGGCCAGGGCGCGCGCATCGAAGCGGCGCACCACCTTGTCGTGCAGTTCGCCGGCCGGCAGCGTGCGCAGCGGGCCGAGCGGATCGGCCTCCAGGATCAGCAGGCGCGGCGCCAGCAACGCGTCGGCGAGGTTCCACTGCACCCGGCCCGGCGCCATCGCCGCCGGGTCGAAGACCAGACGCACGCCCGGGGCGACGTCGGCCGGCGAAGGTTTCGGCGCGGCCAGACGCGCGGCGATGCGGTCGAGCACGGCGTCGGCGAGCACGCTCGCGGGAATATCGCCGGAACGTTCGGGCAAGCCGAGTCCGAGCAGCTGCGGCGCGTCGGTCAGGCGCTGGCGCAGCAGCGCGGCGTCGATCTCGTCGGCGCCGCCGCTGAGGCCGCGCACCGCGGCGAGCAACGCCGCCGGATCGAACGTCAGGTTCAGCGGCACCCGCTCGGCCACGCCGCGCACGCGCAGCCAGGCGCTGGCGCCGACCGCGAGCAAGCCGCGCTGGAGCGCCGCCACGAACAGGTCGGTGGCGGCGCTGTCCAGGCGCACCGCCAGGTTCAACGCGCTGAGGCTGGCCGCGTCCAGCGGCAACAGTTCGTCCAGCGCCGGCGGCAGGTCCAGCGCCTGCACCGCGTTGAGCCGCAGCCAGCCGCCTTCCACCGGCAGCGGCGCCAGCTGCACGCGCTGGCCGAGTTCGAACGCGGCCTGGCGCGCGGCGTCGAGGCCGAAGTCGGCGGCGAACGCCAGCGACAGGATCGAGTAACGCGCCAGCGTGCCGCCGCCCGCTTGATCGGGGCGGTTCTGTTGGACGATGTCCAGGCGCAGCGGCGAACCGCCTTCGACGCGGCCGGCCGCGAGCGCCTGCGGCGGCAGCAGGAAACGGCCGGGCTGGTCGTAGGCGGCGTAGGCGATGCGCTGCGCGATCGGCAGCGGCGAGCGCCAGTCGGGGCGGGCGGCGAACGACATGTCAGAGCGCCGTCACGAACAGCACGCCGGCGTCGTCGCGGCGCCACGGCGTGGCCGGCGCCTTCTGCCCGGACTTGTACACCACGGTCTGGCGGTATTCGTAGAAGCCCTCGCTGTCCTTGCGCAGCAGGATGTCCATCAGCGGCACCGGCACCTCGATGTCGGCGCTGGTGTTGGCCGCGCCGAGCACCACCCGGCGGTTGCCGCGGAACTCGACCACGATGTTGAGGATCTCGCCGCCCTCGCCGCCGGCGTTGGCCAGCACTTCCGGCGCGGTCATCACCGTCACCGCGCGCACGGTTTCCTGGTCGATGCGGTCGTCCAGGGTGTACTTGAGGATCGCCTCGCCGTCGGGGATCGTGCGCACCGAGGCGGTGTTGAAGATCGCGTCGGCCGGCAGCGGGCCGGCCGGCGCGGACACCGGCTGCACGGTGAAATCGCGGCCCTGCTCGGGCGCGATCTCCACCGGCTGGCTCAGGTCCATGCCCTCGATGCGCCCTTCGACCAAGCCTTCGCCGCGGGTGATCCACACCGGCAGCCGGGTGATGCGCAACGTGCTCTCGGTGACGTTGATCAACTTGACCGCGACCGCGCCGGTCTGCGCGTCGGGCGTCTCGATCGAGCGGAACAGCTCGCCTTCCATGTCGGCGAAGTTGAGCTTGACCGGCACCATCACGTTCTCGTTGACGCCGCTGGCCACCACCACGCTGCCCTGCAGCAGGTTGGACGCGCCGCCGGCGGTCATCAGCACGCCGAACACGTCCTGGAAATCCTTGAACTCGAAGCGCTCGTTGAGGGTGAAGCCGTTGTCCCAGTCGATCGTCGCCGGCACCGCCTGCGAACGCACCGCGCCGTTGCGCAGCAGCGACATCTGCAGGGTCGAGCTGGCGCGCAGCAGGCGCAGTTCGAATTCGCGGTTGGGGTTGTCGGCGCTGGCCGGCACCTTGTCGGCCAGGGCGCGGCGCGCGGCCAGCAGGCGTTCGCCGTCGGTGACCGGGCGCACTTCGCAGGTCAGATCGACCATCGCCTGCTCGGCGTTCTCGCCCTGGTCGACCTGGAACACCAGCGCCGGCGCGTGCGGCGCGTCGCCGCGGCGGGCGAGCTTGAACGAATCGGGCAGGTAGTAGATCCGCGCCGGATCGTTCATGTCCTGGAAATAGGCGTGGACGCGGCCGGTGTCGGCCGGATAGCGCAGCGCGTGCACGACCCAGCGCGCCGCCTGCGCGCCGGTGTTGCTGCCGGCCGGATACAGGTACGGATGCAGCTGCGGTTCGAACAGCAGGGCGATGGCGCAGTCCTGCAGTTGGTTGGAAATGTCGTAGCGCAGTTCCGGCGCGGGTTGCGGCTGCGGCTGCGGCTCGGGTTGCGGCTGCGGGCGCGGGAACGGCATCGGCCGCGGACGCGGGAACGGCTTGCGCGGGAACACTTCGTCGCCGGCGATGATCGATTCGCCGCCGATCGGCCGGATCGCCGCGGCCTTCAACGCGCCCGGCGCGAGCCGGGCGGCGGCCACGCCCGGCGGCGGCGGCGCCACGTCCGCGACCAGCGCCTCGGCGCGCAGCATCGCCGCGGGCGCGCGCAGCAGCTGCATCTGGCCCTTGACCATCATCAGCTGGCGCTTGGGCGCGTCCGGCGCGGTTTCGGCCGGTCGCGGCACGGCCACGGTGTAGCCGCGCGAGACGATTAGCCGGCATTGCGCATCGGCGGCCATGAACGCGCGCAGCAAACCGTCGCGCTCGGCCAGGCTCAAGTGCAGCATCGCCACGCAACCGCCGCGCGGATCGTCGATCAGCTCGGCCACCGGCAAACGCTGCTCGATCGAGGTGCCCGGCACGCGATACGCGATCACCGCGCTGCGGTTGATCCCCATCATCACCATCGTGCGCGCGGCTTCGGCGATCTCCGGCGCGGGAAACGCCTCCAGCGCGAAACTCACCGCCCACAGACCGTCCTGGCCCTGGGCGATCTTGATCTCGTACTGGCCGCCGGCGCTGCGCAAGCGGAAGCGCGGCAACCAATAGCGTTGCTGCGGATTCTTCGCATCCTCGAACGCGCTGCGGTCGTCCGGCGTCGCGTTCGGGCTGATCGGAAAGGCCGAATCGGCGCGGGCGATGCCGCCGCCGGCGTTCGGCAGCAGGCCCGGACGCAGCACGTCCAGGCGCGGCCGCAGCGTGCGGCCTTCCAGTTGCGCGACGATCGCCGGCTGCGCGCGCACGATCGCCGGGTTCACCCGCAGCGCGGCGCCCGGCATGAACGGCGGCGCGACCCGCACCGTCGGCGCCGGCTGCGCGGGTGCGGGCTGTGCAGGTGCGGGCTGTGCGGGCGCCGGCCGCGCCGGCGGCGGCGCCACCACCGGCGTGGCGGCATGCACCGGCGGCGCGACCACGACGCCGGGAATCCGGATCGGCGCGGCGACCGACACCGCCGCGGGCGCCGGACGCACGCCGGCGACGATCTGATTGAGATTGAGCAAGCGTCCCAGCGGCATATGCCTCTCCCTGTGCCCGGCGCAAAGCGCCGCCATCGCGACGCCCGCGGCGCCGCGCTCCATTCCATGTGCTGTTCGACCGAGCCGCCCGATGCAGGTGCGGACGCGCCGGTCACCCACGAACAAACGCCGCTGCCGCGTCGGGCAGGACATTTCAGGAATGAAACATCGCGGCGCCGCAGGGCGCCGCGGGCCCGGGCATCCACCGCGGCCGGTACGCCCGCGCCAATCCGTATGACCCTACGCAGCACCACGACTTTCGCAACCGCGCCGGCAGGCGGCCACGCCGTCCGGCGGTTGATGGATCGACCGTCCGCGACATCACACAGGGGAACCACTCATGCTTGCCTTGAGGCATATCGGCCGCGCCGGCGGCCTGGTCCTGGCCGCGCTGTTGTGCGGCTGCGTCAACCTCGGCCCGGTGCGCGAGTTCGCCGGCAGTTCGGCGCGGCTGACCGGCTACCAGGGCGTGACCGAACGCTATGTCACCAGCGCCGACCGGCAGCTCGCCGACCTGCCGCCGGACAAGCGCTACGACCCGCTGCGCGCGAAGCTGCAGAACCTGCGCACGGTCAGCGCGCGCGACAAGGACACCCTGCTCAAGCTGCATGCGACCACCACCGGCTACATGGCCGCGCTGGCGCTGCTGGCGGGCGAGGACGCGTACTCGGTGGCGGGCGAGTTGGGCAAGGTCTCCGATGCGATCGCCGCGTCAGAAGATTTGCACATCGACGCCGGCCACGTGCAGGCCTACAGCAACATCGCCCAGCGCGTGGTGGACTGGGCATTGGCCGTGCAGCAGGCCAAGGACGTCAAGCGCATGGTCGAGCGCAACGGCGAGGACATGGACAAGCTGCTGGAAGCGATGGAACTGGCGACGCAGGCCTACGGCATCGTGCTGCGCGACGAAGCCGCGAGCTACGACGCGAGGTCCGAGCTGCGCGAAGCCGCGTGGACGGCCGAGCTGAAAGGCGACAGCGAACTGACTCCCGCGCGGCGCGACGCGGTGGTGACGCTGCTGCGGCGCACCGCGCGCATCGACAAGGCCGCGCAGGCCGATGCCTTGAAAGCGCAACAGGCCGCGGCCGACGGCCTCGCGCAGGTGCGCGCGGCGCACAGCGCGCTGGTGCGGAACGTGGACCGCCTCGACGACAAGCAGCTGCAGGCTACCCTGCGCAAGGCCGCCGCCGACCTCAAGTCGATCCGCCAGAGCTTCGCCACCCTCTAACCCGGAGCGCTCCCATGCCGACCCCGCTGGCGCAAGCCAAGAAATCCGCTTTCGACATCGCCAACCAGCTCGACGACGCCGCCGACGCCATTCGCGACCGCAGCCGCCAAGCCTATGCCGCCGGCAAGATGAGCCTGGACGAGTACACCGACGCGCGGATCAAGGAAATGGAACTGCGCGCGGAGGCCTCGGTGGTGGCCGCGGTCAATCTCGGCGCGGCGCTCGACGCCGCGGCGCAGGCCGGGCAGAACATCGAACAGGCCATCGCCGACGCCAAGGCCCGCATCGAGACGGTCAAGACGTTCCGCAAGGGCCTGGAGATCGTCGCCGCGCTGGTGGTCCTCGCCGGCGCGCTGGCGTCGGGCAACGCCAAGGCCGTGGTCAAGGCGGGCAAGGGCGTCGCGGATCTGGTCTAGGCCGTCCGCGCGAACCCAAGCGCCCCGGCCCGCGCGTCTCCTCGCGCGCGGGCCGGGCCCAATCCGCCGGAGCGACCGCGCCGCATGCCCAAGACCATCCTCATCTTCGCCGACGGCACCGGACAGGCCGGCGGCGTGCGCCCGGACCAGCAGCTCAGCAACATCTACAAGCTGTTCCGCGCCACCCGCGTGGGCCCGGACAGCGCGATCGATCCCAAGCGGCAAGTCGCGTTCTACGACCCGGGCCTGGGCACCGCCACCGCCGCCGGGCGCGTGCGCCTGAATGCCTGGCAGCGGCTGAAGTCCCTGGCCGGGCTGGCATGCGGATTGGGCTTCAGCCGCAATGTGGTCGATTGCTACGAGGCGATCCTAAAGCGCTACGAACCGGGCGACCGGATCTTCCTGTTCGGCTTCAGCCGCGGCGGCTACACGGTGCGCTGCGTGGCCAACGTGTTGAACCTGTGCGGCGTGCCGACCGGCGACGGCCGCGGCGGACCGCTGCCGCGCGCGGGCCGCGCGTTGCGGGCGATCGCCGAAGAAGCCGTGACCCGGGTCTACGAACACGGCGCCGGCCATCCGCGCGAGCGCTTCGAGTCCCAGCGCGAAGCCATCGCCCGCCGCTTCCGCCGCAAGTACGCCGCCGGCGACGATCCCCACCGCGGCGACGTGCATCCCGAGTTCGTCGGCGTGTTCGACGCCGTGGCCGCGTTGGGCCTGCCCTTGCCGACGCGCATGCTGCTGATCCTGGCCGGCCTGCTGGTTGCGCTCATGGCCGCCATCGCGGTCGGCGCGGCGAGCGAGTCGTGGCTGGGCGGCGGCGGGTGGATCGCGTTCGCGGCGACGCTGGCCGCGCTGGGCCTCGGCGTCGCGGCCGCGTACCTCAAGGCGACGCTGCGCTACGCCTCGGCCGATGTCCGCGGCGGCGGCCCGCGCTTTCATCTGGCGCTGTGGAATTCGGAACATTACGACCGGCTGCTGGACCCGCGCATCGCCCAGGTCCGCCACGCCCTGGCGATCGACGAAAACCGCCGCCAGTTCGGCCGGGTCACCTGGGGCGGCAGCGGCAACCGTCAGCAGATCGACGAAGGCCGCTTCAAGCAGCGCTGGTTCGCCGGCAACCACTCCGACATCGGCGGCAGTTATCCGGAAGACGAATCGCGATTGTCGGACATCGCCCTGGCCTGGATGGTGGACGAGCTCCAGAAGTTGCCGCAGCCGATCCAACTGGACCGCAGCAAACTGCAGCTGTACCCCGACGCCTGCGGCCTGCAGCACTGCGAGATATTCGCGCAACGGCAACGGCATCCGTGGCTGTCGCGGATCGCCGCCTGGCCGCGCGCGGCGCGCGCGCCCGGGCCGGACCTGGATCCCAGCGTGCTGGAACGGCTACGGGCGGAACGGGTGACGATCTGCGACCTCGACGGCGCCTATCGCCCGGATGCGCTGAAGCGCCATCGCGGGCTCGAAATGTATTACCCGCCAGCCTCGGCCGACTCGCCCGCTGCCGCAACCTCGCAGACCTCGGCGCCCTAGCCCGGAGGCCAACGCGTTGCTACACCCCGACCAGCGCGTCGATGTACTCGCGCAAGCCGGTCGCCCCGCACACCGGATCGTCCGCCAGCTCCAGTTTGTCGACGGTCAGCGCGGTCATCGCCGCATACGATTCGGCCGCCGCCTGCGAAAAGCCCTGCTCGCGAAATCCCTCGACCCATCGGTCGCGCGGCACTTCCTCGACCGCGACTTCGCGCCGCAGCGCGCTGGCGAAGCAGGCCGCCACGTCGCGCGGCGAATAGCGCCTCGGCCCCTCGACGTAGCGCAGCACGCGCTCGTCGACCGGGGCGGTCATCAATTCGGCCGCTGCCAGGCCCAGATCGCGCGGCGCCACCATCGGCAGACGGAAGTCGGCCGGCAGGAAACTGCGCACGGTGCCGTCGTCGCGCGCGCCCGCTAGCGACGCATCCCAATTGCTCATGTAGTACGCGGCGCGGATCGTGCTGAACGGAATCGGTTGCGCGGCCAGCGCGCGCTCCATCGCGTACAGCACGCCGAGGTCGCCAGCGCGCTCGACCGGCTGGGCGCCGTAGGTCGACTCGGCGACGATCTTTTCCAGGCCCGAATCCTCCAGCGCGGCCAGGATCGAATACAGGCTGGCCTTCTCCGCCGCATCGCTGTCGCCGCCGACGTCGCCGGGCGGATTGAGCAGGAACAGCCGGCGCCCCTGGCGGAACAACCGCCGCAGGCCGGCGGTGTCGTGCACGTCCGCCAGCGCCACCTGCGCGCCGCGCGCCAGCCAGGGCTCGCGCTGCCGCGGGTCGTGGCTCACCACGGTCACCGGCTCGCCGCGCGCGATCAACTCGCACGCCAGCGCCGAGCCTACATGTCCGGTTCCGCCTAACACGATATGCATGCCGATGCCTGCGTCGGGAACGATGCGCGCCAGATTAGGCGCGTCGCGGTAAGGCCGGCGGCATGGGGAGGTGAAGAGAACGTAGCGCGGCTGCGGCGCTTAGCGCGTGGTCCGTGTCGGCGTCGGCGCGATCCTCAGCCAGAACAGCGCTCGCCACCGTAGTTCCGGGCAGGATGGGAACGATTCGGTTCTCGCCAAGCACTGACAAAGCAAAAAGCAAAATGGATTCCGGCGTTCGCCGGAATGACGGTATTGTGGGGACGCCGGCGCATGATCGCCGCGGCCCCCTCACCCCGTCATTCCCCTCACCCCGTCATTCCCCTCACACCGTCATTCCCCTCACACCGTCATTCCGGCGAAAGCCGGAACCCATTTTGATCTTGCCGTTGCTATTGCTGCAGTTGTCGCTGCTACTGCGGCAACCAGCGCCGCGAGCCCAAGCCCGCGGCGCCGCCACGACCGCTTACTCCACCGTAACCGCCTTCGCCAGATTCCGCGGCTTGTCCACATCCGTCCCCCGCGCCAGCGCCGCGTGATACGCCAGCAGCTGCACCGGGATCGCATGCACCACCGGCGACAGCACGCCCACATGGCGCGGCGTGCGGATCACGTGCACCTGCTCGGATTCGCCGAAGTGGCTGTCCAGGTCGGCGAACACGAACATCTCGCCGCCGCGCGCGCGCACTTCCTGGATGTTCGACTTCACCTTCTCCAGCAGCTTGTCGTTCGGCGCGATCACCACCACCGGCATCGCCGCGTCCACCAGCGCCAGCGGGCCGTGCTTGAGCTCGCCCGCCGGATACGCTTCGGCGTGGATGTACGAGATTTCCTTAAGCTTGAGCGCGCCTTCCAGCGCGATCGGGTAATGCACCCCGCGCCCCAGGAACAGCGCGTGGTGCTTGGGCGCGAAACGCTCGGCCCAGCCGGCCACCTGCGGCTCCAGGTTCAGCGCGTGCTGCACGCTGCCGGGCAGGTGGCGCAGCGCGTCGAGGTATTCGGCTTCGCGTTCCTCGCTCAGCGCGCCGCGCAGCTTGGCCAGGGTCGCGGTCAGGGTGAACAGCGCCACCAGCTGCGTGGTGAAGGCCTTGGTCGAGGCCACGCCGATCTCGGCGCCGGCGCGGGTGTAGTACACCAGCTTGCTCGCGCGCGGGATCGCGCTCTCGGGCACGTTGCAGATCGACAGCGTCTTCTCATGCCCGAGCGACTTGGCGTATTTCAACGCCTCCATCGTGTCCAGCGTTTCGCCCGACTGCGAAATCGTCACGATCAACTGCTTCGGGTTCGCCACCGCCGCGCGGTAGCGGTATTCGCTGGCGATCTCGACCTGGCACGGCAGGCCGGCGATGGCTTCGATCCAGTAGCGCGCGGTCAGGCCGGCGTAATAGCTGGTGCCGCAGGCCAGGATCTGCACGCCCTCGACGCCGGCGAACACCTCTTCGGCCTTGGCCCCGAACAACGACGCGCTGAACCCGTTGTTGTCGATCACCGCCTCGATCGTGTCGGCGATCGCGCGCGGCTGCTCGTGGATCTCCTTCTGCATGAAGTGCCGGTACGGCCCCAGTTCCAGCGAGGCCAGCGACACGTCCGACAGGTGCACTTCGCGCTCGATCGCCGCGCCGCCCGCATCGAACACCCGCACCGCGGCGCGGGTGATCTCGGCGGTGTCGCCTTCTTCCAGGAAGATCACCCGGCGCGTGGCCTGCACGATCGCCGAGACGTCGCTGGCGACGAAGTTCTCGCCCTCGCCGAGGCCGACCAGCAGCGGGCAGCCCATGCGCGCGGCGATCAAGCGACCCGGCTCGTTCAAGCTCACCACCGCGATCGCGTATGCGCCGACCAGCTCGCGCGCCGCCGATTGCACCGCGGCGAGCAGATCGAGCCCTTGCCGCAGATGGAAATGCACCAAATGCGCGATCACCTCGGTGTCGGTCTGCGATTCGAACGCATAACCGGCCGCGCGCAAACGCTCGCGCTGCTCGTCGTGGTTCTCGATGATGCCGTTGTGCACCACCGCCAGTTCGCCGAAGCTGATGTGCGGATGCGCATTGGCCTCGGTGACGCCGCCGTGGGTCGCCCAGCGCGTATGGCCGATGCCGACCTGCGCGCTGAAACCCTCGGCCTGGGCCGCGTTCTCCATCTCCGACACGCGCCCGGTCCGGCGCACCCGGCGCAGTTGCGCGCCGTCGAACACGGCGATGCCCGCCGAGTCGTAACCGCGGTATTCCAACCGCTTCAGGCCGTCGATCAGGACCGGTACCACATCGCGATCGGCGATCGCGCCAACGATTCCGCACATGCTGGAGTCGCTCCAAGAAATGTGACCGCATTCTAGCTGCGGACGGGCCCGGACGGTGTCCGCGCGGACGCCCTGTCCGGACGGACGGACGCCCGGACAGCCGCCACACGCCATAAAAATCAATAACTTAAAGTTGGCACGGGATGTGCTTGGCATTAGGGCAAAGACCCTGCCGAGCGCCTTCGATGAGCATCCGCGACACCTCCGCCCAAGACCACCGCGTCGCCCCCGCCGCCGGCCGGAGCCGTCGCCGCCTGCAATGGGCGCTGGGCGCCGCGGTCGGCGCGCTGGTGCTCGGCGCCGGCGCCTGGGTCGCCGCCGGTTGGGCCGCTGGCGGCGCCTCGGTCTCGGCCGAGCGCCTGCGCATCGCCGAGGTCAAGCGCGGCGACCTGGTCCGCGACATCGCCGCCGACGGCCGGGTGATCGCGGCCAACAACCCGATCCTCTACGCCATCGCCGGCGGTTCGGTCGACCTCAAGGTCGTCGCTGGCGACGTGGTGCGCAAGGGCCAGGTGCTGGCCGAGATCGACAGCCCGGAACTGCGCAGCAAGCTCGCCCAGGAGCAGTCCACCCTGGCCGGCCTGGAAGCCGAGGCCAGCCGCGCCGAACTCGACGGCGAACTGGCGCGCTCGACCGCGCGCAAGGAATTCGACCAGGCCGGCATCGACCGCGTCGCCGCCGAGCGCGATCTGGAGCGCTACAACCGCGCCTTCGAAGGCGGCGCGGTGGCCAAGGTCGACGTGGCCAAGGCCCAGGACGAACTGAAGAAGGCCGAGATCGGCCTGAGCCACGCGCGCGAAGGCCTGGGCCGCCAGGACCGCAGCGCCGCGCTGGACGCGCGCAACAAGCGCCTGCTGGCGCAGCGCCAGGCCGCCATCGTCGCCGAGGCCCAGCGCCAGGTCGATGCGCTGACCCTGCGCGCGCCGTTCGATGGCCAGGTCGGCCAGGTGCAGGTGGCGCAGCGCGCCAACGTCGCCATCAACGATCCGGTGCTGAGCGTGGTCGACCTGAGCGTGTTCGAGGTCGAGATCAAGGTGCCGGAAAGCTTCGCCCGCGACCTCGCCATCGGCATGCCGGCGCAGATCGCCGGCAACGACGGCAAGTCCTACGCGGCCAGGATCTCGGCGGTGTCGCCGGAAGTGGTCGCCGGCGAAGTGGTCAGCCGCCTGCGCTTCGCCGGCGCGCAGCCGCCGGCGCTGCGCCAGAACCAGCGCCTGAGCGCGCGCATCGTGCTCGACACCCGCCGCAACGCGCTCACCGTCGAGCGCGGGCCGTTCCTGGAACAGGACGGCGGCACCACCGCCTACGTGGTCGCCGGCGGCGTCGCCACCCGTCGCGCCATCCGCACCGGCGCGAGCAGCCTGAGCCAAGTGGAAATCCTCGAGGGCCTGCAGCCGGGAGAACGCATCGTCGTCTCCGGCGCAGACCAGTTCGCCAACGCCGAAACCGTCCGCATCTCCGGAGAATGATCATGAACGCCGCCAACAACGCCTACGACTTCGCCCCGCTGTGGAACGCCCAGGAACTGACCGATGCGGTGCCGCTGCGCCTGCACCAGTTGATCGACTTCAACCACGACGGCGAGCGCGCCGACAGCGCCAACGCCGCCGCTCCGGCGCCCAAGCGCAACCGCCTGCGCTTCGCCGCCGCGATCGCGCTGCCGCTGTTCTCGGTGCGTTGAGGCGCGCTGCGTGTTGCAGGTGCCGCGCGTCCGCCGGGCCGTCATCCCCGCGCAGATGGAAATCCAGGGCTTCATCGATGCATGACGCTGAAGTCTCTGGATTCCCGCCTGCGCGGGGATGACGGTCCGAAGGCCGCACCGCCCCGATCCATCTCCCATCCCGAATCCCCAATCTCCAATCCCCGCTGCAAGGACACCGCCATGCTGCAGATGCGCCAGGTCACCAAGGTCTACCGCACCGAACTCGTCGAAACCCACGCGCTGCGCTCGCTGGACCTGCACGTGCGCGACGGCGAATTCGTCGCCGTGACCGGGCCGTCGGGTTCGGGCAAGACCACCTTCCTCAACATCGCCGGCCTGCTGGAGACCTTCACCGGCGGCGAGTACACGCTCGACGGCGAGAACGTCAGCGGCCTGTCCGACGACGCGCGTTCGCGCCTGCGCAACCAGAAGATCGGCTTCATCTTCCAGAGCTTCAACCTGATTCCCGACCTCAACCTGTTCGACAACTGCGACGTCCCGCTGCGCTACCGGCGCATGCCCGCGGCCGAGCGCCGCGAGCGCATCGAGCAGGCGCTGACCCAGGTCGGCCTGGGCTCGCGCATGCGCCACTACCCGACCGAACTGTCCGGCGGCCAGCAGCAGCGCGCGGCGATCGCGCGCGCGCTGGCCGGCTCGCCGCGGCTGCTGCTGGCCGACGAACCCACCGGCAACCTGGATTCGCAGATGGCGCGCGGGGTGATGGAACTGTTGGAGGACATCAACGCCCAGGGCACCACCATCGTCATGGTCACCCACGATCCGGAACTGGCCGCGCGCGCACAGCGCAACGTGCACATCGTCGACGGCATGGCCACCGACCTGCGCGCCGAGCCGAGCCTGATCCGCGCCGCGGCGGGCGCCACCGCCGACGCCACCGCCTGAGGCCGCGCCCATGTCCGGCAACAGCCAGTTCGTCTATTACCTGCAACTCGCCGCGCGCAGCTTCAAGCGCAACCGGGTGCTGACCGCGCTGATGGTGGTCGCCATCGCGCTCGGCATCGGCGCGGCGATGACCACCCTGACCGTGTTCTACGTGCTCTCCGGCGATCCGCTGCCGGGCCAGAGCCAGAACCTGTTCCACCCGCGCCTGGAGCCGCGCTCGATGACCGGCTACGTGCCCAACCACGAGCCTTCCGACAGCATGACCCGTTTCGACGCCGAAACGCTGCTGCGCGAAGCGCGCGCCGACCGCCAGGCGCTGATGACCGCCGGCAACGTGGCGATCGAACCGCGCCGCGACAACCTGCCGGCGTTCCGCCAGAACTCGCGCTTCACCTCGGCCGACTTCTTCCCCATGTTCAAGGTGCCGTTCAAGTACGGCGCCGCGTGGACCGGCAAGGAAGACGCCGACCGCGCGCGCGTGGCGGTGCTCGGCAAGACCCTCAACGACCGCCTGTTCGGCGGCGTCGACAGCGTCGGCAAGTCGGTGTGGGTGGACAACCACGAACTGCGCGTGGTCGGGGTGATCGAGTCCTGGCATCCGCAGCCCAACTTCTACGACCTGACCCTGCAGCGCGGCTTCGGCGAGCCCGAAGACTTGTTCGTGCCGTTCAGCACCTCGCGCGACCTGCGCATGAATCCGCAAGGCAACATCGATTGCTGGGGCGACAGCAGCGCCTTGCCGGAAGGCAACCGCTCGCTCAACGCCGAATGCGCCTGGGTCCAGTACTGGGTGGAACTGGGCAGCGCGCAGAAGGCCGACGCCTACCGCCAGTACCTGGTCAACTACAGCGCGCAGCAACGCGCCGCCGGCCGCTTCGTGCGCCCGACCGCGCCCGAGCTCGACACGCTGATGGGCTGGCTCGACTACAAGCGCGTGGTGCCGGCCGACGTGCGCCTGCAGATGTGGCTGGCGTTCGGCTTTCTCGCGGTGTGCCTGCTCAACACGGTCGGCCTGCTGCTGGCCAAGTTCCTGCGCCGCTCCGGCGAGATCGGCGTGCGCCGCGCGCTCGGCGCCACCCGCCGCCAGATCTTCGCCCAGTGCCTGACCGAAGCCGGCAGCGTCGGCCTCGCCGGCGGCCTGCTCGGCCTGCTGCTGGCCCAGCTCGGCCTGTGGGCGGTGCGCCAGCAGCAGACCAGTTATGCGGGACTGGCCCACCTGGACCCGACCATGCTCGCTTTCACCTTCGTCCTGGCCGTCGCCGCCAGCGTGCTGGCCGGGCTGCTGCCCGCCTGGCGCGCTTGCCAGGTGACGCCCGCCATCCAGCTCAAGAGCCAGTGAGGCCCGCATGGACATCCGTCCGATCCTGACCACCCTGCGCCGGCACAAGACCGCCGCCGCGCTGATCGTGTTCGAAGTCGCGCTGACCTGCGCGATCATCTGCAACGCGCTGTTCCTGATCCAGACCCGCATCGCCCGCCTCGACCGCCCCAGCGGCATGGCCGAGAAGGAACTGCTGGCGCTGCGCATCAGCGACATCAGCAACGGCAACGAAACCGACGCGCTGACCCGCTCCGACCTGGCCGCGCTGCGCGCGATCCCCGGCGTGCGCTCGGCCACCATCAGCAACCAGGTGCGCTACGGCGATTCGGCCTGGAACTCCGGCATCGGCCCCAAGCCGAGCCAACAGGTGGAAACCGCCAGCGTCACCACGTTCTTCGGCGACGCCCAGTTGCTCGACACGCTGGGCGCCAAGCTGGTCGCCGGGCGCAACTTCAGCGAAGACGAAATCGTCGATTTCAACCAGCGGATCAAGCCCGACGCGCCGCCGATCCCGGTCGCGATCGTCACCAAGGCGCTGGCCGACAAGCTGTTTCCCGGCCAGGACCCGCTCGGGCGCCCGTTCTACAACGGCGGCACCGACGGCATCCGCATCATCGGCGTGATCGAGCACCTGCTGCGCCCGAACGAACTCACCGGGCCGGCGGCGGCGGATTACTCGGTGATCTTTCCCAGCCGGGTGGACTACAACAACGGCTTCTACCTGATCCGGGTGAACGATCCCGCCCAGCGCAAGCAGGTGCTGGAGGCCGTCGGTCGCACCCTGAGCAAGAACGGGTCGCAGCGCATCCTCGACAAGGACTACGGCGTGCTGGAGGAGATGGCCGACAAGTTCCACCGCACCGACCGCTCGATGGTGTGGCTGCTCGGCGCGGTGTGCGTGGCGCTGCTGATCGTCACCGCGCTCGGCATCGTCGGCCTGGCCAGCTTCTGGGTGCAGCAGCGGACCAAGCAGATCGGCGTGCGCCGCGCGCTCGGCGCCACCCGCGGGCAGATCCTGCGCTACTTCCAGACCGAGAACTTCCTGCTGACCGGCATCGGCATCGTGCTGGGCATGGTCATCGCGTTCGCGATCAACCTGCTGCTGATGAAGTACTACGAACTGCCGCGGCTGCCGGTGCTGTACCTGCCGCTGGGCGCGCTGAGCCTGTGGCTGCTGGGCCAGTTGGCGGTGTACGGCCCGGCCCGGCGCGCGGCGATGGTGCCGCCGGCCTTGGCCACGCGCGCGGCGTAATCGTCGCGCGCGACCGAAGCGCCGCTGCCGCGACCGCGTCCCGGTCGCCGGCAGCGGCGGCCGGGATCGGCTGAAGCCGCATCGCGCGTCCCGGTGTCGTCGGTGGTACTGGCCGCGGCGCACGACGGCCGCTGCATCTTGCCTCTCGTCTTGCGTTGCATCCGCCCCGTCCGGCGTACGCGCCGGGCGATCCGGGACGTCGCGCCTCGCGCACGCCCCTTCTCCCGTCACGGAGCCTTCCATGAGCCGAAGCTTTTCCCACCGTGTACTGCGTCCTGCGCTGCGCATCGCCCTGCTGTCCGCCGCGCTCGCCGCTGCGCCGGCCCTGCCTGCATTCGCGGCGCCCGCGGCCGCGGCCGACGCGCAAGCCGCCGACGTCGCCGCGCGGCTCAAGGCCTTCAACGCCCTGCTCGACGAGCAATGGGAAGACCTGATGCAACAACTGCCCGAGCAGGCCAGCTTCTTCGGCGACTATCGCCGCAACGACGCGTGGGCGGATTACTCGCTGGCCGGCGCCGCACGCATGAACCGCAGCAACCGCGCCATGCTGGCGAAGTTCGAGGCGGTCGACACCCGCGGCTTCGCCGAGGCCGACCGGCTCAACCACCGGCTGATGGTGGATTGGCTCAGCAGCTCGCTGCGCAGCTACGAACTGAAGACCTACGAAATGCCGCTGGACCAGTTCGTCGGCGTGCACCTCAACCTGACCGCGCTGGCCAGCGCGTTCCCGTTCGACAACGCGCGCCAGTACCAGGACTACGTCGCGCGCCTGCGCGGCCTGCCCAAGCTGCTCGAACAGGTCACCGACGTGGCCCGGCAAGGGTTCAAGGACGGGCTGATGCCGCCGCGCTACCTGCTGGAAAAGGTCGCCAAGCAGTGCGACGACCTGGCCGCGCCGGCCGGCGCCGACAACGTGTTCGCCGCGTCGCTGAAGAAATTCCCCGACAGCGTGCCGGCCGCCGAACGCGAGCGCCTGCGCGGCGAGATCGTCGCGGCGATCGACCAGCAGGTGCGCCCGGCCTTCCGCGAACTCGCCCGGTTCGTGCGCGAGGACTACGCGCCGCACGGCCGCGAGCAATACGGCGTGTGGTCGCTGCCGAACGGCGAGGCGATCTACCGCGACGCGATCGAGGAATACACCACCACCCGGGCGACGCCCGAGCAGATCCACCGCCTCGGCCTGAGCGAAGTGGAGCGCATCGAGAAAGCGCAGAGCGAGATCGCCCGGCGCCTGGGCTACGCCGACCTGAAAGCGATGCGCAAGGCGGTCGCCGCCGATCCCGCGCATCACGCCAGCTCGCGCGAACAGATCGTCGACGAGTACCGCAAGTACCTCGCGCAGATGGAAACCAAGCTGCCGCAGCTGTTCGGCACCCTGCCCAAGGCCAAGGTGCAGGTGCAGGCGGTGGAGACCTGGCGCGAGAAGGAAGCCTCGGCCGCGCAGTACATGGCCGGCACGCCCGACGGCAAGCGCCCGGGCCTGATCACGGTCAACACCGGCGAGCCGGAAAAACGCCTGCTGACCCGGATCGAAGCGGTGGCCTACCACGAGGGCGTGCCCGGCCATCACCTGCAGATGAGCATCGCCCGCGAACTGCCGGCGCTGCCGAAGTTCCGCACCCTGCTCGGCCAACTCGCCTTCATCGAAGGCTGGGGCCTGTACTCGGAGGAACTGGGCAAGGACGTCGGCCTCTACCAGGACCCGTACAGCGACTTCGGCCGGCTCTCCGAAGAACTGATCCGCGCCAACCGCCTGGTGCTGGACACCGGCGTGCACTACAAGCGCTGGAGCCGCGAGCAGATGGTGCAGTGGATGCGCGAACACTCCGACATGGAGGAGCCCGATATCCAGGCCGAGACCGACCGCTACATCGCCTGGCCGGGCCAGGCGCTGGCCTACAAGATGGGCCAGCTCAAGATCCGCGAACTGCGCGCGCGGGCGCAGCGCGAACTGGGCCCGCGCTTCGACCTGCGCGCGTTCCACGACCGCGTGCTCGGCGGCGGCGCGCTGCCGTTGCGCGAACTGGAATCGCAGATCGACGCATGGATCGCCGCGGTCAAGGCCGGCGGCGCCGGCGCGGCGGCGGCGAAGTGAACCGGCGCGCCGCGGTGGCGTCGCGCGCGCCATCGCTGCGCGTCCGGCCGGCCGACGCGCGCGCACGGCGTCGTTGCGGCGAAGACCGGCATCCGCCGGACCTTCGCCGCTGATGCGCGCCGCAGCGCGCCGCGCCACCTCTCGCCGCGCGCCTGCGCCTTCCGGCCTACGCCAGCGCCGACCCGCGCTGGCATACTCGGCACCTGGAAACCGCGCGCCCTGCCGCGCTTTCCGCATCTCCCTCCGCACACGGCCCCGCATGCGCACCGTCCTGGTCATCGACGACAACCCCGCGGTCGGCACCGCCCTGGACCTGCTGTTCGGGCTGCGCGATATCCGCGTGCTGACCGCGCAATCGCCGCAGCAGGGCCTGGACCTGCTCGCGCGCGAGGACATCGGCCTGGTGCTGCAGGACATGAACTTCACCGCCGACACCACCTCCGGCCAGGAAGGCGTGGCGCTGTTCCGCGCGATCCGCGCGCGCCATCCGGACTTGCCGATCATCCTGCTGACCGCCTGGACCCACCTGGACATCGCGGTCGACCTGGCCAAGGCCGGCGCCGCCGATTACCTGGCCAAGCCCTGGGACGACCAGAAGCTGCTGGCCAGCGTCGAAAACCTGCTCGAACTCGGCGCCAGCACGCGCGAGGTCAGCCGCCTGCACGAGCAGCGCCGCCGCGCCGTGCGCGAGCTGGAAGCGCGCTACGACCTGCGCGGACTGGTGTTCGCCTCCGAACCGATGACCCGGGTGGTCGAACTCGCCTGCCACGTCGCCCGCGCCGACGTGCCGGTGCTGATCGTCGGCCCCAACGGCGCGGGCAAGGAAAAGATCGCCGAGATCGTGCAGGCCAATTCGGCGGTCAAGAGCGGCCCGTTCGTGACCTTGAACTGCGGCGCGCTGCCGACCGAACTGATCGAGGCCGAACTGTTCGGCGCCGACGCGGGCGCCTACACCGGCGCCAACAAGATGCGCGAGGGCAAGTTCGAGGCCGCCGACGGCGGCACCTTGTTCCTCGACGAGATCGGCAACCTGCCGCCGGCCGGGCAGATGAAGCTGCTGCGCGTGCTCGAAACCGGCCGCTTCGAGCGGCTGGGTTCCAACCGCGAGCGCCAGGTGCGGGTGCGGGTGATCAGCGCGACCAACGCCGACTTGCCGGCGATGATCCGCGACGGCCGCTTCCGCGAAGATCTCTACTACCGCCTCAACACCATCCAGATCGCGATCGCGCCGCTGGGCGAGCGCCGCGACGACGTGCTGCCGCTGGCGCGGCATTTCCTCGCCGACAATCCGCTCGCCGCCGGCAAGCGCCTGGGCGAGGACGCCGAACGCGCGCTGCTCGCGCACCCGTGGCCCGGCAACGTGCGCGAGCTGCGCAACACCCTGCAGCGCGCGGCCCTGCTGGCGCGCGGCGACAGCATCGCCGCGGCCGATCTCGGCCTGCCGGCGGCGCCCGCGACGGCGGCCGCGGCGCAAGCGGCCGGCGCCGAGGAACCCGACCGCGCCGCGATCGAAGCGGCGATCGAACGCGCCGGCGGCGTGCTCGCGCAGGCCGCCGGCGAACTGGGCCTGTCGCGCCAGGCGCTGTACCGGCGCCTGGACCGGCTCGGCATCAAGCGCGACTGAGGAGAGCGAGCATGCGCCGCCTGCCCTTGAGTTTGTTGTTCGGCGCGGTCGCATTGGCCTATCTGGCCGTGGGCGCGGCGGCGGCGTTGTGGCTGTCGCGACAGCTCACGCCGCCGTGGCTGGCGCTGCCGATCGTGATCGCCGCGCTGGCGCCGCTGCTGTTCTATCACGTGGGCCGTTTGTTCGCGCCGATGAACTCGCTGTTCCGCGCGCTGGCCGGCTCGGTCGCGAGCTACCGCGACGGCGACTATTCCTTCAGCTTCAACTGGAGCGGCCACGGCGACCTGGGCGAGCTGGTGGCCAGCCACAACCGCCTGGGCGACACCCTGCGCGAGCAGCGCCTGAACCTGGTCCAGCGCGAACTGCTGCTCGACACCATGGTGCAGAACACGCCGGTGGCGATGCTGCTGGTGGATCCCTCGCGGCGCGTGGTGCTGGGCAACCTGGCCGCGCGCAAGATGCTCGGCGAGGGCCGGCGCCTGGAAGGCCAGGACTTCGGCGAACTCATGCGCGAGGCGCCGGCGCCGATGCAGGAAGCCTTCGAACGCGGCGGCGACGGCATGTTCAGCGTCGGCGACGTCGAGAACGAGGACATCTACCACTTGTCGCGGCGCATGTTCCGCCTCAACGGCCGCGTCCACGAACTGGTGCTGCTGCGCCAGCTCACCGCCGAACTGCGCCGGCAGGAAGTGCAGACCTGGAAGAAGGTGATCCGGGTGATCAGCCACGAGCTCAACAACTCGCTGGCGCCGATCGCCTCGCTGGCCCACTCCGGCGCCGAGTTGCTGCGCCGCGGCCAGTACGAGCGGCTGCCGACCGCGCTGAACACCATCGAGGAGCGCGCGCGCCATCTGGAAGGCTTCATCCGCGACTACGCCCGCTTCGCCAAGCTGCCGTCGCCGCGGCTGGAACCGATCGAGTGGTCGCGCTTCATCCAGCAGCTGCGCAGCCAGGTCGAGTTCGGCTACGACGGCGTGCAGGGCGAGGCGATCGCGCGGGTCGACGCGGCGCAGCTGGAGCAGAGCCTGATCAACCTGCTCAAGAACGCGCACGAATCGGGTTCGGCGCCGGAGGAAGTGCGCCTGCAGCTGCGGCGCGCGCCCGACGCCTGGCGCATCGACGTGCTCGACCGCGGCACCGGCATGAACGAAGCGGTGCTGGCCAACGCGCTGCTGCCGTTCTACTCGACCAAGCGCAACGGCACCGGCCTGGGCCTGGCGCTGGCGCGCGAGATCGCCGAAGCGCACGGCGGCCGCATCGCCCTGCTCAACCGCGAAGGCGGCGGGTTGTGCGTATCGATGGTGTTGCCGGACTGACCGCGGCGGCGGTCATGGCGCGTCGATAGCGCAGGATTCGGCGGCGGCACATGCAAGTCCGCGGTCGCGGCTCGCGCCGCTCCTACAGGAAGCCGTTGTAGCAGCGGCGCGAGCCGCGACCACGAAGATCCGCACGCCGGCACAACCATCGCCCCCACGTCGTTTCCGCCGCGACGGCGGAATCCATGCGACAACCGATGCCCCTCCATCGCGAAGGAACATCGGCCCGCGTCCGCGCACAGCGCCTCGCGCAGCGCCTCAATCCTTCGGCTTCTTCACCGGCCGCTTCCACCCTTCCACCGTCGCCTGGCGCGCGCGGCCGATGCTCAACTCGCCGGCCGGCGCCGGCCGGGTGATCGTCGAGCCGGCGGCGATGGTCGCGTCCTTGCCGATGGTCACCGGCGCCACCAGCGAGGAGTTGGAGCCGATGAAGGCGCCGTCCTCGATCGTGGTGACCCACTTGTTGACCCCGTCGTAGTTGCAGGTGATGGTGCCCGCGCCGACGTTGACGCCCGCGCCGATGACCGCATCGCCGAGGTAGGTCAGGTGGTTGGCCTTGCTGCCCACGCCGACGCGCGCGTTCTTGGTCTCGACGAAATTGCCCACGTGCGCGCCGTCGGCCAGCACCGTGCCCGGGCGCAGGCGCGCGTAGGGGCCGATCTGCGCGGCGCCCTCGACCGTCACGCCGTCGAGGTCGCAATGCGCGCGCACTTCGGTGCCGGCGCCCAGGCGCACGTCCTTGAGCCGGCAGAACGGGCCGATGCGCACGCCGTCGCCGAGTTCGACCGTGCCTTCCAGGATCGCGTCGACGTCGATCTCGACGTCGCGGCCCACCGTCACCGTGCCGCGCTGGTCGTAGCGCGCCGGGTCGGCCAGGCGCGCGCCCTGCACGCACAGCGCGCGCGCGGCGCGGCGCTGGAACGCGCGTTCGAGCTGGGCCAGCTGCCACGGATCGTTGGCGCCCTCGACTTCGATCGGGTCGTCCACGTGGACCATCTCGGCCGGGCTGTACTCGGCCGCGGCGGAGGCGAACACGTCGGTGAGGTAGTACTCGCCCTGGGCGTTGTCGTTGCCCAGGCGGTCGAGCCAGCGCCGCAGCGGTTCGCCGTCGGCGACCAGGATCCCGGTGTTGACGGTGCGGATCGCGCGCTCGTCCTCGTCGGCGTCCTTGTGCTCGACGATGCGGCCGACCCGGCCTTCCGGATCGCGCACGATGCGGCCGTAGCCGGTCGGGTCGTCGAGGTCGGCGACCAACACCGCCAGCCGTCCGGGCGCGTCGAGCAGGCGCTGCAGGGTCGGCGCGGCGATCAGCGGCACGTCGCCGTACAGCACCAGCACGCGCGCGTCCTGCGGCACGCCCGGCATCGCCTGCTGCACGGCGTGGCCGGTGCCCAGGCGCTGCTCCTGCTCGCTCCAATGCAGGTCGTCCTGGCCGGCGAACGCGGCGCGGACCTGCTCGCCGCCGTGGCCGTAGACCAGGTGGATGCCGGCCGGACGCAGCGCGCGCGCGGTGTCGATCACGTGGGCCAGCATCGGCCGCCCGGCGATCTTCTGCAGCACCTTGGCGGTCGCCGACTTCATCCGCTTGCCCTCGCCGGCGGCGAGAATGACGATGTGCAACTGGTTCATCGACTCATGAGCCATGTACGAAATCTTCCTGAGCTGTTCGGTTGCTTGACGTGGGCCCCCCGTCGGAGCCGAATCTTAGCAGCGCCGCCCGCACGACCCTGCACGCGCGCTGAGCGCGCGCGGCGCCGGGGCGCGATCTGCGATGGCCGAGGCAGTCCGGCCGCGGGCGTATGCGTCGCGACGACGCGATAGCGGCAAGGGGCGGTTCGCGCTGAACGGGGTTCCGGCTGCGATGGCGGCCCGATCGCGCACCAGAGCCTTTCAGAGACCGCGCCCGCGCGCGACCGTCCGCGGGCGCCGGCGCGCAGCTCGAAGCCCGCGCCGGCCCGCCATCCACAGCCCCAGCTGACCGGTCCGCCGCCTGCGCATTCGTCCAACGCGCCAGCTTTCACTAAACTGCCGCATCCCCCGCTGACGCCAGGCACTCCCCCGCCCATGAGCCTGACCCGACAAGGTCGCAACTACCTGATCTTCGGCGCGATCCAATACTGCGTGGACTGGGGAATGATGGTCGGCCTGAGCCACATGGGCATGCCGGTGGAAGCGGCCAACCTGGCCGGCCGCGTCAGCGGCGCGCTGCTGGGGTTCTGGCTCAACGGCCGCTTCACCTTCAACGGCGAGGACAGCGCGCTCGGCCGCCGCCAGTTCGGACGCTTCGTCGCCCTGTGGATCGGCAGCACGGTGCTCAGCACCGTGGCGATCAGCCTGGTCGACACCTATGCCGGCCTGAAGTGGACGTGGCTGGCGAAGCCGGTGATCGAGCTGGCCCTGGCCGTGGTCGGGTTCACGCTGTCGCGGTACTGGGTCTATCGGCGCTGAGGCGGCGCCGCGCGCCACGCCGCGATCCCGGCCGGACGAGATCCGTCCGCGGCCGCGAAATCGAAAATGAAAACGCCGGCGCGAGGCCGGCGTTTTCGTAGCTGCGGACGGACCGCGGCTCAGTGCTTCATGTTCTTGCGCAGGCGCTCGAGCGCCTGCAGCTGCGCCATCGCCTCGGCCAGCTTGGCCTGCGCCTCGGCGATGTCCATCTGCGGGCCGCGGTTGGCCAGCGCGCGCTCGGCTTCTTCCTTGGCCGCGCGCACGGCGGCTTCGTCGATGTCCTGGGCGCGGATCGCGGTGTCGGCCAGCACGGTCACGACCTGCGGCTGCACCTCGAGGATGCCGCCGGAGACCGCGAAGTCGAGCTGCTCGCCGCTGGGCAGGGTCACCACGACCTTGCCCGGCTTGAGCCGGGTGATCAGCGGCGCATGGCGCGGCGCGATGCCGAGTTCGCCGATCTCGCCGGTGGCGACCAGCAGCGTCGCTTCGCCGTGGAAGATCTCGTCTTCGGCGCTGACGATGTCGCAACGGAAGGTGGATGCCATGTCTGTCTCGCTTTGCTCGTTCGACGGGAACTGGGAATGGGGAACCGGGCTTCGGCGAACCGGCGATCCGCGCGGGCGCTGTGCGCCGCTACGGTTGCCTGCCGCCCGTTCCCGGTTCCCGGGACGCCGTCAGGCGTCTCAGCCCACGCCCATCTTCTTGGCTTTCTCGACCGCTTCTTCGATGCCGCCGACCATGTAGAACGCCTGCTCCGGCAGGTGGTCGTAGTCGCCGTCGCAGATGCCCTTGAAGCCGCGGATGGTGTCCTTCAGCGACACGTACTTGCCCGGCGCGCCGGTGAACACTTCGGCGACGTGGAACGGCTGCGAGAAGAAGCGCTCGATCTTGCGCGCGCGGGCCACGGCGGTCTTGTCTTCTTCCGACAGCTCGTCCATGCCCAGGATCGCGATGATGTCCTTGAGCTCCTTGTACTTCTGCAAGGTGGCCTGGACGCGGCGCGCGGTGTCGTAGTGCTCGGCGCCGACCACGTTCGGGTCGAGCTGGCGCGAGGTCGAGTCGAGCGGATCGACCGCCGGGTAGATGCCCAGCGCGGCGATGTTTCGGCTCAACACGACGGTGGCGTCGAGGTGGGCGAAGGTGGTCGCCGGCGACGGGTCGGTCAGGTCGTCCGCGGGCACGTACACGGCCTGGATCGAGGTGATCGAACCGGTCTTGGTCGAGGTGATGCGCTCCTGCAGCACGCCCATTTCCTCGGCCAGAGTGGGCTGGTAGCCCACCGCCGACGGCATGCGGCCCAGCAGCGCCGACACTTCGGTGCCGGCCAGGGTGTAGCGGTAGATGTTGTCGACGAAGAACAGCACGTCGCGGCCCTTGCCGCTGGCGTCCTTCTCGTCGCGGAAGTACTCGGCCATGGTCAGGCCGGTCAGCGCGACGCGCAGGCGGTTGCCCGGCGGCTCGTTCATCTGGCCGTACACCATCGCCACCTTCGACTTCGACAGGTCTTCCTGCACGATGACGTTGGCGTCGGACATCTCGTGGTAGAAGTCGTTGCCCTCGCGGGTACGCTCGCCCACGCCGGCGAACACCGACAGGCCGGCGTGCTCGGTCGCGATATTGTTGATCAGCTCGAGCATGTTCACGGTCTTGCCGACGCCGGCGCCGCCGAACAGGCCGACCTTGCCGCCCTTCGCGAACGGGCACATCAGGTCGATGACCTTGATGCCGGTTTCCAGCAGCTCGTTGCCCGAGGACTGCTCGTCGTAGGCCGGAGCGGAGCGGTGGATTTCCCAATGCACGTCGCTTTCGACCGGGCCGCGCTCGTCGATCGGCTCGCCGAGCACGTTCATGATGCGGCCCAGGGTCGCGGTGCCGACCGGCACGGCCACGGCGCGGCCGGTGTTGGTCGCGATCAGGTTGCGCTTGAGGCCGTCGGTGGAGCCCAGCGCGATCGCGCGGACGATGCCGTCGCCGAGCTGCTGCTGAACTTCGAGCGTGATGGCGGTGTTCTCGACCTTCAACGCGTCGTACACCTTCGGCACCGACTCGCGCGGAAACTCGATGTCGACGACCGCGCCGATGATCTGAACGATCTTGCCCTGGTTGCCCTGGCTGCTCATCTTGGATTCCTCAGTAACTTTCAAATGCTGCTGGTGGTCGCAGGCCGTCGGCCGCGCCCACCGGATGGGTTAGACCGCGGCGGCGCCGCCGACGATTTCGGAGATTTCCTGGGTGATCGCCGCCTGGCGCGCCTTGTTGTAGACCAGGTTCAAGGTGCCGATCAGCTTGGTGGCGTTGTCGCTCGCCGCCTTCATCGCGACCATGCGCGCGGCATGCTCGGACGCCACGTTCTCCAGCACCGCCTGGTACACCAGCGACTCGATGTAGCGGGTCAGCACGTGGTCGAGCACGGTCTGCGCATCGGGTTCGTAGATGTAGTCCCAGTCGTGCTTGGCGACCTGGGTTTCCGGCGCCGGCAGCGGCAGCAGCTGGTCGAACGCCGCGCGCTGGGTCATGGTGTTGACGAAGTCGTTGTAGCAGACGAACACGCGATCGACGGTGCCGGCGCTGTAGGCGTCGAGCACGACCTTGATCACGCCGATCAGCTGCTCCACGTGCGGCTGGTCGCCCAGGTGGGTGACCGAGGCGAGCATGTTGACCTTGATCCGGCGGAAGAACACCGAGGCCTTCTGGCCGATGGTGACCACGTCGACCTCGACGCCCTGCTCCTGCCACTTGCGGAACTCGCCGAGCAGCTTGCGGAACAGGTTGTTGTTGAGGCCGCCGGCCAGGCCGCGGTCGGACGACACGATCACGTAGCCGACGCGCTTCACGTCCTTGCGCTCGACCATGTACGGATGCCGGTAATCGGAATTGGCCTGGGCCAGGTGTCCGATCACCTGCTTGATCACGCGCGCGTACGGGCGCGAGGTCTTCATCCGATCCTGCGCCTTGCGGATCTTGGAAGCCGAGACCATTTCCAGCGCGCGGGTCACCTTGCGGGTGTTCTGCACGCTCTTGATCTTGGTTTTGATTTCGCGTCCGCCTGCCATCTCTCGCTCGCTTTGTTCGCTTTAGGGCGTGGGGTTCTGGGTGGCGCGCAAACCGGCGCGGCCGGCTTGCGCTATGCGACCCGCCTTACCAGGTCCCGGTCTGCTTGAACTCTTCGATGCCCTTCTTGAAGGCGCCTTCGATTTCGTCGTCCCAGCCGCCGGTCGAATTGATCTTCTCGACCAGGGCGCCCTGGGTGTTGAGGAAATGTCCGTGCAGCGCGTCTTCGAAGGCGCCGATCTTGGCCACCGGCACGTCGTCCATGTAGCCCTTGTCGACCGCGTAGATCGACAGCGCCTGCAGCGCGATCGACATCGGCGCGTACTGCTTCTGCTTCATCAGTTCGGTCACGCGCTGGCCGCGCTCGAGCTGCTTGCGGGTGGCTTCGTCGAGGTCGGACGCGAACTGGGCGAACGCCGCGAGCTCGCGGTACTGCGCCAGGGCGATGCGGATGCCGCCGGACAGCTTCTTGATGATCTTGGTCTGGGCCGAGCCGCCGACGCGCGACACCGAGATGCCGGCGTTGACCGCCGGGCGGATGCCGGCGTTGAACAGGTCGGTTTCCAGGAAGATCTGGCCGTCGGTGATCGAGATCACGTTGGTCGGCACGAACGCCGAGACGTCGCCGGCCTGGGTTTCGATGATCGGCAGCGCGGTCAGCGAACCGGTCTTGCCCTTCACTTCGCCGTTGGTGAACTTCTCGACGTAGTCGGCGTTCACGCGCGCGGCGCGCTCGAGCAGGCGGCTGTGCAGGTAGAACACGTCGCCCGGGTAGGCTTCGCGGCCCGGCGGACGGCGCAGCAGCAGCGAGATCTGGCGGTAGGCCACGGCCTGCTTGGACAGGTCGTCGTACACGATCAGCGCGTCTTCGCCGCGGTCGAGGAAGAACTCGCCCATGGTGCAGCCCGAGTAGGCGCTGATGTACTGCATCGCGGCCGATTCGGAGGCGGTGGCGGCGACGACGATGGTGTGGGCCAGCGCGCCGTTCTCTTCCAGCTTGCGCACCACGTTGGCGATCGAGGAGGCCTTCTGGCCGATCGCGACGTAGATGCACTTAATGCCGGTGCCCTTCTGGTTGATGATCGCGTCGATGGCCATCGCGGTCTTGCCGGTCTGGCGGTCGCCGATGATCAGCTCGCGCTGGCCGCGGCCGATCGGGATCATCGAGTCGACCGACTTGTAGCCGGTCTGCACCGGCTGGTCGACCGACTTGCGCCACAGCACGCCCGGGGCGACGCGCTCCACCGGCGCGGTCAGGCTGGCGCCGATCGGACCCTTGCCGTCGATCGGCTCGCCGAGCGCGTTGACCACGCGGCCGAGCAGCTCGCGGCCGATCGGCACTTCCAGGATGCGGGCGGTGGTCTTGGCCACGTCGCCTTCGCGCAGGTGCTCGTAATCGCCCAGGACCACGGCGCCGACCGAGTCGCGCTCCAGGTTCAGCGCCAGGGCGAAGGTGTTGTTCGGCAGTTCGATCATTTCGCCCTGCATCACGTCGGCCAGGCCGTGGATGCGCACGATGCCGTCGGACACCGAGGTCACGGTGCCTTCGTTGCGCGCTTCGGCGGCCAGCTTGACCTTCTCGATGCGGGTCTTGATCAGTTCGCTGATTTCGGACGGGTTGAGCTGGGTGCTTGCCATTGTCGTTTCCTTGGTCCTGCATCGCGACGAAGCGACGCGCGGGTGCTTTCTTTTTTACGGGGGGCGGGAGTCGGGAACCGGAAGCGCTGCGCTTCGACGATTCCCGGTTCCCCGTTCCCGGCTTTAACCGGCCAGCGCCGTCTGCAGGCGCGCCAGCTTGCCCTTGAGCGAGCCGTCGATCACCACTTCGCCGGCGTCGATCACCGCGCCGCCGATCAGCGAAGCGTCGATGGCCGTCTCGATCTCGACCTGGCGGCCGAAGCGCTTGACCAGCGCGGCCTTGATCGAATCGAGCTCGGCCGCCGGCAGGTCGCTGGCGGAGGTGACCTTGGCCTTGACCACGCGGTCGGCGTCGGCGCGCAGTTCCTCGAACAGGCCGGCGATTTCCGGCAGCAGGGCGAGGCGGCGGTTGTCCGCGAGCAGGGTCAGGAACCGCTGCACGGGTTCGTCCGCGTGGTCGATCGCGACCAGGGCGACCGCGTCGCTGACGCTCAGGCGCGGATGGCCGAGCACCGACTGCACCTGCGGATCGGCGGCGACGCGCGCCGAGAAGGCGAGCGCTTGCGACCAATCGGCGGTGCGGCCGGCGTCGCGCGCCAGCGCGAACGCGGCGCGGGCATACGGTCGGGCGAGGGTGAGGTTCTGGCTCATCGCGTTGGGCTACCCGGTCAGATTTCCGCGGCCAGCTCGTCGAGCAGCGCCTTGTGGGCGTTGGCGTCGATTTCGCGCTTGAGCAGCTTCTCGGCGCCGGTGACGGCCAGCGCGGACACCTGCTTGCGCAGGTCCTCGCGGGCGCGGTCGGCGGCGGCGGCGATTTCGGCGTCGGCCAGCGCCTTCAGGCGCGTGCCTTCGACCATCGCGTCGGTCTTGGCCTGGTCGACGATCTGGTTGGCGCGCGAATGCGCCTGCTCGACGACTTCGTTGGCCTTGACGCGCGCTTCGCGCACGATTTCATCCGCCTGCGCGCGCGCCTGCTGGATGAGCACCTCAGCGCCTTCGGCATTCGCCAGACCCTGGGCAATCTTTTGTTGCCGTTCTTCGATCGCCTTGTTCAGGGGCGGCCAAATGAACTTCATCGTGAACCAGATCAAGATCGCGAACGTGATCATCTGGCCGAAGAAGGTCATGTTGATATTCATGACAGCTCCGATGGGACGCTGCGGGCGCTAAGGCCCGGGAGAGCCGCCCGCTCGCGCGGACGGCTCAGACTGCTCGCTGAGCGAGGATCAGCCGGCGGCGCCGGCAGCCTGCAGGGCGCCCAGCAGCGGGTTGCCGAAGGCGAACAGCAAGCCGACGGCCAGCGCGATGATGAACGCCGCGTCGATCAGGCCGGCCAGCAGGAACATGCGGCCCTGCAGCATCGGCACCAGTTCCGGCTGACGGGCGGCCGACTCAAGGAACTTCGAGCCCATCAGCGCGATGCCGAGGCAAGCGCCGATCGCGCCGAGGCCGACCATGATGCCGATCGCGATAGCGGTCAGGCCCTGCACATTGGCGATGAATTCCATGGTTTTCTCCTACTGAAACGTTGGTTTGGCTAAAGGAAAGGGTGAAACGCGCAAAGAACTAAAAGGTGGAACGCGGGTCAATGACTCTCGTACGCGCCGGCGATGTAGACGACGGTGAGGATCATGAAGATGAAGGCCTGCAGCAGCACGATCAGGATGTGGAACAGCGCCCAGGCGGCGTTGAAGATCACGCCCGGCACGAACATCAGCAGACCGCCGCCGAGCAGGCCGGCGATGAGCATGAACACCAGCTCGCCGCCGTACATGTTGCCGAACAGTCGCATCGCCAGGCTGACCGGCTTGACCAGGTACTCGATGACGTTGAGTCCCAGGTTGGCCGGAGCGAGCGCGATCTTGGCGCCGGTGCTGTGAGCGTGGAACGGAGCGGTGAGCAGCTCCTTGCCGAAGCCCAGGCCGCCCTTGGCCTTGACCGAGTGATAGAGGATCAGGAAGAACACGGTGGTCGACAGCGCCAGCGTCGTGTTCAGGTCCGCGGTCGGGACCCAGCGGAAGTAGGTGTGGTGCGCCACTTCGGCGCCGGCGGTGGTCTTGACCACCCAGCCCGGCAGGTCGAGCGGCAGCAGGTCCATGCCGTTCATCAGCACGACCCAGACGAAGATCGTCAGCGCCAGCGGCGTCAGCGAGCTGCGGTCGCCGTGGAAGCTGTCCTTCACCTGGCCGTCGATGAACTCCAGGATCAGCTCGACGAAGGCCTGCCCCTTGGACGGCACGCCCGAGCTGGCCTTGCGCGCGAAGAAACCGAACCAGGTGATGAAGACCAGGCCCAGGATCAGCGAAACGACCCAGGTGTCGATATGGAAGGCACCACCACCCAGCGAGATCGTGTTCTGCTGAAGATGGTGCTGGATGTATTCGTTCAGGCCGCCCGAACCGGTCTGTTCACTCACGAAAGACACCTATCGTTTCAAAAGATTGGCCAGTGCGAACGCCAGCGTCGCCGCCGACAGACTCACCAGCATTGGCAGGGGAGGCAGACGCCACACGGCCATTCCCAGGCCGAGCACCGTCAATACCGCCACCCATTTGAATATGACTCCGAGCAACAACCGCCCGATCGCCGACCCGGCCGGTTGCACGCCGCCCCCCAACGCCATCCTGGCGGCCGCGAGATTGCCGGCCACCGCCGCGCCACCGCCCACCGCTGCCGCCAGCGCGGACGACGCACCGAGGGAGAGGAAGGCCAGCGCGACCAGCGCCGTCGCGCCGGCTTGCCAAGCAATCGCGCGCGACGCCAGCCGGCGGCCTGCGGACAATGGATCGTGCACGCGGGTCTCGTCGGTCTGGGGTTGGCGCAAAGCGCCCGGTAGAGCCGCAAAAGTATAGAACGAGGGCGACTTTGCGGCAACCGGCGGCAGTCACAGCCCTGCCATAGGCGTCATGGGGGGCGGCGATGGCGGCGGCGGCCTGCGCGTTCATGGCCGCGACTATGCCGGCAAGGGCTAGAGCGTTGAATTACCTGGGAGGTAAGCCAGCAAGCGCGGGCGCCCAATCGATAGATTATGACTATTGAAACGGTCGCATCATTCGATTTGCGTTCTGGCCGCGGAGGCGTAACTTGAGAATCATTCTCATCCGAGCCCAATCCCATGGAGAAGACCCTCAGCTTCGCCGGCGTCCACTTCACCGTCGCCTTCCTGGTCGGCTACCTGATGACCGGCAGCGTCTGGGTCGGCGGCGCCCTGGCCCTGGTCGAGCCGGCCTGCAACACCGTCGCCTTCCACCTGCACGAGAAGGTGTGGAAGCGGATCGAACGCCGCCGCGCCGCGGCCGCGGCGACAGTCGGCGGCGACGCGCTGGCGACCTGATCGAAATCTTTGACGGACTGCGGAACCTTTCCGCGCCGCACCGGTCAGTATCCAGGAACGCCCGCCGCCACTCTCTCCTCGTCAATGGCAAAGCAGCGGCGGGCACCCCGAAGCCCCGGCACGACCCGCCGGGGCTTCGCCTTTTTCGGCGTACAGATTTCGACGACTCGCGTCACAGTTCATCGCTTGCGGCTTTGCGCGATCGGTCATCGAGGGTTTTTTCACGGTTACTCCACCTGAACGACGGCATCCATGTACGCACCAGTACACGAATGTGCTGCCTTCCCCCTGTATATCCGGAGTGATCCTGTGACCAACCGATTCCTTCCGTTGACGCTGGCGCTGCTGGGCGCGAGCGCCGCCTACGCCCTGCCCGCGCACGCCGAGGACGACCGATTCACCATCCGCCTGGGCGCGATGTCGGTGGATACCAGCGGCGAATTCACCGCCGGCACCACGTTCCGCGGCAACCCCTACGAGTTCAGCCAGGACTTCGATTTCGGCAGCAAGGAAACCGTGCCGCGCCTGGAAGGCCTGTTCAAGTTCGGCGACCGCCATCGCCTGCTGTTCAATTACTGGGGCTACGACAAGAGCAAGACCGCGCGCCTGACCCAGGACGTGTCGTTCGACGACACCACCATTCCCGCCGGCAGCTTCGCCCGCGCCAAGACCAAGTTCGAACTGGCCAGCGCGATGTACGACTACGCGGTGGTGGAAACCGACACGGTCAGCTGGGGCCTGCAGATCGGCGTGGAGTACGCCAAGATCGAAGGCAAGCTGCGCGCCCAGGCAGGCACCGCGAACTACAGCGACGGCCGCAGCGAGGACGGCTACGCGCCGGTGGTCGGCAGCCGCCTGACCCTGTCGCCGAACGAGCACTGGCGCTTCGTCGTGCAAGGCCAGTACCTCGACGCCGGCTGGGGCGACTTCGGCGACTACAAGGGCGACATCAGCCGCGCCAACGCGCTGGCCGAGTACCGCTTCACCGAGAACGTCGGCGTGTTCGTCGGCTACGACTGGTTCAAGATCAACGCCAAGCGCAGCCGCGACAACGTCGATATCGGCCTGGACCAGCGCTTCAAGGGGCCGATGGCGGGCGTGACGTTCTCGTTCTGATCCACGCAAGGCGCCGGAGCCGGCGCTGGCTGCCGCAACCGCGGCCCGGCGCCGTTTCCGCGGCCCCTTTCGGCTGAGATCGCCGGGCCGTCACAGGCCCGGCAGGGACACCCGCATGCTGTTCGCGCGCTTGCGCAGGCAGGTCTCCAGCGCCAGCGGCATGCGCTCGGATTCGCTGCGGTACGATTCGGCCGCTTGCGCGCTCTCGATCGGCCGCAACGCGATCTTGCCGTCGACGAGTTCGAACTGGGTGCCGTAGCGCTGCGGCCGGCCTTCGTCCAGGCGCAGTCGATCGACCTTCTCCATCGCCTCGCGGATCAGGTATCCGCTGGCGCCGGGCGCCCGTCGCTGGGTTTCCAGGAACGCCTCGGCCCAGCGCAGTTGGCTCGCGCGGTCTTCGCGGTCGCGGTAGATCGCCTGCCACAGGGCGTCGACGCCGTCCGCGCCGATCTGGTCGACGCCGGGCATCGGCCGGCGCTGCAGGATCTCGCGCAGTTGCTGCGCCGCGGCCCGCGCCTGGGCCGGCGACACGCGCGGCGCGGCCGGCTTGCGCGGTGCCGGCTTCGCGCCGGGAGGGATCGCGGCATTGGCCGCGGCATCGGCCGCACTCGCCGCGGCGTCGGCCGCGACCGCAGCCGCATCGGCCGCTGCCACCGCCGCCGCATCGGCGGCCGCGATCGCGGCGGCGTTCGCGGCATTGCCTGCGTAGGAGCGGTCGTAGCCGCCGAACAAGGACTGATGCCCCCAGCGCAGCACCTTCTCGCGCAGCGCGGGATCGCGCGGCGCGGCGGTCGGCACGCGCAGCCGCTCGCGCTGCTGGCGCGCGGCTTCGCCGTCCCTCCAGGCCTGGCCGTGCGGACAGGCCCGGTAGTCTGCGTCGCTGGGCCGCACCGCCGGCGCCAGCGACAACCCGGCCGCCTGGGTCGCGTACAGGCCGGCGATCAGCGCCAGCGCCGCGGCCAGCGCCGGGACGCCGGCCTTAGCCCTTCTTCTTGGGGATGTAGAGATCGGTGATCGTTCCATCGAACACCTCCGCGGCCATGCCGACCGATTCGCTCAGGGTGGGATGCGGATGGATCGTATGGCCGATGTCGGCGACCTCGCAACCCATCTCGATCGCCAGCGCCACTTCGGAAATCAGGTCGCCCGCGTGCACCCCGACGATGCCGCCGCCGACGATGCGGTGGGTGGCTTCGTCGAAGACCAGCTTGGTGAAGCCCTCGGTGCGGCCGATGCCGATGGCGCGGCCGCTGGCGGCCCACGGGAACTTGCCGACGCCGACCTTCAGGCCCTTGGCCTTGGCTTCGGTCTCGGTGACGCCGACCCAGGCGATTTCCGGGTCGGTGTAGGCCACCGACGGGATCACCCGCGCCACCCATTCCTTCTTCTCGCCCGCGGCCACTTCGGCGGCGAGCTTGCCTTCGTGGGTGGCCTTGTGCGCGAGCATCGGATTGCCGACCAGATCGCCGATGGCGAAGATGTGCGGCACGTTGGTGCGCATCTGCCGGTCGACCGGGATGAAGCCGCGCTCGCCGACCTGCACGCCGGCCCGGTCGGCGCCGATCTTGGCGCCGTTGGGCGCGCGGCCGACGGCGACCAGCACGCGGTCGTAGACGCCCGATTCCAGCGCCGGCGTCTTGCCGGCCTCGGCGCTTTCGAAGCTCACCTTGATGCCTTCCTTCAAGGCCTCGGTGGCCGCGGCCTTGGTCTTCAGGTGCACGGCCACGCCCTGCTTCTTGAGGCGGTCGGCGAGCGGCTTGACCAGATCCGGGTCGGCGCCCGGCATCAGCTGGTCCAGGAACTCGACCACGGTGACTTCGCTGCCGAGCGCGCGGTACACGGTGGCCATTTCCAGGCCGATGATGCCGCCGCCGACGACCAGCAACTTGGCCGGCACGTCGGCCAGTTCCAGCGCGTCGGTGGAATCCATGACCCGCTTGTCGTCCCACGGGAAGTTGCCGAGCTTCACCGCCTGCGAACCGGCGGCGATGATGCATTGCTCGAAGCGGATCAGCTGGGTGCCGCCCTCGCCCTTCACTTCCAGTTCGTTCGGCGACACGAACGCGCCGACGCCGACCACGGTGCGCACCTTGCGCTGCTTGGCCATGCCGGCCAGGCCCTTGGTCAGCTGGCCGACCACTTTTTCCTTGTACTTGCGCAGCGCGTCGAGGTCGATGGTCGGCTTGCCGAAGCTGACGCCGTAGTCGCTGGCGTGCTCGGCCTCGTCGATGACCGCGGCCGCGTGCAGCAGCGCCTTGGACGGGATGCAGCCGACGTTGAGGCAGACGCCGCCGAGGCTGGCGTAGCGTTCGACCAGCACCGTGTCGAGGCCGAGGTCGGCGGCGCGGAACGCGGCGGTGTAGCCGCCGGGGCCGGAGCCGAGCACGAGCATGCGGCATTCGATGTCGGCCTTGCGGCCGCTCGCGGCGGCGGCGGTCGGGGCCGGCGCGCTCGCGGCCGGCTTCGGCGCTTCGGTCGCGGCCGGCTTGGCCGGTTCGGCGGCGGCGGGCGCGCTCGCGGCGGCCTTGGGCGCTTCGGCCGGCGCGGCCTCGCCCGCGCCCTCGGCTTCCAGGATCGCGATCACCGCGCCCTGCGAGACCTTGTCGCCGACCTTGACGCTGATCGACTTGACCACGCCGTCGGCCGAGGACGGCACTTCCATCGTCGCCTTGTCCGATTCGAGCGTGACCAGGCCCTGGTCCTTCTTGACCGTGTCGCCGACCGCGACCAGCAACTCGATGACCGGTACGTCGTCGTAGTCGCCGATGTCGGGAACCTTCACTTCGATGCTGTTGGCCATGACGCGGCAATCCTCTTGGAAATCTTCGCTGGCGCGCGCACGGGGCGCGCGCGGTGGGGGAGCACGGCCAGGCCATGCGTGGCGCCCGCCGCGGCGGGGGCCGGAAAAGCGCCGGTGCGCGCGGGCGTCGCCGCCGCGCGCGCCGGTGCGGTCACGATGCGGGCGCGGCCTGCAGCTGGCGTTCGAGTTCGTCCAGCGATTCGCCCAGCGCGCGCCAGCGGCGCTCGCGCTTGCCGGCGCTCTCGTTGGCCGCCTCGGTCAGCAGCGTGGCCTGCTCCATCAGGGTTTCGCCGTAGCCGCAGTCGGGACGCGCGCCGCTGACGCGCAGGCCGTCGACGACGAACAGCAGTTGTTCGGAATCGCGGTACTCGGCCGGCCTGTCGGCCGGCACCGCCTGTTCCAGCGCACGCTTCCAGGTCGCGACCAGGCGCTGGGCCAGCGCGGCCGGGATCGGCGCTTCCTCGCTGTCCACGTCCTGGTCCACGCGCAGTTCCAGCGCGCCGCCGCCGCGCGAGCCGTTCCAGACCTGGACGCGCCCGTCCGGCCTGGCGTGGCGCAGGGTCCAGTCGGCGCCGTCGGCGGCGGCCGCGATCAGCATCAGCCCGCTCTCGGTGCCGCGGGTCGGCAGCAGGGTCAGGCTCAGCCGCGGCTCGGCCTTGGCCGCGAGCAACTGCTCCACGGCCGAACCGTGGTTTTCCGTCGCCGGCGGCCAGCCGCGGCCGAGCGGCAGGCGGCAGCCGTCGGCGGCCTGCGCCAGCGGCGCGGCGAGGACGGCGGCCAGGCCGAGCCAGGCCAGGCGGCGGGAGACGGAAGCGGAACGCGGGTGACGGCTCATCGGCGGAGGGGATTCCTGGTGGCGGGCGGTACGGGCGGACGGACCGGCGCGGAACGGACCGGCGGCGACGACCGGGCGCGGCGAACGGCCGCGCACCGCGGCCGCCGACGCGGACGACGACGTGACGTTTACAGCAGCGAGCGGCGCATGTCGGCGAGCAGCTGCGCCAGGTAGGCGGTGAAGCGCGCCGCCGCGGCGCCGTCGATGACGCGGTGGTCGTAAGACAGCGACAGCGGCAGGATCAGCCGCGGCGCGAACTGCTTGCCGTCCCACACCGGCTTGGTCGCCGACTTCGACACGCCCAGGATCGCGACTTCCGGCGCGTTGACGATCGGGGTGAACGCGGTGCCGCCGATGCCGCCGAGCGAGCTGATCGAGAAGCAGCCGCCGCTCATGTCGGCCGGGCCGAGCTTGCCGTCGCGCGCCTTGGCCGCCAGTTCGCCGGTTTCGCGCGCGATCTGCAGCACGCCCTTCTTGTCGACGTCGCGCACCACCGGCACGACCAGGCCGTTCGGGGTGTCGGCGGCGAAGCCGATGTGGAAGTACTTCTTCAGCGTGAGGTTCTCGCCGCTGGCGTCGAGCGAGGCGTTGAAGGTCGGGAACTTCTGCAGCGCGTTGACCGAGGCCTTCATCAGGAACGCGAGCATGGTCAGCTTGATGCCGGCCTTCTCGTTTTCCTTGTTGAGCGCCACGCGCAGCGCCTCCAGGTCGGTGATGTCGGCGTCGTCGTGCTGGGTGACGTGCGGGATCATCGCCCAGTTGCGCGCCAGGTTGGCGCCGGAGAGCTTCTGGATGCGGGTCAGCGGCTTGGTCTCGACCTCGCCGAACTTGCTGAAGTCGACCTTCGGCCACGGCAGCAGGTTGAGGCCGCCGCCGAGCGCCGGCGCGGCGCCGGCCGCGGCCGGCGCGCCGCCACCGCCCTGCATGACGCCCTTGACGAAGGACTGCACGTCTTCCTTGCTGATCCGGCCGCCGCGCGCGCTGCCGCTGACGCGCGTCAGGTCGACGCCGAGCTCGCGCGCGAACAGGCGCACCGCCGGGCTGGCGTAGGGCACCTTGTCGGGCATCAGTTCTTCGGCGGTGAAGGCCACCGGCGGGGTGCGCGGCGGCAGCGCTTCGGGATCGGTGCCGGCGGCGGCGCCGGGCAGCGGGGCCGGGGCCGCGGGCTGGGGCGCTTCGGCCTTCGGCGCCGGCGCGGGTTCGCTCTTGGCCGGCGCGGGAGCTTCGGCCTTGGCGGGGGCCGGGGCGGCGGGTTTGGCCGCTTCCTGCGCCGGCGCCGGCGCCTGCTTTGCGTCCCCTTCGGTGGGTTCGATCAAGGCCACCACGCTGCCTTCCGCCAGCTGATCGCCGAGCTTGACCTTGAGCTCGCGCACGATGCCCGCGAACGGCGCCGGCACTTCCATCGTGGCCTTGTCCGACTCCAGCGTGACCAGGCCCTGGTCCTGGGTCACCGTGTCGCCGACCGCGACCAACAGTTCGATGACGGGCACGCCGTCGTAGTCGCCGATGTCGGGGACGCGTGCTTCCTTCAGATCAGCCATGTTCGTGGGGCTCCGCAAATGCGCGAAAACCCTATTGTGGCGTGTGCGGGCGGTTGCGCCAACCGCACCGGGGCCGGTGCAGTACTAAAGGCCTAAGCGGCACAGCCGGTGCGCCGGCGGCGTGTGCGTACGCCCCAGTATTGCCGTCGGCGGCCCGTCGGCGAAGCGGCGCGCGCCGGGGCGGACAGGTCCGCCTCAGGCCGCGCCGCAGCGGTCGCTCAGCGCTTGCCGGCCTCGTCCGTACGCGGCGGCGCGGGGGTGTAGTCGACCTTGAGCAGGTCCAGCGGGCGGCCGTCGAAGCGGTAGGCCAGCGCGTTCTCCAGCTCGTCCAGCGCGCGCACGCTCTGGCACAGGCGGTCGCTGCGGCGCTCCAGGGACTCGGCGCGCGGCTTCACCGCGGCTTCGATCTGGGCGTCGAGATTGTCCAACTGCTCGAAACGCTTGACGTCGCCGCTGAGCGCGGCGCTGACCGCGCCGCCGACGAGGTCGCCGATCACCAGCGGCACCGCCTCGCCGACCGCCTTGCCGATGCTGTCGCCGAGCAGCTTGCCGCTGAAGCGGGTCGGGCCGATGGCGTCGCGCAGGCCGGCGTCGAGCTGCTTGCGCGCTTGCGCGACCTTGGCCTGGGTGCGGTCGGGGTGGTTGCCGAGCTTGACCGCGACCTCGCCGAGCGCGGCCAGGGCGATGTCGGCGGCTTCGCGGGCGATGGCCTGGGTCTCGGGCATGGTCGCGCGCGCGCCGCGCTCGAACTCGGCCAGCCGGCGCGCGTCCGGCGCGTTGAGCTCGACCCAGCGGTCGTCGACGAACAGCCGGCCCTGGCGCATCACGATCGCCTTGGGCGCGCCGTCCTGGCGGGTCAGGATCAGGCTGCGCTCATTGAGGGTGAGCTGGTACGGGCTGTCGATCTCGCAGCGGCTGTCGATCTCGACGCTGGCGGAGGCGGCGCCGCAAACCAGCATCGTGGCGGCGGCGGCGAAGCGGAACAGCGGGCGGGCGGGCATCGTCGCGTCCTAGACGGTGGGATGGGCGCAGCTTGCCGCCGACGCCGCCGGCGCGGCACGTGCCTTTCGATGGCATGACCTTCGTCATGGCGGTTGGCCGTGCCGATCGTGGCGGCTCGCGCGCGGCGCGGGATGCGGTCGCGCAGCCGGCGGCGCCGAACGCGCGCGCGGCGGGTTGCGCGTGCATCGGTTCTCGGCGCCGCGCGAACGCGTGCGCGGCGAACTTCCTGCGAAGACAAAACGCTTCGTTTCCGTTCCGTTCAAGCGGCGCGCGCGCATCCGCGCCATCGCATCCAAGCGCTTGCGCGCCCTCGCGCGGCGCGCACCGAAGCACGCGCGCGCATCGTTCATGTTGCGGCCATGCGCATCGGACAAGGCCGTTTTTCAGGCGTTTCCTCGCTAAAACGCGATCGCGTCGAGGCGCTCCGCGCACCGAACCGCATCCGCGCGCATGCATCGTCGGCGGTTTTTCGCGCCGCTCTTCGTTCGTTCATTTCATTCATTTTTGCCTTGAAAACAGGCCTCTAACACGATACTCGCGTGAAAAGTTCCTTCACGCGCGTCCGCGCGGCAAGTTCGGTTCATGCATGCGTTGCTAACTTGCGCCCCGCCTCCCCCAAGGCAACACAGCAGTACACACAACAACACAGGAGTCCACTCCATGATCCGCTTCCGTCATTTGACCCTTGCCATGCTCGGCGCCCTGGCCTTCGCCCCGGCCGCCTTCGCTCAGGATGCTTCCACCGACAGCGCCAGCGGCAAGCGCTTCGCCATCGTCGGCGGCTACGCCCTGAGCCAGCCGACCAAGAACCCGCAGATCGGCGGCGTGCGCACCGACGTCGACGGCGACGGCGCTCCGACCCTCAGCGCCAGCTACTTCTTCAACGACAACTTCGCCATCGAGGCGTGGGGTTCGGCCGACAAGTTCGGCCAGCGCCTGAACTCGAACGGCGGCAAGATCGGCAGCGTCGATTCGCAGCCGGTCGCGCTCAGCGGCCAGTACCACTTCCGCGGCACCGACAGCATCGTGCGTCCGTTCGTGGGCCTGGGCTACTACCAGGCCAACTACAGCGGCGAAACCCTGCGCAGCGGCCAGCGCCTGGGCGTGGACGACGCCAAGGGCGGCATCGCCACCGCCGGCGTCGATCTCAACATCAATCCGACCTGGTTCGCCCGTGCCGACGTGCGCTACATGCAGGGCAGCAAGTCGGACGTGAAGCTGGACGGCGTCAAGGTCGGCGAGGCCGAGCTGAACCCGGTCACCGTCGGCGTCGGCATCGGCGCGCGCTTCTGATCGGATCGCAGGCATGCGCCGGCACCGCAGCAAGCAGTAGCAGTAGCAGTACCGTAGTGGCAGTGGCTTGAACGCAGTACGCAGTCGCGACACCGCAGTACGCAACAAGCAGCACAGCAGTACTTAGCAAGCAGTAGCGGACGGGCTCCTTCGGGAGCCCGTTCGTTTTTGCGCGACGGTTTCCGCGCGTTCGTCGCGCGCGTCTTATCGACGGGTTCGTCCCGCGCGCCCGCCGCGCGCGCCGCTCAGCCGGAGCCGTCGTCGAGGAACTGGATCAGGTAGAACCCAGCGCCGCGCGGATCGCTCAGGCGGGCGATGCGGACCACGCCGGTGGCCTCGAACGGCGCCGCCTCCAGCCGTCCGCCCAGCGCCAGCGCGCGCTGCACGCAGGCCTCCACGTCCGCGACCTGCAGGTAGATCGACCAGTGCGGGGCCAGGCCCTGCCACTCCGGCCGCATCTGCAGCAAGCCGCCGAGCATGCGCTGGCCGTCGGCGAACACCCGGTAGCCGTCCGGTCCGCTCGGATGGCTGCGCATGCGCCAGCCGAACAGTTGCTGGTAATAGCGTTCGGCGCGGTCGATGTCGCCGGTGGCCAGTTCGGCCCAGCACACCGCGTTGTCGACCCCCAACGCATCCACCCCGGGATGGGCGCGCTGCTGCGCCAGCGAGAACACCACGCCTTCGGGGTCGGCGCATACCGCCATGCGCACGTGCTCCATCAGTTCGAACGGCGCGGCGACCATGCGCCCGCCTAGCGCGACCGCGCGCGCGACCGCCTTGTCGCAGTCGGCGGTGCGGAAATACACGCCCCAGTGCGGGCCGCCGATGCCGTCGATGCCGGTCACCGCGCCGGGCACCAGGGTGTAGGTGCCGGCGACGTCGCGGCCGTCGAGCTTGAAGATGGTGTAGAGGCTGCCGTCGGGCATCGGCGTGCGCTCGACCGTCCAGCCGAACAGCGCGCGGTAGAAGGCCTCGATCGCCGGCTGGTCGTCGGTGGCCAACTCGAACCAGCACGGAGCCCCCGGAGCGTGGACGAGTGCGGTCATCGCGATGTTTCCCCCGTGCTACTGCCGACTGCGTCTCGACAGTAACTCCGGCGGCGGCGGCCGTCATGGCGCGCTGCGGCGAGAAAACGCCGCGGTCTTTAAGGATGTTCAGCTTCGAGGTGAACGCGCTCGCGCCGCAGCAGGTACAACCCGCTGGCGACGATGATCGCGGCGCCGATCCAGGTGACCGCGTCGGGCAGCACGCCCCACAGGGTCAGGTCCAGGATCACCCCCCAGATCAGCGCGGTGTATTCCAGCGGCGCGATCAGCGAGG
This sequence comes from Lysobacter enzymogenes, assembly GCF_023617245.1. Classification (NCBI taxonomy): domain Bacteria; kingdom Pseudomonadati; phylum Pseudomonadota; class Gammaproteobacteria; order Lysobacterales; family Lysobacteraceae; genus Lysobacter; species Lysobacter enzymogenes. The sequence goes on from NZ_CP067396.1 coordinate 5,154,355, forward strand.
CCTCGCCGAGGCGGAAGGCCTCGGTGACCGCGTACTGGCCGAGCGAGCCGGCCACGCCCAGGCCGGCGATCAGCCAGGCGTGCTCGGCGCGCAGCGGCACCCAGTCCTGCCAGGCCAGCGCGCCGGCGCCGAGGGTCATCAGCGTCATCAGCCAGACCATCATCGCCTGGGTGCTGTCGGTGCGCGCGAGCACGCGCACGGTGATCGCGGTGACCGCATAGCCCAGCGCCGCGCCGAGGATCGCCAGCGCGGCCACGCTGAACATGCCCGCCCCGGTCGGCCGCAGCAGCACCAGCACGCCGAGCAGGCCGATGCCGATGGCGACCCAGCGCCGCGGCCCGACCCGCTCGCCCAGCACCGGGCCGGACAGGGCCGTGATCAACAGCGGGGCGATGAAGAAGATCGAGTACGCGGTCGACAGCGGCAACCGGTTCACGCCGTAGACGAACGACGCCATCATCCCGATGCCGAGCGCGCCGCGCAGCAGGTGCAGCGGCCAGCGCACCCGCAGCAGGCTGCGGCCGCCGCCGCTGGCGAAGGCCCATGCGAGCACGAACGGCAGCGACGAGGCCCCGCGCAGGGTCGCCACCTGGAACGGCGGGTAATGTTCGGACAGCAGCTTCAGCAGCGCGTCCATCATCGAGAACATCAACACCGCCGCCAGCATGGTGGCGATGGCGCGGCGCGCTTGCGGGTTGGCGGCGGTCATGGCGCGGACGCCGCGGAGGCGGCGGCGAAGCGGCGGGAGAACGGCGGAGTCATGGCGGAAGCGGCGTCGGGGTCCGGCATCATGACCCGGCCGCGGCGGGCCGTCATCCGCCTGCTGTCAGCGCCTGGCAGCAGGGTGTCAGGGCGACGGCGCGCGGGCCAGGCGATGCCGGCGCAAGCGGCGGCGCAGGCCGAGGGTGTAGACCAGGTAATAGCCCAGCAGCAGCCCGCCGATCGCGAACAGGCCGCCCTGGCGCGGCAGCCAGGCGTGCGGCGCGTCGGCGCTCCACGCGTGCACGCCCTGCCACAGGCCGTAGCCCAGGCGCGCGGCGATCAGCAAGGTCAGGCCGAGCGCGATCCAGCGGCTGGGGGTGTAGTAGAGGCCGCGCGGTTCGTCCTCGAACCGGGTCAGGGCCAGGCCGAGCGCGCCGAGCAACAGCCCGGCCGCGAGTCCGCCGGCGGCGAACAGCGGCGCGTCGGCGACCCAGTGGCCCGACACCCAGGCGCTGGCGAAGAACAGCAGCAACGACAGCAGCGAGAACCCCGCGCCCAGGCTCACCGCCCAACCGAGCGCGCGCCGGCGGGCCTTGCCGTAGCGATAGCGCTGGATCAGGCCGACCGGGATCAGCAGCGCCCACAACAGGGCCAGGGCCAGCAGGGCGAGCGGGATGAGCAGCAGCGGCATGGGGGCAGTCTAAGTCCCCGCGGGACGCGGGAGGGTTTCGGGCCCTCCCGCCGGCCCCGATCAGGCCGCGTTTTCGAGGCTGGCGATGTCGATCACGAAGCGGTAGCGCACATCGCCCTTGATCATCCGCTCGTAGGCCTCGTTGATCGACTCGATGCCGATCAGTTCGATGTCCGAGGCCACGCCGTGCTCGGCGCAGAAGTCGAGCATCTCCTGGGTCTCGCGGATGCCGCCGATCAGCGAGCCGCCGAGCTTGCGCCGCTGCATGATCAGCGCGCCGGCCGCGACCGGCGCGGGCTTTTCCGGCACGCCGAGCAGGACCATGGTGCCGTCGACCTTGAGCAGGCTCAGGTAGGCGTTGTAGTCGTGCTCGCCGGAGACCGTGTCGATGACGAAGTCGAAGCTGCGCCCCAGGCGCTTGAAGGTGTCCTTGTCGCGGGTCGCGGCGAAGGCGTGCGCGCCGAGTTCCAGCGCGGCCTCGCGCTTGGACTCGGAGGTGCTCAGCACGGTCACCCGCGCGCCCATCGCCACCGCCAGCTTGACCGCCATGTGGCCCAGGCCGCCGAGGCCGACCACGGCCAGTTCGTCGCCGGCCTTGACGCCGTAGTGGCGCAGCGGCGAGTACGTGGTGATGCCGGCGCACAGCAGCGGCGCGGCGCGGTCGAGCGGGATCGATTCGGGGATGCGCAGCACGTAGGCCTGGTCGACGGTGATGCGGGTCGAGTAGCCGCCGTAGGTCGGCGCGCCGCTGCCGCGCTCGGTCGAGTTGTAGGTGCCGGTCATGCCCTGGTCGCAGTACTGCTCTTCGCCGGCCTTGCACTGCGCGCATTCGCGGCAGGAGTCGACGAAGCAACCGACGCCGACGGCGTCGCCGACGTTGAAAGTCTTGACGTTGGCGCCGGCCCGGGCGACCCGGCCGACGATCTCGTGGCCCGGCACCATCGGGAAGATCGAACCGCCCCACTCGTCGCGGGCCTGGTGGATGTCGGAATGGCAGACGCCGCAGTAGAGGATGTCGATCAGCACCTCGTCCGGGCCGGGATCGCGGCGGTCGATCGAGAACGGGGCCAGGGGCGAATGCGCGTTCTGCGCGGCGTAGGCAGCGGTCTTGGGCATGGGGGGATTCCAGGTGGCGTGGACGGGACGCAGCGGCCGCCGCGGATCGGCCCCGGGTCGTGACCGGGGCGGACGGGCGCTGGGCCGTTCATTCTAGGCGCGCGGCGTCGCGCCGGCGTCAATCCGACGCGCCCGCGAGCGCTGCGCCGCTGCAACGCTGCGTATCGCCGCCGCGCTTGCGCTACCCTGTGCGGCGTTTCCCCCATCGTGCGAGTGCGCCATGCCTTCTTTCGACGTGGTTTCCGAAGTCGATACCCACGAGCTCACCAACGCGGTCGACCAGGCCAACCGCGAGCTGTCCACCCGCTTCGACTTCAAGGGCGTGGACGCCAAGTTCGTCCTCGACGACAAGCAGATCACCCAGTCGGCGCCGAGCGAGTTCCAGCTCGAGCAGATGACCCAGATCCTGCGTCAGCGCCTGTCGGCGCGGCAGATCGACGCGCGCTGCCTGGAGTTCGGCGACATCGAGACCAACCTGGCCGGCGCGCGGCAGAAGATCGCCGTGCAGCAGGGCATCGAGCAGAAGCTGGCGAAGAAGATCGCCGCGGCGATCAAGGACGCCAAGCTCAAGGTCGAGACCCAGATCAACGGCGACAAGCTGCGCGTGACCGGCAAGAAGCGCGACGACCTGCAAGCCGCCATCGCCCTGCTGCGCGCCGGCGACTTCGAGCGCCCGCTGCAGTACGACAACTTCCGCGACTGAGCCCGCGGCGTGGACGAGCGCGGTCCCGATCCCGTCGCCGAGACCGTGCGCTGGCTGGAGCGCGCGGTGATCGGGCTGAACCTGTGCCCGTTCGCCAAGGCGGTGCTGGCCAAGCGCCAGATCCGCTTCGTGCTGAGCCATGCGCGCACGCCGGAACAGTTGCTGGAAGAACTGTCGTCGGAACTGGTGCTGCTGGAACAGACCCCGGCCGAGCGGATCGACACCACGCTGTTGATCCATCCGCAGGCGCTGACCGACTTCCTCGAGTTCAACGACTTTCTCGATCTCGCCGACGAAGCGGTGGCGCTGCTGGACCTGGAAGGCGAGATCCAGATCGCCAGCTTCCACCCGGACTACCAGTTCGCCGGCACCGCCTTCGACGACATCGGCAACTGCACCAACCGCTCGCCCTATCCCACCTTGCACCTGTTGCGCGAGAGCAGCGTGGAGCGCGCGGTGGCGGCGTTTCCCGATCCCGACGCGATCGTCGAGCGCAATCTGGCGACGCTGGAAAAGCTCGGCGCCGAGGGGTGGCGCAAGCTGTCGGCGTGGAATTTCGGCGGCTGAGTTCGATGCGGTTGCGTTGAGATCGCCGAGGTAAAACCAAAACGCTTCATTCCCGATCCGCGTTGCCCACGAACGCGTCGCGCCGCTGCGGATGCGCGGCCATCGACTCCAGCCACCAGCGAAGCCGGAGTTCGGCACCGAAGGTGTTCTTCGAGAATTTTCGCGACCGCAACTTCGCTGTTGCCAGGCGCGACGTCGACCGGCTACATCGCCGGAACCTTCGGGCGACCCGGACTCGCTCTTGACCCTTGGCGTTGGCCAGACAGGTGCCAGGTACACTCCGCGTGCCAAGCGGACACACCTCTCGAATGGGCCTTTCGATCTGGGGCCCGCATCGCGTTGCCCGCTTGATCGCCTCCTCAAAATGGGCCTTGATGCACAACCAAAAGCTGCGCATCGTTGGCCTCGCCGGGCACCCAGGCGATGGACGCGGCGAAGGATGGATCCGATGACACGCACTGCCGCCATTCGCCCCGCGGATCGCCCTCGCCGCCCCAAATCCCGCCCGCACGGCCGCTGGTGCTTCTTGGCGCTTGCCTTGGCTGGCGTGGCGGCGTGCGCCCAGCCAGCGACCGACCCCGTCGCAGCGTCCCGCCAGGAGCAGCCCGCCATGACGGCCCCCGATTCCGCCGTGTCCATCACGCCAGAACAGGCCGCCGACGCCGCCGCCGCGGCATCCGACCGGGCCGCCGGCCCAGCCTCCGGGTCGGCGCCGCGCATTCCGGCCGCCACCGCGCTCCCGCTGCCGCAGGGCCCTGCGCTGGAGACCGAGGAGTTGCGCACGCGGGTTCTCAAGCTGATCGCGGGGCTGAGGACCGTCCGGGACACCGAAACCTCGGCCGTGGCGAAGGTTTTGAACGTTCCGTTCGGCCCGGACCCAGAGGAGCCGGATCTCCAAGTGGTGCGAGGCCGCCTGGGAAGCGCAGGACGCTACTACATCACGGTGGGGTCGGCCGGTCGCGACATGCCGGGCAAGCGAATCGAAATCCGCTTCATTCCCGAGGGCTGGAGAGGGGATCCGCGAGACGCGGAAAACGCCTTGTCCACCTGCGGCCTCGACTTTGCCCCCCTCCACGAGGACATCGTCAAACTGGGGTACTGGGGCGCCGAAAGCCCGCTCTATCTCAGGGAGTTCTGGTCTTACCGCAAGGACTGGCCAGCCAACAACATCACCTTCTACCTGGTCGTGAACCTCTACCGAGCCACTGGCGGCGATCAGCCCAAGGGACGTCCTTGTGTGCTCTACATCGAGATCACCGCCGATGATGCCGAGGTCGATCATGGCTAAGCCACTGCCTTCGCAACTGCGCACGATAGTCGGCGCGTTCGCCAGCCAGCCGGGCATTCCTCCGGGTGCGGCGCGCGACGTCGAAGCGGCAATCGCGAGTTCGCCGTACCTTGCTGCCGTAATGGTCGACGCGGCGAACCAGCGAGCTCTCAAACGCATCGACGTGAGCATCGAGAAACACGAAGGCGGCCACTACGACAAGGAAAGCGGCACGGTATTCCTCAGCGCGGACAGCTTCACCAACAAAACGTTCAAAGAACAGACCCGCCTGGACATCATCACCAGCACGCTCGGGCACGAAACCGGCCACGCGCTCACCGCCAACGCACGCAGCCTCGAACTCCAGAGGTTTTCTCACGATGTCGGCGCGGCGTTGAACGACGGCGTCGGCAACGCGTCCTATGTCGACTTGACCCGCGAGAGCCAGCGCTACCTCGATTTCACCCGCAGGGACGAGGCCTTGGCCGAACTGGTGGGCTTGAACGCCCTCGCCAGCCGCGTTTCAGGCGGACAGGCCGACCGGTTCGACAAGAGCGAGTTCTTGGTGCGCGCCGCGGCCACCACAAGCTGCGTGAAGGTAGCAGAGGGCACCAACAAAGCGACCTTGGCCCCAGGCATCAGCCTGCGCGACGACGGCATGCAGTTGACCGGCAACCGCTTCAAGAGCGCGGCCGTGGAGGCCGTGGCGGCCTGCCACTACGACCAGAGCGCCACGCTGGGCCGGCACGGAGACTCGAACTACCGCAACTACTACGGCCCTCAAGTGCTGGCCACCATCGCTTCCGCCCACGCCGACGCCGCGGTAGGAACCACGCGGGCGGTGCCGGAAGTCCGGCTGGATCTGCATCGCCTCAAGCTCGACCTGGGGCAGATCGAACGCAACGGGGTCGACCTGGACACCCCCAGCAACCGCTTCGGGTTCACGGACACCAGCCACGGCAAGCTCGAACTCAAGATGGTTCGGGACACGAGTTCGGGAATGGACAAGGCCCCCAAAGACACCGTGGCCGGAAGGGCGGCGCCGATGCGGGCGGACCATCCCGGCCACCCCGATCACGCGGCCTTCGAGATGTTCCATCGCGCGGCCCAGGCCGACGGCCGCTGGAGCCAGACCGAGGCCCGCAACCTCGCCGCAGCCGGCTTGGCGGCCGCGAAGGCAGACCCGATCGTTGGGATCAGCCTCACCGCGGTCCTGATCGGCAGGGCAGCGGACGGAAGCACGAACCTCATCGGATATGCCTCCCCGCATGGTCCGGCCGGTCCGCACCATCATCTGGCGATCGACGCCGACAGCGCCGCCCGAGCGCCCGCGCAGACGAGCCTGGAACGGGTTGAGCAACTCAACCAGCAACAGGCCCGGCAGCAGGCTCAGGCCCCAACGCAAGGCCCGGATGGCCCGACCGGCCCCAGGATGACGCACTAGGACGCCGTCGGAGGCGCGGCCGCGGATCGAATCGAAATGGGTTCCGGCTTCCGTCGGAACGACGGAATCGGAGCGCAGCTGGCTCGTGCGATCGCTCAGCCGGCCCGGGTCGCGCTCTTCGACAGCGCACGTTCCAGCAAATCCCGCGCCTGCTCCAGCGAGGCCACGATGCGATGGCCGAACGCGCGCAGTTCCTCGCCCGGCGCGACCAGGTCGGGCACCTGGATCGGCGTCGCCCCGGCCGCGAGCGCGGCGCGCACGCCGGGCTCGGAATCCTCCAGCACCACGCAGCGGCGCACGTCGACGCCGAGTTCGCGCGCGGCCAGCAGGTAGATGTCCGGCGCCGGCTTGGGATGCTCGACGTCGCTGCCGGCGACGATCGCGTCGAAGCGGTCGATCAAGCCGCTCGCGGCGAGCTTGGCCAGCGCGCGCGGGCGCTGGGTCGAGGTCGCGACCGCCTTGGGCACGCGGTGCGCGTCGAGCAAGTCGAGCAGTTCCAGCAGGCCGCGTTTGCGCGGCAGGCCGGCGGCGACGCGTTCGTCGTAGAGCCGATAGCTGGCGTCGCGCAGGCGGGCCGCAGCCTGCGCGCCGAAATGCCCGCTGAGGTGGGCGAGGCTGGCGCGGTCGTGCATGCCGACCATCGCCAACCACACCTCGTCCCCGGCGGCGAGGTTTTCGGCCACGGCGGCTTCGCGCCAGGTTTCCAGCATCGCCTGCTCGCTGTCGAGCATCAGGCCGTCCATGTCGAACAGCACGGCGTCGGGAACGAACTCCAACGCCACGGAAGTCTCAGCCACGGGGGTTTCAGCCACGGAACAGGGTCTCGAGATCGGTGGAGTCGAGCGCGCGCCATTGCCCGCTCGGCAAATCCTGCAACGACAAGCCGCCGATGCGCGCGCGGTGCAGCGCTTCGACGTGGTTGCCGACCGCGGCGAACATCCGCCGCACCTGGTGATAGCGGCCCTCGGTCAACGTCAGCCGCGCCCGCCGCGGTTCCAGCGTTTCCAGCAGCGCCGGCGCCAGCGGGGTCTTTTCCGATTCCAGCATCAGCTCGCCGCTGGCGAACGTCGCCGCTTCGTCGCCGCGCAGGTCCCCGGCCAGGGTAGCCTCATAGACCTTGCCGAGCTTGGCCTTCGGCGACACGATCCGGTGCAGCAGCGCGCCGTCGTCGGTCAGCAGCAGCAGGCCGCTGGTGTCGCGGTCGAGCCGGCCGACCGGCGACAGCAACGGCGAGCGCAGGCGGAAGCGCGGCGGCAGCAGGTCGTAGACGACCCGGCCGGGGTCCTTGGTCGAGCAGGTGTAGCCGACCGGCTTGTGCAGCATCAGCGCCAGCCCGGCCGGCGGGTCGAGCGGCTCGCCATCGATGCGGATCGCGGCGTGTTCGACCTGGTCGTCGGCGTACAACACCTCGCCGTCGGCATCGGCGATGCGGCCCTGGCGGAACATCGCGGCCACGTCCTTGCGGCTGCCGTAGCCGAGATTGGCGATCAGCTTGACCAGCTTCATGCCCGGCCCCGCGCGCCGCGCGCTTCCACGACCTTGAAACCGCCGTCCTGGGCGACGGTGCGGACTTCGCCGAAGTGCTCGTCCAGCGCCTGTTCGTAAGGCAGGTGGCGGTTGGCGACCATCCAGAAACGGCCGCCGCGCTCCAGCGACTGCGCGGCCACCTGGATGAAGCGGCGGCCGATGTCCGGGCGTTCCTCGCGGCCCTGGGCGTGGAACGGCGGATTGCTGACGATGACGTCGTAGCGGCGCGGCAGGCCGGCGGTGACGTCGTGCCAGAAGCTTTCCACCGGCACCCGCGCGCCGTCGAGGTTGTGGCGGGCCAGCGCGACCGCGCGCGCCTGGGCTTCGTACAGATCGAGCGAGGCGATGCGCGGGCAGCGCGCCAGCAGCTCGGCCGCCAGATAGCCGTAGCCGGCGCCGAGATCGGCGGCGCGGCCGGCCAGGTCGGCCGGCAGGTGCGCGGCGAGCAGGGCCGAGGCCGGGTCGATGCGGTCCCAGGCGAACACCCCGGGGCGGCTGCGGAAACGGCCGCCGAGGATGTCGCGCGGCGCATCCAGCGCCGACCATGCGCGCACCAGCGCCGGATCGGCCGGGCCTTGCAGCGGCGCGCTCCAGAACGCGCGGCATTTGCGCTTGGACAGGCTGCCGACCTTGCCGGCGAGCTTGGCCAGATCGTCCTCGCCCGAGCGCGCGCCCTCGTCGTTGCGCATGCACGCCAGCACCCGCCCGCCCGGCGCGCAGCGCGCCACGGCCTGGGCGAACAGCGCGCGCGCTTCCTCGCGCTGGCGCGGCGGCAGCACCAGCACCAGCGGGAAACGGCGCTGCGGGTCAAGCGACTCAAGCTCGATCGCGTCCAGGCCGCCGCGCTCCAGCGCGTCGGCGGCGGGCTTGAAATCCTGCTCGCACAGCAGCCCGGGGCGCGGCGCCTGGCGCAGGCCGACACCGTCGCGCGCGCGCAGGAACAAGGCCTCGCCGGGCCAGGCCAGCACGCCGTCGGCGAAGGGTTGGAACAGGGTGTCGAGCGCGTCGTCGGAGCGGTCAACGCGCATGGCGGGCAGCGGCAGAGAGGTTCATCGCGCCGATTTTACGCGGCCCGGGGTTAGGGTGTGGGCATCGCAATCGATCCAAGGAGCGCCCACCGTGCGCCTGCCCGTGCTGATCGCGGCCGCGCTGATGCCGGCGGTGGCCTGGTTTTCGCAACAGGGCTATTTCGGCCCCGACAACGGCGAGATTTCCGACCGCTACCCCACTTTGCTGGTGGCCGCCGGCTATGCGTTCGCGATCTGGGGCCCGATCTTCCTGCTCGACCTGATCTTCGCCGTCTGCCAGCTGCGCGCGCGCTGGCGCGAGGACGACACCCTGCAGCGGGTGCGCCCGGCCGCGGCGGCCGGTTTCATGCTGACCGCGCTGTGGATGCCGCTGTTCTCGCAGCAATGGTTCTGGCTGGCGCTGGCGACGATCTGGCTGGCCCTGGTCTGCCTGGCCTGGGCCGCCGTCGTGCTGGCGCGCGACCCTACCCCGCTGCCGAGACAGGCGTTGTGGGCCGGCTTCGCGATCAGCCTGCACGCCGGCTGGCTGTCGCTGGCGGCGTTCCTGAACACCGCGCAGGTGATCGTGGCGTATCGGCTGGCGCCGGTGGACGCGATGCTGCCGTGGAGCCTGGTCCTGTTCGCGGCCGCGGCGCTGGTGTTGCTGGCCGCGAACGCGCGCATGCGCGGCAGCGCGGGCTATGTGCTGGCGGCGCTGTGGGGCTTGGCCGGGGTGTATGCGAAGCAGTCGGAGTCGGCCCTACCGGGCGCGGCGACGGCGGCGTGGGTCGCCGTGGGTATCGGCGTCGTGCTGCTCGCGCAGACCGCGTGGTTGCGGCTGCATCCGAAGCACCGGGTGTTTTCGGGGCACCTGTCGCCAGGCGAGTGAGCTCCCACTCTGGGCCTGGCTGTCGTGGGAGGGACTTCAGTCCCGATGCTTGTGTCTCGGATCGCCGCGACCTGAAACAAAAGCGTCGGGCCTGAAGACCCTCCCACAATGCAAACATCCGCTTCATCTTTCCCCAACGCCGCCGCCGCGAGGATGAAACCTCGTTCACCACAGGAGCGTTGCGCAATGCGAGCCCTCTTCGTCGGCGGCACCGTCGACAACAGCGAACTCGACCTGGAAGGCGGCACCGCGCCGCGCCACTACCCGCCGGACACCGGCAGCGGCAAGGCGCGCTATCGATTGCACCACGTGGGATTGCGCGAAGGCGACATCGTCTACGCGGTGTATGCGGCGCCGGAACTGGCCGACGGCGAGATCGAACGCGTGGCCGACGAGCGCGGCTATGCGCGCAGGTTCGAGGCCGAGCCGCAGTTGAGCGTTTGAGCGCGGCCCTCACCCCAACCCCTCTCCCGCAAGCGGGAGAGGGGCTCAGGGCAAAAGCGTCGTTCGTGATCGTCGCTGGCGGTTCCTGCTCCCGCTTGCGGGAGTAGGTGCCCGAAGGGCGGATGAGGGCAACGCCTCAGTTCTGCAGTTCGCCTCAGTTCTGCAACTCGCGCAACGTCACCGAAGGCGGCGCATCCAACACCCGCCGCGTCGCGAACATCCCCGCCGCCAACGCCGCCAGCATGCCCGCCGCGCCGCCGGCCGCGGCCATGCGCCAGTCGAATTCCCACGGCAGGTCGAACACCTTCACCGCGACCACGCCGGCCAGCGCCGAGGCCGCGATCGCCGCGACCAGTCCCGACAACAGCCCGATCGCCGCGAACTCCGAGGCCTGCGCCAGCCGCAGCTGCCCGCGGCTGCCGCCGAGCACGCGCATCACCCCGCCTTCGAGCAGGCGCTCGTCCTGGCTCGCGCTGACCGCCGCCATCAGCACCAGCACGCCGGCGAACAGCGAGAAGTAGAACACCACCTCGACCACGGTCGAAACCTGGTCGGCGGTGCTGCGCACCTGCTTGAGCACCTGCTCGACGTCGATCACCGACAGGTTCGGAAAGCGCTCGACCAATTGCGATGTGAACCGCGTATTGGCCGCCGGCACGCTGATCGCGGTGATGTAGCTGGCGGCGTAGCCGTCCATCGAGCCGGGCGAACCGATCACGAAGAAGTTCGGCCGGAAGCTTTCCCAATCGACCTTGCGCAGGCTGCCGATCCTGGCCTCGTACGGCTGCCCGGCGATGTCGAAGCCGATGCGGTCGCCGACCTTCCAGCCCAGGGTTTCGGCGAAACCTTCCTCGACCGACACCTCCGGCTGGGCCAGTTTGCGCGGGGCCCAGAACTGGCCGTCGGTGACCTTGTTGTCGTCGCGCAGCGTATCGGCCACCGACAGGTTGAACTCGCGCTCGGCCAGTTGCTTGGCGCGGTCGCCGCGCGCGGCGTAGCTGTCGCCGGTCACCGGCTTGCCGTTGTGGCTGACCAGGCGCGCGCGGATCATCGGGAACAGGATCGGTTCGCCGATGCCCTGTTCGCCGATGAAGCGGCGCACGTCCGCCATCTGGTCCTGCTGCACGTTGATGATGAAACGGTTCGGCGCGTCGGCCGACAGCGCCAGCTGCCAGCGGTCGAGCAGATCGGTGCGCACGAAAGTCAGCAGCAGCAGCGCCATCAGGCCCAGGCCCAGCGCCGAGACCTGGGCGATGCTGGCGCCGGCGCGGCGGCTGACGTTGGCCAGCCCGTAACGCAGCGCGCCGCGCAGGCGCGAGCGCAGGCGCCGCACCGCGACGATCAAGCCCAGCGCCAACAACGCCAGCACCGCGAAGGTGACGACGATCCCGCCGAGCATGTACGCGCCGAGCAGCAGCGAGCCGGCCTTCCACCACAGCAGCGCGGCCAGGCCGCCTAAGCCGGCCAGCGCGACCAGCCATGCGCTGGGCTCGGTCGCGTCGAGATCGCGGCGCAACACCCGCAACGCCGGCACCCGCCGCAACGCCAATACCGGCGGCGCGCCGAACGCCAGCAGCACCACCAGACCGACGGCGAAGCCCTGCAGCGCGGGCAACAGCCCGGCCGGCGGGATCGACATCTTCAGCGATTGCTCCAGCCAGCCGCCGATCGCCCATTGCAGGACGAACGCCAAGCTCACGCCGATCGCGCTGGCGAGCAGGCCCAGCAACACCATCTCGCCGACGTGGATGCCGACCAGGGTGCGCTGGCTGGCGCCGAGGCAACGCATCACCGCGGTGCCGGACAGGTGGCGCTCGCTGTGGCGGCGCGCGGCCATCGCTACCGCGACCGCCGCCAGCACCACCGACACCAGCGCGGCCAGGCCGAGGAAGCGGCCGGCGCGGTCGAGCGCGGAACGCACTTCCGGACGCGCGTCGGCGATGGTCTCCAGGCGCTGGCCGCGGCCGAGCGCGGGCTTGGCCGTGGCGACGAAGCGCTCCACCGCCGCCGCCGGGCCGGCCACGACCAGGCGATAGCGGATGCGGCTGCCGGGCTGGATCAAACCCGTGCCCGGCAGATCGGAAAGATTGAGGAACACCTTCGGCGCGATGTTGAAGTAGTCCAGCGACGCGTCCGGCTCCTGGGTCACCAGCGCGGCCAGGCGCAGGCGCGCGTCGCCGATGGCGATCTCCTGGCCGACCCGCGCGCCGAGGGTGTCGGCGCCGGCCTGGCTCATCCACACCGTGCCCGGTGCGGGCACGCCGGGCGCGTCGCGCTCGGCGCCGCCGGCGCGGTCGGCGATGCGGAACGCGCCGCGCAGCGGGAAGCCGCCACCGAGCGCGCGCAGGTCGCCGAGCTGCAAGCGCTCGCCGACGCGGATCATGGTCTGCAGTTCGGTGGCTTCGGCGCGGCGCAGTTCCGGCGCGTTGGCCGCCTCGCGCAACTTGCCGGCGATGGGTTGGTCGGCGCGCACCACTGCGTCGCCGCCGAGCAGGCGGTTGGCCTCGATCGCCAGCGCGCGCTCGGCGCGGTCGGTGACGAAGCCGACCGCGGTCACCGCCAGCACCGCCAGCACCAGCGCGGCGAGCAGGATGCGCACATCGCCGGCCTTGAGGTCGCGGCGCAGCTGGCGCCACGCCATCGCGATCGTGCGGCCCATGTCAGGCCTGCACCAAGCGGCCGCTGTCCAGGCGGATGCAGCGATGGCAGCGCGCGGCCAGATGATCGTCGTGGGTCACCAGGATCAGGGTGGTGCCGGCATCGGCGTTGAGCTGGAACAACAATTCGACGATCGCCTGCCCGGTGTGGGTGTCGAGGTTGCCGGTGGGCTCGTCGGCGAACAACAACGACGGCCGGGTCACGAACGCGCGCGCCAGCGCCACGCGCTGCTGTTCGCCGCCGGAGAGCTGGCGCGGATAGTGGTCCAGGCGCTGGCCGAGGCCGACCTTGTCCAGGATCGCGCGCGCCGGCGCCTGCGCGTCGCGGTCGCCGCGCAGCTCCAGCGGCAGCATCACGTTCTCCAGCGCGGTCAGCGACGGCAGCAGCTGGAAGCTCTGGAACACGAAGCCGACCTTCTCGCCGCGCACGCGCGCGCGGCCGTCCTCGTCGAGCGCGGAAATGGTCTCGCCGTCGAGTTCGACGCTGCCGGCGCTGGGCGAATCCAGGCCGGCGAGCAGCGACAGCAAGGTGCTCTTGCCCGAGCCGGACGCGCCGACGATGGCGACCGTGTCGCCCTTGGCGATGGAAAAACCGACCCCATCGAGGATGGTGAGCTCGCCCGACGGCAGGCTCACGCGCTTGCCGAGCCCGCGCACGTCCAGGGTGATCGGGCGCGCGGGATCGGGCGAGCGCCCGGTCTGCGCTCGTTCATCGTTTTGCGCGAGCTCATCGGCCATGATCGGTGCGGCTAGGTCGGAAACTGCCATGATCGTCCTTCTGCTTGCCTCGCCGCATCTTCGGGAGACGTTATTAAATGATCTTTAAGAGTTTCGGCGCGCGGCGCGAACGCGATGCGCGCTGTGCGAAACAAGGATATGCGGGGCTACGGCGCCGGCTTCAATGGGCCATGAGTCCTGCCCTGCCGGCGGCGGCCCTGTTCGCGGCCGCCTTGCTCGCCGCCGCCCTGCTCGCCGCCGCGCCGGCGGCCGCGCAGCCCGCCTCGGCCGCCAAGCCCGCGCCCGCGGCGCCCGCGGCCAAGGCCCAGCGCACGGTGCTGTTCATGGGCGACTCGCTGTCCGCCGGCTACGGCCTGGCCGCGCCGCAGGGCTGGGTGGCGCTGACCGCGCAGCGCATCGCCCAGGCCAAGCCGGGCTGGCGCGTGGTCAACGCCAGCATCAGCGGCGAAACCACCGCCGGCGGCGCCGCGCGCATCGCCGGTGAACTGCAGCGCAACCGGCCCGCGGTGGTGGTGATCGAGCTGGGCTCCAACGACGGCCTGCGCGGCCTGCCGCTGGCGCAGAGCCGGGCCAACCTGGAACGCATGATCCAGGCCGCGCAGGCGGCCAAGGCGCAGGTACTGCTGATCGGCATGCGCATGCCGCCGAACCTGGGCCGCGAGTACACCGAGGGCTTCGAACGCAATTACCGCGAACTGGCGCAGAAGCACTCGGCGCCGCTGCTGCCGTTCCTGCTCGAACCGGTTGCGGCCGACCGCAACAACTTCCAGAACGACAACCTGCATCCGACCGCGGCGGCGCAGCCGGCGCTGCGCGATCACGTGTGGACCAAGCTGGGGCCGATGTTGAAGTGAGGGCGTAGAGCCACGGCGAAATGGGTTCCGGCTTTCGCCGGAATGACGGTGTGTGCGGCCATTGCAGCGGCACCGCCCACCGCGAAGCCAGCCACTGCCATGCCCGCGAAGCCACCTGCCGTCATGCCCACGAAACCACCCACCGTCATGCCCGCGAACATGGGCATCCAGGGGTTCATCGCGATGCGGCTGCATCTTCGGCTTTCCCCTTCGCGGCTGCAGGAAAAGCAAAATGGGTTCCGGCTTTCGCCGGAATGACGGTGTGTGCGGCCATTGCAGCGACACCGTCTACCGCGAAGCCAGCCACTGCCATGCCCGCGAAGCCACCTGCCGTCATGCCCGCGAAGCCCCCCACCGTCATGCCCGCGAAAACGGGCATCCAGGGCTGCATCGCGACGCGGTTTCCGCCGCTTCGCCCAGCCGCGCCTCAGCGCGCGTAGCGTTCGATCCCCAACCCGTCCAGATCGATCTGCGGCGCGCGGCCCGAGATCAGGTCGGCCAGCACCCGTCCGGTGCCGGCCGCCATGGTCCAGCCCAGGGTGCCGTGGCCGGTCGCCAGGTACAGCCCGCGCACCGCGGTGGCGCCGAGCAGCGGCGTGCCGTCGGGCGTCATCGGCCGCAGCCCGCACCAGAATTCGGCGCGCGCGTCGTCGCCGCCACCCGGGAACAGATCGCCGACCACGTGCGCCAGGGTGCGGCGCCGCGCCTCGTGCAGGCGCAGGTCGTAGCCGGCCAGCTCGGCGGTGCCGCCGACGCGGATGCGGTCGCCCAGGCGGGTCACCGCGACCTTGTGGGTCTCGTCCATCACTGTCGACTCCGGCGCGCGGGCGGCGTCGACGATGGGCAGGGTCAGCGAATAGCCTTTCACCGGATAGACCGGGATGCGCAGCCCCAGCGGCGCCAGCCAACGCGGCGAATGGCTGCCGAGCGCGAGCACGCAGGCGTCGGCTTCCAGCGTGCCGGCATCGGTGTGCGCGCGGCGCCAGCGCCCGCCTTCGGCTTCCACGCCGAGCAGCTCGGTGTCGAAACGGAAACGCGCGCCCGCCGCCTGCGCCATCGCGGCGAGGTTCTGGCTGAACTTGAAGCAGTCGCCGGTCTCGTCGCCGGGCAGGCGCAGTCCGCCGGCGAACTTGTCGCGCACCCGCGCCAGCGCCGGCTCGTGCGCGGCGCAGCCGTCGCGGTCGAGCAGTTCGTAGGCCACGCCGGACTCGCGCAGGATCGCGATGTCCTTGCCGGCGTCGTCGAGCTGGCGCTGGCTGCGGAACAACTGCAGCGTGCCGAGTTGGCGCGCGTCGTATTCGATGCCGGTGTCGGCGCGCAGTTCGCGCAGGCAATCGCGGCTGTATTCGGCCAGGCGCACCATCCGGCCCTTGTTGATCCGATAGCGCGCGTGGGTGCAGTTGCGCAGCATCGCCAGGCACCAACGCCACAGCGCCGGGTCCAGCGCCGGCCGGATCACCAGCGGGCGATGGCGCATCGCCAGCCACTTGATCGCCTTCAGCGGCACGCCCGGCCCCGCCCACGGCGCCGAATAGCCCGGCGAGACCTCGCCGGCGTTGGCGTAGCTGGTCTCCATCGCCGGCGCGCGCCGCCGATCGACCACTTCGACCTCGTGGCCGGCCTTCGCCAGGTAATAGGCCGCGGCGGTGCCGATCACGCCGCTGCCGAGGATCAGGACTTTGATGCGCCACTCCCCCGCCCGCGCCGGCGAGGCCGCGCGTGCGCCAGACAGGCGCCCGCGGCGCCGACGCGGCAGGCTAGCACCGCGCTGGCGCAGGCGGAACGGGGCGCCGACGTGCGCGCGCGGACGGCATCGGGGTTCGTGCGCGCGGTCGCGTCCCGCGCCGAGGCAACGCCGCTGCGCCGCGCGCAGCCCGGCGCCGCGAACCGCGCCGATCAGTTGCGGATCGCGAAGCCGGGCTTGTCGTTCAAGGAGCCGTCGGACTCGATCACCACGAACACCGTGCCGCCCTTGTCGAACACCACCGGGATCGGGTCGAGGAACATCGGCCGGCGCACGAAACGCAGGCGCCAGCCGAACTGTTCCAGCGTCGCCAACGCATCGAGCTGGGCGCGGTTGAGCCCGGCGCGCAGGCCCACCGGGCTCACCAGTTCGGCATCGGCCTTGCGGCGTTCGCGTTCGGTCATGACGGCGGCGCGTTTTGCGGAGACCGGCCGAAGATACTCCAACGGCGCGCGCGCGACCGCGCCGGCGGTCGCGATCGGGCGATGCGGTCGTTCAAGCCGTCAGGAATTCGATGACGGCGCGTTCGAACGCATCGGCGCATTCGATGTTGGCCATGTGCACCGCGGGCAACAGCAAGAAGCGCGCGCCCGGCACGGTTTCCGCCAGGACGCGGCCGTGCTCGGCCAGCGTCACCGGATCGGATCGCCCGGCGATCACCAGCGTCGGCGCGGCGATCGACGCCGCGGTGCGGCGCAGGTCGGCGTCGCGCACCGCGGCGAAGCTGCCGGCGAGGCCGGTCGCGCGCATCGCCAGCAAAGCGTCGCGGAACGGTTCGATGCGCGGATCGGCGGCGTCGAGCATCGCCGGCGGGAACCAGTCGCGCAGGAACCGCGCCGCGATCGCGCTCATGTCCGGCGCGGCCAGGGCCTCGCGGATGCGCTCGTCGAACGCCGCGGCCGGGCCCAGGTGCGCGGAGGTGTTGCTCAACACCAGCCGGTCGATGCGCTGCGGCGCGTGGATCGCCAGCCACTGGCCGACGAAGCCGCCCAGCGACAGGCCGAGGAAATGCACGCGCTCCAGGCCCAACGCGTCGAGCAGTTCGAGCACGTCGCGGCCGAGCCGGTCCAGCGAATAGGCGCTGGCCGGCGCGTCGGAGCCGCCGTGGCCGCGCGCGTCGTAGCGCAGCACGCGAAAACGCGCGCTCAGCGCCGGGATCTGCGCGTCCCACATGTGCAGGTCGGTGGCGATGGAATTGGACAGCACCAGCACGGGGCGCTCGGGGTCGCCGTCGAAGCGGTAGGCGATGCGGGTGCCGTCGCCGGCGACGACATGGCCGGAAACAGTGTTGGGAACGAGGTTTGAAACGGGGTTGGGAACGGCGGCGACGATGCTCATGGCGGGCTCCGGGACAGGATCGGTATCGCGGCTCGGGCATCGCCTTCGATGCCGCCGCATGCCGCGCATCCTGATTGCCGGGCGCCCGGATTGATATTACAAAGAACGCACACTCTCTGTAGATATTGCGGAACATAGGCCGCCATGTCCGGATTCACCCTGCACGACCTGCAATGCTTCGACGCGGTGATCCAGGCCGGCGGCTTCCAGGCCGCGGCCGCGCGCCTGCACCGCTCGCATCCGGCGGTGTTCGCCGCGGTGGCGCGGCTGGAGCGGCAGACCGGGCTGCCCCTGCTCGACCGCAGCGGCTACCGGGTCGCGGCGACCGCGGCCGGACGCTCGTTCCACCGCCGCGCGCAAGGCCTGCTCGCCGAAATGCAGGCGCTGCGCAGCCATGCCGAGCAACTGGCGATGGGCGAGGAAAGCGAGCTGCACATCGTGCTCGGCGACCTGTGTCCGCGGCCGCAGGCGCTGGCCCTGCTCGGCCGCTTCTTCGCCGATTGCGCCCACACCCGCCTGCACCTGCATTTCGAATCGGTCAGCGGTCCGCGCGAGCGCCTGTTCGACGACAGCGCCGACTTGATCGTGCACCGCGCCGAGGCCGGCGACGCGCAGTTGGAGACGATCGCGCTCGGCGAGGTGCGGATGGTGCCGGTGGTCGCGCCGGGCTTCCTGCCGTTCCCGATCGACCGCGCGATCCGGCCCGCGCAACTGCGCGGGCTCACCCAATGCGTGATGCGCGACAGCGCGCGACATTCGCCGCCGGTGGACTACTTCACCATCGACGGCGCGCCGCAGTGCACGGTGGCCGATCAGTCGATGAAGAAGGACCTGATCGCGCACGGCCTGGCCTGGGGGCATATGCCGCATTTTCTGGTCGCCGCCGAACTCGCCGACGGCCGCTTGCTGTCGATCGCCGGGCGCCACCTGCCGGGCCGCAGCGAGCGCCTGGTCGCCGCGCGCCGCCGCGACCGCGCGCACGGGCCGGTGGCCACGCGGCTGTGGGATCACCTGCGGGCGCAGGCGCCGCAAATACGCGCCGCGCTGGCTTCGCCGGCCGGCGAAGCCGCCGCGCCACGCAAGCGCGCGCGATAAAACACGCGATCAGAACAGCACGACCGCGCACACCGGCCCTGCGCCCAAAACGAAGCCGGACCGGCGAACCGGTCCGGCTGGGCGGCGCCGCGCGCCGCATCGGGTTGCGAGGACTCGCGCTTGGGTCATGCCGCCGGACGACGGCCGCGCAGCAGCGAGATGATCGCCAGCACCACGAACACCACGAACAGGATCCAGGCGATGTTGCTGGCCGCGCCGGCGATGCCGGTGAAGCCCAGCACGGCGGCGATCAGGGCGATGACGAAGAACACGACGGCGTAATGAAGCATGGGATCCTCCTGGCTGCGTGTGTGCGCTGCGGTGCCGATGCGGCCCGAAGCTTGTGGATCGATCCTCGCCCAGCGCAGGTTGGCGCACGGTGACGAAGCGCGCCTGCGCGCGCCGACGCGCATCGCCGTGCAGCGCGGCTTCAGCGCCCTCATCGTTTCGTTAACGCGGCGTTGGCGCGATTTCACGCCGCGGCTGTACGGTTCAGCCCGAAGCTGTGCGCGAAGTCGCGGCGCGCGCGCTACATCCCGCGAAAGCGGCTCGCGAACGCCGCGCTCACCGGCAATATTTCCGCGCGCGCTTTCAAGCTCAGCTCGTGCCGGCCCAGTTCGTTGCGGCGCACGCGGTCGATCGCCGCCACCCGCACCACCAGGCCGCGGTGCACCTGCCAGAACAGTGCCGGGTCGAGCCCGGCCAGCAGTTCCTTGACCGGCGTGCGCACCAGCGCTTCGCCGTCGCCGGTCACCACCCGCACGTATTTCTCCTGGGCCTGGAAGTACACGACTTCGTCGATGCCGATCATGCGCACGCTGTCGCCGACGCTGGCGCCGATCCAGCGGATCAACCGGTCGCCCTGCGGCCGCAACTGCGCCTCCAGCGCATCCAGGCGCGCGCGCCAGTCGTCCGGGCGGGCCTGGCGCAGGCGCTCGCGCACGCGCGCCACCGCTTGGTCGAGGCGCTCGCGGCTCACCGGCTTGAGCAGGTAGTCGGCGGCGCCGGCTTCGAACGCGCGCACCGCGTATTCGTCGTAGGCGGTGGTGAACACCACCAGCGCGCCGCCGGCGATGGCTTCGCGCGCGACGTCCAGGCCGCCGACCGCGGGCATGCGGATGTCCAGGAACGCGACCTGCGGACGCAGCGCGCGCACCGCCTCCAGGGCTTCATCGCCGTCCTCGCAGGCGGCGACGTCGAGTTCGGGCCACGCCTGCGCCAGCGCCTCCAGCAACGCCTGCCGCTGCGGCGCTTCGTCTTCGGCGAGCACGGCGAGGATGCGCTCGCTCATGCCGGGCGCTCCAGCGGCAGGCGCACCCGCGCCAGCGTGCCGCCCTCGCGGCGCGAGCACAGCTGCAGCGTGGCGCGCTCGCCGAAGCGCGCGGCGAGTTGCGCGCGCACGTTGGCCAAGCCCACGCCGCCGCCGACGCCGGTGCGCAGGCCGACGCCGTCGTCGGCGACTTCCAGTTCCAGCCAGTCGCCGTCGCGGCGCGCGCGCAGTTCGATCCGGCCCGGGCCGCTGCGCGGTTCGATGCCGTGCTTGACCGCGTTCTCCACCAGCGGGATCAGCAGCAGCGGCGGGCACGGCAGCAACCGCACCGCCGCCGGCGCCTGCACCGCGTGGCTGAGCCGGCCGTCGGTGCGCAGCCGCATCACTTCGAGATAGCTGGCGCAGATGTCGAGTTGCTGGCCCAGCTCCGCGTCCAGCCGCGCCTCGCCTTCGCGCAACTTGGGGATGGTGGCGCGCAGATAGCCGACCAAGGCGTCCAGCGTCGCCTCCGCGCGCTGCGGATCGGGCCGCACCAGCGCGCGCACCGAGGCCAGGGTGTTGAACAGGAAATGCGGCTCGACCTGGGCCTGCAGCACGCCCAGCTGCAGTTCGGTGCGGCGGTTGCTCTCGTCGAGCGCGAGATAGCGGCGGCGCTCGAGGCTGGCCTGCCAGCGCGAGGCCTCGCTCAGGTAGGCGTACAGCGCCAGCGCGCCGCCGAGCAGCGCGTACAGCAGGCCTTCCAGCGCCAGCGACAGCGCGGCCAACAGCCAACGCCAGGCCGGCGGCGGCGGCGCCGAGACCTGGGCGACGGTCTGGCGCGCCCGCTCGCCCATCAGTTCGACCGTCCACTTCGAGGCCGCCGCATCGGCCAGGAACGCCAGCACCACGCCCAGCGCGATCGCCGCGAAGATCGCCGCGCGCTCGCGCCGCAGCGGCCAGCGCCGATGGCGCACCGCCACGGCCAGGGCCGGGCCGGCCGAGGTGACCACCATCCAGAACGCGAACTGCAGCGGCGCGCTGACCAGCGCCGAGGCCCAGGAACGGCTCATCACGTACACGCCGACCGCGGTGGCGGCGGCGAACAGCGTCGCCACCAGCGCGAACATCGCGCTGCGCCCGCGCAGCCACGGCCGGCTGAACACCGGATAGCGCTTGTAGCGGTCCCACACCTGGTGCCCGCCGATCTGCACGTCGGCGGGCAGCGCGCGGTCGAGCGCGGGTCCGGCAGGGCTTGGCGGGGCGGCGTCAGCGGCGCGGGGCATGAATCGCTTGTCCGTTCTGGTGCAGGGTCAGTCCGGCGATCTTGCCATCGCTGCCGCGTTCGAACGCGATCCGCGCGTCCACGCCTTCTGTGCGGAAGCGGTCGGCGCCGTCGGCGAGCAGGCGCAGCGCCCCCTGGCCGGTGGCCTGCGCGTACAGCGCGCCGTCGCGTTCGCCGATGCTCAGCACGAAGCCCGGCGCCAGCGGGTAGTCGCCGACGAAATCGCGCAGGCGCTGCGCGGCCGGCGCCGGAGCGGCTTTGGCGGGTGCCGCTTTGGAGGGTGCGGCTTTGGTGGGCGCTGCTTCGGCGGGCGCCGACGTGGCGGCCGGCGCGCTGCGCTGCGCCGCCACGCTGCCGCCGCCCTGGTTCCACACGAAGCCGTAGCAGCCGTCGGCGCCGCGCAGCGGGCGCAGCAGCGCATCGAACTGCAGCGGGTAGAAATCGCCGTGGTCGTCGTAACCCAACTCGAACTCGGGCTGCCCCTGCGCCTGCACGGTCAGCGCGCCGCCGCGCCGGCGCAGCGTGGTCGGCAAGCCGGCCAGCGAGTAGTCGCCGACCAAGCCGTCGAGCAAGGCCGCATCCGGCGTGGCCGCCTTGCGCGCGCGCTCGGCGGGGAAGTCCGGGTCGAGCAGATGGCGGCCGAATCCGGCCAACCCGCCGGTCGCGCTCAGCGAGGTGTCCGACAGCAGCACCACGGCGCGGCCGCGCGCACGGTCCAGGGCGAGGTAGGACGAGAAGCCGCCGGTGCCGCCGGCGTGTTCGGCCAGGGTGCGGCCGCCGTGTTCCAGCAGCATCCAGTTCATCCCCATCGGCGGCTGGCCCGGCAACGGTTGCAGGGTCCGCTGCACGGCGGCGATGGCGTCCTCGTCGGGCGCCGCCTCGCGCGCCAGCCCGGTCTGGGCGTAGCGGACCATGTCGTCGAGGGTGGCGCGCACCCCGCCGACGCCGGCCAGGTCGGCGCCGAAGCGCCAGGCCGGCGTGGCCTGGCCGTTGGGCAGCCGCCCGGCGACCGCGCGCACGCCCTCGGGCGCGCGGTCCACGTAGGCGCCGCGCATGCCCAACGGCTGCAGCAGGCCTTGCCGCAGCAGGGTTTCGTAGTCGGTTCCGGCGCGGTGCGCGACCGCGTAGGACAGCAGCATCATCGCGTAGTTGGAATAGGCGAAGTCGCGGCCCGGCGGCGCACTGAGCTCGACCTTCGCGAGCGCGCCGACCAGCGTGGCGATGTCGAGCCGGGCGTAGGGATCGGCCGGGTCCAGCGCCACGCCCGGCGGCAACGCGGGCAACCCGGAGCGATGGGTGACCACGTCGCGCAGGCGGATCGGCCGGCCTTCGAACGCCGGCACGCGCGCGCCGGCCGGCAGGTAATCGGCCAGCGGATCGTCGAGCGAGGCGCGGCCGGCGCGGATCAGTTCGGCCAGCAGCGCGGCGGTCATGGTCTTGCTGATCGAGCCGATCTCGAACGCGGCGTCCGGGCCGATGCGCGCGGCGTGTCGCGGATCGACGCAGGCGAAGGCGCGCTGCACGCGCTCGCCGTCGATCAGCGCCGCGGCCCAGCAGGCGCCGCTGCGGTCGCCGTCGAGGCGGGCGCGCAGCGCGGCGGCGAGCGCGGACGACGACCCGTCAGCGGCGGCGACGGACTGGGCCGGCGCGGCGATGGCGGGCGCGGCGGCGGCCAGGGCCGCCGCGAGGGCGGCGCCGGCCAGGAGGGGATGCGGGGGACGGGACGGGTTCATCGGCGGACTCCTTTCGCGGGAAGACGCCAGCCTCGCCCGTCGCGCCGCCGCGCGCCCGGGTCTGCGACCGGTCCGCGATCCGCGGCGACGAAACGCGGCCAACGCGCGATGAAGCGGCCGGAAGCCCCTGTAGGAGCGGCGCAAGCCGCGACCGCGCCACAGCGCCCGCCGGCGCGACCCGCGGTCCCGGTTCGAAGCCGCACGCGCGAGACAGGCCCGCGACGGCGCGGACGGTCGCGCGGTCGCGGCTTGCGCCGCTCCTACACGGAGAGACCGAGGCCATGCGCGCCGCTTGCGCGCCGCCCCGCGCTCGCCTCCAATGAAACCCCGCCCCGGAGCCGCCCATGGACCCGCAGACCCTCGCCGCCTTCTTCGCCACCGCGCTGTTCCTGGCCGTGGTGCCGGGCCCGGACAACGTGTTCGTGCTGACCCAGTCGGCGCTGCGCGGCAAGCGCGCCGGGTTGTGGGTGGTGCTGGGACTGTGCAGCGGCCTGCTGGTCCACACCGCCGCGGTCGCGCTCGGCGTGGCGGCGCTGTTCGAGCGCTCGCGGCTGGCCTTCGATCTGCTCAAGTACGCCGGCGCAGCCTATCTGCTGTACCTGGCCTGGCAGTCGCTGCGCGCCCCGGCGATGGCGATCGACGCCGGCGCAGGCGCGCGCGGCAACGCCGGCAGGCTGTACCTGCGCGGCATCGTCATGAACGTCAGCAACCCCAAGGTCTCGATCTTCTTTCTCGCGTTCCTGCCCCAGTTCGTCGATAAGCAGGCCGGCTCGGTGACCCTGCAGATGTTGGCGCTGGGCGCGACGTTCATCCTCGCCACCGCGCTGGTGTTCGGCGCGCTGGCGCTGAGCGCGGGCGCGGTCGGCCAGCGCTTCGCGCGTTCGCAGCGCGCCCAGCGCTGGATGAACCGCGCCGCCGCGGCGGTGTTCGCCGGGCTCGCGGCCAAGCTCGCCACCGCCCAGCGCTGAGGCGCTACAGCAGGCTGCGCGTCCACAGCGCGGCCAGCCCCAGCATCAGCGGCCACAGCAGCGCCGGATGCAGCAACGCGCGCGCCCAGGCTCGCCGCGGGCGGAAACCGACGCCGTGGACGAAGCCGGCGCAGATCGCCGCCACCAGCGGCGTCAGCAGGCCGTGCGCGCCGGGGCCGAGTTCGGCGCCGCGCATGGCCGGCAGGAACAACAGCGCCAGCGACAGCGACGCGGCCAGCAGCAGCGACAGCGCGCGCGCCCAGCCGCCGGCGGGCGCGGCGCGCTCGGCGGCGTCGGCGACGTCCATCAACGGCCCCGCCGCGCCTGCGCGCGCGACTGTTCGTCGTCCTCGCGCATCTCGAACCACATCGCGTTGAGCACGCCGAAGCTGCAGGCCAGGGCCAAACCGAGGATCCAGGCGAAGTACCACATCAGTAACCTCCTTCGTGTTCGCCCTGCGCCTGTACATGGGCGCGGGTGATGGTGCCGCGCATGACCCGGAACGCCCACGCGGTGTAGGCCAGGATCAGCGGCAGGAAGATCGCCGCGGCCACCAGCATGATCCCCAGCGTGCGCTGGCTGGAGGACGCGTCCCACACGGTCAGGCCGTGCGCGGGATCGGTGGCCGAGGGCATCAAGAACGGGAACAGTGAGGCGCCGGCGGTGAGGATGATGCAGGCCACCGCGACGCCGCTGGCGATGAAGCTCCAGCGCCGCGAGCGCAGCAGCGCCACCGCCAGCAACGCCGCGAACGCCAGCGCCGGCAGCGCGATCAGCCACGGCTGCAGCGCGTAGTTCGCCAGCCAGCCGCCGTCGACGGCGATGGCCTGCTTGGCCAGCGGGTCCGACGGCGCGCCGGTGTTCCACGCGCCTACTATCGCCGTGCCCGGCAGCGAACGCAGCCACACGCCGGCGCCGGCGAACGCGGCGATCGTCGCCGCCGCGGCGATGCGGGCGATACGCCGCGCGCGCGCGCCGACCGGGTCTTCGACCCGCATCGCCGCATAGCTGGCGCCGTGCATCACCAGCATCGCCAGGCTCACCACGCCGGCCAGCAACGCGAACGGATGGAACAGACCGAGGAAACTGCCGTCGAACACCGGCAGCAGCTGCTCGGTGAAGTGGAACGGCACGCCCAGGAACAGGTTGCCGAACGCGACGCCGAACACCAGCGACGGCACCGCGCCGGCGATGGTCAGCGCCCAGTCCCAGGCGCCGCGCCAGCGCGCGTGCGGCAGACGGTTGCGGAAGGCGAAGCCGACCGGACGCAGGATCAGCGCCACCAGCAACAGGAACATGGCGAAGTACAACGCCGAGAACGACGCCGCGTACAACAGCGGCCACGCCGCGAACACCGCGCCGCCACCGAGGATGAACCAGACCTGGTTGCCTTCCCAGTTCGGTTCGATCGCCTCCAGCGCCATGCGCCGTTCGACGTCGTCGCGACCGATCAGGCGCAGGATCGCGCCCAAGCCCAGGTCGTAGCCGTCGGTGAGGGCGAAGCCGATCAGCAGCACGCCCAGCAGCAGCCACCACAGTTCGCGCAACAGTGCGTAGTCGATCATGGTCGTGGCCTCAGGCGGTGTGCGCGGCGGGCGCGGTGCGGGTGGCGGGCCAGAACTTCAGCCGGTCGGGTCCGGAGCGGATCGCGCGCAGCATCAGCACCGCGTCGACCACGGCCAACCCGGTGTAGAGCACGACGAAGCCGACCAGGCTGGCGATCACCTGGGTGGAGTTGGTCGCCGACACGCCGAGGAAGGTCGGCAGCACGCCGTCGATGGCCCAGGGCTGGCGGCCGACCTCGGCCACGATCCAGCCCAGCTCCGCCGCGACCCACGGCAGCGGCAGGCTGTACAGCGCGATGCGCAGGAACCAGCGCGTTTCCAGGCGGTTGCGCGTGGCCAGCCAGAACGCCGCGGCGAACAGGACGATGAAGTAGAACCCCAGCGCGACCATGATCCGGAACGACCAGAACAGCACCGGCACGTTCGGCACCGTGCTCCACGCGGCGCGTTCGATGATCGCCTCGTCGGCGCTGGCCGGGTCCGCGGTGTAGCGCAGGGTCAGCAGGCCGAAGCCGAGGTCGTCGCGCAGGGCCATGAACGCGGCTTGTTTTTCGGCGTCGTCGCGGTCGGCTCGCAGTTCGCGCAGCGCTTGGTAGGCGCCGATGCCGCGGCGGATGCGTTCGCGGTTGTCCTCGACCAGGTCGTGGATGCCGGCCACCTCGCCGTCGAGCGAACGCGTGGCGATCAGGCCCAGCGCCCACGGAATGCGGATCGCGTGCGCGGTCTCGCGCTTTTCCATGTCGGGGATGCCGAACGCGGTGAACGCGGCCGGTGCCGGATGGGTGCGCCACTCGGCCTCGATCGCGGCGACCTTCATCTTCTGGTTTTCCGACGCGGTGTAGCCGCTCTCGTCGCCGAGCACCGCCACCGACAGCGCCGAGGCCAGGCCGAAGCTGGCCGCGACCACCATCGAGCGTTTGGCAATCTCGACGTTGCGCCCGCGCAGCAGGTACCAGGCGCTGATCGACAGCACGAACATCGCGCCGGTGACGTAGCCGGCGCTGACGGTGTGGACGAACTTGGCCTGCGCGACCGGGTTGAACACCACCGCGGCGAAGTCGGTGATCTCCATGCGCATGGTGTGGAAGTTGAATTCCGCGCCGACCGGGTTCTGCATCCAGCCGTTGGCGATCAGGATCCACAGCGCCGACAGGTTCGCGCCGAGCGCGGTCAGCCAGGTCACGGTCAGGTGCTGCAGCTTGCTGAGCCGATCCCAGCCGAAGAAGAACAGGCCGACGAACGTGCTCTCCAGGAAGAACGCCATCAGCCCTTCGATCGCCAGCGGCGCGCCGAAGATGTCGCCGACGTAATGCGAGTAATAGGCCCAGTTGGTGCCGAACTGGAATTCCATGGTGATGCCGGTGGCCACGCCCATGGCGAAGTTGATCCCGAACAGCACGCCCCAGAACCGGGTCATCTGTTTCCAGATCGCGCGCCCGCTCATCACGTAAACGCTTTCCATGATCGCCATGATCAGCGCCAGGCCGATGGTCAGCGGCACGAACAGGAAGTGATACAGCGCTGTCAGCGCGAATTGCAGGCGCGACAGATCGACGACGTACAGGTCCGGCATGGGGTTCACCTTGCTTGCAGGAGGAGCCGGTCGACCGCGCCGGCGTCGACCGGCGGGCGGTGCGAGGGCGAGAAGAACAGCAGGTACAGCAGCGTCAGCAGCGCCAGCTTGGCGGCGATGGTCAGCGCGATGCGGCGCAACAGCGCCGCGCGCCAGCGCGGCGGCGACGCGGCGGCGCCGCGTTCATCGACCTGCGCTTGCGGACTTTTCACGGCCGGCTCCCGGGGAATCTGCGAGCATTCGACGCGAACGCAGCCGATGGCGTGTTGATCCAGGTCAAGCCGCCCGCCGATCGGGCCGGTGCCGCGCCGGCGAGGCCGCGGTGCCCGTCCTGTTTCTCCACGCGTTGTGCGCGGGTTCGCGCCCGCGCGCGGCGAACGCCGCCGCCGGTCACCGCCGCGGCTTGATCCGGATCAACACCGCGCGCGCCCGGCCGGCGCTAATGAACGGGCGGCGGCGGCCACGCGCCGGGACCGGCACGACCCAGGCCAGCGCCGCGCGGGCCGGCGCGCGCGGACAGGCGGCAAACGGGCCGGAGCCGATCCGGCCGCGGAGAGCGCACATGTACAAGGACCTGATGATCCCGATGACCGGCAGCGCCGGCGACGCCGACGCGCTGCGCCTGGCGGTGAAACTCGCCGCGCGCCACAGCGCCCGGCTGTCGGTGCTGGAAAGCGTCGACCTGCCGGTGCCGATCAGCCATGCCTGGGACATGGTCCCCGACCCGACCGGCGGCGGCGTGTACGACGCGCTGCGCGAACGCGGCCAACAGCGCCTGGCCGAACTCAAGGCGCGCCTGGACGACGAAACCGTGTGCTGGGACGCGCGCGCGGTCGAGGCGCTGTACGCCGACGCGCCGCACACGGTGGCGCGCGAAGCCTTCGACGCCGACCTGTGCCTGCTCGCCGGCAGCGGCGGCCGCGCCGATGGCGCCGCCGCGCTGCACGCCTGGTTCACCGCGCTGCTGCTCGAATCCGGCCGCCCGGTGCTGGTGGTGCCGCCCGCCAGCGGCCCGACCCTGCCGCTGCGGCGGGCGATGGTCGCCTGGCAACCCACGCGCCCGACCGCGCGCGCCGTGCACGACGCGCTGCCGCTGCTGGCCGACGCCGGCCTGGTGGAACTGGTGGTGATCGGCCGCGGCGACGACGACCCCGCGCTGGACTCGGCCCGGCGCATGGTCGCCCACCTGGTCCGCCACAGCATCCCCACCGACCTGGTCAACCTGCGCGCGGGCGAGCACAGCGTCGCCGAAGTGCTGCTCGACTACGCCGAACGCAGCGGCGTGCAACTGCTGGTCGCCGGCGGCTACGGCCATTCGCGCCTGCGCGAATGGGTGTTGGGCGGAGTGACCCGGGAACTGCTGCTGTCGGCGCAACTGCCGGTGTTCTTCGGTCACTGAGGCCGCGTCGGAGGCTTTCGCTTCCATCCGAGCGGCCACACGACGACGAAACAACGCTTCCACCGCAAGCGCGGTGTCGCGGTCGCGGCTCGCGCCGCTCCTACAGGACCTACAGGACGGTACCGATGCCGCGGCCGCTCCCTGTAGGAGCGACGCAAGTCGCGACCGTGCCACCGCGGCTACACCGAAGCCACCGCCACCCGGCCGGCCACACGACGACGAAACGAAAGTTTCGCCGCAAGCGAGGTGTCGCGGTCGCGGCTCGCGCCGCTCCTACAGGGCGGTGCCGATGCCGCGGCCGCTTCCTGTAGGAGCGACGCAAGTCGCGACCGTGCCACCGCGGCTACGCCGAGACCGCCGCCACCCGGCCGGCCACACGACGACGAAACGAAAGTTTCGCCGCAAGCGAGGTGTCGCGGTCGCGGCTCGCGCCGCTCCTACACGGGCTGCAGAAACCTACGACCGCGTCCGCACCGGCGCGTCGATCCACGGCTGCATCGCCGCGGCTATCCGCGTCCTGGCTGCGCGCAGCGGGCCAGGTTCGGCCGCGCCGCGCGCCGGCTCGATGCCGTCGCTGGCGCCGTTGGCCAGCCGCGCCAACGCCGGCTGCGGCCGCACCCGGGTCAGGCGGGCGTGGCGGCGATTGGCGGAGACCGCTTCGGCCAGGGCTGCCGGCACTTCGCGGGCGGTCCATGCCGCGGCCAACTCGTCGTCGCCCGCGCGCGCGCCGCGCTCGCGCGACAGCCGCCCGGCGCCTTGCAGGCAGCCCAGCGCCAGCGAACGGGCGATCGCCTGCGTTTGCGCCGGCGCCGCGTCGCCCAGGTAGTCCACGCCCATCCGCGCCAACGCATCGGCCAGGCCGATCACGCCCACTTCCACACGCAGGCGGCCGCTGTCGGCGCCGAACGCCACCGCGGCATCGTCGAGCATGCGCACCGCCAGCGCCGCGGCGATGGCGAAGCGGTCGTGATCGAAGCGCGCGCGCGCGCTGCCGGCGTCGAGCACGAACGCGCCGGCGTTGAGCGCGGCGCGCGGCGCGCGCAGCGGCGGCATCGCGCGATCGGTGCCGGCGCGGCGCAGCAGGCGCGGATCGGGCAGAACCTGCCAGGCGCCGAACGCGGCGACGTAGCGGCTGCACCAGTAACCGCTGTCGCCGCCGACCGCCGCCAACGTCGACGCCACCCGCTGCCAGGTGGCGTCGACCGTGCGGTCGCGCAGGCGCTCGCCGCTGCGCCAGCGGAACCGGGTGTCCCACAGGTCGACGGCGTGCGGATCGGTGAATCGGGTCAGGCGGGTCACGGGGCGCGGGTCCGGCGGACGCGGGACGCGCCCGCTCGCAGTCACTGTGCACGCGGTGCGCAAGATCTTGTTGATCGGGATCAACTTCGCGCGCCGGCGTCGGCGTTACAAACCGTTACCGCCGGTTACCGCCTCCGCATCGCCGCGCGCGGCCGCGCGCCTAGCCTGTGCGCAGCCCACACGCCGAACCGGAACCGCCGCTATGCTGCTCGACCGCACCGTCTCCGCCGAAACCGGCCTCGCCGCCGACTTCGCCGCTGCAGAGTTCGCCGGCGGCGGTTTCGCCGCGGCATCGCAGGCCGACGACGCCGCGCTGGAATCGTGGCTGCAGCGCGAGCTGCCGCGCCTGGGCCTGCCGCTGCAGCGCCGGCGCGTGCGCGCCAAGCAGCACGTGTTCCGCGCCGGCCAGCCGCGCACCGCGCTGTACCTGGTTCACGCGGGTTTCTTCAAGACCGCGCTGGTCAGCGAAGACGGGCGCGAGAAGATCACTGGCTTCCGCATGCGCGGCGACCTGCTCGGCCTGGACGCGCTGGACATGAACGCCTACGCCTGCGACGCGGTCGCGCTGGATACCGGCGAGCTGTGGGAAGTCCCGTTCGCGCGGCTGCGCAACGAACGCCCGCAGTTCCAGGAGCGGATCACCGCGCTGCTGGCGCAGGAGATCCGCCGCGATTGGAACTGGATGCTGGCGCTGGGCACGCTCGGCGCCGACCAGCGCGTGGTGACCTTCTTGTTCGACCTGGCCGCGCGCCTGCAGGCGCTGGGCTTCAGCGGCGAATGCCTGCAACTGCGCATGACCCGCGCCGAACTCGGCAATTTCCTCTCGCTGACCCTGGAAACGGTGGCGCGTTCGCTGTCGCGGCTGCAGGCGCGCGGGCTGATCGAAGTCGCCGGCCGCGAGATCGTCCTGCGCGATCGCGCCGCGCTGAGCGGATTGCTCGCCGCGGGCGGCCGCGTGCACTGAAGGACCGAAGGACTCGAAAGCTTCGCAGCAATGTTGTGGGAGGGGCTTCAGCCCCGACGCTTTTCGATCAGGCCGCAACCCAACCGTATCGCATCGGAGCCGAAAGCGTCGGGCCTGAAGGCGCTCCCACAGGCAGGCGGCGCTTTGCGCTAGCCGCCGTCGCGGCCGGCCGCGATCGCGCGCGCGATCGCGGCGGCCACCTGTTCTCGCCGGTAAGGCTTGCGCAGCAGGTCGAAGCTTTCGCCCGCGGCGACCGCCGGGGTTTCGTAGCCGGAGGTCAGCACCACCGGCAAGGCCGCGCGCAACCGCCGCGCCGCCGCCGCCAACTCCTTGCCGTTCATGCCCTCGCCGAGCATCACGTCGCTGAACATCGCCGCCGCCTCGCCGTCGCCGGCGAGATAGCGCAAGGCCTCGGCGGCGTTGTCGACCGCGACCACGCGATAACCGCAGGAACGCAGGAACGCCACCGCGATCGCGCGCACCGCCGCATCGTCCTCGACCACCAGCACGGTCTCGCCGCGGCCGCTCGCGTGCGCGCCGGCGGCCGGTGCCGGCGCCTCGGCGCGCGCGCGCGCAACGGGCAGGAACAGTTCCACCCGGGTGCCATAGCCCAGCGCGCTGTCGATGCGCAGGTGTCCGCCGCTCTGCTTGGCGAAGCCGTAGACCATGCTCAGGCCCAGGCCGCTGCCGCGCCCGGCTTCCTTGGTGGTGAAGAACGGTTCCATCGCCCGTGCCAGGGTTTCCGGCGCCATGCCGCGGCCGGTGTCGGCCACCGCCAGGCGCAGGTAGTCGCCGGCCGCCAGTTCCGCCTCGCCGTCGCCGGCGCGGCGCTCGGCGGCGACCCGATGGGCGCCGGCCTCGATCGCGATCTCGCCGCCGCGCGGCATCGCATCGCGCGCGTTCAAGGCCAAGTTCAGCAGCGCCGCCTCCAGTTGCCCCGGATCGGCGTACGCCGGCGGCAGCCCGGCGCCGCATTCCACATGCAGATGCACGCTGTCGCCGAGCGTGCGCTTGAGCATGCTCTCGACATCGCCCAACAGCGCCGGCACGTCGACCGCGCGCGGGCTCAGGCGCTGGCGCCGGGCGAACGCCAGCAGCTTGCCGGTCAGTTCGGCGCCGCGCCCGACCGAACGCAGCGCGCTGGCGATCAGCTCGCCGGCCTCGGGCTTGTCCGCGCATTCCATTTCCAGCAACTGCAGGCTGCCGGACATCACCGTGAGCAGGTTGTTGAAATCGTGGGCGATGCCGCCGGTAAGCTGGCCGATCGCGTCCAGCCGCTGCGAATGCGCCAGTTGCTCCTCGGTGCGGCGGCGCTGCACGAACGCGGCGGCGAGGTTGGCGACCGAGCGCAACAGGTGCAGCGCGTCGTGGTCGAAGTGGCGCGGCTGCGGCGCCAGCGCCAGCAGCGCGCCCATCGGCCGGCCGCGGTCGAGCAGCGGCACCAGCACGCCGCTGCCGGCGCTCGCGGGCAGGGCGAAGCGCGCCGCCGCGGCAGTGGCGAGGTCCTCCGCCAGCACGGTTTCGCCGGCACCGATCTGCGCCAGCAACAAAGCCTCGTCCAGGCCCGGCGCCACGGCGTCGCCTTCGTCGAGGCCGACGCTGGCGCGCACTTCCACGCTCTGGCGGTCGCCGGATACGAACAGCACCGCCACCGTGGCGATGTCCAGCGCGGCGGCGAGCAATCGCGGCAGCGCGTCGACCACGCCCGATTCGTCCTGCGCTTCCAGCGCCAGTTGGCCGATGCGCGCGGCCAAGGCGTCGTAGCGCGCGCGCACCAGCGCCTGGCGCGCGCGCTGGGTCTCGGAGATGTCGCGCACCGAGGCCAGATAGCGCGGCCCGTGTTCGCCGCCCATCGGGCTCAGCGCGATCTCGACCGGGAACTGGGTGCCGTCCGGGCGCAGCCCGATCAGGCTTTGCCCGGTCACGCCCATCGGCCGCACGTGCGGCTTGGCCATGTAGTGCTCGCGATAGCGGCGGTGGCGCTCGCGCGCGGCGGCCGGGATCAGCGCCTCGACCGGCAACCGCAACAACGCGCCGGGCGCGTAGCCGAACAAGCGTTCGGCCTGGGCGTTGGCCTGGACGATGCGGCCCTCGCCGTCGACCAGCAGCAGCGCGTCGGGCACCGCCTCGAACAGGTCGGCGAAGGACGCGCGCGCGCTCATCGCGCGCTGACCGCGGCGGCGAACAGGTAGCCGGCGCCGCGCACCGCCTTGATCAGGCCCGGCGCGGCCGGATCGGCCTCGATCTTGCGCCGCAGCCGGCCGATGGCGACGTCGATGGTGCGGTCGTACGGCCCGGCCTCGCGGCCGTGCAGCGCGGTCATGAGTTCGTCGCGGCTGAGCACCTGCTGCGGCCGCTGCAGCAGCGCGCGCAACAGTTGGAACTCGCCGGTGGTCAGCGCGATCTCGGCGCCGGTCGCGTCGGTGAGTCGGCGCGCCGACAGGTCCAGGCGGAAGCCTTCGAACGCCAGGCATTCGGCCGCCGGCGCCGGCGCGGCGGCGCGGCGCAATACCGAACGCACCCGCGCCAGCAGTTCGCGCAGGTCGAACGGCTTGGCCACGTAGTCGTCGGCGCCCAGTTCCAGCCCGACCACGCGATCGACCGCTTCGCCGCGCCCGCTGACCACGATCACCGGCCCGCGCCATTGGGTCTGCAGGTGGCGCAGCAGCGACAGGCCGTCCTCGTCGGGCAGGCCCAGGTCCAGCAGCACCAGATCGATCCCGCCCGCGGCCACGGTCGCGCGCGCCTGCGCCGCGCTGGCCGCGGTCGCGGTCTTGCAACCGTTGGCGCCGAGGTAACGCACCAGCAGGGCGAGGATGTCGGCGTCGTCGTCGACCAGCAGCAGCCGCGGCTGCGCGGCCGCGACGGCGTCGCTGGATTTGGGAGGCATCGCGCTCACTGGCACGGCAGCTATGGAAGAAAGGCACAGAAAGCATGGAACGATTCGCAGGCAGCGGCAATAGCGCGGCCGGTCGCCTGCGCTGCGGCGTAGCGCGAGCGCGTACGCATGGTCTGGCATGCGCACGCCTTGATCCGGATCAAGACGCGCGGCTCGCGGCCGTGATACGGCGGCGGCCGTTGCGGCGAACCGTCGCGTCGCTATGCGCTACCGACGCTTGCATGGCTCGACCGCGATCGAAACACGCGCGGGTTGCGCAGGCCGCGCGACTCAGATGAAAACCAGCCGCTCCAGTTGGCGCGAATCCGGCTGGTCCTGCACGTGCAGTTCCTTGCCTTCGCTGCGCATCTGCTCCAGCAGCATGTGGATGCGCACCGCGCGCCGGATCACCTCGGTCTTGTTGGAGTTGCCGCGCTTGGCCATCTGTTCGAGTTCGGCCATCTCGCCCGCTTCCAGGCTCAGGGTCATGCGTTGGTGCTTCATCGGTCGCTCCGGGAGAACGTGGCGTATGGAATTGAACAAACGCACACGATAGCCGTTCTCCCTATGCGACCTGCATTTTTTGATACGGGGAATCATGTTTTTTACGTTTTTACAGGCTAATTAGCTGATTTTTTGGGCACTTAATACTCGCGAAATACACTCAAAATCCGCATTTCCACGTTGCGTTCGCCGTATGCAGGCCCCGCCCGGCTTCGCCGCGCACGCAATCGCGTGCGCGAACGCACATCATGGAAAACTCGTTACAAACTGTTGCGACTTTCCGGCGGCGCGCGCCGCCGCAAGCGCGTTCGCGCTGCCTCCGCCGCGGACGTTGCGCCGCCGGGCACGCGCGGCGGCAGCAGGTCGTCCGCCCGATATCGCGCCCACGCCGGCCTTGTTGTTCGCAATGCGCCGCACGCGCCGCGCCGGAACCGATACGCGCGAATTCCTGCCGCGACGCGCCGGCCGGGCCGCGCATCGCCGCGTCGGCCCGGCTGGCTCAGCCCCGGCTCAGGCCGGCGGACAGGGGTACTTGCCGTCGCCGCGCAGCAGGCATTCCTGCAACTGCCCATCGCAGAACTCCGGCGTGTTCTTGCAGCGGTGGTAATTGTCCCAGCACAGCTGGCAGTCGTAGCTGTTGGCGCCGGCGCTCATCGCCGCCGCGCTGCCGAACACGAACGCGGCGAGCGCCGCCAGCGTCCTCGCCTGCATCGTCCCTTGCTTCTTCATCGTGGCTCTCCTTCGCATCGCCAATGGTCGGGCCCGGGCCCGCCGGCGCCGCACGGCGCCGGTCCTGCGATGTTAGGCGCGCCGGCCGACGCCACAGCTGCGCCGGCCGGGACGGTGTCGCATTGCGAACGTGCGCTGCTTCGTGGTTTCACCCACGCCCACGCGCCAGCGCTCAGCCCGGCAGGCGCGCCAGCGAGGCGCGCAGGTCCTCGATCAGGTCGTCGCTGCGCTCCAGGCCGATGTTGAAGCGCACCAGATTGCGGCCGGCCCGCGGCAGGTCGCGGTGCAGCGAGAACTGCGGCACCACCAGGCTGGTGGTGCCGCCCCAGCTGTAGCCGATCTTGAACAGGCGCAGGCGGTCGATGAAGGCGATCAGGTCGTCCTGCGCCAGCGCGGCGTCGAACTCGACCGAGAACACGCTGGCCGAGCCGGTGAAGTCGCGCTTCCAAATCTCGTGCCCGGGGCTGCCCGGCAACGCCGGATGACGCACGCGCGCGACTCGCGGCTGCGCCTGCAGCCACTGCGCGACCTCGAGCGTGCTGCGCTGCAGGTGGTCCAGGCGCACGCCCAAGGTCTGCAGGCCGCGCAGCGCCAGGCTGCAATCGTCGGGCGAGACGCCCATGCCGAGCAGTTGCTGGGCGTCGCCGAGCGCGCGGTACAACGCCTCGTCGCGCACGGTGACCGAGCCCAGCAGCAGGTCGCTGTGGCCGCCGATGTACTTGGTCAGCGCCTGCACCGCGATGTCGGCGCCGTGGCCGAAGGCGTCGAAGAACACGCCGGCCGCATAGGTGTTGTCCAGCGCCACCGGGACGCCGGCGGCGTGGGCGGCGGCGGCGATGGCCGGCACGTCCTGCACTTCCATCGTCACCGAGCCCGGGCTCTCGCACCACACCAACTGGGTCTGCGGGCGCAGCAGCGCGGCGATGCCGGCGCCGATCATCGGGTCGTAGTACTCGGCGCGGATGTTCCAGCGGCTCAGCCAGCGGTCGGAGAACTCGCGGTGCGGGCCGTAGATGCAGTCGGGAATCAGCACATGGCCGCCGGCCTTGAGCACGGCCAGGTCGACCAGGGCGATCGCGGCCTGCCCGCCCGGGGCGATGAAGGTCAGGCCGCCGCCTTCCAGCTCGGCGATGCGCGCGGCCAGCTCCAGCGTGGTCGGGGTGCCGTACAGACCGTAGGTGTACGGGGTTTCGCGCCGGTCCCAGTGGTCGTGCACGTGCGCGGCGCTGGCGAACACGGTGGTCGAGCCGCGGTAGACCGGGGTGACGAGCGAGCGGAAGCCCGGCGGCGCGGCGGCGTCGGGATGGGCGAGTTTGGTGCGCCAGTCCAGGGGCGGGGCGGGAAGCGATTCGGGGGGCATGGGCGGTCCGTCGATAAGGGCGACGCGTAGCGCGGCTGGCGCGCGACGCGGCCGGGGTCGGTCCGAGCTTACACAAGCGCGGACTGCGTCCGTACGGCCACGACGGCGCGCTGGCGAGGCCGGGCAGCGAAGTTGCGGACCGTGACTCATGGCAGTCCCGGCGCCGACCCGAAGCTTGAGTAAGCTCCAGTCTCCGTCCCTGTCGGGGTTGTGCCGGATGCGCCTGCGCCGTTCGCTCGTACCTGCCGCGCTGGCCGCACTGGCCGTGCTGGCGCTCGCGCCGGCGGCGGCGGCATCGCCCGCGCCCGCGTCGGCCGCGCCGGTGGTCGACGCGGACATCGCAGTGCCGCCGCTGGCCTACACCGAACGCACCCTGGGCAACGGTCTGCGCGTCTACGCCCTGCCCGATCCGGACGCGGACGAGGTCGCGGTGAACCTGTGGTACGGCGTCGGCGGCCGCGACGATCCCAAGGATCGCGCCGGCCTCGCCCACCTGCTCGAACACCTGATGTTCAAAGCCACCCGCAACCTGCCCGCGGGCCGCTTCGCCACGCTCGCCGAGGAAATCGGCGGCAGCGACGACGCGTCCACCGAAGACGACTACACGCGCTATTACGAGACCGTGCCGCCCGCGTACCTGGAGCGGATCCTGTTCGCCGAGGCCGAGCGCATGGGCGCGCTGGTCGTCGACGCCGCCACGCTCGCGTCCGAGCGCGAGGTGGTCAAGGAGGAAATCCGCACCCGCCTGCAATCGCAGGACTTCGGCCGGTTGGTCCAGGCCGACCTGCCGGCGGCCTCGTACGCGCGCCTGCCGTACGCGCGCCCGGCGATCGGCCGGCCCGAAGACCTCGACCGGATCACCCTGGCGGAGGTGCGCGCGTTCCGCGCCGCTTACTACCGTCCCGACAACGCGGCGTTGATCGTGTCCGGGCGCTTCGATCCGGCGCAGCTGCAGCGCTGGGTCGATCGCTACTTCGGCCCGATCGCGCGCCCCGCACAGCCGCTGCCGAGGCTCGCGGCCACCGCCGAACCGGCGCGCCGGGCGCCGCTGCGCCGCAGCGTGCACGCGCCGGGCACGCCGTTGCCGGCGGTGGTGGCTTCGTTCGCGTTGCCGCCGGACGCGCACCCCGACACCCCGGCGCTGATGGCGCTCGACGCGATCGTGTCCCGCGGCGCCGGCTCGCGCCTCGACACGCGCCTGGTCCAGGCCGGCCACGCGCAGGCCGCGTCCAGTCTGTTCGAACGCCGCCGTTACGGCGGTTACCTGGCGATCTACGCGATCCTGGCCGGCGATGCCGATCCCGCCGCGGGCGAAGCCGCGTTGGCCGCGCAGATCGCCGACCTGCGCGCGCGTCCGGTCGCGACCGCGGAACTGCTGCGCGCCAAGCGCCTGCTGCTCGCCGCCGCGCTGCGCGAGCGCGAAACGCCGGACGGCCGCGCCCTGGCGCTGGGCCGCGCGCTGGCCGTGGCCGGCGACGCCGCGGCCGACCAACGCCAATGGCGCGCGCTGGCCGCGGTCAGCGCGGCCGACGTGCAGCGCGTCGCCCGCGCTTACCTGCGTCCCGAACGCGCCGCGTGGCTGCGCGGCCTGCCCGAAACCGCGGCGGCGGACGGCCGCGCCGATCCGGTCGCGGTGGCCGCGAGCGTGGTCGAGAACGCGCCGGCGATCCCGTACGAGCTCCCGGTCGTCGCCACCGCGCCCGAATCCGAGCGCGTGCCGTTGCCCGCGCCTACCGCGGTGACGAACGCGGCGCGACCGAGCGCGCGCGAACTGCGCCTGGACAACGGCCTGCGCGTGATCCTCGCCGAGCGCCGCGGATCGCCGCTGGTGGCGCTGGCGCTGATCGCGCCGGCCGGCAGCGCCGCCGATCCGCGCGGCCGCGCCGGCGTCGCCGCGCTGGCCCGGCAATGGGCGCTGCAGGGCACGACGACGCGCCCGGCGCAGCGCATCGTCGCCGACGCCGAAGCGCTGGGCGCGAGCCTCGGCGGCGGAGTCGGCGTGGACGCGGCCAGCTACGAACTCAGCATCGACCACGCGTCGCTGGCGCCGGCGCCGGAACTGCTCGCCGACCTCGTGCGCCGCCCCGCGTTCGCCCCGGACGCGTTCGAGACGGTGCGCGAGCGCGCCCTCGACGGCCTCGACGGCGCGCTGCAGGAACCGATGGCGTTGGCCCGCCGCGTCGCCGCGCGCAGCGTGTTCGGCGCTAGCGGCTACGGCCGCCCGGCCGGCGGCGACGCGACCGGCTTGCGCGCGGCGACCGTCGAGGACGCACGCGCGGCGCACGCATGCGCGTGGCGGCCGCAGCGCACTGCATTGATCGTCGTCGGCGATATCGACATGGCGCGGGCCAAGGCGTTGGCCGAAGCGGCCTTCGGCGATTGGCGCGGCACCGGCGCGACCGCCGCGCTTGCGGCCAACGCATCTGCCGCGGGCCGACGCATCGCGGGCGCTGCCGTGGCGGATGCGCTCGGCGCGGGCGCTATCGACACCGACGACTGCGTTGCGCGCACGTCCGATTCGAACCGGTCCGCCGCGAGCGCGTCCGCCACGATTGCGCAGGTCGCGGATGCGACCGTCGCGCGTGCATCCAGTGCGGATGCAAGTGTGGCAAACGCGCGGGACGCCGACGCGACGGCCGCGAAACAGCCCGCGGCCAATGCATCCGCTCCCGGCGCGACCGTCGTCGACGCGCGCGCGACGACGCTGTCCGATGTTCGGATATCGCCGGCGAATACGGACGCCCTTCCGCCGCCGCACACGCGCCTGATCGACCGCCCCGACGCCTCGCAAGCGGCGGTCATCGTCGCACGCCCCGGCCCGGCGCGCGGCGATCCGGACTGGCCCGCCGCCGCGGTCGCCAACGCCGCGCTCGGCGCCGGCGGCTCGTCGCGGCTCAACACCGAATTGCGCTACCGACGCGGGCTGACCTACGACGCCGGCAGCCTGCTCAGCCAGACCCGCACGCCGGGGCTGTTCTATGCCGCCACCCTGACCCGGCCCGAATCCGCCGCCCAGGTCGCCACGCTGATCCAGGCCGAACTGCGCCATCTCGGCGCCGAACCGCTCGCGCCGGCCGAGCTGGACGCGCGCAAGCGTCTGGTCGTCGGCGACTACGAGCGCCGGCTCGGCACGCGCGCGGGACTCGCGGCGACCCTGGCGGGCTTCGTCGCCCAGGGCGTTCCGACCGAGCAGTTGCGCGACTATCCCGACGCGATCGAACGCGTTGCGGCCGAACAGGTTCAACAGGCGGCCCAGCGCTGGTTCGCGCCGCAGTCCAGCAGCGTCACCGTGGTCGGCCCGGCCGCGATCATCGCCGCGCCGTTGCGCGCGGCCTATGCGGACGTCGAAACGCTGACGGCCGAGGACGCGCAGCGCTGAGGCGCCCAGGCTTCGCGCGAAGCAGGAGCGCGGGCCTGGCTTCTGTACTGCCGCGACCCACCGCACCTGCGCGGCGACGCCTCACATCCCATGCCCTGCGTTGGACTCGCCCGCTCGCGGGCCTTCTGCTGCGTTAGCTCCGGATTGCGGCGCTCTTGCCGCGGGCGCCCGATCGGACTCGCGCCTCTCGCACGCCAATCGACGAGCAGTCCTGTTTCCACCTTACAGGCAGGGCCGTAACAAGCCGCGACCGCGCGAAGTCCCCGCGCCGCAGACAGCACCTTCGGCCCGTCGATTCGCGCGTCGATCTGCGCGTCGATCCGCGCGTCGATCCGCGCGTCGATCCGCGCGTCGATCCGCGCGTCGATCCGCGCGTCGATCCGCGCGTCGATCCGCGCGTCGATCCGCGCGTCGATCCGCGCGTCGATCCGCGCGTCCCGATGCGCGGCCAAGGCCGCGCATCGGGACCGCCTCAGTAACTGCCGACCATGTTGAGGAACCACCCGCGGTGGTCGTAATCGAAGTTGGTGAGGTCGTCGCTGAACTCGGTGAAGTTGTAGCCCACGCCGACGCGGAAGTTCTTGCCGAGGTCGCGATCCACCCCGAGCAACAGGCCGGTGCGGGTGCCGCCGTCGCGCACGTCCAGCCAGCGGTATTCGGCCAGTCCGTGCCAGACTTCGCGCACGCGGTAGCGCGCCTGCACCGCGCCGAAGGTCGTCGCCGAGTCCGCCCACTCGCCCTCCAGCCGGCCGAAGCGCACCTCGCCCTCGCGCCGCGCCAGCTTGCCGGCGAATTCCCAGCGCTGATTCGGGTTGTACACGCCTTCGAACGAAAGCACCTGGGTGCGCTGATCGTAGGTGGCGATGTCCGGGCCGACCTGTTGCAGCGAAGACACGTCGTACAGGTAGGTGTACTTGCCCAGCAGCGCCCAGCGGGTGCTGTTGTAGGGCCGCCAGGCGAAGCCGACGTTGCCTTCGACGAACTTGGCGCCGGCCTGGACGTTGAGCTTGTCCCGGGTCTGCGAGTAGTTGAGCCGCCCGGCGATGCGGAAGCTGTCGTCGAACTTGTGCAGGAAGCGGTTGGTGCTGGTCCACTGTTCGCGCTGCTCGGCGCCGCTGTCGCGGCGCCATTCCAGCTTGCTCTGCCACTGCGTGTCGAGCGAACTGCGCCCGCCGGTGAGGCTGGCGCCGCGACGCTGGACGTTGCCGAGCTCGGCCTCGCGCTCGAGCGTGGACTTGGTCAGGGCGAAGCCGAGGTTCCAGCCCTCGCCCGGGTAGAAGTCCATGCCGAAGGTATGCCCCAGGCCCGACTGGTTCGGCGCCTTGAGGAACACGCTCTCGTTGAACAGGTTGACCTGGTTCGACAGGCGCCAGCGCTGGCCCAGGGTCCAGCCGGTGTTGAGGCGGTCGTCGAACAGCGGGTCGTAGTCGCTGGTGTCGGTGGAATAGGTGTAGGCGCCGTAGATCGAGTGGTCCGGGGTCAGCCGGTACTCGGCATCGAGCTTGGCCGCATCGCCGCGGTCGCCGCTGCTGATCTCGGCGCCGACGCTGGACAATTCGCCGAACAGGTACTTGCCGCCGACCGTGACCAAGTCGTTGTCGGCGTAGCGGCCATCGTCGTCGTCGACGGTCTTCTGCACGGTCGCGAACAGCTCCAGCTGGGTGCCGATGCGCTGCTTGTACTGCAGCGCGGCCAGCACGCCGTCGGCGTCCAGGCCGTTGGCGCGGTCTTCCTGCACCCGGCGCACTTCGGCGCTGAGGGTGGACTCGTCGTTGAGCCGCCACTCGGCCGAGGCCTGCGCCTGGGTCAGCGACTGCTGGCCGCGTTCGGCCACGCTGTAGCGCGCGAACAGGCGCACCGCCGGCGTGAGCTCGCCGTAGACCTCGGCGCCGCGTTCCTCGACCGCTTCGTTGGTGTCGTAGCGGGCGATCGAATAGCCCTTGTCGACCTTGCGCCACCACGCGCCGGCGGTCCATTCGCCGTCGCTCCAGCCCAGTTCCTTGAAGTTCGCGCGCGCTTCGACCGAACGCGCGCGGCCGCGACGGTCCTGCAAGCCGGAGTTGAGTTCGGAGAAGCTCAGGCCGCCGTTGTCGGAATAGAAGATCGGCGCGCTGGTGGCCTGGGTGCGGCTGTTCTCGACCTTGAGGAAGGTGCCGCGACCGGCCTGCAGGGTGACGTCGGCGCCTTGCAGCGCGTAGTCCTCGCCGGAGCGGTTCTCGTCGATCCAGGTGCCGCCCACGGCCAGGTGTTCGCCGAACCAGTGCTTGCCGCGGAAGCCGAGCGTGGTGTCGTCCGGGTCGAAGCCGGTCGGCACATATTCGTAATCCGCCAGCAGCACCTGGTCGAAACCGTCGAGCGGCGTGTCGCGGGTCAGGCTGGGCGCGTCCTGGCGGCTGATCTGGTCCAGGCGCCGGGTCAGCAGCACCCGGCCCTGCAGTTCGTCGATCTCGTAATCGGCGCCGCGCACCAGCTCGACCCGGCTCTGCACCCGCCCGGTGGTGCGGTCGCGCACTTCCACCGCGAGCTTGTCCGAGCCCGGCAGCAGGTCGCCGTGCTTGAGGTAGTACAGGCTGCCGTTGGTGCCGAGCAGTTCGGTGTGGCCCGGCGCGGTCTGCGCCTGCGAGCCGAACACGCGCAACTCGCTGCCCGGCTCGCCGAGCGCGGTGCTGCGCCGGCTGCGCCAACTCAGCGCGCCGCCGTACAGCGAGCGGTTGTACTGGGCGTACTCGGTGCCGGTGAGGCCGGTGTTGAAGTTGCCCCACAGCGCCTGGTTCTTGTCCCAGTCCACGCGTAGGTACAGCCGGCCCATGGTGTCGACGTCGCGGTAGGTCGTCGAATCGTCGCCGTAGACCGGGTAGTACTGGTCCGGATCCAGGCGGCGGAACACGTCCTGCGGGTCGGCGTCCCAGAAGCCGTTGAACAGTTCGGAGACCTCGCGTTCCTGGGTGTCGGCCTGGGCGGTGACCAAATACTTGCCGCGATACTTGCCCTTCAGATAGAACGCCAGCCGCCCGTCCACCACCAAGCTGTCGTCGGCCAGGCGCTTGTCGTTGGCCACCGTCTCGATCGAGCCGCTGGTGCTGCCCTTGTACGCGGTGACGTCGGCCAGGCCGACGGCGAACAGGTAACGCCCGCTGACGTCGACATCGAGCGCCTGGTGCGTGCTCGCCCCCTGCCCGCCGCCGACTTCGACGTCGAAGCGATGCTGCCCCACCGGCACCAGGTACTCGGCGACGAACTTGCGCTCCAGGTCGATCGGGTGCGATTGGCCGTTGATCTTGATCGATTCGCGCTCGGGGATGTTGCGTCCCTGGATGCGGATGCGCGAGCCGTAGATGGCGATGTTCTGCTGGCGCAGGCTGTCCTGGCCGAACACCCGGTCGACCTGGCTGCGCTGCTCGGCTTCCTCGACGCTGAACGCCGCGCCTTGCGACTTCTGCACCTGATCGCGCAGCAGCCGCGCGCCGTTCTCGGCCTCGTTCGGGCTGACCAGTTGCAGCCGGCGCGGATAGGTTTCGTCGAAACTGCCGTCCGCGCCGTAGGCACGCACGATGTACACCAGTTCGTCGCCGGGACGCAGGTGCAGGTTCGGGTCGAGTTCGCCGTTCCATTCGGTGTCGGCGACGGCCGCGTTGGGCAGCTCGACCTTGGCGATCGGCGTGACCAGATCGGTGTCGGTCGCGCGGTACAGCAGCACTTCCGAGCGCTGGATGAAGGCCGAATAGTTGTTGTAGGCGTAAAAGCGCACCGGCTTGACGATGCGGCCGTTCTCGAACCCGAGCAGCGACGGCGCCGACACGGCCATGCGCGGCTGGCCGAGGTTGGGGTCCTCGGTCGCCCACACCACGCCGCCGCCGGGCAGTTGCAGCGACCATTTGCCGACCACGACGGCCTGGCCGGGCTGCAGTTCGCCCTTCCATTGCGAACGCGGCACTTCCGCCTCGATGGTCACGCGGCGATCGGGCTGCAACGCATCGGACGAGGAACGGTCGCTGGTGCCGACCGTCTCGGGCTGGCGCTTGCCGCGCGTGCGCAGTTCGAACAGCACGCCTTCGCCGCTGTCGCAACCGGCGTCGCCGCAGTTCAGCGGCGGCGCGCCGGCCGTTTGCGACGCGGGCGCCGGCGCTTGCGCGGAATCGGGCGACGACGCGGGCGTGGCCGCGGCCGACGCGGCCTGCTGCGCGCCGGCGACCTGGGACAGACCGGCCAGGATGCCGATCAGGGTGTAATCGAGCAGTTTCATCTTCATGGTGGCGCCCTTCATTTCTCGCTCTTGCCGGCGGGGGCGTCCGGATCGTTGCTGGCATCCACGCGCAGGGCCTTGCGCACCTCGGGACTGGCGTGGGCGGCGATGGCGTCGTAGACCGCCTTCGCCCGACGCATGCCCAAGGCGATGTTGTAGGCATCGGAAGCGCGCTTGTCGGTGTGGCCGACGACGACCACACGGTTCCCCTTCAAGTCCTCCAGCGCGGCCGCGATCTTCTTCAACAGCGGCAGGTATTTCGGCTTGACCGTGGATTTGTCGGTATCGAACAGCACCTCGCCGAGCTTGGGCCATTCGGCGAAGCCCACCACCATCGTCTTCGGGTCCTGGGCGTCGGTGCGCACGCTGATCTGCAGCGCCTTGATCTGCTCCGGCGCCAACAGCGACTCCAGCGACTTGCGCACGGCTAGGGCGCGATCCATCGCCAGCGCCTCGCTGTCGCCGTTGGCGGTGATGACGATCTCGCCGCCGCCGTACTGGCGCACCTTGTCGGCCATGTTCTCCACCGCCGGCAGGTAGGCGGGCTTGACCGCCGCGCTGCCGGCATCGAAGAACACCTCGCCGATGCGCAGTTCCACGTCCTGCTTCGGACCGGGGATCTCGCCCGGCGGCAGCTTGACGCCGAAGTCGAAGCGCACCGGCACGCCCGGGGTCAGGCGGCGCACCAGCGGGTTGTCGGTGGTGAGCTTGCTGCCCGGCGGCAGGGTCGCCGGATCGAGCTTGAGCACGAAGTTGCGCCCACGCTCCCACGGGCCGCCCGCGACGCCTTCCAGGTGATAGCGGCCGAACTGGTCGGTCTCGATCAATAGGCCCTCGACCGACGCCAGGCGCACGCCCGGAATGCCGCGTTCGTCGACGCCGTGGT
Organism: Lysobacter enzymogenes; assembly: GCF_023617245.1. Lineage (NCBI taxonomy): Bacteria > Pseudomonadati > Pseudomonadota > Gammaproteobacteria > Lysobacterales > Lysobacteraceae > Lysobacter > Lysobacter enzymogenes. Next base: position 5,199,149 of record NZ_CP067396.1, read on the forward strand.
TGCTCACGATGTAGTCCACGCGATAACCGCCCTCGGCCTGCGCCACGCGGCGTTCGACCTTGGGATCGGCGCCGGTGAGGCCCTTGCCGGCATCGCCGGAACGCTCGACCCGGGTGTTGCCGGCCGCGTCCATGCGCACGGTGACGCCCTGCGCGTTGGTCAGCACGAAGTCGTCGGTGAAGCTCGGCTCGCGCAGCAACTGGCTGATCGTCACGGTGTGCGCGGCGACCGGGTCGGCGTCGGACTGGCGGCCGGCGATCTTGCCCAGGGCGATCCCGTGCAGCATCGGCGAGCTCGCATCCGGTTCCGGCCTGGCGCCGTCGCCGCGATCGACCGTGGTCGAGTTGGCGATGTAGGCGCCCGGGGCGAAGCCGCCCTGCACGCGCAGCTCGCTCAGGTCGGCCGGATCCTGCCAGCGGTCCTCGTCGCGGTCGTCGAACACGGTGCCGAGCAGCAGCGATTCGTCGAGCAGCGGATCGGACACCAGTTCCACCGTCGCCGTAGCGATGTTGGAACGCTTGCCGCCGTCCTCGGCGTAGGCGCTGTTGACGTGGCTGCCCGGCCGCACCGATGCGCCGACGCGCAGCAGGTAGACCACGGTCGCCGACTGGCCGGCCTGGATGTCGAGGCCGTCGACGCTGACCGGGGAGTTGCCGATCAGGCGGCCCTGGCCGTCGCGGTCGGCGACCTGCAGGCTGCCTTCGACCAAGCTGAAGCCGGCCGGCGGCGTGTCGACCAGGGTCGCGTCGATCGCGTCGGTTTCGCCGACGTTCCTGACGGTCACCGTGTAGCGCACCAGGTCGCCGATCTTGACCCGCTGCGGACGCGCTTCCTTGCTGACTACCAGATCGCTGGCCTGCTCAGGTTCGACCGCCATGATCGCGGTGCCGGTGGCGGTGGCGGTGCCCGAGGTCTGGCCGCCGCCGCCCACGCTGCCGTAGCGCGCGGTGACCGTGACCACGTTGTCCAGGGTGCCGCCGGCGTTGGCTTCCTCGCGGGTGATGGTGTGGGTATAGACCTCGCAGTCGGTGCTGGCGCCCGGAACGAGCGTGGTGGTGCCGCAACGCAGTTCGGTCGGCGCGTAGTTCTCCAGAACGTCGCGGGTGCCCATGTCGTGCAGGGTGATGTTGCCGGTGTTGGTGATGCGCACCGCGTAGCTGATGACGTCGTTGGCGTTGCCGACGCCCTTGGTCGCGTTGTCGACGCTCAGGGTCGCGACCTTGACGATGGCCACGGCCGGCTGCGCCTGGATCGGCACGGTGACGGTCGGCTTGCAGACCGCCTCGGTGGAACCGGCCGGGCAAACGTTCGGCGTGGAAGTGCTCACCGTCGCGGTGTTGACCACGCCGGCGGCGTCCACGTCGGCCTGGACGACCGTGTAGGTACCGGTCAGCACGCAGGTGCGGCCCGGATCGACGCTCGCGCAGGTAATCGTGTTCGGCGCGATCTTGGCGTCGGCGACGACCACGTCGGTCAAGGTCACGTTGCCGGTGTTGGTGACGGTGATGGAGTAAGTCAGGGTGTCGCCCACGCTGACCTGGCCGTTGCCGTCCTCGTCGGCGTTGCGGTCCATCGTCTTCACCGACTTCAGGCCCGGGGCCTGGATCACCGGCACGTCGAGCTTCGGATTGCACTTCGGATCGCTGGCGCCGGCGGTGCAAGGCGACGGCACGCCCGGCGGCGTTTCGGCCGTGACGATCGCGGCGTTGCGCACGATGCCGGCGTTGGCGTCGGCCTGGGTGACCGAGTAGGTACCGGTGAGCACACAGGTCTGGCCCGGCTCGACGGTGGCGCAGGTGGTCGTGTTCGGCGCGATCTTGTTGTCGGTCACCGTGAGGTTGGTCAGCGCCACGTTGCCGGTGTTGGTGACCGTGACCGTGTAGGTCAGCGTGTCGCCCGCGGTCACCGTGCCGCTGCCGTCTTCATCGGCGTTGCCGGCCAGGACCTTCTCCGAACGCAGATCGGCATTCGCCTGCACCGGATGGGTCGTGGCGCAGGGCGCGCAACTCGGCGTCGGATCGCCGCCGCCGGTGCCGGTCACGTTGTTGCCGACCGTGGTGCCCGCGGCATTGGCATTGATCGTGGCCGTGTAGGTCAGCGTGTACGTGCCCGGCGCCGTACCGGCCGGCAGCGTGCACACCAGCGGACCCGTGCCCGTGCAGGTGTACGCACCGGCATTGGTCACGCTGACGAACGTCTGCTGGCCCGACAAGGTGTCGGTCAGGGTGTAGACCTCGGTCAGCACCGCGGTCGCGATCGTGGTCGACAGGGTGTAGGTGACCGTGTCGCCCGGATTCACCGTCGTGCCCGTGGCCGGGTTCGACGACTTGCTGCTTGCGATCTCCGGCAGGGACACGTTGTGCGTGGTCGTGCAGTTGGTGCACTCCGGGTCTGGATCGCCGCCGCCGGTACCCGCGACGCTGTTACCGACCGTGCCCGACGCATCGGCGTCGACCGTGGTCGTGTAGGTCAGCGTGTAGGTGCCAGGAGCCGTACCCGCCGGCAGCGTGCACGAAAGCGGACCGCCGACATTACAGGTGTACGCACCGGCATTGGTCACGCTGCCGAACGTCTGATCGCCCGACAGCGTGTCGGTCAGGGTATAGACCTGGGTCAACGCCGCCGTCGTGATCGTCGTCGACAGGGTGTAGGTGATCGTCTCGCCCGGATTCACCGTCGTGCCCGTCGCCGGCGTCGACGACTTGCTGCTGGTGATGACCGGCAGGGCGACCGGATGCGTGGTCGTGCAGTTCGTGCACTCCGGATCCGGGTCGCCGCCGCCGGTGCCGGTCACGCTGTTGCCGACGGTACCCGACGCGTCGGCATCGACCGTGGTCGTGTAGGTCAGCGTGTAAGTGCCCGGGACCGTACCCGCCGGCAGCGTGCACACCACCGGGCCGGTGCCCGTGCAGGTGTACGCACCGGCATTGGTCACCGAACCAAAGGTCTGATCGCCCGACAGGGTGTCGGTCAGGGTATAGACCTGGGTCAGCGCCGCGGTCGTGATCGTCGTCGACAGGGTGTAGGTGATCGTATCGCCCGGGTTCACCGTCGTGCCCGTCGCCGGGGTCGACGACTTGCTGCTGGTGATGACCGGCAAGGCCACCGGGTGCGTGGTCGTGCAGTTCGTGCACTCCGGATCCGGATCGCCGCCGCCCGTGCCGGTCACGCTGTTACCGACGGTGCCCGACGCATCGGCGTTGACCGTGGTCGTGTAGGTCAGCGTGTAGGTGCCCGGCGCGGTGCCGGCCGGCAGCGTGCACGAAAGCGGACCACCGGCATTGCAAGTGTACGCACCGGCATTGGTCACGCTGCCGAAGGTCTGATCGCCCGACAAGGTGTCGGTCAGGGTGTAGACCTGAGTCAGCGCCGCCGTCGCGATCGTCGTCGACAGGGTATAGGTGATCGTGTCGCCCGGATTCACCGTCGTGCCCGTCGCCGGGGTCGACGACTTGCTGCTGGTGATGACCGGCAGGGCCACCGGATGCGTCGTCGTGCAGTTCGTGCACTCCGGATCCGGATCGCCGCCACCGGTGCCGGCCACGCTGTTGCCAACGGTGCCCGACGCATCGGCGTCGACCGTGGTCGTGTAGGTCAGCGTGTAGGTGCCCGGGGCGGTGCCCGCCGGCAGCGTGCACACCACCGGGCCGGTGCCCGTGCAGGTGTACGCACCCGCGTTGGTCACCGAACCGAACGTCTGATCGCCCGACAAGGTGTCGGTCAGGGTGTAGACCTGGGTCAGCGCCGCGGTCGCGATCGTCGTCGACAGGGTGTAGGTGATCGTGTCGCCCGGGTTCACCGTCGTGCCCGTCGCCGGCGTCGACGACTTGCTGCTGGTGATGACCGGCAGGGCCACCGGATGCGTCGTCGTGCAGTTCGTGCACTCCGGGTCCGGGTCGCCGCCACCGGTGCCCGCGACGCTGTTGCCCACGGTGCCCGACGCGTCGTCGTCGACCGTGGTCGTGTAGGTCAGCGTGTAGGTGCCAGGAGCCGTACCCGCCGGCAGCGTGCACGAAAGCGGACCACCGGCATTGCAAGTGTACGCACCGGCATTGGTCACGCTGCCGAAGGTCTGATCGCCCGACAAGGTGTCGGTCAGGGTGTAGACCTGAGTCAGCGCCGCCGTCGCGATCGTCGTCGACAGGGTATAGGTGATCGTGTCGCCCGGGTTCACCGTCGTGCCCGTCGCCGGGGTCGACGACTTGCTGCTGGTGATGACCGGCAGGGCCACCGGATGCGTGGTCGTGCAGTTGCTGCACTCCGGGTCCGGATCGCCGCCGCCCGTGCCCGCGACGCTGTTGCCGACCGTGCCCGACGCATCGGCGTCGACCGTGGTCGTGTAGGTCAGCGTGTAGGTGCCCGGGGCGGTGCCCGCCGGCAGCGTGCACACCACCGGGCCGGTGCCCGTGCAGGTGTACGCACCCGCGTTGGTCACCGAACCGAACGTCTGATCGCCCGACAAGGTGTCGGTCAGGGTGTAGACCTGGGTCAGCGCCGCGGTCGCGATCGTCGTCGACAGGGTGTAGGTGATCGTCTCACCCGGATTCACCGTCGTGCCCGTCGCCGGCGTCGACGACTTGCTGCTGGTGATGACCGGCAGGGCCACCGGATGCGTCGTCGTGCAGTTCGTGCACTCCGGGTCCGGGTCGCCGCCACCGGTGCCCGCGACGCTGTTGCCCACGGTGCCCGACGCGTCGTCGTCGACCGTGGTCGTGTAGGTCAGCGTGTAGGTGCCAGGAGCCGTACCCGCCGGCAGCGTGCACGAAAGCGGACCACCGGCATTGCAAGTGTACGCACCGGCATTGGTCACGCTGCCGAAGGTCTGATCGCCCGACAAGGTGTCGGTCAGGGTGTAGACCTGAGTCAGCGCCGCCGTCGCGATCGTCGTCGACAGGGTATAGGTGATCGTGTCGCCCGGGTTCACCGTCGTGCCCGTCGCCGGCGTCGACGACTTGCTGCTGGTGATGACCGGCAGGGCCACCGGATGCGTGGTCGTGCAGTTCGTGCACTCCGGATCCGGGTCGCCGCCGCCGGTACCGGTCACGCTGTTACCGACCGTGCCCGACGCATCGGCATCAACCGTCGTCGTGTAGGTCAGCGTGTACGTGCCCGGGACCGTACCCGCCGGCAGGGTGCACACCACCGGGCCGGTGCCCGTGCAGGTGTACGCACCGGCATTGGTGACGCTGCCGAACGTCTGCTGGCCCGACAGGGTGTCGGTCAGCGTATAGACCTGGGTCAGCGCCGCGGTCGTGATCGTCGTCGACAGGGTGTAGGTGATCGTGTCGCCCGGATTCACCGTCGTGCCCGTCGCCGGGGTCGACGACTTGCTGCTGGTGATGACCGGCAGGGCCACCGGATGCGTCGTCGTGCAGTTCGTGCACTCCGGGTCCGGGTCGCCGCCACCGGTGCCCGCGACGCTGTTGCCCACGGTGCCCGACGCGTCGTCGTCGACCGTGGTCGTGTAGGTCAGCGTGTAGGTGCCAGGAGCCGTACCCGCCGGCAGCGTGCACGAAAGCGGACCACCGGCATTGCAAGTGTACGCACCGGCATTGGTCACGCTGCCGAAGGTCTGATCGCCCGACAAGGTGTCGGTCAGGGTGTAGACCTGAGTCAGCGCCGCCGTCGCGATCGTCGTCGACAGGGTATAGGTGATCGTCTCGCCCGGATTCACCGTCGTGCCCGTCGCCGGGGTCGACGACTTGCTGCTGGTGATGACCGGCAAGGCGACCGGATGCGTGGTCGTGCAGTTGCTGCACTCCGGGTCCGGATCGCCGCCGCCCGTGCCCGCGACGCTGTTACCCACGGTGCCCGACGCGTCGGCGTCGACCGTCGTCGTATAGGTCAGCGTGTAGGTGCCAGGAGCCGTACCCGCCGGCAGCGTGCACGAAAGCGGACCACCGGCATTGCAAGTGTACGCACCGGTATTGGTCACGCTGCCGAAGGTCTGATCGCCCGACAAGGTGTCGGTCAGGGTGTAGACCTGGGTCAGCGCCGCGGTCGTGATCGTGGTCGACAGGGTGTAGGTGATCGTGTCGCCCGGGTTCACCGTCGTGCCCGTCGCCGGCGTCGACGACTTGCTGCTGGTGATGACCGGCAAGGCCACCGGGTGCGTGGTCGTGCAGTTCGTGCACTCCGGATCCGGATCGCCGCCACCGGTGCCGGTCACGCTGTTGCCGACCGTGCCCGACGCGTCGGCATCGACCGTGGTCGTGTAGGTCAACGTGTAGGTGCCCGGCGCGGTGCCCGCCGGCAAGGTGCACGAAAGCGTGCCCGTGCAGGTGTACGCGCCCGCATTGGTCACCGAACCGAAGGTCTGATCGCCCGACAGGGTGTCGGTCAGGGTGTAGACCTGGGTCAGCGCCGCCGTCGCGATCGTCGTCGACAGGGTGTAGGTGATCGTCTCGCCGGGGTTCACCGTCGTGCCCGTCGCCGGCGTCGACGACTTGCTGCTGGTGATGACCGGCAGGGCCACCGGATGCGTCGTCGTGCAGTTCGTGCACTCCGGATCCGGATCGCCGCCACCGGTGCCGGCAACGCTATTGCCCACGGTGCCCGACGCGTCGGCGTCGACCGTCGTCGTGTAGGTCAGCGTGTACGTACCCGGGACCGTACCCGCCGGCAGCGTGCACACCACCGGGCCGGTGCCCGTACAGGTGTACGCGCCCGCGTTGGTGACCGAACCAAAGGTCTGATCGCCCGACAGGGTATCCGTCAGGGTGTAGACCTGGGTCAGGGCCGCCGTCGCGATCGTGGTCGACAGGGTGTAGGTGATCGTGTCGCCCGGATTCACCGTCGTGCCCGTCGCCGGGGTCGACGACTTGCTGCTGGTGATGACCGGTAGGGCGACCGGATGAGTCGTCGTGCAGTTGGTGCACTCCGGGTCTGGATCGCCGCCGCCCGTGCCTGCGACGCTGTTGCCCACGGTGCCCGACGCGTCGGCATCGACCGTCGTCGTATAGGTCAGGGTGTAGGTGCCCGGAGCCGTACCCGCCGGCAGCGTGCACACCACCAGGCCAGTGCCCGTGCAGGTGTACGCACCGGCATTGGTCACCGAACCGAAGGTCTGATCGCCCGACAGGGTATCCGTCAGGGTGTAGACCTGGGTCAGCGCCGCGGTCGTGATCGTCGTCGACAGGGTGTAGGTGATCGTATCGCCCGGATTCACCGTCGTGCCCGTCGCCGGGGTCGACGACTTGCTGCTGGTGATGACCGGCAGGGCCACCGGGTGCGTCGTCGTGCAGTTCGTGCACTCCGGATCCGGGTCGCCGCCGCCGGTACCGGTCACGCTGTTACCGACCGTGCCCGACGCATCGGCATCAACCGTCGTCGTGTAGGTCAGCGTGTACGTGCCCGGGACCGTACCCGCCGGCAGCGTGCACACCACCGGGCCGGTGCCCGTGCAGGTGTACGCGCCCGCATTGGTCACCGAACCAAAGGTCTGATCGCCCGACAGGGTATCCGTCAGGGTGTAGACCTGGGTCAGCGCCGCGGTCGTGATCGTCGTCGACAGGGTGTAGGTGATCGTATCGCCCGGATTCACCGTCGTGCCCGTCGCCGGGGTCGACGACTTGCTGCTGGTGATGACCGGCAGGGCCACCGGATGCGTGGTCGTGCAGTTGCTGCACTCCGGGTCCGGATCGCCGCCGCCCGTGCCCGCGACGCTGTTGCCGACCGTGCCCGACGCATCGGCGTCGACCGTGGTCGTGTAGGTCAGCGTGTAGGTGCCCGGGGCGGTGCCCGCCGGCAGCGTGCACACCACCGGGCCGGTGCCCGTGCAGGTGTACGCACCCGCGTTGGTCACCGAACCGAACGTCTGATCGCCCGACAAGGTGTCGGTCAGGGTGTAGACCTGGGTCAGCGCCGCGGTCGCGATCGTCGTCGACAGGGTGTAGGTGATCGTCTCACCCGGATTCACCGTCGTGCCCGTCGCCGGCGTCGACGACTTGCTGCTGGTGATGACCGGCAGGGCCACCGGATGCGTCGTCGTGCAGTTCGTGCACTCCGGGTCCGGGTCGCCGCCACCGGTGCCCGCGACGCTGTTGCCCACGGTGCCCGACGCGTCGTCGTCGACCGTGGTCGTGTAGGTCAGCGTGTAGGTGCCAGGAGCCGTACCCGCCGGCAGCGTGCACGAAAGCGGACCACCGGCATTGCAAGTGTACGCACCGGCATTGGTCACGCTGCCGAAGGTCTGATCGCCCGACAAGGTGTCGGTCAGGGTGTAGACCTGAGTCAGCGCCGCCGTCGCGATCGTCGTCGACAGGGTATAGGTGATCGTGTCGCCCGGGTTCACCGTCGTGCCCGTCGCCGGCGTCGACGACTTGCTGCTGGTGATGACCGGCAGGGCCACCGGATGCGTGGTCGTGCAGTTCGTGCACTCCGGATCCGGGTCGCCGCCGCCGGTACCGGTCACGCTGTTACCGACCGTGCCCGACGCATCGGCATCAACCGTCGTCGTGTAGGTCAGCGTGTACGTGCCCGGGACCGTACCCGCCGGCAGGGTGCACACCACCGGGCCGGTGCCCGTGCAGGTGTACGCACCGGCATTGGTGACGCTGCCGAACGTCTGCTGGCCCGACAGGGTGTCGGTCAGCGTATAGACCTGGGTCAGCGCCGCGGTCGTGATCGTCGTCGACAGGGTGTAGGTGATCGTGTCGCCCGGATTCACCGTCGTGCCCGTCGCCGGGGTCGACGACTTGCTGCTGGTGATGACCGGCAGGGCCACCGGATGCGTCGTCGTGCAGTTCGTGCACTCCGGGTCCGGGTCGCCGCCGCCCGTGCCTGCGACGCTGTTGCCCACGGTGCCCGACGCGTCGTCGTCGACCGTGGTCGTGTAGGTCAGCGTGTAGGTGCCCGGAGTCGTACCCGCCGGCAGCGTGCACGAAAGCGGACCGCCAGCATTACAGGTGTACGCACCGGCATTGGTCACGCTGCCGAAGGTCTGATCGCCCGACAAGGTGTCGGTCAGGGTGTAGACCTGGGTCAGCGCCGCGGTCGTGATCGTCGTCGACAGGGTGTAGGTGATCGTGTCGCCCGAGTTCACCGTCGTGCCCGTCGCCGGCGTCGACGACTTGCTGCTGGTGATGACCGGCAAGGCCACCGGGTGCGTGGTCGTGCAGTTGGTGCACTCCGGGTCCGGATCGCCGCCGCCCGTGCCTGCGACGCTGTTGCCCACGGTGCCCGACGCGTCGTCGTCGACCGTGGTCGTGTAGGTCAGCGTGTAGGTGCCCGGAGTCGTACCCGCCGGCAGCGTGCACGAAAGCGGACCGCCAGCATTACAGGTGTACGCACCGGCATTGGTCACGCTGCCGAAGGTCTGATCGCCCGACAAGGTGTCGGTCAGGGTGTAGACCTGGGTCAGCGCCGCGGTCGCGATCGTGGTCGACAGGGTGTAGGTGATCGTCTCGCCCGGATTCACCGTCGTGCCCGTCGCCGGGGTCGACGACTTGCTGCTGGTGATGACCGGCAGGGCCACCGGATGCGTGGTCGTGCAGTTCGTGCACTCCGGATCCGGATCGCCGCCACCGGTGCCCGCGACGCTGTTACCGACCGTGCCCGACGCATCGGCATCAACCGTCGTCGTGTAGGTCAGCGTGTACGTACCCGGGACCGTACCCGCCGGCAGGGTGCACACCACCGGGCCGGTGCCCGTGCAGGTGTACGCGCCCGCATTGGTCACCGAACCAAAGGTCTGATCGCCCGACAAGGTGTCGGTCAGCGTATAGACCTGGGTCAGCGCCGCCGTCGCGATCGTCGTCGACAGGGTGTAGGTGATCGTGTCGCCCGGGTTCACCGTCGTGCCCGTCGCCGGGGTCGACGACTTGCTGCTGGTGATGACCGGCAAGGCCACCGGATGCGTGGTCGTGCAGTTGCTGCACTCCGGGTCCGGATCGCCGCCGCCCGTGCCCGCGACGCTGTTACCGACCGTGCCCGACGCGTCGGCGTCGACGGTCGTCGTGTAGGTCAGGGTGTACGTGCCTGGCGCGGTGCCAACCGGCAGCGTGCACACCACCGGGCCGGTGCCCGTGCAGGTGTACGCGCCGGCATTGGTCACGCTGCCGAACGTCTGCTGGCCCGACAGGGTGTCGGTCAGGGTGTAGACCTGGGTCAGCGCCGCCGTCGCGATCGTGGTCGACAGGGTGTAGGTGATCGTGTCGCCCGGATTCACCGTCGTGCCCGTCGCCGGGGTCGACGACTTGCTACTGGTGATGACCGGCAGGGCGACCGGGTGCGTGGTCGTGCAGTTGCTGCACTCCGGATCCGGGTCGCCGCCGCCGGTACCGGTCACGCTGTTACCGACCGTGCCCGACGCATCGGCATCAACCGTCGTCGTGTAGGTCAGCGTGTACGTGCCCGGGACCGTACCCGCCGGCAGCGTGCACACCACCGGGCCGGTGCCCGTGCAGGTGTACGCGCCCGCATTGGTCACCGAACCAAAGGTCTGATCGCCCGACAGGGTATCCGTCAGGGTGTAGACCTGGGTCAGCGCCGCGGTCGTGATCGTCGTCGACAGGGTGTAGGTGATCGTATCGCCCGGATTCACCGTCGTGCCCGTCGCCGGGGTCGACGACTTGCTGCTGGTGATGACCGGCAGGGCCACCGGGTGCGTCGTCGTGCAGTTCGTGCACTCCGGGTCCGGGTCGCCGCCACCGGTGCCCGCGACGCTGTTACCCACCGTGCCCGACGCATCGGCGTCGACCGTCGTCGTGTAGGTCAGCGTGTAGGTGCCCGGGGCGGTGCCCGCCGGCAGCGTGCACACCACCGGGCCGGTGCCCGTGCAGGTGTACGCGCCGGCATTGGTCACCGAACCGAAGGTCTGATCGCCCGACAGGGTATCCGTCAGGGTGTAGACCTGGGTCAGCGCCGCCGTCGTGATCGTCGTCGACAGGGTGTAGGTGATCGTGTCGCCCGGGTTCACCGTCGTGCCCGTCGCCAGGGTCGACGACTTGCTACTGGTGATTTCCGGCGAAACGATCGGATCGCTGTCGGTCGCGGTGCAGGTCCCGGTCGCGTTGTCGAAGACACCGCCGGCCTGGGCACAAGCGGCGCCGGTGTTGCGCACCCCGGCAGGAGGGGCGACCGAGGCGTTGTTGATCGCGTTCTGTGCCAGCGCGGAACCCGCGCCCGACAGCAACATGGCCGCCAGAACCAGGCGGCGCGTCAAGCCGCCCGCCACACCTGCACAATTGGAAAGAAATCCCGCCACGAAAACGCCCCCTGATTCGCTCACCCCTGTCCAATCGCTGCCGGAACACGAGGGCGGACACCAAAAAGCGAAATCGGTCACAAAGCTCGACCCAAGGGGCGTCCATGGGCGAAAACGAGGGCGCCGCTCGGGACGCGTCCCAATGCGGCAGGCCGAAAAGACGCTTACGAACTGAGGCAGCGATGGCACATCGCTGCCCCTTGCGGCGTGCCAAAAAGCGTCTTCGCGCGGAAGCGGAAGCACGTTTGACAGCCAGGGCCATCATGTAACAATATTTGTTCCATGAAATCGAACGGCACCCTCTCCGGCGTCCTCCATGTCCTGCTGCACATGGCCGAATCGCCGCGTCCGGTCACCTCGGAGGTCCTGGCCCGGGCGATGCGCACCAACCCGGTGGTCGTGCGCCGGACCATGGCCGGCCTGCGCGAGGCCGGGCTGGTGCGCTCGGAGAAAGGCCACGGCGGCGGCTGGAGCATCGCCCGCCCGCTCGACGCCATCACCCTGCTCGACATCTACCGCGGCATCGGCGCGCCCGGCCTGTTCGCGCTCGGCCACCGCAGCGATAACCCGCACTGCCTGGTCGAGAAAGCGGTCAACCACGCCCTCGACGGCGCCTTCGACGCAGCCCAGTCGCTGCTGCTGGAACGCTTCGGCGCCGTGACCCTGGCCGCGCTGAGCGCCGACTTCCACGCCGGCATGCTCGCCGCCGGACACACCATCGACCTGGAGCACGCCCATGACTGACGATCGTCTGCTCGATGCCATCGTGATCGGCGGCAGTTTCGCCGGACTCTCCGCCGCGCTGCAGCTGGCGCGCGCGCGCCGCTCGGTACGCATCCTCGACGCCGGCCGCCCGCGCAACCGTTTCGCCGACGCCGCGCACGGGTTCTTCAGCCGCGACGGCGAGGACCCGCGCACCCTGGTCGCCGCCGCGCAGGCGCAGCTGCGCCGCTATCCCTCGGCCCGCGTCATCGCCGCCGAAGCGGTCCGCGCATCCGCCATCGAGGGCGGGTTCGAAGTCGTCGCCGGCGACGGCGGCGTTCTCGCCGCGCGCAAGCTGGTGCTCGCCTTCGGCGTCAACGACGTCCTGCCCGAACTGCCCGGCGCGGCCGAACGCTGGGGCAAGAGCGTGCTGCACTGTCCGTACTGCCACGGCTACGAATTCGCCGGCCAGCGCCTGGGCGTGCTGCAGTCGGCCAGTTTCTCCGCGCAGAAGGCGCTGCTGGTCGCCGACTGGGGGCCGACCACGCTCTATCTCAACGGCGAACCGGCGCCGGATGCGCAGCTCGCCGCGCAGTTGGCGCAGCGCGGCGTGGCGATCGAGCCGGCGCCGATCGCCGAACTGCTGGGCGCGGAACAATCGCTGTCGGCGCTGCGCCTGGCCGATGGCCGCGAAGCCGCCATCGATGCCTTGTTCGTCGCCAGCCGCACGCGCTTGAACAGCGCGTTGGCCGAACAGCTCGGCTGCGCGATCGAGGACGGCCCGCTGGGGCCGGTGATCCGCACCGACGACAGCCGCCAGACCACGGTCGCGGGCGTGTACGCCGCCGGCGACATCGCCCGGCCGATGCACAACGCGACCTGGGCCGCGTCCGACGGCGTCACCGCCGGCGCGTCGGCGCACCAGGCGCTGGTGTTCCAGCCGCTGGCGGCGTGACGCCGGCACAGCGAAGCCGTCGGCGCGCGCGGCGGCGTCTTAGTTCGCGAGACACCGCCGTTCTAGCGTCCGCGCCATGGACACTCACTCGCCCCTGCACGAACTGCCGCCCGGGTTCCACTGGGAGGCCCCCTTCGCCGGCTCGATCTTCCCCTCGCACCTGGTCGCGGTGCCGGACGAGGACTGCGAGGCCTGGCTGGCCACGGTCACCCCGGCCCGCGACGGCCACGGCGCGATCGCCACGATCCGCCGCCACCTCGGGCTCAAGGATCACGTCAGCCGGCCGTTCCGCACCGACGCGGCCGCGGCGGGCTGGGTGGCGCGCTGGCTCAGCGGCCAGGGCGAGGCGGTACGCGCCGAGCTCGCGGTCGACTGGAGCGCGGCGGCGCGGGCGGCCTGACGCCGGTCGCGCGTGGTCGGCGTGCGGGAAACCCGCCCGGCCAAAGCTGCAAATGACAATCGTTATCATTTGAGCTAGAGTCGCCGCGACTCCGCTTTCCTGCAGATGGGCCGCGCCCGACGGCCGCGCGCCGAGACGATGCCTTCCAACGCCGCCGTCCTCACCTCGCTGCTGGTCACCGAGCGCGAGCGGCTGTTGCGCTACCTCGGCCGCTACCTCGACCGGGCCACCGCCGAGGACGCGCTGCAATCGATGTACTTCAAGGTCATCGCGGTGGCCGGCGAGCCGCCGATCGCCGATGCGCGCAACTATCTCTATCGCCTCGCCCACCACCACGCGGTCGACCAGGGCCGTAGCGAGGCGCGCCGGCGCAAGTTGCGCGAGGCCGCGGCAGCCTGCCTGGAAGAGGACGAAACGCCCGACACCGCGCGGGTGGCGCTGGCGCGCGACGAGTTGGAGCGGGTCGCGCGCGCGGCGCGCGAGCTGCCCGAACCGAGCAAGCGCATCTTCATGCTCAACCGCTTCGAGGGACTGACCCAACGCGAGATCGCGCAATTGTTGGGCGTGTCCTCGACCACCGTGGAAAAACACATCCAGCGCGCGCTGCGCCTGCTCGACCAGGCCCGCGCCGGCGACTGATCCGGCCAGCGGCGCGGCGGGGGTTGGGTAAGGCCGCGCGGCGTTCGTCCTCATCCAAGTCCAGGCAGCTTCCGCCACCGCATGACCCCGTCCGCGCACACCGATCCGACCGACCCGCCCTACCCCGGCAGCGACGACCCCGCCGGCCAGGCCCGCGCCTGGGTGGCGCGACTGGCCTCGGGCGAGATCGACGAAGCCGAACTGGCCGCGTTCGACGCCTGGCGGCGCGTCCCGGCGCATCGTCAGGCGTTCGCGCGCCAACGCGAGCTGTGGCGCGCGCTGGGAACGATGCGCGACGCATTCGAATCCGCGCCGGCGCCGCAGGCCGCCTCGCCCCGCCCCGCCTTCGCGGCGCGCCCGCACCGCGCGCGCCGGCGCCTCGCGGCCTGGGGACTGGCGAGCGCCGCATGCCTGGCGGCCGTCGTCGCCGCCGCGCCGACGCTTGCCCTGAACCTGCGCGCGGATTACCGCACCGGCATCGCCGCGGCGCGCTACACCCTTGCCGACGGCTCGATGCTCGCGCTGGATGCCGACTCCGCGGTCGCGGTGGACTTCGACGGCCGCGAACGCCGCATCGAACTGCTGCGCGGCAACGCCTGGTTCCGGGTCGCGCACGGCGACGTGCGGCCGTTCCGGGTCGATGCGCTCGGCGGCAGCGTGCGCGACATCGGCACCGCGTTCGAAGTGAGCCGGCACGACGCCTATGTGCGCGCCGCGGTCAGCGAGGGTCTGGTCGAAGTCGATTCCGGCGGCGCCGCGCCGGTCAGCGTCGCCGCCGGCCAGGCGGTGAGCTACCCGCAAGGCGGCGCGCCGACGGCGCCGCAGCCGACCGCCACGGCCGACATCGCCGGCTGGCGCCAGGGCGAACTGTCGTTCGACGCGGTGCGCGCGGACGAGGCGTTGCGCCGCATCGCCCGCTACCGCAGCGCGCCGGTGTGGACGCTGGGCTCGTTCGAACGCGCGCCGCGGATCAGCGCCAGCCTGCGCGCCGACCGCAGCGACGAGGCCATCGCCGCGGTCGCGCAACGCGCCAACCTGCGCGTGCAGCGCCTGCCGGGCGGCGCCTTGCTGGTGCGGCCGCCGGCCGATTGAGGCCGATTGAGGCCGTTCGATCGGCCGCGCCCGGTCGTCGCACGCCTGCGCGCAACTCGCGCTCGAAAAAAATCCGGCGCGGGGTTGGGTAACCGCGCGCGGCCGTCGTCCTGTAGTTCGTAGCCGCGAGACGCGCATCGCTTCTCAAGCCAAACGCCGCTCACAGCCGCGCCGATCGTTCCGGCCGCGGCGGTGGGCTCCGATCCGACTTGAGGAGTTCGTTGCATGTCCTTCGCCCCGGCCCGCCGCCGGCGGCCGTCCGCGCGCCTCGCGCTGGCGGCCTGCATCCACCTGGCCCTGACCGGCTTGTGCGTTCCCGCCGCCGCGCAGGCGCCGGCCGCGCGCGAGGCGTCCGCCACGCGCCGTTACGACATCCCGGCGCAGCCGCTGGCCGCGGCCCTGCGCCAGTACAGCCGGGTCAGCGGCGTGCAAGTGGTGTTCGACAGCGCCGAAGGCGAAGGCCTGCGCTCGGCGCCGCTGCACGGCGACTACGACGATGCGCAGGCGCTGCGCGCGCTGCTCGCCGGCACCGGGCTTGGCGCGCAGCGCAGCGGTGCCGGCGCGGTGGTGCTGCGCAAGACCGCGGCGCGCGCGCAGGGCGCCGATGCGCCGCTGACGACCGACACGCTCACCGTCGGCGCGGCCGCCTACGACGATGCCTCGCATCGCGACGAGCGCGGCTACGACGAGGTCTACGACCTCGACCTGTCCACCGTCTACGCGGGCAAGGAGCAGATCGAGCGCTACAAGGGCGCGGCGCCGGCCGACGTGTTCAAGGGCATGCTCAACGTCTACAGCGGCGATGCGCGCAACAGCGGCGCGCTGGACCCGAACATCCGCGGCATCCAGGGTCCGGGCCGGGTGCCGCTGACCATCGACGGCACCGAGCAGGCACTGACCGTCTGGCGCGGCTACAACGGCGCCAACAACCGCAACTACATCGATCCCAACCTGATCGGCGGCATCCAGGTGATCAAGGGGCCGAACCTCACCCGCAACGTCAGCAGCTCGATCGGCGGCGCGGTGGTGGTCAACACCCTCGACGTGGCCGACATCCTCAAGCCGGGCGAGCGCTTCGGCGGCGAATTCAAGGCCGAGAGCAGCGACAACGCGACCGACCCGCGCCTGCCGCGGCTGTCGACCGGCCAGGACTACCGCACCATTCCCGGCTTCCCGAGCAATCCGCAGGCGACCTACTACGACCCCACTTTGTACAAGCCGGTGCGCGGCAGCGGCGGCAACGACCTCATCGCCGGCGACGACCACGCCATGCGCCTGGCGCTGGGCCTGCGCGAAGACCGCTTCGACCTGCTCGCCGCCTACGCCTACCGCAAGAAAGGCAACCACTTCTCCGGCGAGAACGGCGGCGATTTCTACGCCCGGCCCTACGACCCGGCCAAGAGCCTGAACTACATCACCAGCCTGGCGCGCTTCTACCATCCCGGCGACGAGGTGCCGAACACCTCCAGCGAGATGGAATCGTGGCTGTTCAAGGCCACCTGGCGCGCCAGCGAACACCAGACCCTGAAGTTCGGCTTCCGCGACACCCGCTCGGACTACGGCGAGATCCTGCCCACGCGCATCTCCTGGCGCGACACCACCGACACCGGCGCGCCGCAGTGGCCGCTGAGCAAGGTCGAGGCCAAGGCCTACAACCTGGAATACAAGTGGCAGCCCGGCGGTCGCTGGTTCGACGTCTACGCCAACCTGTGGACCACGCGCACGCTCAGCGACACCTACAGCGCCGGCGGTTTTCCGAACTGGGCGACCTATGACGACCCGCTGCTGCGCAACACCGCGCTGGCCAACGCCCACCACGACCGCAACGGCCTGACCTTCAGCAACAAGAGCGCGCTGCGCGCGGACCTGGACCTTACCGTCGGCTTCAACTACCAGCACGAGAAGCTGCGCTCGGACGACGAATACAACGGCGTCGCCGACGGCTGGCGCATGTTCCCGCGCGCCGGCCGGCGCGAGGAACGCGACTTCAGCCTCAAGCTGGACTGGCGTCCGAGCGAGCGGCTGAGCCTGAGCGCGGGCGCGCGCCATCAGTCGTACTGGGCCTTCGACGACTTCCTCGCCGATCAGCTCGCGAAGGGCGACACCCGCCTGGGCCAGGTGCTGTTCCCGCAGCGCTACGCGATGACCTATTTCACGCGCGATCCGCGCATGAGCCAGACAGTGCTGGACGCGCGCATCGCCACCATCCGCCGCAACGCCGAGCGCTTCGGCTGGACCCCGCAGGTGCTGGCGACCCAGATCGAACAGGCGACCTACACCGTCCGCAACGTCGCCCCCGACTGGCGCCCGGACGCGGACGGCCGCTTCCGCCGCGCCGACAACGTGTTCCTCAACGGCAGCCTCGACGGCATCGACTACGGCCGCGCCAGCGCCTCGCTGCAGCCGCTGTTCCTGCAGCAGCAGGCGCAGCACCACGACGGCAGCGGCTGGACCCCGACGGTCGCGGCGACCTTCAACTTCAGCGACCACGCCCGGCTGTACTTCCGCCACAGCCAGGCGCGGCGCTATCCGAGCATGTTCGAAAGCACGCTGGGCTTCTCCGCCGCGCTGCCGGTGGCGCCGCTCAAGCCCGAGCACGCCTACAACTACGAGCTGGCCTATGTGCACGACTTCAGCCGCGCGCTCGGCGCCGACTACGCCGACATCAAGCTGACCTACTACCACCACAAGACCCGCAACGTGATCGAGCGCAGCGGCCAGCTGCAGTTCTCCAACCTCGACAAGCAGACCCTGCGCGGGTTGGAGTTCCAGGGCCGCTACGACAACGGCCGCTTCTTCGGCGACCTCAGCGTGGCGCGCAACCTGGAGAACCGGGTCTGCGACGAAAGCGTGGCGGCGATCAACGACCCCACCGGCCGCATCGGCGTGCCGGACTGCGTGCAGGCCGGCTTCGTCGGTGGTTATCTGATCACCCAGGCGCTGCCCGAACTGTCGGCGAACTTGACCCTCGGCGGCCGTTTCCTCGACCGCCGGCTGGAAGTCGGCGCGCGCGTGGTCCACCACAGCGGCTACGAGAACGACGACTACGACCTCTACCAGGAACAGCGGCTGGGCGCGTACTTCAACGTGCCGCTGGCCTGGGACCGCATCACCACCTACGACGCTTACGTCAATTACCGCGTCAGCGACGCGCTGGCGCTGGAGCTGGTCGGCACCAACCTGGGCGACCTGTACTACGTCGATCCGCTGACCCGCTCGGCGATGGCCGCGCCCGGCCGCACCTTGAAGCTGAGCCTGACCGCGAAGTTCTGAAGCGGCGCCGCCGACGCGGCACCGCCCGCGCCAGGGACGGCGCGACCCCCGATCTGTTGCGCACGAAGCAATGGATGAGCGACCGGGCGCGCCACGCGCTCTAGCCAAAGTTCATCCCCTTGTTCCAATCCATTCAAAGGAGTTCCACATGAAGCGCATGAGCCTCACTCTGTCCGCCCTGGCCCTGGCCGCGCTGGCCGGCACCGCCCAGGCCGCCGTGGTCGGCGACCAGAGCGACAACACCTACGTCGAAGCCGGCGTGTCCACCGTCAACGCCGGCCCGCACATCGCCGGCCGTCCGGGCATCGGCGTCTACACCATGGGCACCGACCGCAAGGTCGACTTCCAGGCCCTGCAGACCTTCGCTCCGGCCGACGCCAACGGCGTCTCCAGCCTGGTCTCGCCGATCACCCCGCCGACCCACAGCGGCATGGGCGTGTTCCACTTCGCCAAGATCGCCGGCCACAACGTCTACTTCGGCGAGTGGTCGCAGAGCGCGCCGACCGACGGCACCCACACCGTCTACTACGCGGGCGACAACGCCGGCACCACCGTGCCGGCCTCCGGCACCGCCACCTACACCGTGGCCGGCCTGAACCAGTACAACGGCGCCAACAAGCTCAACGGCACCTTCAACGCCAACTTCGGCGCCGGCCAGCTCAGCGGCAGCCTCAGCAACGGCACCGTCACCGTCGACATCGGCACCGCCGCGATCAGCGGCACCGGCTTCAGCGGCAGCGGCGCCAGCGCCACGGTCGGCGGCGCCACCGTCGCCACCGGCGGCGTCAGCGGCCAGTTCTTCGGCGCCAACGCGGCGGCCCTGGCCGGCGTGACCCGCTTCGACGACCGCCTGTACGACACCGCCTTCGGCGGCACCAAGAATCCCTGAGGGATTCGCCGGTGAAGGCCCGCGGCCGGTTCGCCGGCCGCGGGTCGCCGCGTCGCCGCAGGGAGGCGGCGGCGCGGTTCCGGCGGGCGACGATGAAGCCTTACCGAACCGTATCCAACGCGATTGCTCCGCGCGCCGCCGGCCTCGCCGCCGGGTTGGCGCTGTGCCTGTTTTCTTGCGCCGCGCCCGCGCAGAACTCCGCCCAGGACCGCGACGACACCCGCCTGCGCCTGGACCACGGCCTGGAGCAACGCCAGGCCGAACGCGAGCGCGCCCTGCTCGAAGAGGAGAACGCCGCGCGCGGCGACGCGGCCACGCTGGCGAACGTCGATCTCGACGACCCCAACGCCCTCGCCGCCGCGCTCTACCAGGCGGTGAACGCGCGCCGCTGGGTCCAGGCGCGGCCCCTGCTGCAACGCTATCGCGCGCTGCCGCAGCGCGACCGCATGCTCGAACTGTATGCGCAAGGCGCGCTGGCCCGCGCCGACGGCGACCTGCGCGGCGCCGAGCGCGATTACCGCGCCCTGCTCGAACTGCAGGCCGACTTCCTGCCCGCGCAGTTGGAACTGGCGCGGGTGCTGTTCGAGAACCAGCTCGACCGCGAAGCCGAGCAACGCTTCCAGGCCATCGCCGCAGCGCTCGACGCCGGCGACGCCAAGACCGCCGGCGTGCGCCGCACGGTCGAGACCTTCCTGCGCGCGCTGCGCAACCGCCGCGGCTGGCACGGCAGCTTCGCGCTCGGCCCGACCTGGAACGACAACCTCAACCAATCCTCGGCCAGCCGCACCTGCCTGCTGGCCGCGCCCGACGGCCAGTGCGCGATCGAGCGCACCCTGCCGGCGGCGATCGAAGGCGGCGGCCTGGACTTCGACGCCGGTTTGACCCGGCGCCACCCCCTGCGCGGCCATCACGGCCTGTACCTGCGCTCGCTGCTGTACGGCTATTCGTACCGCGACCACAGCGCGTACAACGAGACCACCGCGAGCGCGAGCGTCGGCTACTCCTACGCCAGCGCGCGCCACGCGTTCACCGCCGCGCCGCAGTTCGAATATTCGGCGTTCGGCAACCGCAGCCTGTACGGCGCCTGGGGCGCGCGCGCGGACTGGACCTGGACGATCTCGCCGCGCTGGCTGTTCAAGCTGGAAGGCGACCACAAGCGCATGCGCTACCGCCGCAGCGACCTCGCCGGCTACGACGGCCCGACCACGGCGGTCTACGCCACCGTGTGGCGCGCGCTGCCGCAGCGCTGGCTGTTGTTCGGCGGCCTCGACCTGGCCCGGCGCGAGACCCGCCGCGACACCGAGGCCTATCTGCAGCGCGGCGCGCGCCTGGGCCTGTCCAAGCAGTTCGATGCAGGCGTGTCGCTGCTGCTGTTCGCCTCGCTGCGCAAACGCACCCACGACGAGTGGAACGCGACTTTCCAGGCCCGCCGCCGCGACGACGAATTCAACGCCACCGCGATCGTGCGCCTGCCGCGGCTGGCGTTCGCCGGCTTCACCCCGAGCCTGACCTTCAAGCGCAACCGCACTGCCAGCTCGATCGACTGGCTGTACGGCTACGACCGCGACAGCGTCAGCCTCAAACTGGAGCGCGCGTTTTGAGCGCGCCCGCGCTGCAGGCGACCGCCGCCGCACGGGCGATGCGCGCCTGTTCGCGCACGCTGCATCGCGCGCGGCCGCGCGCGCCGCGGCCGGCCGCGCGCGAGCGCGAGCCCTGGCTCGGCGGCGTCGCGGTCACCGCGGCGCTGCACGCGGCGCTGCTGGTCGCGTTGCTGCAACTGCGCACGCCCGCGCCGCCGACCCCGCCCGCGGCCGCGGTGGTGCTGGAACTGTCGTTGCTGCCGCAGGCGCCGCCGGTGCCGGCGCTCGACCTCCCGCCGGGACCGGCGCAGCCCGAACGCGCCGCCAGCCGCGCCCGGCCGCCGCGCGACGTCGCGCGCGAACGGCCGTTGCCGCAACCGCCGCAAACCCTGGGCGACACCGCCAGCGCGCCGCAACCGGCCGCCCGCAGCGAGCCCGTCGAAGCAACCGCCGCGCAAGAACAGGCCGCCGCCAGCGCATCGGCGCCGCCCGCCGTCGCCGCCGTCCCGGCGCCGCGCTACGCCGCCGCCCAGGACGCCGCCGGCGCGGGCCGCGAAGTCCCGCGGCACTGGCAGCAATTGCTGCTCGGCCACCTGGAACGCTTCAAGCGCTATCCGCGCCAGGCCCGCCGCCTGCATCAACAAGGCGTGGCCCAGTTGCGCATGTCCGTCGCCGCCGACGGCGGCGTGCGCGCCGCCCGCATCGAAGCCTCCAGCGGTTATCCCGGCCTGGACGAAGAAGCCCTCGCGGTCGCGCAGCGCGCCAGCCCGGTGCCGGCGCCGCCGGCGGAACTGGGCGATCCGGTCGAGGTGGTGGTGCCGATCGAGTTCTACATCGCGCGTTGAAGCGGTCGGCGCCGCTCGGGCGCGTTTGTGTATGCTTGCCCGCAACATTGCGCGATCTTCCAGGAAGGAGACCGTATGGCGTTGAGGACTTCGCCCGATTGGAGCGCCTGGCTTGCGCTACGCATGTTGCAGGAACTGCGCGAAAGCGCTGCGCCGGTGGATTTCCGGACCCTGTACGACAACGCGACCGCTACCCAGCGTCGAAGCCGCGCCCTGACCCGCCAGCAGCGCGAGCTCGCCAACGATATCCTCGCCGATTGCATCGAACTGGGACTGGTGCGCGTCCATTCCGGCGACCCGCCGCGCTACAGCGCCAGCGACGGCGGCAGGCCGCCGCATGATGGCGCGCCGCCGGAACCGGTCTGGCGCGACGACGGCGAACCGCCCGGTCCTCCGCCCGGCGACGGACCGGCCGCCCCCGACGATGGCGGCTCCGGCATCGGCGAAGTGCTTGCGCATCCCGTCTTGTTCTCGCTCTCCGAACAGGACTTTCAGGCCGCCGTGGCGCGTTCGCTGGAGAGCTACGAATGACCCTGATCGACAGCCTCGCCTTGCTCACGCTCAAGTGCGCGCCGAACGTGTTCGACTTGTCCGCCGACATGAGCCACGCCAGCATCCGCGACCAAGTCGTGCGTGCGCGCCTGCTCGCGCGCGATCTGGCCGCGTTGCCGCAACCGCCGCGCTCGGTGCTGGTGGTCGGGGCCGGCTTCGCCGGCGTGTCGGCGGCGCTGACGCTGGCCAAGGCGGGCATCGCCGTTACCGTGGTCGAGGTCAATTCCCAACCGTTCCAACTGCAATCGTCCGCCCAAGACCGCTACATCGCGCCCTTCATGTACGAGTGGCCCAGTCATGGCGCCGACGATCAGCGCTATCCGCCGCAGTGGCCAGTCGGGGTCGAAGACGATTCCATTCTCGCTGGATTGTGGGACGCGGCCGACCCGGCCGTGCTGTCCAAGTGCTGGCACAGGAAGGCCCATCGCCGGCTCGGTATCGCGTCCGCACCCAGCGCCTGCGAGTGGCGGGAAGCGCAAGGAGGCGCGCCGCTGCCGGCGCCGCTGCTGGCGCAACGGGCGCGCGACCGCTTGACCTTGCTGTTGAACACCCTCCCCTCGCCTCCGAAGATTCAAGTCTGTGTCCAGAAGGCAAAAGTCGCTGCCTTCGTCACCGAATTCGCCAAACGCAGCGGCAAGCATTATCGCCGCCACGGTACGGCGCCGGTGCGCGGGGTATTTGCCGAGCCTTGGCAAAAAGTTCGCGAGTCGCAGGGATGCTCGTGGCCGAGCCTTACCCAGTCCCCATTCGTCGTGGACGTGGACATCATCATTCTCGGCGGCGGCCTGGGCCAAGAAGGCACGGAACTGCCTCTTCCGCCAAGCGTCCGAGACGACAGCCATCGCATCGTCGGTAGGGATTTCTGGGATTCGGACGACTGGCTGAACGCCAGCGCCCACGACCGCGTCGGCGTTTTCGGCGGCGGCGACGGCGCCCTGCAGGACGCATTGCGCGCGCTGACCGGCGACAAACACCCGCTATGCACGTTGCAACGAATGTACCGGACGGCGGGCGCGCAAACCGCGCTGTCCGCGGTGGAACCGCGACTGCTGGCCTTCGAACAGGAGGCGCGACTCGCCGCTACCTGGAGCCAAGCGCACCAGGCCGCGGCTGCGACCTCGCCCAGACTCGCCCGCGCGAACGTCGACCGGCGTCTGGATCTGCGCTGCGCGAAGTTGGCGCGCGCGCTGGCCCGACAGGCGCCGGTAACCGCAGCGGTCGAGTCCGTCCTGCGCAACGGCGACGGCGAGGTGGTGCATCTCTTCCGCGAACGCTATTTCACCAAGTCCTACTTGCTCAACCGCTTCCTGCTGCACCTCATCCATGCCTGCCAACCCCTGCATTCGCGATTCCCGGGCAAGGTCGGTTACCGCAAGCTGCCCGGCCAACGGCTGTTCCACGGTTATGCGGAACAACCCGCCACCGGCGGCACGGGGCCGCAGAAATTTCATGTCTTCTCCGAGCCTGCTCATCCGGATTCGGCGATGGAGTTCGACCGCGTTTCGGTACGCCTCGGCGCCGCCGCGGGGCCCGGCCGGCAGATGGTCGGCCTCAGTACGCAGCGGATCGCCGAGCGTACCTGCCTGGGCGCGATCGCCTATCCGCTGGTGGCCGACCCGATGCCTTGAACTGCGGCAGCGCTCCAGGATTGCCCACGCAACCGCGACCCGGCACCATCGCCCTACCCGTGATCGAAAGGCAACGATGAACATCAGGACGTGGAGCGCCGCGCTGTGCTGCGCGATCGCGGGATTGATCGCAGCGCCGACCGCGGCCGCGCAGACCGATCGGCTGGAAACCTCCGACATCCCGCGCTTCTGGACCGCCTACGACGCGATCCGCGCCAGCGCCGATCCCGCCGAGAAGCGCCGCATCCTGCTGCGCGACTACATCGAGCCCGGCACGCCCGGCCTGCAGGCGTTCATGCAGGCCAAGGGCTATACGCCGGAGTGCTATCTGCAGGCGATCGAGCGCTACCCGAAGTTCTGGGCCTCGGTCCGCGCCGGCACCTTGGCGCTGGCCGGCAAGACCGCCGACGCGCCGCAGCGGATCGAGACGTTGCGCGCGCTGTATCCGCCGCTGCGGCCGGCGACGATCTATTTCGCCATCGGTTGCCTCAACTCCAGCGGCACCACGCTCGGCGACAAGGTGCTGATCGGCGCGGAACTGGCCGGCGGCGGACCCGAGACCGACGTGTCGGAGATGGCCGAGGCGCGCCGCACCAACCTGGGCCGTTTCTTCGCCACCCGTCCCAGCGATGGCTTGCCGCTGCTGCTGGTGCACGAATACGTGCACACCCAGCAGAAAGGCCCTGGGCCGACCCTGCTGGCGCAGGCGGTGTACGAAGGCGCGGCCGATTTCGTCGCCGAGCGCGTCGCAGGCCAGTTGCCGCCGCTGGACTACGCCAGCTACGGCCCGCGCAACGAGGCCCGGCTCAAGCGCGACTTCCGCGCCGAGATGTACGACGCCGGGTACGATAAGTGGCTCTACAACGCGCCCGATCCGCGCTACGGCGTGCGCGACCTGGGCTACTACATGGGCTATGCGATCGTGCGCGACTACTACGCGCGCGCCGCCGATCCGCAGCGCGCGCTGCGCGAGATCGTCGAGCTGGACTGCACCGACCAGGCCGCGGTGGACGCGTTCGTGCAGCGCTCGGGGTTCTATTCCCAGGCCGAACTGCGGGCCGCCGCTAAGGCCGCCCGGGCCGCGACGCCCGCGCGCTGAGCGCGCGGGCCCGGCGTCCGCCGCCGGCGTCGTCGCGCTCTCGCCTGCGCCCGCGCCTGGAACCGGGCGCAGGCGCGCAGCGGCGGCGCAACTACGCCGCGTTGATCCGCGACTCGGCGTAGCGGTACGACAGCAGCATCCGGATCAAGGTCTCGACCTGCGCCGAATCGCGCGCGTCCAGCCGCGCCATCGGCAGGCGGTGGCCACGGCGGCCGAGCGCGTCGCGGAATTCGAGCAGGGCGAAATCGTCGCTGAGGTCGGCGCGGGTCACTCCGACCGCGAACGAGGCCGCCGGCGCGATGCGGGCGAACTCGCGCAGCAGCGCGTCGGCCTGGCCGATCATGTCGGGATCGTCGGCGGCGACCAGCACCACGATGCCGACCGCGCCTTCGCACACCAGCGGCCACATGAAGTCGAGGTAGCGCTGGCCGGGCACGCCGTAGACGTGCAGCAGCTCGCCGTCGTCGAGCTCGATGGTGGCGTAGTCCATCGCCACCGTGGTGTGGGTCTTGCCGCCCTCGCCGGCGTGGCTGATCGGCATCTCGGTGCTGATCGGCTCGCCGTCGGAGATCGCGCGGATCGCGGTGGTCTTGCCCGCGCCCATGTTGCCGACGAAGGCCAGTTTGATCAGGTCGTTCATCGCCCGCGTCCCAGGTTCAAGCCGAAGCGCCGCGCCAGCCGGCGCAACAAGCCGGGCGCCTGCGCGTCGTGTGCGCGGCGCCGCTCGGGCGCGGCCGCCTCGGCGTCGGCCAGGCCGCTGGCCAGCACCGCAGCGTACATGCGTTCGAGTTCCAGCGCCGAGGTCGCGGTGGCCTGGGCCAGTTGCGGCAGCGCCCAGGAGCGCTCGAGCAGGCAGCTCAGCGGCAACAGCCAGTGGGTGGGCAAGGCGTTGGCCGACAGCAGCGGCCAGGCGCGCAGGCGCAGCGCGCGGTCGGCCGGCACGTCGGCGATCGGCGCGTCGTGGGCCAGGGCGATGTCCCACAGCACCGATTCGAGCGGATAGCTCGCGGTCACGTCCTGGGCGAACTCTTCGCTGTAGCGGCGCGGCGACAGCGGGGTGACGAACCAGTTCGGCGCCAGCGCCTCGGCGATCAGCGCCGGGTACGGCATGCGCCGCAGCATGTGCAGGCGCGCGCCGGCGAAATCGACCACCAGCCGGAACAGGCCGCGTTCGAGCAGGCACACGCCGTCGGCGGACGCGGCCAGCAGTTGCCGCAGGAACGGCGCGGCGGCCGCGTCGACCGGCTCGGCGCGCGCGTCCGCGGGCGCGAGCGCGTCGAGGCGTTCGCGCAGGCAGGCCGACAGTTCGTCGGGCTCGGCGTACAAATCCAGCGAGCGCACCGTCTCGGGGTCCCACGGCAGCCGGCCGATGCGCACCACCGGAACGCCGCTGCGCAGCGCGGTATCGACCGCCATGCGGCTGGCACTGGTCTCGGTGCCGACCACCAGCACCTGCGCGGGCTGGCCGTCCCATTTGCGCAGTTCGACTTCGAACCGCTCGCCGGCCAGCAACTCGCCCGCGGCCTGCAGGCGCGCGTCGCGGGATTTGTCGAGGTCGATGCTGGCGACCACGTAGCGCTGCTTGAATGCCACCAGTGCCTCCTCGCCGCGGGGGCGGCGCGGCGCGGGCATACGCGGCCGCGCCGTCGGCGCGGCCGCGCAAAGCCGGGTCATGGAAGAACGATCGCCCGCGGCGCGGGCGCGCGCGCGGCGGCCGCGCGACGCCCGGCCGCGGATCCGATCGCCTGCAGTCCGATCACTTGAAGTCCAGGGTCTTCTCGAACGACTTCAGCTCGTGGCGGGCCATCGCCAGGTTGGCGCGCGAACGGTCCAGGGCCACGTACAGGAACAGGGTCGGGTTGCTGTCCAGCGGGCGGATCAGGTGGTACTGCTTGCCCAGGCTGATCAGGATGTCTTCGATGGTGTCGTTGAGGCCGAGTTGCTGGGCGACGCGGCGCTTGGCGCGGATCACTTCGGAATTGCCGGCCGCGGCCGTTTCCAGGTCCAGCCCGCCGCCGCCGACGGTGGCCAGCGACATGCCGCTGTCGCTGTCGACCAGCGCGGCGCCGACGAAGCCGGCCAGGTTGTTGAGTTCGTCCAGTTGCAACTTCGACATCTCTTGCTCCTTGAGCGTGGATACGGCGTGGATACCGCGGTGAGGGTGCAGCGGCCGCGCGGGCGCGGCGCCGCCCGCGCGGGGCGCGGCGGGCGGATGGATCGGGGGACTAACGTTCGGCCAGCGCCGCCGTCCGCGGTTCGGACAGGGCCGCGCCGATGCGCGCGGCGCAGTCGCGCGCGCCGACCAGCAAGGCGGCCAGGAGCGTGTCGGGGCCGGCCATCGCCAGCAGGGTCAGCGGCTTGGCGGCGTGGATGCGGAACAGCACCAGATTGCCGCGCGCGGTGCAGACGGTGGCGTAATCGGCCTGGCTCAGTTCGATCTCGCGCGCCAGGGTCTCGCCGAGGGTAAGGAAGGAATTGGCCATCGCCGCGATCCGGCGGGCGTCGGCGCCGCCGTCGAGACGTTCGGCCAGGGCGCGGCCGTCGGCGGTCGACACGCACAGCGCGCGCACCCCGGGCACCCGTTCCCAGCAACGCTGAAGTTCCGCGGCCAGGACGTCCTGTGTCGCGCCTTCGCTGGACGGGGCCGCGTCGAGGCGGCCCAGCAACATGTCGATGGTCGTTCGCTGCATGCGAGTTCCGCTCCCCTGGGCCCGCCGGCCCGCTAGAACGCCTTCGGGCGCCGGGACCGGCCAAGAAATACGACTTCGATCACACTATATCCGTTTTTTTATGTGATGTTTGTTGCAGTTTTTACAGGGTCTGTTCTATCGCCGGGCACATTGGCATCGTCGCGGGGCCGCTGGGGGGCGGACGCGGCGGCAAAAGCGGCTGGTATCGCAGGCGCGGCGGGGCCGCGCAGGGCGAGCGCGCGATGCGAACAGTTGCTCTATCGGGCCGCGATACGCGTGCGGGCGTCGCCGCAGCCGCCATCGAAGCGGACCTTGGAACCCAGGCCGATCCATCGCCGCGGCGCGGGCCGGGGCGGCCGCGCGCTCAGAAGTCGCAGGCTTCCCAGCCCGGCGGCGTGCCGTCGGTCGAGCGGCCCTGGAAGCCGGCGTCGAGGGTGTTCTGCGCCCAGGCATCGCCCTGGGCGAGCTGGGCCGGGCTCAAGCCGGTGGCCACCGCCGCCAGCTGCCGGTCGAGCTGGTCGGCGCGGTGCGCTTCGGCGCCCAGGCGGTAGAGCTTGAGATAGCGGTAGTGCTGCAGCGGATCGGCGCCGAGCAATCCGGCGAGCAGGCTCTTGGAGCCCGGCTCATAGGCCTGCTGCAGCAGGTCGACCACGCGCCAGTCGCCGGCGGCGAGCCCGGCCTCGACCAACGCGGCGGCGGTGCCGCGGTACGCGCGCAGGCCGTCGGGATGGCGGATCAGGCTGCGCGCGTCGTACAGCGGCCCGCGTTCCAGGTAGCACGCGCGCGCCTGTTCGTCGCCGAGCCGGGCGGCCTGGGCGATGTTCGGCACCAGGCTGGCGAGCATGGCCTCGTCGACGCCGGCGCAGGTCGCCTGGTCCTGGCGCTGGGCCTGCTGGCGCAGCTCCATCGCTTCGAGCAGCGCCTGATAGGTGCGCAACTGCGCCGCGCTCATGCCTTCGGTGGAGCGCCGGGTCAGGTCCTCGGTGGCGCCGGCGTTGCGCCATTGGGTGCTGCGCAGCCGCGCGCAGCGGTCGAGGTCGCGGACCAGCCGGGTCGCCGCGCCGGCATCGCCGGCGTTGGCGCGCGCCTGCAGCTGGGCGAAGTGGTCCTTGAGCGGCGCGCCCGGCGCCGGCAGGACCCCGCCCTTGATCGGTGTCGGCAACGCCCCGGCCGCGGCGGCGGCGTCGCTGCCGGCCGCGCTCTCGCCGGCGATGCGCACGTGCGAGTCCGGCCGCGCCGCGCCGGCGCCGACGCCGGCGCGGCCGGCGAAGTAAGCGGCGACGATCGCCGCCAGCGCCGCGGCGATGCCCGCGGCGAGCAGCAGGCGGCGCCGGGCGGAGCCCGGACGCGGCGCCGGGGAAGACGGTTCGATGCTCATTCGGAAGGAAACACGCAGGGGTCCCACAGCGGGCCGTCGGCGTCGATGCGCCGACCGTGGAAGTTCTGGTTGAAGGTGCGCGCCGCCCAGGCGTCGGCGTCGGCGAGCTGGGTCGGGCCGAGTCGGGCCGCGGCCGTCGCCAGGTCCTCGTCGGTGGCGCCCGGCTGCGACGGCGCGCCGAGCCGGAACAGCTTGAGGTAACGATAGCGCTGCGCCGCGTCGTCGCCGACCGCGGCCGCCAGCAGGCTGTCGGCGCCGGGCTCGTAGGCGCCGCGCAGTTGGTCGAGCACCCGCCAGTCGCCGTCGGCGATGCCGCGTTCGATCAACGTGCGGGCGGTGCCGCGATAGGCCGACAGGCGTTCGGGATGGTCGAGCAGGCCGGCCGCGTCGAGGCCGGGGCCGCGCGCGAGGTAGCAGGCGCGCGCGTAGGGCTCGCCGAGCAAGGCGGCCTTGTGCAGATTCGGCACGAGCGCGCCGAGCATGGCCGCGTCCACGCCCTGGCATTGCGCGCGCAGCGCGTCGAGCACGCGTTCGTTGGCCTCGGCCGCTTCCAGCGCGGCGCGCGAACCCTGGCGCGACCGCGCGTCCGCGCCATCGCCGCCCGCCATCACTTCATCGGAATAGCGCCGCACATCGCGCTCCAGGCGCGCGAACCGGCGGCATTGGCTGAGATCGCGATACAGCCGGGTCGCGGCGCCGGCATCGCCGGCGTCGGCGCGCGCCTGCAGCGCGGCGAAGCCGCGCTTGAGCGGCGCGCCCGGCGGCGGCAGCGCGGCGCCGGACGGCGCGCCCGCGGCCGGCGCAAGGGTGTCGGTCGCCGCCCGTCCTTCGGCGGCGACCGGACCCGCGGCTTCCTCATGCGACGCCAGTCGTCCCTGGTGGCGGCCCATGAGGTACACGGCGACGATGGCGGCCAGAGCGAGGGCAATGGCCGCCGCGATCCGCACGCGCTTGAGCGGGACGGAGGAAGGACGGGTCATGCGTCCCATCCTTCATCCGCAACGCGTCCGGTTCGCTGTGTCGTCGCCAATGGCCCTTACTGCTCGCTGTTCAGTACGTACTGCGACGACGCGATCGAGGATTTGCCGTTCATGATCGCGGTGTTGGTGCCGGCGGCGGCCGGCAGGCCGACCTTGAGGTTGACCGCGCCGGAGACCAGCGCGTCGAGCACCTGGGTGATGATCGGCAGGCCCAGCGCGATATTGCCGCAACCGCCGGCCTTGGGCACGGCGAAGGCGTTGTCGACCAGGGTGTTGCCGTCCACCTGCAGGTAGCCGATGTAGTTCGGCTCGTCGGTCCACACCGTGTACGCGTTGCCGGTGTTGCCGGAGATCGGCAGGTTCGGCGGCGGCGGCGCGGTGGTGCCGGTCTGCAGCTTGAGCACGATCGGGTCCTGCGCCGAACCGATGTAGCAGCCGCCGCCCAGGAACGGGTTCTGCAGGTGCACGCGCACCGCCAGCCGGGCCACGGTCGGATCGCTGCCGTCTTCCGGCGGGAACAGCGCGTTGCCGAAGTTGGTCTGCACCGCCTGCACCGGTTCGATCGTGGCGCTGACGTCGTTGACCGCGCCGACGATGGCCCAGAACGCGGTCCACAGCGGGCCCGGCCAGTTCGGCGCCGGGTTGACGATGCCGAGCAGCCCGCCCGGGACCTTGCCCGGAGGCGCCTGCAGCGTCGGCCCGCCGACCGCGGCGTAGAACGGCGACGGGCCGAGGCTCTCGATGCCGCCCTGCATCACGATGGGCTTGTCGATCGGCATGGTGGTGCTGCCGATCTTGAGCGTGCCCGAAGTGGTGGTGTTGAGTACGCAGCTGCCGACCGACGGGTTGGTGTACGGGCAGAACTTGAACATCGCATACGGGCCCGACGGCGTGCCGGCGTTGGCCGACGACGCGCTGGCGAGCGTCAGCGCCGCCGCCAGTGCGGCCGTGCGAAGCGAGGTCTTGCGCATTGGGAATCCTCCTGAAAATGGGTGCGGCCGGCGCGCGCCCTGCGCGATGCGGGACAAAAAGGGGAGGAAAGCCTCCTCCCCCTTGCCGAAGTCCGTCTCGGCTCATGCCGCGTCCGGCGCATCGCCGGGCCGTCGGCCCGCACGCGCCACGCATGAAGCGCGGCGGGCTGGCGGCCCGCGCCGGGCGCGGTAGATGGTGCGCCGCGGGCGGGTGGTCAGATCACCGTGACCGGGACGCTCGAGCTCAGGTAGTAGCCGGCCTGGGTCTGCACGCCGCACGGGCCCAGGGCGCCCTGGAACGCGAAGCGGTTGGCCGGGAACGAGGAGTCGAGCGCGCCGCTGATCGAACCCGAGCCGGTGGCGTTCGGGCAGGTCACGTTGAGCGGCAGCGGCAGGTAGATGCGGATGCCGCTGATGGTCACGCCGTACAGCGGGCCGTTGAGGGTCGGCGCGCCCGGGAACGGCGGGTTGGAACCGGTGTAGACGGTGTCGGGCACCATCGACCACGGCAGGTTCTGGGCGACGATCTTGGTGCAGGCCGAGGAACCGGCGAAGGTCGCCGCGCTGACCTTGGCGTTGCCGTTGACCACGTCGACCACGAAGGTCGCCTGGTCGCACGGCAGCTGCAGCTGCAGGTAGCTGGCGGTGGTGCGGCCGGTGAAGGTCACCTGGCCGTTGTTGACCCACGAGGTGCCGTTCCAGAGCAGGAAGGTGCCCGGCGCGGCCGCGGCCGAGGTCGCGCCGCAGATGGCGGCGGCCGAAACCAGGGCCAGGATCGAGTACTTGAGCTTGGACATTGCGTTGTCTCCTGTGAGGCGTCGAAGTAAGCGGGCGTGCGGGCCCGCAGGGACTGTCACGGATGAAGCGGCGCCGTGGCTGCGCTGCCTGGGAGCTGCGGTGCCTGTCTGCAGCGTTTCAGGCGACTGCGTCGCCGCCGCTCCGCCGGAGCGGGCGGCGGCGCTGGATCAGAAGAAGCCCTTGCTCACCGTCAAACCGATGATGCGCGGGTCCTGGATGAACACGTTGCTGGTCAGGCCGGTGTCGTCGCTGTTGAGGAAGGTACCGGTGATGGCCTTGCCGCCGAGCGCGTTCTTGACGTACAGCTGCACCGCCAGATCGCGTTCGATGTCGCGCCAGGTGACCGACACGTTGACGTTGCCCCAGTCGCTGAGCCGGTCGATCTTGTCTTGATAGATGCGCGCCCAGCTCGGCCCCTGGTAGTACAGGTCCGCGCGCACGGTCAGGTCGCCGTGGCCGGTCATGAAGGTGTACTGCGGGCTCAGGCTGGCGGTGATGTGCGGCGCGTTGGGCAGTTCGTTGCCGCCGACGTTCTTGGCGAAGCCGGCGCCGCCGTTGGGCGCGTCCTTGGCCGGATCGTAGGTGAAGCCGAACACGCCGTCGTACGGGCCGCCGGGCGAGAAACCCGCGCCGTTGAGCGGCAGGTTGGTCGAGCAGAAGCTGTTGAGCACGTTGGCGGCGTTGTTGAACGGCGCCGACAGCTGGTACTGCGCCTTGAGCACCGCTTCGACCAGTTCCTTCGGCGCGACGCAGTTCGAGGCCAGCTGCAGCCACGGCTTGACCACGACCCAATCGGCGTTGCCGGCGGTGCGGTCCATCACGTCGATGGAGTACTGGTTGGAACCGACCCGGGTGCGCAGCAGGCCGACGTTGCCGCTGAGCTGGAACGCCTCGGTCGGCCGCCACACCGCTTCGAGCTCGGCGCCCCAGGTCTTGGCGTCGAAGTTCTCGTTGAGGGTGGCGCGGTCCTGGATCTGCGAGACCTGGTAGTCCTTGTAGTCGTTGTAGAACAGCGTGCCGTTGAGGACGAACTTGCCGCCGGCCATGACGTTCTTCATGCCCAGTTCGAAGGCGTTGACGAACTCGGGCTTGAACTCGGGATCGCGCTGCTCGAAGCTCAGCGCGGCCGGGTTGGCGCCGATGCCGGGCGAGTTGGTGCCGCCGGCCTTGTAGCCGCGCGAGGCCGAGGCGTAGAACATCGTGCTGTCGGTCCACGACAGGTCCGGCGACCAGTCCAGCACCAGCCGGCCGGTCGGCTCGTTCCAAGTCTGGCGGATCTTCGCCAGCGCCGGATAGCCGGCGCCGACATAGCCGCCGAACAGCTGCGGCACGCCGGCGGTGCCGGTGGAATCGGCCAGCAGGGTCTGGGTCGGATACGGCGTGGTGATCTTGCGGTCGTTGGTGAAGCGCACGCCGGCGGTCAGGCGCAGGTTGTCGCGCAGCTGGAAGTAGCCTTCGCCGAAGATCGCCGCGGACTTGGTCTCGGCGACGTTGCGGCTGCGGAAGTAGTTGTGGCCCTGGCCGTTGATCGAGCCCAGCGGACTGGGGTCGATGTAGACGCAGGGCACGGTCTCGCCGAAGTTCGGGTCCACGCGCGTGCCCGAGGGCGAGCAGGCGCCCGGGCGCGTGCCGGCGCCGTTGCCGTTGAAGAACAGGTCGGCCAGCGCGGTGAAGCCGTTGCTGAAGACGTAGTAGCTCTCGTCGACCTTGTACTCCAGGTAGTTGGCGCCGACGCTGAAGTTGAACGGGCCGTCGTAGGACGACTGCAGGCGGAACTCCTGCGACCACTGCTTGCTGTAGGAGTCGACCACGTCGACGATCAGCAGCCGGTCCGAGCAGCCCAGCTGCGGATCGCAATACTTGCCGTCGGGGAACGCGTTGTAGGCGGGCTCCGGGCCGTTCGGGCCGAACACCGACACGCCGCTGTTGGTGTTGGTGAAGATCGGGTTGGACTGGAAGCGGCCGTAGTCCTGGGTCGAGTAGTACTTGTCTCGGGTGTACAGGGTCTGCGAAACGAAGCGCAGGTTGTCGCCGACGTCCGAGCTCAGGTTGAACTGGAAGATGTCGTTCTTGGCTTCGAACTTGGGATCGTAGGTGGTGGCGATCTTGCGCAGGTCGTGCGACTGGGTCACGCCCTCGTAGGGGTTGGTGCCGGGCTTGATGATCGAGACGGTGTCGATGAAGTTGCCGTTCGGGTCCAGCAGGTAGCCGATCGCGGTGCTCTGCGCGCCGAGCACGAACGGGATGCTGGCGCCGTTGGGCACGCCGAACGCGCTGTCGCCGTACAGCGAGCCGTCCTGGCAGCCCTGGCTCATGTAGTTGCGGTCGATCCGCGAGACCGTGGTCGAGCCGATCGTGACCGGGCCGGGATCGTTGTTGCACAGCTGCTTGCCGGTGCGCGCGCGGCGGTCGTCTTCCTGGAAGTGCTCCCACACCAGGCTGGCGTCGAACTTCTCGCTGGGCTTGAACGCGAACGACATGCGGGTGGACAGCAGGTCGCGGTCGTTGACGTCGCGGCCGGTCACTTCGTTGTGGTCGTAGCCGTCGCGCTTGGTGTACTGGCCGGCCAGGCGGAAGGCGAAGCTGTCGGTCAGCGGCACGTTGACCATGCCGGTCACGCGCGCGGTGCTGTAGTTGCCGACCTCGCCCTTGACGTTGGCTTCGTAGCCGTCGGTGCTGGCCAGGCTGGGGATCATGTTGACCACGCCGGCGGTCGCGTTGCGGCCGTACAGCGTGCCCTGCGGGCCGCGCAGCACTTCCACCCGCTCGACGTCGAAGTACTCCTGCTCGAACAGGCGGTTGCGGATCAGCGGCGTGCTGTTGAAGCTCACCGCCACCGCCGGGTCGGTGGTCACCGACAGGGCCTGGGTGCCGATGCCGCGGATCTGGAAGTTGTAGCTGGCGAAGTTGGTCTTGGAGAAGGTGACGTTGGGCGTGGCGGTGACCAGGTCGCCGCCGGTCTCGATCTTGCGGTCGCCCAGGTCCTTGCCGCCGAACGCGCTGATCGCGATCGGCACCTTCTGGATGTTCTCGACCTTCTTCTGCGCGGTCACCACGATGGTGTCGAGCGTGGTCGCGTTGGGATTCCTAGCGGGGTTTGCGGTCGTTACCGGCGCCTGTCGATCGTCTTGCGCTTGCGGGGAGGCCGCCGCCGGCTCCATCTCGGCGGCCTCCGGTGCGTTTCCCTGCTTCTCCTCGGCGCCCGGCGCGACCGCCGCGCCCTGCGCGGCTGCGCCGCCCGCGGCGGTGTTGCTGATCAGGATCGCGCCGGAGGCGTTGGTGGCGTAGCTCAGGCCGGTGCCGTCGAGCAGTTCCTCCAGCGCCTGGTGGTTGCTCTTCTCGCCGCGCACCGCGCGCGCGGTCTTGCCCGCGGCGAGCTCCGGCGCGTACAGCAATTGCGTCCCGCTCTGGCGCGCGTACTCGGACAGGGCGGTGTCGAGCCGCTGCGGCGGGATGTCGAAGCGCGCGTTCGCCGCGGAACGCTCGCCGGCGTAGGCCGCCAGGCACGGCAGCAGCGCGAGGAACAACACGCCACGCCGCGATGCGCTCAGCAACGCCTGTTTCCGGTCTCGCAATTGCATTCGTTACTCCCCTCGTTCGGTGGGCCGGCCGCGTGTGCCCGCTGCCTGGTTACCTAGGTACAGACGCGCGCCCGCGGCAAACCCGAACCTCGCGACGCGAATTAATTGCATCGCGCATCTTGTTGTACCGACGAGTTTTGTTTTGCGCCGCAACACCGTCGCGCGCCGCGACGATCGCGCGCGCCCACGCGTCGGCGCGGCGCGCACGTAGCGCGCGCGGACAGACAGGCAGGCCAGAGGATGGGCGACGGCGCGGCGCCGCTGCGGCGCCGCGCGCCTCAGCCGCGCAGCGGCGCGCGCGGCTTGAGCACGATGTCGTCGTTGTCGAGCGTGTCGCGCTCGATCGGGAAGTAGTCGGTCAGCGCTTCGACGAAAGTGCCGGTGTCGCCGGTGTTGAACGCGCCGCTGATCTTGAGCGAGGCGAGCGTGGCGTCGGCGAGCACGATCTTGCGCTGCGAATAGCGGTTGATCTCGGCCACCGCGTCGCCCAGGCGCTCGTTCTCGAACACGATCTGGCCGTTGCGCCAACTCACCACCCGGCGCACGTCGGCCGCGCGCACCTGCGGCGCGGCCTTGGCCAGGGCGACGAACTGCTCGCCCGGGCGCAGCTCGGCCAGTGCCGCCGTCGCGGCGGCGGTCGGACGAGCGCTGGCCACCACCGCGGGCTTGACGGTGCGGGTCACGGTGACCCGGCCTTCGAGCAAGGTCACTTCGAACGCGCGCGGCGACAGGTAGACGTCGAACTCGGTGCCCAGCGCGGTGACCTGGCGGCCGCCGGCGCTGACCACGAACGGGCGGCTGCGGTCCTTGGCGACCTTGAACAGCGCCTGGCCGCGTTCCAGCGTCACCGCGCGCAGGCCGTCGCGGTAATGGGTGCTGACCCGGCTGTCGGTATTGAGGGTGATCACCGAACCGTCGGCGAGGGTGAAGCGCTCGCGCTGGCCGACGCCGGTGCGGTAGACGTTGCCGGCCAGCGCGTCGCGCGCGTCGCCGACCATCCGCCAGGAGTCGCCCAGGTTCAGCCCGAGCGCGCCGAGCAGGCCGGCGACAGTCAGCGAAGCGGCCATCGCCCAGTTGCGCCGGCTCGCGCGCCGCGCCTGGCCCTGGCGCGCGACCCGGCCCAGGGTCTCGCTGCGCAGGGACTGCAGTTCGGGCTCGTCGGCGAGCAGATCAGCCAGCCGCCGCGCCGCCTCGGCGCGCGCGTAAGCCTCGGCATGGCCGGGCGACTGCGCCTGCCAGGCCTGGAACGCTTCGCGCATCGTCGGGTCGTCGCGCTCGCGCAGGATCTCGCTCCAGCGCGCCGCGTCCTCGTCGATGCTCCGCGACCCGGGTTCCGCCGACCCGTCCCGCACCAGCGCGATTTTGCATTTCATCGGGTGTGACCTCTCAGCAAGCTCCGGCCGACGCACGCGGGTACCGCCGCGCCGCCGATGTTCCGATCCGTGACGGCCCGCTCAGGCCGAACGCGTTCGGACGCACAGGTTGCGCCCGCCCTCGCGGGCGTCGCGGACCCTTCAGTCCTGTACTCCCATTCCATCGACGATGCCTCCCAACTGCGCCAGCGCCTTGGCCATGTGCTTCTCGGCCGCGCGCACGGAGATGGCCATCATCGCCGCGATTTCCGCGTATTTCTTCTTCTCCATGACCCGCAGCACGAACACGTCGCGGGTGCGTTCGGGCAGCGCCCGCAGCACCTGGGCCACCAGTTGCACCTGCTCCTTACCCAGTAAGACGCGCTCGGGCGAAATATCCGTAGCCGGATCGTGCACTTCGACGTCGAAGGACTCGTGCGCGTCCTGGTTGCGGGCCCGGCGGCGCCGGCCCCAGTCGCGCAGGGTGTTGGCGGCGACCTGGAACACGTACTGCTCGACGTGCTCGATCGGCCCGCCGCGGGCGCGCCGGATCAGGTGCAGGAACACCTCCTGGGTCAGGTCCTCGACCTCGGCCGCGTCCTTGACCCGCTTGGAGAAGAAGCCGCGCAGGGGCAGGCGGTAGCGCAACGAGACGTTGTTCCACTGGCTGGCGCCGTCCTCGCCGTATTCGGCGAGCGACGCGGACTCGTGCGGCCATGACGCCGGATCGGTCATTGCTGTGTCCTTCCCATGCCCTATGCAACCCGTACCCAATGGAATGGCGCCGGCGCCGACGGCCGCGCGGCGACGCCCGAACGGGCGCCGCGCCCGCAGCCGCGGACGACGGTTCCGATGGCGCACTTGCCCGCGCCGCGCGTTCGCGGCCCCGGTCGCGGCCCTAGACGGGCCGCGGCCGCGGCCGCGACGCGGCGCCCCCCGACGGTGCTGCGGAACGCGTCCTCACACCCCCACCACCTTTTCCGCCCACAGCGGCAGGATCCCGCGCGGCTTGCGCCCCGCGGCCGGCTCGCCGTCGGCGCGCAACGTCGCATCGGCCGCCTGCGCCGCCGCCGGCGCCAGGCCCATCACCTGCTCGACCTGGCGCACCTGGGCCAGATTGTCGAACGGCGTGGTCAGCAGCGGCGAGACGAAGGCGACCAGCCGGCCCAGCATCAGCGAATCGCTGACCGCCTCGCCGACGCAGATCGCCGCGATCAACTCGTCCATGTTTTCGCCGGCCAGCACGCCCGACAACGCCTTCAGGGCGAAGTGCAGGCGGGTGCCCAGCTCGTTGCGCGACTGGTGGGGCAGCGCGCGCGCGAAGGCTTCGAAGAAGCGTTCGTAGATAGGCTGGTAATGCTCGTACAGGAAGCCGCGCACGAACGGCGAAGGATCGCTGTAGACGCGCCCCAGCAGGCGCATGAAGGAAATGCCGCCGGCGCTGTCGCGGCTGAGCCGCACCGCCGGCACGAACAGGATGCCCAGCACGGTGGGCGCGTCCAGCGTGGCCGCGCCGAAGCGCTCCTCGCACAGGGAAAGCAGCTGCAGGCGTTCCGCGTTGAGCCGGTCCAGGCGCGAGGACAGCAGCTCCTGGACCAAGGCTTCCTTGCTGCCGAAGTGGTAGTTCACCGCGGCCAGGTTGACCTTGGCCTCGCTGGTGATCTGGCGCAGCAGCATGCCTTCGTAGCCGTGGCGGATGAACAACGCTTCGGCCGCCTCGAGCAGGCGCCGGCGGGTATCGCTCGAGTTGGCTCGGGGATTGTTCACGGCCGATGTCCCAACACGGCTCCGCCTGGCGACTCGAAGGTTTGCTCCAACTCGCGGATTGAATACCGGAATTGAAACGGCTGTTAGCCTAAGCAGGCGAATTTACCCTGTGCACGCTGCAACGCAATATGCCGGTCGGATGAATGCGCGGCCGGCGCCGCGCCATCCGCGACGGTGCCCGATAACAGATTGATTCGACAGCGGAATGGACGGCGGCGCGAACGCCTGTGCTTATCCGCGCGCAGGACGGGCGCGGCCGCCCTCGCCGCGCCCCGGCGCGCGGATGTGACCGGCGTCGGAAAATTTCGGCGAACCTGTCGTGCCGGGTTCGATTACGCCGCAGACGCTTCGCGGCGGCGCGCCGACCCGCCAAGCCGGGCGGCTCCACCGTAATGCGCGACCCCGTCCCCGCCTCGGGCACCGACGCGACCGCGACGACGCGCGCGCCATCGCGCGCTCACGCCGGCGCCAACCGCACCCGCCCGACCCGGTGCCGCTCCAGGCTCAGCGCTTCGAGTTCCCAGCCGCCGCTGCGCACGCGGTCGCCGGCCGCCGTGCGGGTGTTTGGGTTCGAGTCGCGTGCGGGTCGCGCCGCGACAGGCGACGACGGCGGCTCAGGCGGTGCGCGCGGCCTGGGCGCGGAACTGCTCCTGCTGCGCCGGTTCCTGCGCGGCCGCCTTCTGCTCGGCCTGGGCGAGCTGGCCGAAGGAGGTCTCGACCGGAACCTGCGCCGCCGTCTCGGTATTGACCTGGGCGCGCTTGTGCGCCGGATCGGTCAGCCCTCCCTGTACCGCGAACACGTCGATGCCGGCGCCGTCGCCGCGGCCGGCGACGACATGGTCGACCTGATCGAGCCCCTTCAGCCGCGCATCGACGAACAGCGCTGCGGCGGCCCGCTCGCCGTCCTCGCCGTAAGGCCGTCCGTGCTGCGCGTAGATCCGTTCGACGCCCGCCTGCACCGTGCCATGCATCGAATGGCCGGGATGATCGGGATGGCGCGGATCGAACGGCCGCGCATCGCCCGCCGGCAGCGCGCCGTGGGCGTCCTTGAACGGACTCTCCGCGGGCTTTTCCGGAAGCCGGCGGCCGATCTCCCCGGCGACGCCGATCGGCCCGCGCAGGATCGCGCCGCCGATGGACGCGCCTTCGCGCATGGCCCAGACGTCGTCGCGGAATTTTCCGATCATCGCCTCGAAGCGATGCGCGTTGACCTGGGTTTCGGGGTCGCGCAGCACCGACAGGTCCGCCTTGACGCCGTCGGTGTCGCGAAAGTTGTGCAGGCTGTGCGAGATCGCGCCGACCGCGATGGCGGCCGGCAGATTGCCCCGGTCCAGGGCGCGCTCGTTGTTGCCGTAACCGGCGCCCGACAGCGTCGCGATGTCGTGCCGGCTCGCGTAGACCTTGACCTCGCCGTAATGATGGCTGGCGGAGCTGACGAAGTCGGCCGCCATGACGTGATTGACCACGTCGCGGCCGCCTTCGGGGATGCGTTGGTTGAGGCTGGCCGCACCGTAGGCGTTGAAGGTCTCGCCGTGCAGTCCGTACTTGGCTGCGGTGATCTGGGCGAGGCAGCCGCCGAGGGAGTGGCCGGTGACCGTGACCGGGACGCCCTGCTTTCGCGCGATCTCCATCGCGCGCTCGGTCAGGGCCGAGGCGTCCTTGGTCTGCTGGTTCGCCCGCGTCGCGACCATGCCGCCATCCGCGCGCAGGACGTCGTCGATGAACTCGTCCTTGAACTCGGTTCCGCGGTGGGCGACGACGATCTCGCCGCTATCTTCCTTTTGGAAAACAGCGCCCTGGTATCCCGAGGATTTGTTCTCGGCGACCTCCAGCAGCTTGTATGTCGCATCGTTTATCAGCACTTTCCGCGTCCCATCCTGCATCATATCCGGGAGCGTATAGGCGGCTTCGCTCAGTTCAGCGTAGTGCAAACTTCTAATAGTCATGGCCTGATTCCCTGGCACTCAACGTGATGGTGAAAAATTTCGACGGATCGCTTCCGTATCGCGCTTGCGCGTGTTCTTTTTCAATCGCCGTTTCGAAGGCGTCGTAGGAGTCTTCGAAGGGCACTGCGTACATCTCGCGACGGGCGTAAAGCACCAGAGGCCGGCCTGCCTCGAGAGCTGATCCGCTGAAGGACACATCGAACTTCCGTTCGCTTTCCGCGCCCGTCGGGCGAAGCGACAGGCTGGCGATTTCGACTTGCCAGTTGCACACCCCCCGGCCGAAATAGTCCTTAGCCAGCATCGCGTCGAGATAGACATCGAATTCGAACTCGGACCCCGACTCCTTCCGGACCTTGGCTTCCACCTGAGCACGGGACTGCGTGGGAAACGTTCCGGAAATCGGTTCGGCGGGAGGCATGCAAGCCCGGTCCGGGCCGATCCTGTACTGCACGCCCGCCACCGCATCCCGAAACGGCCCAGGCGCCCCGTCCACCTTCGCCGTCACCACATACTTCCGCTTCGGATCCGGATTGCGTTCGTACTTGGGGTCCTTCACCGCGTTCGAGCAGGCGGACAGGCCCAGGGCGGTCGCCGCGACGACGGTCAGGCCAGCCAGCAGGATTGCGGTTTTCATCGCAGCGGTTCCTTACGGTGTCGTTCGAATGTCCGGCCATCGCGGCGATGCGAGCCGGGCCGACAGTGTCGCGCCGCCGACGCCTGCGTGTCGATGCGGAAAATTTCCATTCCGGCCGATTCGTCGCGCGCCGCAATGCGAAACTCTTATTCACGCTCGTCCGCATTCCTTCGCGCAGGCGCCGCGATTTTCCAGGTGCGTCGCGAACAGCGAAGATCGCGCCGAAAAAGTGCCTGCGCGATTGGGTAGGATTTTTCCGACGTCGCAATCAGGCGATTTCCCACTGGCGCGTTCGCGGCGATGCCGGACAGGAAACGACAGGCAAGCCGCGTAAGAACGAGATCGCGGCCGGTCCGGCGACGTTGCGCGGAGCCACGAACCGGGCCGTGCTGTCCGCCGCATCGCAAGGATCGCTTGTCGATCCCGCCCCGCTCCGTTCGTCGCATAGGCAAGCCCCCACCGGATCCCGCCGATGAACCTCCCCGCATCTCCCCCCGCGCTCGACCGCAACTGGGCGCTGGTCGCCGCCGGCGCGGTGCTCGGCTGCGTCGCCATCGGCGCGGTGTTCGCGCTGGCGGTGCTGCTGGAGCCGATGGGCGCGGCGACGGGATGGTCGCGCGCCGGCCTGTCGGCGGCGATGACCCTGGCCTTCCTCAGCATGGGCGTGGCCGGGTTCGGCTGGGGCCTGCTCAGCGACCGCATCGGCCCGCGCGCGGTGGCGCTGGCCGGTTCGCTGCTGCTCGGCCTGGCCTGCGTGCTGGCCAGCCGCGCCGGCAGCCTGCTGCAGTTCCAGCTCGCCTACGGCGTGCTGCTCGGCGCGGCCGCGGCGGCGTTCTTCGCGCCGGTGATCGCGGCCACCGCGGCGGCGTTCGAGCGGCGACGCAACCTGGCGATCTCGCTGGTCTCCGCCGGGGTCGGGGTGGCGCCGATGACGCTGTCGCCGCTGGTGGCGTGGCTGATCAGCCAATACGACTGGCGCACCACGCTGCTGATCGTCGGCGCGCTGGCCTGGGCGCTGACCCTGCCGGCGGCGTGGTTCGTGCGCGCCGCGCCGGCCGCCCACGCCGCGGCGCCGGCGCCGGCGCAGGCCGCGGTCGGCGCGCCGCCGGCGACGATGGCGC
The DNA here is from genome assembly GCF_023617245.1 of Lysobacter enzymogenes. Taxonomy (NCBI): domain Bacteria; kingdom Pseudomonadati; phylum Pseudomonadota; class Gammaproteobacteria; order Lysobacterales; family Lysobacteraceae; genus Lysobacter; species Lysobacter enzymogenes. The sequence continues at coordinate 5,241,227 of NZ_CP067396.1, forward strand.
AGGCGCTGCGCTCGCGCCCCTTCATCGTGCTGGGGCTGGCGTTCTTCGCCTGCTGCGCCGCGCACTCGGGACCGATCTTCCACACCGTCAGCTACGCCATCGGCTGCGGCCTGCCGGTGACCGCGGCGGTCACCATCTACAGCATGGAAGGCGCCGCCGGGCTCGGCGGGCGCCTGCTGTTCGGCGCGCTGGCCGACCGCTACGGGGCCAAGCCGATCCTGGTCGCCGGCCTGCTGGTGCAGGCGGTCGCCGCGGCCGGCTACCTCGCGGTGAACCAGCTCGACGGTTTCTACGCGGTGGCGCTGGTGTTCGGCCTGGCCTACGGCGGGACCATGCCGCTGTACGCCTCGCTCGCGCGCGACGCGTTCGACCCGCGCATCCTCGGCGGCGTGCTCGGCGCGGCCAGCCTGCTGTCGAGCCTGGGCATGGCGCTGGGCCCGGTGGCCGGCGGCTGGCTGTACGACCGCTACGGCAGCTACACCTGGCTGTACATCGGCTCGATGCTGGTCGGGCTGGCGGCCGCGGCGATCGCGCTGGCGTTTCCGCGCGCGCCGCGCCAGCGCGGCGGCGGCGGCGAACTGCGGCACGCCTCGCAGTATTGATCGCCGTCGAGGGGCGATTTCGCGCGTCGGAAGCTTGGCGGAAGGTTCGTGCACGCGCGCCGGCGGCGCTTGCGGCGGTCGGGAATGTTTCCGGAAGGCGAGCCTGCGCGCTTGCGCCCGGAATGGACCGGCCAGGAACTCCTGGCGCTCCGGCCGCTACGGCAATGCCCGGCGGCGGGAGTCCATCGCTGACAGGAGAACGAACCGTGGACGTGAACATGATCGACTTTCTCGAAGGCTGGGCCCGGCAATGGGCCGGCGAGCGCGGCGGCGCCAACAACTACGACTGGGACGGCACCAATCCGATCTTCCGCAAGTACGCCGACCGCTACGGCGTGAACCTGGACTGGAGCCTCGGCGACTACGCGATCCAGTCCAAGAGCACCAAGGCCGTCTCGGTCTACAGCGCCGAGTACGGCCCGTTCGACACCCGCAGCGACATCACCTTCAGCCACACCTACGACGAGACCGATTCGTTCGAATGGAGCGTGACCGAGACCGTCGGAGTGTCGCAGACCACCTCGGTCTCGGTCGGCGTGCCGGACCTGTTCAGCGCCGACGCCAGCCTGACCCTGGACCTGTCGGTGTCGACGACCCAGAGCCAGCAGAAGCAGCGCACCAACAGCTGGTCCCTGACCCGCAACTTCGAACTGGAGCCGCACACGGTCGCGACCATGGAGATGGTCCTGAACCAGACCACCGCGACCGCCGTCGCCGACCTGCGCGGGGTGATGAGCGGCCGCATCGCCATCGGCCTGAACAACCGCTGGAACGGGCACTACTTCTGGTTCGTCCCGGTCGCCGACCTTGCCCGCCAGTTCAATGCGCGCAACGACATCACGGTGATCGGCGGCAACGTCGAAGTCCGGGTGCCGGTGAAGTTCCACGGCGTCGGCGTCATCGACACCTACCTGCGCGAGAAGACCCGCGACCCTTCGGGCCGGATCGAGACGCGGCTCCACGACGGCCTCGATCCGCCGATCGCCATGCCGGAGGCCGCCTGACATGAAACGCCTCCAGACCGTCCTGCTCGTCGTCGTCCTGTCCGCCGCCGCGGCGCTGGCCGCCCCGGCCTACGCGCAGTCGCCCGCGGCGTCGCCTTCGGCGCCGCAAGCCGCGCCCGCCGCGGCGTCGCCCGCCACCGCGGCCGACGCCGGCAAGGGCCTGCCGCGCGTCGGCGGCAACTGCAACGTCAAGTCCAAGACCCAGCAATGCTGCCTCGGCAAGACCTGCCGCGGACGCGTGCTCGGCGGCCAGTCGGGCATGGCCTGCCAACAGAAAGGCGGCGAGAGCTGGCATGGCGCCAACGGCGTCTGCCACCCGCTCTGATCCGCAACGCGGACGGCGTCGCCGGCGCCGTCCGCCCCTGGCTACCCGCACGCGGACGCGCCGACGCCGGCGCGTCCGCGCGCATGACCCGCAACGTCACCTTTCCTGTGATTCCGGTCGCGTATGCAAACTTTCGCCGCAAACTCCGCGCCGACTGTGCCGGCGGCCCGCAAAGCGCCGGCAGGCGCTGCACTACCATCGCCGCGAACCGATCGCCGCCGCGCATCCGCGCCCCGGCGGCCCACGATCATCGCGCAGCACGCAGCCGAGGCAACGGACGCCGACGTGATCACGCCCGAACCGTCCCATCCGGCCCCGGAGCATTTCCGGATCGGCGACTGGATCGTCTATCCGAAACACAACGCCATCGTCCGCGGCGAGGAACGCGTCGCGCTGGAACCGCGCACGATGGAGGCGCTGGAGTTCCTCGCCTACCACGCCGGCGAGGTGGTTCCGGCCGAGCGCCTGCTCGCCGAGTGCTGGCCCAACATCGGCGTCGGCGACAATCCGGTGCACAAGGTCGTCGCCCACCTGCGCAAGGCCTTCGGCGACCAGGCCGGGGCGCCGCGCTACATCGAGACCATCCGCAAGCGCGGCTACCGCCTGATCGCGCCGGTCGTGTTGCCTTCGGGCTATCGCGGCGCCGCGGCGCCTGCGGCGCCGGGCTGGCCGCACGGTTCGCCGTTCCGCGGGCTCGATGCCTTCGGTGCGCACGATGCCGGTGTGTTCTTCGGCCGCGACGCGGCGATCGCCTCGACCTTGCGCGCGTTGGAAGCCCAATGGCGCAGCCGCACCGCGTTCGCGCTGCTGGTCGGCGCCAGCGGCAGCGGCAAGACTTCGCTGCTGCGCGCCGGCGCGGCGCCGCGGCTGGCGCCGCCGGGCACGCATGCGCTGGCGACCCTGGCGGTCGCGCAGGTCCCGGGGCGCGGTCCCGGCGCGATCTCCTTCCATGCCGCGCTGGCCCAGGCGCTGACCCGCGACATGGCGCCGGCGTTGCTGCCGGGCGCGAGCCAAGCCGAATGGCTGGAATCGCTGGCGCGTTCGCCGGAGGCCGCGGCGACGCAGCTGCGCGCGCGCCTGGACGCCGCCGCGGTCCGCGCCGGCGCCCCGGAGCATGCGGTGCTGGCGCTGATCGTCGATCAGTTGGAAGACTTCTTCGCCGAGGGCGACGACGCCGCGGAGCAAGCGCATACCGTGCGCACGCTCGCCGCGTTGGCGCGCTGCGGCCGCGTCGCGGTGCTCGCCGCCTGCCGCAGCAGCGCCTATCCGGCGCTGACCGAGGTCCCCGGCCTGTTGGCGCTGAAGCACCCCGACGGCCACGTCGACCTCGCGCCGCCGAGCGCGGCCGAGATCGCCGAGATGATCCGCCGCCCGGCGCAGATCGCCGCGCTGAGCTTCGAAAGCGGCGACGACGGACGCCTCGACGACGTCCTGCGCGATGCCGCAGTCGCGCAGCCGCAATGCCTGCCGCTGCTGCAGCACACGCTGCAACAGCTGTACCAGCGGCGCGAACAGGGCGGGCGGCTGACGTTCGCCGCGTATCGCGACATCGACGGGCTCGACGGCGCGCTGCGCCAGCACGCCGAACGCGCGGTGGCCGAGGTGCCCGCGGCCGCGCAGCGCAGCCTGCCGCGGGTGCTGGCGCGGCTGGTCCGGCTCTCGTCCAGCGGCGAACGCCTGGGTTGCCTCCCTGCGGCGATGGAGTCCTTCGCCGACCCGCACGAACGCGAACTGATCGAAGCGCTGGTCCGCCATCGCCTGCTGGTGGACACGGTGCAGGACACGCGGCCGGCGGTGATCGTCGCCCACGAAGCCCTGCTGCGCGCGTGGCCGCGCGCGGCGGCGTGGCTGGAGGAAAGCCGCGACGGCCTGCGCCTGCGCGCGCGCTTGGCCGAGTCGGCGGCGCGGTGGCAGTCCGAAGGCCGCCGCCGCGACCTGCTGCTGCCGCGCGGCCGCCGCCTCGACGAGGCCCGGGACCTGGCGCGCCGCCGTCCCGACCTGCTCGATCCGGCGGCGACCACGCTGATCGAGCATTCCGTCCGCCGCGAAACCCGCCTGACCTGGCTGCGGCGCGCGGCGGTCGGCAGCGTCTGCGCGCTGGCCGCGGTCGCCGCCGCCGGCGGATTGCTCGCCCATCGCGCGCGCCTGCAGGCCGACCAGGAACGCGCCCGCGCGCAAGGACTGGTGGAGTACATGCTCGGCGACCTCACCGAACGCCTGGAACGGCTCGGGCGGCTCGACCTGCTCGACGGCGCCGCCCAGCGCATCCTCGAAGACCTGCGCGCGCCGGGACAGCAAAGCCGCGACACCCGCCTCAACCGTTCGCGGGTGTTGCGCCAGATCGGCAAGATCCGCGTCGCCCGCGGCGCGCCCGACGACGCGCGCGCCGCGCTGACCGAATCGCTGGCGCTGGCCGCCGGCCTGGTCGAGGACAGCCCCGCCTCGGCCGAGATGCTGCTCAATCTCGGCGAAGCCAGCTACTGGTCCGGCTACCTGGCGTTCCTGCGCGCCGACTACGACACCGCGCAATCGCACTGGCAGCGCTACCGCCGCGTCGCCGAACGCGCCGCCGCGCTGGAACCCGATCGCGCCCGCGCCTGGATCGAGACCTCCTACGCGCTCAATACGCTCGGCACGCTGAGCCGCAAGCGCGAACGCCATGCCGAGGCGCTCGCGCTGTTCGAGCGCTCCGAGCAGTACAAGCGGCGCGCGCTGCGGTTCGAGCCCGACGACCTGCGCCTGCGCGCCGACCTCGCCGACAGCCTGTCCTGGAGCGCGCGCACCCTCGACCGGCTCGGCCGCCTGGACGAGGCACAGCGGCGCTACGCCCAGGCCATCGCGACCATCGCCCAGGTCCGCCGGCAGGCGCCGCTGGACGCGGAATGGATGCACCGCGAGGCGATCCTGCGCAGCAGCGACGGCCAGATCCTCGCCAGCCTGCAACGCACGCCGGACGCGCGCGCCGAACTCGAAGCCGCCGCAGCCTTGCTCGACCGCATCGGCGGCGAGCAGCCCGAGCGCAGCGACTGGACCCGCGACCGGCTGGCCTGCCGCCTGTCCGCGGCGGAACTGGAACTGCACGACGGCCGCGGCGCCGCGGCGCGCGCGCACCTGGAGTTCGCCGACGACGCGCTGCAAGCGTTGCTGGCCGCGGACGCCAGCGTGCAGGACCTGCCGCGCCTGCGCCTGCGCGCGGCGCTGGCCCGCGCGCGCCTGGAGTTCGCCGACGCCGGCGCGAAGGCCGCGCGCGCGCCCCTGGCCGCGGCCGAAACCCTGGCCGGCGCGACCGCCGACCCAACCGCGCCGCTGGCGCAGAAGGACCGGGTGCTGCGCGCGCAGTTGCGGATGCTGCGCGCGCAGATCGCGCGCAGCGACGACCCCGCTGGCGCCGACCTCGCCCTCGCCGAAGCCGCGCGCTGGCTCGGCGATCCGGCCGGCGACGATCGCGAGACCGCCGATGCGCGGCGTCGCCTCGATGCCTTGTCCGCCGCGCGCGAGGCCGTCGCGGCCGCGCGCTGAACGTCTCTCCTCCACCCAACGCAAGGACCAGCCATGAACGCCACCGCGCAGACTCCGCTGTACCCGACCCGCCCCATCGAGCTGACCGTCGTACGCGTCGAAGGCGGCGGCAACACCGGCGGCGGCCGCTACTTCTTCAGCTTCCGCCCGAACATCGTGCTGATCCGCGAGCCGACTTATCTGCACTACAAGCTCAGCGAGACCTGTTCGCCCGGATTGGTGCTGGACTACGTGGTCGGCAGCGCCTCGGCCGGACAACTGCAGATCCCTCGGGAATGCGAAGACAGCTGCGTCACCATCGTCAACCACTGCATCGCGCGCGAACTGCTCAACCTGGCGTTCGTCGTGCGCGACAACACCCCGATCGCCCGATCCGGACCGGAAATGGTCATCTGCGATCCGCAGGTGCTCAACGTGCCGGAGTGATCGGACCGGCCGCGCGACGCAGGTCGGCATCGACCCCGACCTGCCGCCGCTGCACGCCGACCGCCGGTTGTTGCACGAGCTGCTGGCCAATCCGATCGACAACGCGATCCGCTGCACCCCGCCCGGCGGCCGCATCGAGGTCGAAGCGCGGCGCGACGGCGCGGCAGTGCGTTTCGCGGTCGCCGACGACGGCCCCGGCATCGCCGAGTCCGAGCGCGAACGCGTGGTCGAACGGTTCGTGCGCGGCAGCAAGGCCGATTCGCAGGGCAGCGGCCTGGGCCTGGCGATCGCGCGCGAGATCGCCGCGCTGCATGGCGGCGCGCTCACGCTGGCCGCATCGCAGCATCCCAGCGGCCTGCGGGTCAGCGTCGCCCTGCCCGCCGCCAGTGCGCCCGCCGCGCGCGGCTGATCCGTCCTCGCTCTTCTTCGCTCGCTCTTGCTCGCTCTTGCTCGCTCTTCTTCGCTCACGCTTGCTCACTCACCTTCGCTCACGCTCGCGCCGCATGCGGGCGCCAACTGCGTCGCAACTTCGCATCGCTCCGCGACAAAGCGTGTCCGCCATCGATTTCGCATTGCGTTTTGCGCCACGCCCGCACCGGCAAGCGCGCCGCAAATTTTTTTCCGCGCGCGCGAACCGCGGAAAAATCGCATGTAAGAATGACCCAATGCGCAGTACATAAAAAACGCGCTCAGTAGACTCGAAACCCTAGCGAGGGCATTCGATGGAATATCTGAAGGCACTGGCGTCGCTCGGCGTGTGGCCTGCGATCTATCCCCTGGGCGCGAGCGCGTTGGCCGTCGTCGGCGGGTCCGCCCATCGTCTTCGCTTCCATCCCCTGCTCGCGCTCGCCACCGGCAGCGCGGTGGCGACGTTGTTGCTGATGGCGTTGGCCTGGGCCGGCGCGTTCGTCCCGGCCGCGATCGGCCTGGCCGGCTGGGCCGTGCTCGCCGCGTGGTGCTGGCGCGAGCGCGCGTGGACGCGCATCGGCCCGGCGCTGGCGTGGTTGCGCCTGCACGCGCGCCGGCACGGCCGCGCCGCGTCCGCCGCGGCCGCGATCGTCGTCGCCGCGTTCTTCTTGTATGCGATGTATCCCAAGGAAAGCCTGCTCGGCGAACGCGACGAAGGCCTCTACGCCCAGCACGCCCTGCACCTGCTGCGCAGCGGCGGCTCGGCGATCGACCTGGCCGCGATCGGCATCGCCGGCGATCCGGGCATCGAAGCCATCGCCCAGGGCAAGGCCCCGGAGCTGCCCGGCCTGTATCCCACCGGCGCGCGCTGGACGTTCCAGTTCTCCGCCGCGACGCCGGTGTGGATGGCGATGCTCGCCGCGCCGCTCGGCCCGCAGGGCATCTTCCGCTTCAACGCGCTGATCGGCGCGCTCAACTGCGTCGCCTTCTTCGTGCTGGCGCGGCGCCTGCTTCCGGCCGGCGCGCGCGCCTGGGCGGTGCCGGCGCTGGCGGTGTTCGCGCTGCAGCCCGCGCAAGTGTGGGTGTCGCGCAACTCGCTCAGCGAACCCCTGTGCGCGTGGTTCCTCGCCACCGGCCTGTACGCCGCCAGCCTCGGCGCGGCCCGGCGTTCGCGCCGGCTCGGCCTGCTCGCCGGCGCGCTGATCGCAATGGGCTGCTTCGTGCGCATCGACGCGATCGTGTTCGCCCTGGCCGCGGCCGCCGCCGCGCTTGCCGCCGCCGCGCTCGGCCGCGACGCCCGGCAACCGCGCGCGGCGGCGGCGCTGGGCGAAACCGCGCTGGGCTGCTATCTGGTCGCCGCGTTGGCGATGGGCTATTTCCTGGCGTGCGTGCAGCCGTACCTGATCGGCCTGTCCGAACTGGTGGTGGCCGCGGCGGTGGCGACGGTGCTGTGCGCGTTCGCCGCGCGCGTGGCCGCGCGCGCGTCGGCCTTGCGCCTGGGCGAAGCCGCGGCGGCGCGCCTGGCGTGGCCGGCGGCGGCGGCGGTCGCGGCGCTGTTCGTCTATGCGCTGTGGATCCGCCCGCACCTGCCGCCGTACGCGCTGATCGAATCCAGGCTGGTGCCGCAGTTGAACGGCCAGCGCGACTATCGCGAAGCCAGCCTGAGCAACGTCGCCGCGTATCTGTCGTGGCCGGTGGTGCTGGCCGCCGGCCTCGGCGCGGCGCTGGCAGTGCGCGCGATGCTGGCGCGCCGGCTGAGCCCGGCGCGGGCCTGGGTCCTGGCGTTCCTGCTGGTGCCGACCGTGGTCTACCTGTGGCGGCCGATGGTATCGCCCGACCATATCTGGGCCGCGCGGCGCTGGCTGCCGGCGGTGTTCCCGGCCGTCATCGTGCTGGCCGCGTTCGCCGCCGCCGGCTTGGGCCGGCGTCTGTCGCGAACCGGCGCCCAGGCGCTGGCGGCGGCGCTGGCGCTGGCGCTCGGCGGCCATCTGCTGTGGCAGCAGCGCGACACCCTGCGCCTGCGCGAGGACGCGGGCATGCTCGCGCAGATCGGCGCCATCGCCGCGCAGCTGCCGAGCGACCGCCGCAGCTACGTGCTGGGCCAGCCGCAACTGGCCAGCGCCCTGCTCAACGGCTTCGGCGTGCCGGCCGTGCAGCCGCCGCCGGAGACCTGGAACGATCCGGCGCGATTCTGCCCGACCCACGGCGAGTGCTGGGTGGTGCACCACCCCACGGTCCAGCCGATCGCCGTCGCAGGCGCGGTCGCGGTCGCGGATTTGCCGCTGCGGCGGCTGCGTCGCGTTACTTCTGTGGAGCCGCTCGCGCACGGCACCTATCAGGAAGCCGGCCTATGGCGCGTCACCCGGATCGCGCGCTGAGGCCCGCCGCGATGCGAACCGTACCGACGCTGCCTCGCCGGATCCACGAACGAACGCTTGCGGCGGCCGACCGCCGCATCCCTGAGGAGACCGCCCGATGAACGCACGCAGGTCGCTCCGCGCCGAGGGGCCCGTCTTCGCCGGCGGGCCGTTGCGCCCCAACGCCGTGCCCGCGCGCGACGCGCGCTATGCGCGCAAGCCGATCAAGGTGGTGATCCAGCTGCCCTGCCGCGACGAGGCCGAACAACTGCCGGCGACCCTGGCCGCGCTGCCGCGGCGCCTGCCCGGCGTGGACGAGGTCGAATGGCTGGTGATCGACGACGGCTCCAGCGACGACACCGCCGACGTCGCCATCGCCCACGGCGCCCACGCGGTGCTGCGCCTGCCGCACAACCGCGGCCTGGCGCGCGCGTTCTGCGCCGGCCTGGAAGCGGCCTGCCGGCGCGGCGCCGACGTCATCGTCAATGTCGACGGCGACAACCAGTACGACGCCGCGGCGATCCCCGAGTTGGTCGCGCGCGTGCTCGCCGGCCGCGCCGACATCGTGGTGGGCTGCCGCCCGATCGAGCGCATCGCCCATTTCCCGTGGTGGAAGAAGCGCCTGCAGCGGCTCGGCAGCGCGGTCGTGCGCGCCGCCGCCAGCGTGCGCGTGGACGACGCCACCAGCGGCTTCCGCGCTTACAGCCGCGATGCGGCGATGCGCCTGAACGTGTATTCGAGCTACACCTACACCCTGGAAACGCTGATCCAGGCCGGCCAGTCGGGCCTGCGCGTGGAAGGCATGCCGGTCGGGGTGAACCCGCCGACCCGGCCGTCGCGGCTGATCCGCAGCGTGCCGCAGTACCTCGGCCGCTCGATGCTGACCATCGTGCGTTCGTTCCTGACCTACCGCCCGCTGGAGTTCTTCCTGGTGCCCTCGGGCCTGTGCATGAGCCTGGGCGCGCTGATCGGCGCGCGCTTCCTCTACGCCTTCGCCCAGGGCGACGGCGACGGCCACGTGCAGTCGCTGATCCTGTCGGCGCTGTTGATCGTGGTCGGCACGGTCGGCGCGGCGGTGGGCCTGCTGGCCAACCAGATGGTGGTCAACCGGCGCCTGCTGGAGGAACAGCAGCAGAGCCGCCGCCGCGCGGAATGGCGGCCGCCGGCTTGAGTCCGATGGCCCGGGACGCGCGCGACGGGAGTGGACATCGCAAGGACGCGCAACCCGAGCGCGCGGACCGCAGCGACGCGCAGGCGGGCGACTCGCATTCGAACGGCGCGCACGCGCGCGATCCGTTTCCCGACCGCAGCGCGCACGCCACCGACGCGCGCTCGATCTGGTACCTCACCCGCAAGTTCCCGCCCTCGCGCGGCGGCATGCAGCAGCTCAGCGCGCGCATCGCCGGCGAACTGTCGGCGCTGCGGCCGCTGACCCTGGTGCGGTGGGGCCGCGGCCAGTGGGGCCTGCCGCTGTTCCTGCCGTGGGCGCTGGCGCGCCTGCTCGTCGGCCTGCTGCGCGGGCGCGTGCGGGTGCTGTTGCTCGGCGATCCGGTGCTGGCGGCGCTGGCGCTGCCGGCGCGCTGGGCCGGCGTGCCGGTGGCAGTGGTGGTGCACGGGCTCGACATCGATTGGCCGCACCGCGGCTACCGCGCCTATCTGCGGCGGTTCTTCTGGAACCGCTGCGACGTCTATTTCTGCATCAGCCGCTACGTCCGCGACCGGCTCGGCGAGGGCGGCGTCGATCCGGCGCGCTGCGCGCTGGTCCATCCCGGCGTGGCCGCGACGGCGCCGTCGCCGCGGGTGCCGCCGGCGGCCGAGCCGCGCCTGCTGATCCTGGGCCGGCTGGTGCGGCGCAAGGGCGCGCTGTGGTTCGTCGAACACGTGATGCCGAAGCTGCGCGCGGACCCGCGCGGGATCGTCCTGGACATCGTCGGCGAAGGCCCCGACCGCGCCGCGATCGAACGCGCGATCGAACGCGAAGGCTTGCACGCGCGGGTGCGGCTGTGGGGCGAGGTCGACGACGCCGAAAAGGCGCGCCGGCTCGACGCCTGCGACCTGGCGCTGATGCCGAACCGGCGCGTGCCCGGCGACCCGGAAGGTTTCGGCCTGGTCGCGCTGGAAGCGGCGATGAGCGGGCGCTACGTGCTCGCCGCCGACCTGGAGGGCCTGCGCGACGCGCTCGCCGATCCGGCGCTGGGCCGGCTGCTGCCGGAGCGGGCCGACCCGGCCCTGTGGTCCGCGGCGATCCTCGAACTGCTCGCCGATCGCGCCGCGCTGCGCGAGCGCGGCCGCGCCGCGCGCGCGCATGCCGCCGCGCACTGCACTTGGCGCGACATGGCGCAACGCTACGCCGAACGGCTCGATGCGTTCGCCTGAGCCGGCGTCCGGCGGATGGCGCCGCGGCGGCCGCGCCGCCGGCTGGCTGCTCGGCCTGGCCGCGCTGGCCTTGGTCGCGCAGCAAGCCTGGGTGCGGCGCGCGCAGTGGCAGCCGCTGTGGCAACGCCTGGACGCGGCCGACATCGCCCTGGCGCTGGCGCTGTGCCTGGCGATGCAGGTCGCCTTCGGCCTGGCCTGGCATTTGTTCGCGCACGGCCGCTGGGTGCGCGCGCAGGCGTATGCCGATCTGCTGCGCTGGGGCCAGAGCCTGCCGGCCAAGTACCTGCCCGGCAAGATCTGGCAAGGCGTGGCGCGCAGCGCGTTGTACGCCGGCGAACGCCGCGCTGCGCTGACCTTCGTGTTGTTCGTGCGCGAACAGTTGCTGTCGCTGGGCATCGGCGCGGCGATCGCCGCGCTGGCGGCGCCGGCCGCGCTGTCGCCGCGCGCCGGTCTCGCGCTCCAGTTCGCCCTGCTCGCCTTCGCCGTCGCGGTCAGCGCGGCCGCGCTGTGGCGGCGCGTGCCCGCCGTCGTGGCCGCGCGGCTGCCGGCGGCGCTGGCCGGCTGGAACGAAGGCCTGCCCGCGCGCGCGGTGCTGGCGCGGGTGTGGCTGCTGCAATGGCTGGCCTACGCGGCGATGTGCGCGGCCTTCGCCGTGTTGGTGCGCGGCTTCGGCCTGGAACTCGACCTGGCGCGGTCCTCGGCCGCGCTGTGCCTGGCCGGCCTGGCCGGCGTGCTGGCGGTGTTGGTGCCGGCCGGGCTCGGCGTGCGCGAGGCCGGCCTGTTCTGGTGCCTGGCGCCGCTGGTCGGCGCCGGCAACGCGGCGATGCTGGCGCTGGCCTGGCGCCTGGCGATCACCGCCGGCGAAGCGGCCTTCGCCGCCGCCAGCTTCGCCCTGGGCGCGCTGCGCCGGCGCTGAACGCCGCGACGATGCGACGCGCAACGAAAAGCCGCGCCCGCTTGCGCGGACGCGGCTCTGGCATCGCCGGCGCTGCGCGCCGCTATGCCGCGATCAGAACTCCTCGGCGATCGCGTGGCCGATGAACAACGGCGGGTTGGCGCCGTTGCCGGTCTCGCAGGTCACGCCGTAGTTGATCATCAACGACAGCAGGTTGCGCGACTCGACCTTGAGCACGTACAGCCCGTTGACCCCGTTGTTGTGGGTGCTGCGCTCGCCCAGGTAGACCTTCTGGAACGAACTGATGTTGTTGCCGCCGGCGATGACGTTGCCCTGCGGGTCCTCCAGGCGCATTTCCAGCTGCGGCGCGCCGGTGCCGTCGAGGCGGCAGCTGACGTAGTCCGGCGCCTGCAGGTACAGGCCGAAACGGTCCTGGCCGCTGAGCAGGCCGAGCAAGGTGCCCAGCGCGCTGGAGCTGGAGGTGCCGATCTTCTTGGAACGGTCGTCCTGCGGATCGGCGGTCTTGGCGATGCGGAAGTCGCCGTCGAAGGTCGCGTTCTCCTGCGTGGTGCAGTACGCCGCGAACGCCGGGTTGGCGGTCGGCGTGGTGCCGCGGAAGGTCGCCTGCACGTTGCTGTAGTCGCCGGCCGGCGCGCCGGCCGCGGTGAACACGTCGAGGATGCGCACGGTTTCGTTGGCGCTGAGGTTGGTCACCTGCTGGTTGCCCAACTGCGAGCCCGAGGCGTCGCGCAGCTGCCAGGTCACCTGCACCGGCTCGTTGATCGACGCGACGAAGCAGTTGCTCTGGTAGCCCGGCGCGGCCGCCTGCCGGCGCAGGCCGGTGACGATCGAGTCGTTGGCGCCGCTGCCGAGCGAGCCGATCTTGAAGCCTTCCACCGAGAAGCCGACGCCGGCGAAGGACTGGATGCGGCTATAGGCCGTGACCGGGATGTTGGCCGCGCTCTGCTCGACCAGGGCGATCTGGCCGTAGTTGCTGGCCGCGTCCGCCGGCACCGCGCACAGGTCGGCCAGGGTGCCCGACGCCACCGCGTTGGGCGCGACGCTGAGGGTGGTGCAAGGACGCTCGCCGGCGAACGGAGTGCCGGGCGCGCCGTAGTAGGTGACCTTGACGCTCGCCGTCGCGGTTCCGGCGTTGCGCACGAAGATCGTGGAGGAGTAGGTGGAGCTGTTCACCACCAGCGGAAGGCGCAGGATGGTGCCGTAGCCATCGGCGCTTTGCGCCAGGGCATTGCCGCTCAGCAACGCCGCGGCCAACAGGCAGTACATACGACGGGCTTTCATAGCAGAGTCCTCTCTCGTCCATATCAAGGCCCTGGGCGCGCGCCCATGGGCGTACGCTCCGGCCCGTTTCGCTGGGGGCCGGAACCGGGACAACGCACGATGCGTTGCTTTTGCTGCGCGGCGGCCGGCGCTACTGGTCGATCAGCCGGTCGGGGAAAGGTTGCGTGCCGGCGAGGACGGCGGCGATCTCGTCCCTGCCGATGCCGTAGATCTTGGAAATCGCCTCGGGCTGGTCGCGCATCTGCTGCAGGCGCTGGCGCTTGAGTTCCTCGCGCGCGCCCGGCGACAGCGCCAGACCCTGGTTGTAGACGATCTCGTGCTGTTTTCCGTCGGGGCCCTTGTAGCTTTGCGGCGGCTGCGCCTGCGGCGCGGCGCTGCGCACGGTCTCGGCCAGCGCGGCCTGGCGCTGCGGCCCGCTGAGTTGCGGCGCTTCGCCCAGCGGCTGCGCCGATCGCGGCGCTGCGCCGAGCGCGTCGGCGCTCGCGGTGCCGGCCGCGGACGGCGCCGGGTCGCGCGGCGCGCTCCACGGTTTCCAGATCAGCACGCCGAGGATCAAGACGGCGCTGCCCAGCAGCGCCACGGGAAGGCGCGAAGACGCGGCCATGAATCCCCCTGTTCTGTTTGTCGATTTCTCGCTCGGATGACGTCGTCGGCGCGCGTTGGAACCCGCTTCGACGTGGCGATCATCGCAGATGTTCGCCTCGGTATTTTCAAGCTTTGTATCGCTTCCTAACCGTCAATAACGTGACAAGGGGCGACAAAGCGGCCGCGAAAAACCCAGGGATTCGCTTACTGCAACCCGCAACTCATCGGAAGTGGGCAGACGTTCGCGCGGGCTCGTTAGTCCGATGCAATCGACCGTGAGCGAAGGTGAGCGAAGCGGAAAATCCAGCGAAAAACGCCTCGAATAATCGATTCCCGTCGATGTCCGCGAACGCGCTTGGTTTGCGTTGGGAATTGTTTGATGCGCTGGACGAACGCATCGCGCGTCCGTGCCGGCACCGAAGCGCATGCGAGGCATCGTCGGACCGCGCGATGTCGCCGGCCTTCGCCGACCGCGTGTTGCGCGATAGCCATTCGCGCATCGATGCGCATCGCCAGGCGCGATGCCGCCGCCGCGCGAGCATCCATGGCCGCAACGCGACGATCGACGATGCGACCGGCGTCGGATCGAATCCCAACAAGCGCCGAGATTGCGGCGATCTCGCCACCTTGCTAGCATCCCGCGCCCGGCCGCCCCGCGTACGCCGGCTTCCCCCCGCCGCCATCCGCGCGGCGCAACACGGCACGCACGCCGGCTTCGGCGTCCGCCCGATCTAAGGACAGACATGCTTTCCATCATCGTCATGGGCATCTTCGGCGGCCTCTGCGGCCTGGGTTTCCTCGCCGTCATGGCCCTGGTCGCCAAGAACGGCAAACACCAGTTCGACTACGTCCAGTTCGATTCCGAACAGGACGTCTACGCGCTCGCCCAGGGTTGGGCCGGCCGCAACGGCTACGCGCTCAAGCGCAGCGAAGGCGGCCTGCGCGTCTACCAGAAAGGCACCGGCTTCCTGACCGCGCCGATGTTCCTGGAGATCGACCGCAACGACGGCCGCTGGTCGTTCAAGAGCTACGTGCGCGTCAACGGCCTGGTGGTGCAAGGCGACGTCGGCCTGTCCGGCGACGGCTTCCTGGTCAAGGTGCCGCGCTCGATGGCGAAGAAGGCGCAGAACGAGCTGTACACCGCGGCCGGCCTGGCGCCGTTGAAGTAAGCGCGACTTCGGCGCGCGCCCGGGCTGACCGGCGCGCCGTCAGCGGCCGGCGCGCCAGCGCAACGCCTGCGCCTGCGCGCGCTGTATCCACTCGTGCTTGCAATCGCTGTAAGCGTGCGAATCCTCGCGATGGCATGCGAGGCAGCGCGATTTGACCGCGTCGTACTCGGCGGCGACCTCGGCGTGCGCGCGCAGGTAGTCGCGGAACGCCAGATGGCGTTCGGCTTCGGCCGACCCGGCCTCATAGCAATGCGCCTGCACCAGGCGCCGCTCGCCGGCGGCGTCGCTCAACGTGCAGTAGCGCCGTCCCGGCAGGCCGTACTCGCCCCACCAGCGGTATCCCAGCGCCTCGACCTCGCCGCGGCGCGCATCCAGCGCATCCAGCGCGCGCACCACCGGCATCAGGTCGAGCACCGGCTTGGCGCGGATGCCGGCGATCGCGGTCGAACCGATGTGATGCACGTCGACCAGCGTCGGCCCGATCGCCGCCGCCAGCGCCAGCGCGCGCTCGCGCGCGGCCTGCGCCCAGCGCGGGTCGTGCGGGACCAGTTCGACCCGGATCGGCGGCGGCATGGGCGCGCTCCTGCGCGGCGGTGGAGCGACGATTTCAAAGGCGCGCGGCGCCCGGGTCAATAGCGCCGCCGCGACGGCGGCGCGGACGCGCTCAGGTGTCCGCCGGATCGCTCCGGTCGGCCGGCGCGGACGCCGCGGCTTCGTCGCCGTAATAGACCAGGCCGATCTTGATCCGCCCGCGCCCCTGCGCCTTGCGCTGGCGGTTGGTGTCGCGCAGCGAATACACGCAGCCGCAGTACTCCTGCTGGTAGAAGCGCTCGCGCTTGCTGATCTCGACCATGCGCTGGGAGCCGCCGCCCTTGCGCCAGTTGTAATCCCAGTACGACAGCCCCGGATAGCGCGCCGCGGCGCGATGGCCGCAGTCGTTGATCTGCTCCATGTTCTTCCAGCGCGAGATCCCCAGCGAACTGCTGATCGCGGCGAAGCCGTGTTCGTACGCGTACAGCGCGGTGCGCTCGAAGCGCATGTCGAAGCACATGGTGCAGCGGATGCCGCGCTCGGGCTCGTTCTCCATGCCGCGGGCGCGGGCGAACCAATTGTCGGTGTCGTAGTCGGCATCGACGAAGGGCACGCCGTGCTTGTCGGCGAAGCGGACGTTCTCGTCCTTGCGCAGCTCGTATTCCTTCACCGGGTGGATGTTGGGGTTGTAGAAGAAGATCGTGTAGTCGATGCCGGCGGCCAGCAGCGCTTCCATGACCTCGCCCGAGCACGGCGCGCAGCACGAGTGCAGCAGCAGGCGTTGCGCGCCGTCGGGCAGGCTCAGCGGCGGCCGCGGCGCGCTCACGCGCTGGCGGCCGGCTTCGCCAGCAACTGGATCACGCTGGAGAAATCCAGCCCGCCGCGGCCGGCGCGGGCGTTGAGCGCGTAGAGGTTGCGCGCCAGTTCGCCCAGCGGGATCGGCGAACCCACGCCCATCGCCGCCTCCGCGGCCAGGCCCAGGTCCTTGAGCATCAGGTCGCTGCCGAAGCCGCCGCTGTAGCCGCGCGAGGCCGGCGCGTTCTCCAGCACGCCCGGCCACGGATTGCACACCTCGGTGGCCCAGCTGCGGCCGGTGCTGACCGCCATCATCTGCGACAGCGCGGCCGGGTCCAGACCGTGCGCGGCGCCGAGCGCGAGCGCTTCGCCGGTCGCGGCCATGATCACGCCCAGGGCCATGTTGTTGCACAGCTTGGCGACCTGGCCGGCGCCGCTGGCGCCCATGTGGAAGACGTTGCGGCCCATCGCCTGCAGCAGCGGGCGCGCGCGCTCCAGCGCCGCGGCTTCGCCGCCGACGATGAAGGTCAGGGTGCCGGCGGCGGCGCCGGCGGTGCCGCCGGACACCGGCGCGTCGATCATCGCCACGCCGCGCGCGGCGGCCGCGGCGGCGACCTTCTGCGCGCTGGCCGGCGCGATGGTGCTGCAATCGATCGCCAGCGCTTGCGGCGCGAGCCGCGCCAGCAGGCCGTCCGCGCCGAGGTACAGCCCCTCGACATGGCGGCTGGCCGGCAACATCGAGATCGCGACTTCGGCGCCGTCGACCGCTTCGGCCGCGCTCGCGGCCGCGCGCGCGCCGAGCGCGACGGCGGCCTCGACCGCCGCCGGCACCAGGTCGAACACCTGCAGTTCGTGCCCGGCCTTGAGCAGGTTGGCGGCCATCGGCCCGCCCATGTGGCCCAGTCCGATGAAGGCGATGCGGCTCATGCGCGCGGCTCCGTGGCGGCGCCCAGGTCGGCGAGCGGATGCGGCTGCGCGGCGTCAGGGGCGCGGAAGAAGGATTCGGCCCACGACGCCGTGGCCTGGGCCAGGGTCGCCGGGTTCCAACGGGGGTTGCGGTCCTTGTCGATCAGCAGCGCGCGGATGCCTTCGGCGAAGTCGCCGTGCGCGGCGCAATGCAGCGAAGTCCAGTATTCCAGGCGGAAGGTGTCGGCCAGCGACAGCGCCGCGGCCCGGCGCTGCAGCTCATAGCCCAAGCGCGCCGAGCCGGGCGCGCCGGCGGCGAAGGTCTTGCGCGCGGTTTGCAGCCACGGGTCGTCGGATTCGAGCGCATCGAGCCGCGCGACCATCGCTTCCAGCGAATCGGCCGCGCACAGGTCGGCGACCGTCGCGGCGTGTTGCTGCAACGGCCCCGCCGGCGCGGGTTCGGCCAGACCTTGCAGCAGCACCGTCAGGGTGGCGCGGTCGCGCGCGGCGTCGAAGCTCCACGGCGCGTCGATCGCGGCCTGCAGCGCATCGGCGCGACGCGCCTCGGGCAGGTGGTGATCGGCCAGCCGCGCGCGGATCGCGTCGCCGGCGTTGAGCGGCGCGCCGGTCAGCGCCAGGAACAGGCCGGCGCGTTCGGGCACGCGCGCCAGCAGCCAGCTGCCGCCGACATCGGGGTACAGGCCGACGGTGATCTCCGGGAACGCCAGCTTCGAGCGCTCGCTCACCACGCGGTGGCTGGCGCCGGCCATCAGGCCGATGCCGCCGCCCATGACGATGCCGTGGCCCCAGCACAGCAGCGGCTTGGGATAGGTGTGGATGCGGTAGTCGAGGCGGTACTCGGTTTCGAAGAAGGCCTCGGCGTGGACGTTGCCGCGCGGGTCGGCGAAGTCGTCGCCGTCCCAGCGGCCGCGCGCGCGTTGCTCGCGCATGCCGCGGTACAGCCCGTGCAGGTCGCCGCCGGCGCAAAACGCCTTCTCGCCCGCGCCCTGCAGCCACACCATCGCCAGCGCCGGGTCCTGCGCCCAGCGCTGCAACTGCGCGTCGAGCAGGCGCGCCATCTCCAGCGACAGGCCGTTGAGCGTGGCCGGCGCGTTGAGCGTGGCGATGCCGATGCGGCCGTGCGCACCCTGGCGCTCTTCGAACAGCACCGGCGCCGGCTGCGCCGAGTCCTGCGCCGAACCCCGCGCGTCAGCGTCCTTGAGATGCGCGTTCATGCGTTCTTCCATTGCGGCGCGCGCTTTTCCAGGAACGCGGCCACGCCCTCGACCTGATCGGCGCTGTCGAACAGATCGACGAAGGCCTCGCGCTCGCGCACCAACGCGGTCGCGTGCGGCTGGCTGCGGGTGGCCTGGACCAGCGCCTTGCACGCGGCCACGCTGGTCGGGCTCTGCTTTTCGGCCTGCTTCGCCCATTCCAGCGCGCGCGCCAGCGCCTGGCCCTTGGGCACCACCTCCTCGACCAGGCCGATGCGCAGCGCGGTCGCCGCGTCGATGCGTTCGCCGAGCAGGATCATGCGCTTGGCCCAGCCCTCGCCGACCAGCCGCGGCAGGTTCTGGGTGCCGCCGGCGCAGGGCAGCAGGCCGACGGTGGCCTCCGGCAGCGCCAGCTGCGCCTGTTCCTCGGCGATGCGCAGGTCGCAGGCCAGCGCGCATTCCAGGCCGCCGCCCATGGCGTAGCCGTTGATCGCGGCGATCGACACGCCGCGGAACGCGCTGAGCGTCTCGAAGGCCTCGCCGAAGCGACGCGCGGCCTCGCGCGCGAGCGCCTTGTCGCCGCCGGCGAACTGCTTGAGGTCGGCGCCGGCGCTGAAGAACTTCTCGCCTTCGCCGACGATCACCAGCGCGTAGACCTCGCGGTCGGCGTCGAGGTCGCGGACCAGATCGCGCAGTGCGGCCAGGCTGTCGCGGGTCCAGGTGTTGGCCGGCGGGTTGCTCAACGTCACCACCGCGGTGTGGCCGTCGATGCGCAGCTGCAGCCCCGCATAGGTCTTGGCGGTCGAACTCATCGCAATTCCTCTTCGCTGTTGAGCAGGTGGCGCGCGATGATCACGCGCATGATCTCGTTGGTGCCTTCCAGGATCTGGTGCACGCGGCAGTCGCGCAGCAGCCGCTCGATCGGGTACTCGCGGATGTAGCCGTAGCCGCCGTGGATCTGCAGCGCTTCGTTGCAGATCGAGAAGCCCGCGTCGGTGGCGAAGCGCTTGGCCATCGCGCACCACACGGTGGCGTCGCCGGCGCCGGCATCGACCTTGCGCGCGGCGGTGTGGACCATCTGCCGCGCCGCCACCAGCTGCGTGGCCATGTCGGCGAGCTTGAACTGCAGCGCCTGGAATTCGGCCAGCTTCTTGCCGAACTGGCGGCGCTCGCCCATGTAGCGCCGGGCCGCGTCGAGCGCGCCCTGGGCCGCGCCGAGCGAGCAGCTGGCGATGTTGAGGCGGCCGCCGTCGAGGCCCTTCATCGCGATCTTGAAGCCGTCGCCTTCCGCGCCGAGCAAGTGGTCGGCCGGCACGCGCACGCCTTCGAACGAGATGCCGCGGGTGGGCTGGCTGTTCCAGCCCATCTTCTCTTCCTTGCGCCCGTAGACGATGCCGGCCGCGTCGGCCGGCACCGCGAACGCGCTGATGCCGCGCGCGCCGTCGCCGCCGGTGCGCGCCATCACCACCAGCAGGTCGGTCGAGCCGGCGCCGGAGATGAAGGCCTTGGCGCCGTCGATGACGTAGTCGCCGCCGTCGCGCCGCGCGCGCGTGCGCAGCGAGGCCGCGTCCGAGCCCGCGCCGGGCTCGGTCAGGCAGTACGAAGCCAGCTTGCGCCCGCTGGCCAGTTCCGCGCCCCAGCGCGCGCGCAGCGCCGGGGCGGCGTGCGCGGCGAACATCCAGGTGGCCATGTTGTGGATGCTGATGAAGGCGGCGGTGGAGGGATCGGCCGCGGCCAGTTCCTCGAACACGATCG
Organism: Lysobacter enzymogenes; assembly: GCF_023617245.1. NCBI lineage: Bacteria > Pseudomonadati > Pseudomonadota > Gammaproteobacteria > Lysobacterales > Lysobacteraceae > Lysobacter > Lysobacter enzymogenes. The sequence continues at coordinate 5,261,396 of NZ_CP067396.1, forward strand.
CCGCGTCCAGACGGGTCAGGCCGGAGCCGCCGGCCGCCTCGTCCACGTACAGGCCGCAGAAGCCCAGTTCGCCGGCCTGGGCGATGGCTTCGCGCGGGAACACGCTGTGCGCGTCCCAGTGCGCCGCATGCGGCGCGAGTTCGGCGCGGGCGAAATCGCGCGCGGCCTCGCGGTAGGCCGCCTGTTCTTCGCTGAGCCCGGTCGGCGCGGCCGGATGAACCTGCCAGTCCATGACCGCGGCCATCACTTGAGGCTGATCGTGGTGTTGACGCCGTGGCCCAGCGTGTCGTCGTCGAACCAGCGCGCGGTGACCGTCTTGGTCTGGGTGTAGAAGGTCACCGCCTGTTTGCCGTACGGGCCGAGGTCGCCGAGCTTGGACGCGCGCGAGCCGCTGAAGGAAAACAGCGGCACCGGCACCGGGATCGGCACGTTGATGCCGACCTGGCCGACGTCGATGTCCTCCTGGAAACGCCGCGCGGCCGCGCCGGACTGGGTGAAGATCGCGGTGCCGTTGCCGTTGGGATTGGCGTTGACCAGCTCGATCGCTTCTTCGAGCGTCTCCGCGCGCAGGATCACCAGCACCGGGCCGAAGATTTCCTCGTCGTAGATGCGCATGCCGGGCGCCGCGCCGGAGAAGATCGTCGGGCCGACGAAGTTGCCGCGTTCGAAACCCGGCACCGCCGGCGCGCGGCCGTCGAGTTCGAGCGTGGCGCCCTGCTCGACGCCGGAGGCGATCAGGCCCTCCACCCGCTCGCGCGCGGCGCAGGAGATCACCGGGCCGACGTCGGTGCCGGCCTCGGTGCCGGCGTTGACCTTGAGCGTCTTCGCCTTGGCCACCAGGTCGGCGATCCAGTCGTTGGCCGAGCCGACCAGCACCGCGGTCGAGGCCGCCATGCAGCGCTGCCCGGCCGCGCCGAACGCGGCGCCGGCGAGCGCGTTGAGCGTCTGCTCCTTGTTCGCATCGGGCAGCACCACCGCGTGGTTCTTCGCGCCCATCATGCATTGCACGCGCTTGCCGGCGAGCGAGGCGCGCTGGTAGACGTGGGTGCCGACCTTGGTCGAACCCACGAACGACACCGCCTTGATGTCGGGGTGGTCGCAGATCGCATTGACCGCGGTTTCGCCGCCGTGGACGACGTTGAGCACGCCCTTGGGAATGCCCGCCTGCAACGCCAGCTCGCACAGGCGCATGGTCACCAGCGGGTCCTGCTCGGACGGCTTGAGCACGAAGGTGTTGCCGGTGGCGATGGCCATCGGGAACATCCACAGCGGGATCATCGCCGGGAAGTTGAACGGGGTGATGCCGGCGCACACGCCCAGCGGCTGCAGCAGGGTGTAGGTGTCGACGCCGCCGGCGACGTTGTTGGCCAGTTCGCCCAGCTGCAGGTTGCCGATCGCCGCGGCGTGCTCGACCACTTCCAGGCCGCGGAACACATCGCCTTCCGCGTCGGGCAGGGTCTTGCCCTGTTCGGCGGTGAGGATCGCCGCCAGTTCGCCCATGTGCTCGCGGATCAGCTGCTGGTACTTGAGGAAGATCCGCGCGCGCGCGCCGATCGGCGTCTTGCGCCAGGTCTTGAACGCGCGCTGCGCGGCGGCGACGGCGGCGTCGATTTCCGCCGGCGTCGCCATCGGCACGCGCGCGAGCACGGCCTGGGTGGCGGGATTGACCACGTCGCGCCAGTGCGCGGTGGAGGAGTCGACGAACTCGCCGTCGATCAGCAGCTTGACGGTCGCGACGTCGGTCGCGACTGCGTGCATGTCGTTCATGTTGGTCTCCGGATCGCACACCCGCGAAGGCAGGCGCTGCGCGAACGAAGACCGGGCGAAAGGCGGGCGCACGCGCGCCGCACCGCATCCGCTCGTCAGGTCGCCCGCCGCAACGCCCGAGGAGAACGCCGCGGCGCGGGCCGCGGCAAAGCCGCGTGCGCCGTCCCGACGTCCGCCACAGGCCGGTCTCCGGACTCGCGAGCGACGCGGATGCGTCCCGCCGGCGCCTTCCCGCGCGTTCGCGCAGTGGCCGATGCCGGCTGTAACTCGCCTACCGTTGCGGGGGCAGTGCCGGAATGGGACTCGCGTCCGCACCGGCTTCCCGTTTCACCCTGCGCGCTCGCTGGAGCGGGCGGCAGGACACCTGTGGCGCGCGCAGTGTAGTGGTTCGGCGGCGACAGCCACAAGCTGCGCCGCGGTATGGTCGCCGGCCGGCGCCTTCGTTCGCGCCGTCGGCGACGCGCGGCGGGCATCGCGCCGCGACCGACGCGCGCGGCGCTGCGACACGGCGAATGCGCGTTCGCGACGCGATGGACCGCGCGCCCGGCGAGCGCCATTTCATCCACCTGAATTGCACATCGCACCGCCGCCGCGACTTGGCCGATCGGCGGGATCGACGCCGCGCCCGGCTGCGCGCGAAGGCGCGTATAAGGGCCTCAGGCGGCCTGATTGCAGGCAACACCGGGACGTCCGCGCTCGTCCGCGCGCCGCCGGCCCACAGCGCGAATCACGCCGCGTCGCGGCCTGCTCAAGGAGAACCACATGCTCAGGAAGAACCGCATGCCCGAACACCACCGCGCCTCGAACAACGCGAATGCCCGCCGCGCGCGCGGCGCGCCGGCGCTGTGCCTGGCCCTCGCGCTCGCCGCTTCGTCGCTCCCGGCGTCGGCAGCCGACGACGCCGCGCCGCGCGATGTAAGCGGCACGGCGCCCGATGCCAGCGCCGGCGGCGCTTATGCGGTGGCCGAACACGGCGAGCATCTGTCGCCGCAGTTCCGCCAGCGCGCCTGGAACGACATCCGCGACAACGCGCGCAAGCTCAAGCTCGCCGCCGCGCCGCGATCCTCGGCGCGTTCGCTCGGCGGCTTCGCCTGGCCGCTGGCGCTCAACAACGGCCTGGCCGATCCGGGCTATCACGCGATCTCGAACTACGTCGACCAGGCCGGCGCCGGCCAGGTCCTCGACTACAGCTGCGGCGCGCGCAGCTACGACGGCCATCGAGGCACCGACTATTACCTGTGGCCGTTCTCCTGGTACAAGATGGACAACAATCAGGTGAAGGTGATCGCCGCGGCGGCGGGCACCATCGTCGGCCGCTACGACGGCAATTTCGACCGCAGCTGTTCGGTCAACAACAACAACTGGAACGCCGTCTACGTCCAGCACGCCGACGGCTCGGTCGCCTGGTACGGCCACATGAAGAACGGCTCGGTCACCGCCAAGGGCGTCGGCGCGAGCGTGGCGCAGGGCGAGTACCTCGGCATCGTCGGCAGTTCCGGCAGCTCCACCGAGCCGCATCTGCACTTCGAGGTCTACGACACCAACGCCAACCTCATCGATCCTTACGCCGGCTCGTGCAACGGCCTGAATCTGTCCTCGGCCTGGGCCGCGCAGCGGCCGTACTACGACTCGGCGATCAACAAGCTGATCGTCGGCAACGCCCAACCGGCGTTCGCGTCGTGCCCGAACGCGGAGAGTCCGAACGAGAACACCGCGCTGCGCTACGGCCAGCAGGCCTCGTTCAGCGCGTTCTACCGCGACCAGCTCAACGGCCAGCAGAGCCAGTACCGAATCCTGCGGCCGAACGGCACGGTGTTCGCCTCGTGGACGCACAACGGCCCGGCGCCGCATTACGCCTCGTCGTGGTGGAACTGGACCTGGAGCAGTTTCGCGCCGAGCGGGCCGGCGGGCGTCTGGCGCTTCGAGGTCGCCTACAACGGCACGACCTACAGCAAGAACTTCACCTTGTCGCCCTGATCGCTGGGCGTTCCAGGCTCGGCGCCGCCGGTGGCGGTGCCGGGCCGTCGGCGGTGCGGCGGCGATAGCCGCACGCATCGCCGCGGCGGGGCACGAGCAGCGCTTGCGTTCGCGTGCGTCGCCGTCGCGGCGCGCCAGCCCGGTGCGCGCTTGCGCTTCGACGGTGCGATGGCTGGGCCGGCGGCGATCCTTCCGCGCGATCCGAACCAGCGACGCGGCCGTTGCAAGCGCTCGGCCGCGCAAGGTTGATCGCGTGAACGCACGCGGCCCTACCCTCGTCCGCGACGCTTGGCGCGGTCGCTACCGCCGCGGCCTTACTGCCGCCGCCACTCCGCGCACATCGCGCCGGCCGTGCCGCCGAGGAACACCGCTTCGCGGTCCATGCGCCCGTCCAGGCGCTGCACCCAGACCTCGGTGTGGCCGCCGGTGTCCTGGTTCTGCCGGCGCGCGCGCACCCGCGCCGCGGCGCTGGCGATGTCGCGGGTGGGGAACGCGATCTCTTGCGAACCGTTGATGCGCAGGCGCCAGAACCGCTGCGCGTGGGATACGACTTCGTAGATCGTCACCAGCGTGGACATCGGCACTCCATGCGGTCCGGCGATGCGGGGTGGCGCCACGCTAACAAAGCCCAAACGTGATGAATGTAGGAAAACCCCGATTCACCGTCGGCATGCGTCTACACAAGCGTAGACACCCGGTTACGTAACGTAGTCATCCGCCGACGTTCGCGTCGGCGCACCGCACTTTGCCCGCGGGCGAGTTGCGGACCTCGGAAACGGCCTGGACATTCGCTCGCATCATCTACGGAGCGATAAGGAAATGATCCGGGTGTTCATCGTCGATGACCAGCCATTGGTCCGTCACGGACTGCGCTGGATCCTGGGCGCGCACAGCGACATCGACGTGGTCGGCGAAGCCGGCGATCCGCACGAGGCGGTCCAGCGATTGGACCAGTCCGCGGCGGACGTGGCCTTGTGCGGCTTCAACCTGCCCGACGACGACGGCCTGGGCCTGGTGCAGCGGCTGCTGCGGCACGATCCCGCGCTGCGCATCCTGATCGTGTCGGTGGTCGGCGACGGGCCGATGCCGCGCCGCCTGCTCGCCGCCGGCGCGCTGGGCTACGTGTCCAAGACACGCGACGCCGCGGTGGTGGTGCGCGCGCTGCGCGAAGTCGCCGCGGGCCGTCGTTTCATCGACGACTCGCTCGGCGGCCGCATCCTGTTCGAATCCTCGCCGTTCGACCGGCTCAGCCCGCGCGAGTTGGAGGTGACCCGGCTGATGGTCGAGGGCCGGCGCAACCACGAGATCGCGCTGGCCCTGCGCGTGGCCGAATCGACCGTGCGCACGCTGCGTTCGCGCGCGCTGGGGAAGTTGGACGTGCGCGGCGAAGGGGCGTTGATGCGGTTGGCGATCGACCATGGGTGGGTCGCGCGCGGGGGATGAAACGCCATGGCGCCGGGCGCGCGATGCTGGCGGAGCCGCCGGCGATCCGCTCACGCCCGCTCACCCCTGCGGATCGGCCCACGGCGCGCGTTCGAACTGCTGCGCCAGGTACTCGATCAGGGCCTGCACCCGCGCCGGCCGCTCGCGCCCCGGCGGGGTCACCACGTGCAAGGCGATCGGCGGCGGCGCCCACTGCGGCATCACGATCTCCAGCGCGCCGCTGCGCAGTTCGCGCCAGACCAGGAACTCCGGCTGCAGCGCCAGCCCCAGCCCCGCCAGCAACGCGGGATTGAGCGCCTCGGCGTTGTTGACCCGCAACGGCGCCGGCACGCTCAACGAGAAGTCGCCGTGGCGCGCATGGTGGAAGCGCCAGGCGTTGCCGAAACGCGAGTACGCGTAGGCCAGCGCGCTGTGGCCGGCGAGTTCGCGCGGATGGGTCGGCCGCCCGCGCGCGTCCAGGTACGCCGGCGCCGCCACCAGCACGATGCGCACGCCGCACAGGCGCCGCGCCAGCAGGCTCGAATCGGCCAGCGCCGAGATGCGCAGGGCGAGGTCGTAGCCGCCGCCGACCAGGTCGGTGACGCCGTCGTCGAAGTCGATGTCCAGCGCGATCTCCGGATAGCGCTGCATGAACTGCGGCAGCAACGGCGCCAGGTGGGCGACGCCGAACGACATCGGCGCGGCCAGCCGCACCCGTCCGCGCGGACTGCGCGCCTGGGCGGTGACCTCGGCCTCCACCGCCTCGCCTTCGGCCAGGATGCGGCCGGCGCGTTCGAGCGCGCCGCGGCCGCTCTCGGTCAGCGAGATGCGCCGCGAAGTCCGGTGCAGCAACGTCGTCTTGAGCCGGGTTTCCAGGCGCGAGACGGCCTTGGACACGGTCGCCTGCGACAGGCGCAGTTCCTCCGCCGCGCGAGCGAAGGAGCCCAGTTCGGCGACCTTGGCGAAGATCGCCCAGGCTTCCAGGTCGGGGAGTCGGGTCATGCGGTCATTACACCACTTTTGGAAACGATGTCTTTCTATCGTTTCTATTCTAAACCCGATCGCGCAGGCCTATCGTTTCCCCATCGACCGCACACACAAGGAAACGCCGACATGATCGAACTGCGCCCCTATTCCAGCCTCGGCGGCGAAAACCACGGCTGGCTCGACGCCAAGCACCACTTCTCCTTCGCCGGCTACCGCGACGCCGCGCGCATGGGCTGGGGCGCGCTGCGGGTCTGGAACGACGACACCATCGCCGCCAACACCGGCTTCCCGCCGCACTCGCACGCCGACATGGAGATCATTACCTACGTCCGCGATGGCGCCATCACCCACCAGGACAACCTCGGCAACCGCGGCCGCACCGAAGCCGGCGACGTGCAGGTGATGAGCGCGGGCAGCGGCATCCAGCACGCCGAATACAACCTGGAGCCGGGCACCACCCGCATCTTCCAGATCTGGATCATTCCCGACGCCCGCGGCGGCGCGCCGACCTGGGGCGCCAAGCCCTTTCCCAAGGACGACCGCGGCGGCCGCTTCGTGGTCCTGGCCAGCGGCATCGAAGGCGACGAGGACGCGCTGCCGATCCGCGCCGCCGCGCGCGTGCTGGGCCTGACCCTGGCCGCCGGCGAATCGGCCGAATACGGCTTCGACGGCGAGCGCTACGGCTATCTGGTTCCCGCCAAGGGCGCGATCGAGGTCAACGGGGTGACGGTGAACGCCCGCGACGGCGCCGCCATCCGCGGCGAGGCGCGCATCCGCGTGACCGCGCTGGAAGACGCCGAAGTGGTGCTGGTCGACACCGCCCCGTAACCCGCGCCGCCGCATGCTCGTGTGCTCCACCCGCGCCGCCTCCCGCGGCGGCGCGCTTCCCCTTACGTCCCTTCCCCACCGCTCCGGAGCTCCCATGGCCACCTTCACCACCCGCGACGACGTGCAGATCTACTTCAAGGACTGGGGCCCGCGCGACGGCGAACCCGTCGTCTTCAGCCACGGCTGGCCGCTGAGTTCGGACAGCTGGGAATCGCAGATGTTCTTCCTCGCCGCGCATGGCTATCGCGTCGTCGCCCACGACCGCCGCGGCCACGGCCGTTCCAGCCAGCCCTGGGACGGCAACGACATGGACCATTACGCCGACGACCTGGCGCAGTTGCTCGAACACCTCGACATCCGCGGCGCCGCGCTGTTCGGCTTCTCCACCGGCGGCGGCGAAGTGGCCCGCTACATCGGCCGCCACGGCACCGCGCGGGTCAAGAAGGCCGGCCTGATCTCGGCGGTGCCGCCGCTGATGCTCAAGACCGCCGACAATCCGGGCGGCCTGCCCCTGGAGGTGTTCGACGGGCTGCGCGAGGGTTCGATCAAGGACCGCTCGCAGTTGTACAAGGACATCGCCAGCGGCCCGTTCTTCGGCTTCAACCGCGAAGGCGCGACACCCTCGCAGGGCATGATCGACTCGTTCTGGATGCAGGGCATGTGGGGCGGCCACAAGAGCACCTACGACTCCATCGCCGCGTTCTCGGCCACCGACTTCCGCGCGGATCTGGCGAAGTTCGACGTGCCGACCCTGATCGTGCACGGCGACGACGACCAGATCGTCCCCATCGACGCCGCCGGCCGCGCCTCGGCCGCGCTGGTGAAGGACAGCAAGCTGATCGTGTACCCCGGCGCGCCGCACGGCCTGACCGATACCCACAAGGACAAGCTCAACCAGGACCTGCTCGACTTCCTGAAGTCCTGACCGCGCCAGGCCCCCGCGGCGACCGCCGCGGGGGCTTCGCCAAGAAGCATCCTGCAGCAGCGGCGCGAGCCGCGGCCGCGAAAACGCGACTGCGCCGAAGCTTCCGTCGCAGTCGCGTTTTCGCGGTCGCGGCTCGCGCCGTTCCCACATTCCATCCGGCGCCCTCGCCTCCCGGCATCGTTTCCGGCCTACGCCGCCCGTCGAAGCCGCACGCCGCATCGCCCTCGCCCCTGAGCGCGCGCCGCGCCGACCTGCCCGAAGCGCCCGCGGGAAACTCCGCGCTGCGCCGCACAACCGCGTATGCGTTTCGCATGAATTTGTCTGCAATCTTCTCTTTCGTGATCGCCGCAACCGGCACGCGCGCGCATCCGTGATCGATTGGCCGCGGCAACACCGCGTGCCCCGCCGCAGCACGCAACAGCAACGAGCGCCATCGCGGCAAACGCGTCGGCGCCCGCCGCCGGCGTCCTTCAGTCCACCTCGACGATAGGACGGACCATCGCCATGAACACCGCTTCGGCAAGCAACGCTTCCGCGCCCCCGGCGCCCTCGCCCTCCCGCCACGACCTGCACGCGTTCTGGACCCTGGCCGACGACCTGCAACGGCAGACCGTCGACCACGCCGGCGCCTTGTTCGCGTTCGTGGAAACCGCCAGCCCGCCGCGCCTGTTCTCGCTGCTGGCGCAGTACCGCAGCTTCACCGACTACTACATCGCCGACATCGCCCTGCTGATCGCGCGGCTGCCGCCAGGGCGCATGCGCAGCTTCCTCGCCGACATCCTGTTCGACGAACTCGGCAGCGGCGACGCGACGCAGGCGCATCCGCAGCTCTACGACGATTTCCTCGCCAGCCTGCGCATCGAGCACGCGCCGCACGACCGTCTGCCGCTCGCCGCCAACCTCGCCCTGCTCGACGCCGCGCGCGCCGCCCTGGTCGCGCCGGGCGCGAGCGCGGCCTACGGCGTCGGCCTGCGCGGCATGGGCGGCGAATGCGTCTGCCAGGTCTACCTGGCCCGGCTGCACGAGCACCTGGTGCGCAATCCCTACATCCGCGAACACCACGACCGCATCGACTGGATCTTCTGGGACCTGCACGTCGGCGAACACGACATCGCCCACCGCGAGAAACTGCGCGCGCTGATCGGCGAGCAGATCGGCGGCATGGACGCGGGCAGCGTGGCCGAGCTGGAACGCGGCTACCGCGACAGCATGGCGGCGTGGCAGTCGTTCTGGAGCCATATCCATGCCGCGGCGACCGCGCCGGACCCGCACGCGCACGCGCGCGGCCCGGGCGATTGCGCCGGCGCCGGCGAAGCGCCCATCGCCCAGTTCCACCTCGCCATCGGCGTGCACGACCTGCAGCAGGCGCGCGCGTTCTATTGCGACGTGCTCGGCGCCAAGCAGGGCCGCTCGACCCGCAACCTGGTCGATCTGGATTTCTACGGCCACCACCTGGTGATCCACCAGGCGCCGCGCGAATCCACCGGCGACAACGCGTTCGGCTCGGCCTTCTACGGCGAGACGGTCAAGGTGCCGCACTTCGGCATGAACCTGAACTGGCGCGACTGGAGCGCGCTGGCCGAGCGGATCAAGAGCCGCGGCTACGGCTTCATCGACCCGCCGCACGTGCGCATGCGCGCCCTGCCCGGCGAACACGCGACCATGTTCCTCGCCGACCCCAGCGGCAACGCCCTGGAATTCAAGGCCTTCCGCAACCACGCCGAGGTGTTCGCGACGATCTTTTCGCCGCACACGCGCGACACCGACAGCCTGGACGGACTGGTGAAGAAAGCCGCGGCGGCGTGAACCGCGCCCGCGGCCGGCGCGACGCGCCGGTCGCGGGCCTCGCCGGCCGCGCCGCAACCACGCCGCGCCGCGGCTACGCGCTCAGTCCGCGGCGTAGCGATCGGCGACCGACAACGCTTCGTCGATCGCCGCCAGCCCGTGGCGCAGATCCGCTTCGTCGATGTTCAACGGCGGCACGATGTGCAGCCGGTTGCCGGCGGCGAACGGCCACACCCCGCCGCGCTTGCACGCCGCCACCAGTTCGGCCATCGGCGCATTGGCCGCGCCGGCGGCGTTGAACGGCACCAGCGGCGCGCGCGTGGCGCGGTCGCGCACCAGTTCGATCGCCCAGAACGCGCCCAGGCCGCGCACCTCGCCGACGCTGGCATGGCGCTCGCGCATCGCCGCCAACGCCGGCCCGATGATCTGCGCACCGATGCGGCGCGCGCGCTCGATCAAGCCTTCGCTGCGGTACACGCCGATGCAGGCCACCGCCGCCGCGCAGGCCAGCGGATGGCCCGAGTACGTCAGCCCGCCCGGGAACGGCCGCTGCTGGTAGGCCTGGGCGATGCGTTCGCTGACGATCACCCCGCCCAGCGGCACGTAACCGCAGTTCACGCCCTTGGCGAAGGTGATCAGGTCCGGCACCACGCCCCAGCGGTCGATCGCGAACCACTCGCCGCAACGGCCGAAACCGGCCATCACCTCGTCGGCGATCAGCACGATGCCGTGGCGGTCGCACAAATCGCGCACTCCCTGCAGATAACCGTCCGGCGGCACCAGGATGCCGTTGCCGCCGACCACCGATTCGAGCAGGATCGCCGCCACCGTGTGCGGCCCTTCCAGCTCCAGGGTCTGCTGCAGATGCGCCAGCGCGCGCTCGCCTTCCTCGGCTTCGTCGCGCGCATGGAAACTGGAGCGGTAGGCGTACGGCCCCCAGAACCGCACCACCCCGGGCGGGCCGGGCTCGGCGTTCCAGCGGCGCGGATCGCCAGTCAGCGCGATCGCGCCGGCGGTGGCGCCGTGGTAGCTGCGGTACATCGACATCAGCTTGTGCCGGCCGGTGTGCTGGCGGGCGATGCGCACCGCGTTCTCGACCGCCTCGGCGCCGCCGTTGGTGAAGAACACCCGGTCCAGATCGCCCGGCGCGACCTCGGCGATCATCCGCGCGGCCCGCGCGGTGGCTTCGTTGGCGTGGTACGGCGCGATCGTGCACAGCGTCGCGGCCTGTTCGCGGATCGCCTCGACCAAGGCAGGATGCTGGTGGCCGAGGTTGACGTTGACCAGCTGGCTGGAGAAATCCAGCCAGCGCGTCCCGTGCTCGTCCCAGAACCACGAGCCCTGCGCGCCGGCCACCACCACCGGATCGATCAGCGCCTGCGCCGACCACGAATGCAGCACATGGCGGCGGTCGTCGCGCCACGCGGCGGAGCGCGCGTCGGTGGCGCCGGCCCGGTTCGACGCGGGCGACTGGCCTGTTTCGTCGATACGGTTCATTCGCGTCTCTCCTGTTTGCCGACGGATCCGCATCATCGCATCGTCGGCGCCCGTCATTGCGGCGACGACGGCGCCACGTCCCAGCGTCCGTATCCCGACAGCCCCGCCGCCGCGGCCAATGCCACCGACGCCGCATTGTCGAGCTGGCAGCGGTACTGCGGCTCCCAGCCCTGCGCCAACGCATGGCGCGCGATCGCCCGCACCACCGCGCGGGCGTGGCCGCGGCCGCGATGCGCGGCCAGGGTCAGTACGCCCAGATCCATCAGCCGGGATTCATCCCAGCGGTACATGCTCGCCGCGCATACCAGCCGGCCGTCGGCGAAGGCGCCGAACGCGGCGTCGTGATCGAGCGCGACGTAGGCGTCGTCGCGGTCCTGTTCGCTGGCCTCGGATTCGAACATTGCGAACGCCGCGGCATCGTCCGGACCCAGCGCGCGCACGTGGGCCGCGGGCGGTTCGGCGAGCACTCCGGCCTGATCGCGCAACGTGAAATAGAACAAGTGATCGGCGCCGTACAACGGCGCACCCGCCTGCGCCAGCGCCGGCCGCAACTCGTCCGGTTCCAGCGGCGCGCCGACCGCCGCGACCAGCGCGTCGGCGAGCGCGGGATCCAGCATCGCGCGCGCACCGGCCTCGGTCTCCAACAGGATCGCGCGGAATCGGGCGTGCGCCCGGATGTCGATCGTGACCGTCAGCGCCGACTCGCGCCAACGCGTCGCTTCGCCAGCGAAAGCCTGCTGCCAATGGGTTTCGACGAGGGCGGAGAACATGGACATGCGCATATAACCGGAGTCGGCGACCGGCCGTCATTGTGCACGCTGCGCCCGCCGCGCGCCTCAGCCCCCGCGCAACTCCCGCCGCAGGATCTTGCCTACATTGCTCTTGGGCAGCTCATCGCGGAACTCGATCACATGCGGCACCTTGTAACCGGTGAGATTGGCCCGCGCATACGCCTTGATCTGCTCGGCCGTCAGCGCCGGATCCGAGCGCACCACCACCAGCTTGACCGCCTCGCCGGACTTCTCGCTCGGCACGCCCACCGCCGCGGATTCGCGGATGCCGGGCATCGCCGCCATCACGTCCTCGACTTCGTTGGGATACACGTTGAAGCCGGACACCAGGATCATGTCCTTCTTGCGGTCGACCAGGAAAATGAAGCCGCGCTCGTCGACGCGGGCGATGTCGCCGGTGTGCAGCCAGCCGTCGCGGTCGATGGTGCGCGCGGTTTCCTCCGGCTGGCGCCAATAGCCTTTCATCACCTGCGGCCCCCGCAGGCACAGTTCGCCGGCTTCGCCCACCGGCAGGCGCTCGCCGGCATCGTTCATCACGCAGGCCAGGGTCGAGGGCAGCGGCACGCCGATGGCGCCGCTGAACTCCATGTGCTCGACGATCGGATTGACCACCGCCACCGGCGAGCTTTCGGTCAGGCCGTAGCCTTCCACCAGCGCCTTGCCGGTCACCTGTTTCCAGCGCTCGGCCACCGCGCGCTGCACCGCGGTGCCGCCGCCGAAGCACATCCGCAATTGCGAGAAGTCGACCTGGTCGAAGCCGGGCGTGTTGAGCAAACCGCTGAACAAGGTGTTGACGCCGGTGATCGCGGTGAACGGGGTCTTGCGCAGTTCCTTGACGAAGCCGGGCATGTCGCGCGGATTGGTGATCAGCACGCTGTGGCCGCCGGCGTTGAGGAACAACAGGCAATTGCAGGTCAACGCGAACACGTGATAGAGCGGCAGCGCGGTGACGATGATTTCCTGGCCGGGGCGGATGCGCGCGCCGAACCAGGCCGAGACCTGCTGCAGGTTGGCGACCATGTTGCGATGGGTCAGCATCGCGCCCTTGGACAGGCCGGTGGTGCCGCCGGTGTACTGCAGGAACGCGAGGTCGCCGGATTCGACGTGGACGTCGTTCCATTCGCGCCGAGCGCCGGCCGCGAGCGCGTCGCGCAAGCGCACCGCGCCTTCGATGCGGTAGTCCGGCACCATCCGCTTGACGTACTTGAGCGCGAAATTGAACAGCGCGCGCTTGGGCGGATCGAACAGGTCGCCGAGCGCGGTGGTGATCACCCCGGCCAGCTGCTTCGCCACGCCCGCGGCCTCGACCGTGGCGCCGAAGTTGTCGACCACGATCAGCGCCTTGGCGCCGCTGTCGTGGATCTGGTGGGCCAGCTCGCGCGCGGTGTACATCGGATTGATGTTGACCACCACCAGCCCCGCGCGCAGCGCGCCGAACAGCGCCACCGGGTACTGCAGGCAGTTGGGCAGCATGATCGCGACGCGGTCGCCCTTCTTGAGTTCGAGCTCGTAGCTCAGGTAGGCGGCGAAGCGGCGGCTGAGCGCGTCGAGCTCGGCGAAGCTCAGGATCTTGCCGAAATTGCTGTACGCCGGCCGCGCGCCGAACTCGGCCACGGTCTTGCGCAACACGTCGTTGATGGTGCCCAGCGCGTCGGGATCGATCCGCGTGGGCACGTCGGACGGGTAGCTGGCGAACCAGGAAGGGGAAGAATCCATGGGAATGCGCGCTCCGGATACGAGCGCCCACGATAGCAAGCCGGCGCGCTCCACCGGCAGCCCGCGGGCGGTCCGGCCGCCTTGCCCAGCCGGGCCGGAAGCCAAGCGGGCGCGATCCATTCTTTGACCGCGATTGCGGTATGGAGCGTGCGTGCGCAGACGCTGCGCGCTCAGAAATGCGCGTCGAGGAACGCCGCCGCCGCATCCGACAGGCCGACGACCTTGTCGGTGGCCTGGCGATAGAGCTTGAAGTTGAGTTCGGTCTGCGGCCGGCCGTCGTCCCACTGCGCATGCGGCTTGAGCTCGGCGCGGCCGAGCGGCCGCCGCGCGGTCGCGGTGCGGCGGATGCGCACGCTCACCCGCGGTGTCTGCCGCGCCACGCCCGGCCGCGGCGCCACCGCCTCGGCCGCGACCACGGTGCCGCGCGCGAACAGGCCGGCGCCGCCGGCGTTCTCGCTGGCGAACAGATAGACCGTATCGCCGGCGGCGATGCGCTTGCCGCCGTACATGGTCTTCTGCGCCGCGAACGCGAACGCGCGCGCGGCGGTGTCGCTGACCTCGGTCTTGATCGCGTAAACCGCCATGCCTGTGTCCACCGCGCGGGAATGCGAAGGCAACGCGAACCGACCTGCGATCCGGCCACGCGCCGACACGCGCCGACACGCGCCGACACGCGCCGACACGCGCCAGCTTAGCGCCATGCTGCAAAGCGGCATGCACGGTCGTGCGTGGAGGGCCTGCGACGGCCATCGCATTCAGGCGACCGTTTGGCGCACGCGCCTGTTGACGGCGGTCCGTGCGCGCGCGCAGCGTATGCAGGCGGCGTCGGGGGGCGCCGGCGCGCGGGCCCGACCGGACTCGCGCATCGTCCAAGCCCACAGGCGCCGCAAACGCCACACCCGGATCGGACCGCCGCAGGCACGCGGCGGCCGCGAAGGGATTCGCGCTTCATCCACAGAACCCGAAATGGAGGACAGCACCATGCAACAGAATGACGACGTCGTCTCTGGCTGGTTGAACGGTTCCGACAGTGTCGACGGCCAGGACAATCCGGCCGGCTCGCTCTTCATCGAAGGCCAGGCCGCGGCGGAAGCCGCGATGACCGGCACCGGCATGCGCGCCACCCTGGGCGCTTGCGGCACGCTCGGCGGCACCAGCTGCAGCTACAACGGCGGCTGCCTCTGCTGCTGATCCCGCATGCGGGCGACGCGCAGCCCGGCCCCGGCCGCGGCTGCGCGCCGATAACCCGGTAGCGGCACCCGCGCGCGCCGCGTTCGCGCGCTGTCTCCCGCGAGCCCGCGCCCGCGCGCGCCGGCCGCCTCGAAGGATCGAACCCGCACGATGAGCGAACCCGCTCCGCCCGATGCCTTCGGCCGCATCGTCGATCGTTACGTCGCCGCCTCGCGCGCGGCCTTCGCCGACTGCCTGGCGTCGCTGCCGCTGGATCGCGACGAAGCCGCGCTGGCCCAGGCCGCCGCCGACGAAGCCTTGCGCGGCAACGCCCGGCTCAAGCTCAACCGGGTGCTGCTGCTGGAACTGCACGCGGCGCGCCGCGCCGGCCAGCTCGACGCCGACGACGACGCCGAACGTTTCGCCCAGTTCGTCGAACTGGCGCTGCAACCGCAGTTCGACCCGCACCTGGACCAGCGCTATCCGCCGCTGCGCCCGCGCCTGTTGCGCGCGCTGGAGCTGCAATCGGCGGCGCTGCAGCGGCTGATGCAGCGCTTCGTCGCCGACCGCGACGCGCTGGCCGGGCTGCTCGGCGCGCCGGCCGGGCCGCTGCGCGCGCTCGCGCTCGGCCAGGGCGACCTGCACGAAGGCGGCCAGACCGTGGCGCGGCTGCAGTTCGACGCCGGCAACGTCATGTACAAACCGCGCTCGCTGCGCATCGACGCCGCGCTCGACGGCTTCCTCGCCGCGCTGTTTCCCGACGATCCGCAACGTGTGCGGGTACCGGCCGTGCTCGACCGCGGCGACTACGGCTGGGCCGCGTTCGTCGCCCACCGCTACTGCGACGGCGACGCCGAACTGGCGCGCTTCTACCGCGGCCTGGGCCATTGGCTGGCCGCGCTGCGCCTGCTCGGCGGCACCGACATCCACCTGGAAAACCTGATCGCGGCCGGCCCGGTGCCGGTCGTGATCGATGTGGAAAGCCTGTTCGAGATCGTCCCGCCGCTGCAGGCCAGCGGCTACGGCCAGGCCTACGACTTCGCCCAGGCGCTGATCCGCAACTCGGTGCTGCGCACCGGCATCGTCCCGTTCCGCACCCAGGCGCTGGGCATGGAGGGCGTGGACATTTCCGCCGCCGGCTCGCTGCCGGACCAGCAGCCCAAGGTGCGCACCCCGATCATCGCCGAGGAAGGCACGCCGCGCGCGCGGCTGGCCCTGGTCGAGATCGAGATGGCGACGGCGCAGAACCATCCGAGCCCGAACCCGGACGTGTCGCGCTACTGGGATTGCATCAGCGACGGTTTCCTCGAACTGACCGCACAGTTGCGCGCGCTCGACCGCGACGGCGCGCTGGCGCCGCTGCTGGCGCGCTTCGCCGGCTGCCGGGTGCGCGAGATCCGCCGCCCCACCCGCGCCTACGTCGAGATCGGCCGCATGCTCTGGCACCCGGCCTCGCTGCACAAGGAAGACGAGGCGATCGAGCGCGCGCGCGACCTGTTCGCGCGCAACTCGGCGATGCTGGCCGGCGGCGACGGCGCGGCCGGCGGCGAAGAGCGCGACGATCCGCAACTGCGCGCCGACATCCAGGCCGAGATCGACGCGCTGCGCTACGGCGACGTGCCGATCTTCGTCGCGCCGCTGCAGGCCGCGCGCATCGACGCCGCGCTCGACGACTGGCGGGCGATGCGCCTGGACCTGGAAGAACTGACCATCCGCAGCGCCCTGGTCGCCACCGACCTCAACCTGCGCATGCGTTATCGCGAAGAAGAACGCGGCGGCCGCCGCTACGCCGCGCAGGCGCCGCACGCGCGCGACCTCGACGCGCGCCGGCGCAGGCTCGCCGCCGAGGCGACGGCGCGGCTGCTGCGCCTGGCGGTGCGCGGCGACGACGGCTCGACCGTCTGGATCACCCCGGAAATCAGCCGCCAGGGCTGGCTGGTGCAACCGGTGCGTCCGGACCTGTATTTCGGCCTCGGCGGGATCGCGCTCGCGCTGGCCGGCTACCTGCACGAAGTCGGCCACGGCCGCGCCGATCCGGTCGAAGGGCTGGAGGCGGCGATGGAAGGCGCCGTGAGCACCCTGCGCACGATGCAGGCGCTGGAGACGCCGGACACCGTCGGCGCGTTCACCGGCCATGCCTCGCAGGTGTGGACCTGGCTGAGCCTGCACGACCTGCTGCGGCGCCCCGAACTGCTCGACGACGCGCTGGCCTGCGCGCGCGCGCTGGAAGCGCGCGGCTTCGAAGACGACGACTACCTCGACGTGATCGACGGCTCGGCCGGCGCGATCGTGCCGCTGCTGGCGCTGGCCGAAGCCAGCGGCGATGCGCGCTGGCGCGCATTGGCGGTGCGCGCGGCGCAGCGGCTGGAAGCGACCGCGATCGTCGACGAAGCCGGCGCGCGCTGGGCCGGAGTCGAAAGCGCGGTGCCGTCGAACGGTTTTTCCCACGGCGCCACCGGCGTCGCCTGGGCGCTGTCGCGGCTGGTCCTGGCCGGTGCCGGTGACGCCGCCCAGCGCGCGCGCTGGAGCGCGCTGGCCGATGCCGCGTTCGGATTCCAGGAGTCGTACTACGAAGAGGCCGCGGGCGACTGGCGCGACGCGCGCGAGAGCGACGGCGGCCGCCATTCCCCGACCTGGTGCCACGGCAGCGTCGGCATCGGCCTGTGCGCCTGCGACCTGTACGCGCGCACCGGCGAGGCCCGCCACTTGCGCACGATGCGCCGCGCGGTCGCTTCCGCGCGCGGGCAATGGGGTTCCAGCCACACGCTCTGCCACGGCGACATGTCGCTGCACGAGTTGTTCGCGCGCGCCGCCGAACTGGATCCGCAGGGATGCGGCGGCGATCCGGACGAGAGCGCGGCGCAGATCGTTTCGGCGATCGAGGAGCATCGCGGGATGGTCGGCGGGCTGACCCGGGCGGCGTTCACGCCGGGGTTGATGACGGGGCTGGCGGGGGCGATCCATGGGCTCAACCGGCTGCATCCGGGCTCGACGTTGGCTTCGCCGTTGTTGTTGGAGCGGCGAGTGGGGGCGTAGTCGCTGGCGGTTGGAGGTTGGTGGTTCTGGGCCCTGGGAGGGCCTTCAGGGCTGGTGGTTCTCGACCGTGGGAGGGCCTTCAGGCCCAACGCTTTCCGATCCGCCGCCCGCGTTGCACGCACCGATCAAAAGGCAAACTGGGCGGCCCTTTGCCCGTCATTCCGGCGCAAGCCGGAATCCATTTTGACTCGCTGTTGCTTCTGTCTTTTCTGTCGCAACGGGTGTCGACAAGCCACGATCAAAAGCTTCCGTCCGCAAGCGGCCGGGTCACTTTCTTTGTCTTAAGCCACAAAGAAAGTAACCAAAGAAAAGGCCTTGTTTTTTCGGATCAAGAGCCACTAGGGCTCGAAAGGGGCGCGGGGCCGCGCCATAAGGGGCATCCTGCCCCATGGCGCGCGTGCGCATCCATGCGCACGCCCTCCGGGGCTGCGGGACCACTGCATCGCGCTCGGGGGCGTGCACAAGCAACAGCAACAGCAACAGCAACAGCAAAATTGGAATGCCTGCAGTGAAGTTGCGTTTCCGACTGTAGGAGCGGCGCAAGCCGCGACCGCGCCAACGCAGCTACGACGAAACTTTCACCGCAGCCGCCATGCAGCCGCCGCGACTTTCGCCGGATGCACGGATTGAATCGGCGGGCCAAGAATCGACAGGCGTCCCGCTCACGCGGCAGGCCGCGCATTCGGCTGGCCGGCCGTCACCCGCACCTTGGCGCCCTCCCCGCCCTGGGCTTGCAGGCCCAGCGCCGTCAGGCGCGACAGCAGCTCTCCGGCGAGGTTCTCCACCGCAGGCGCCAGCAGACGGCCGCGTTCGGTGACCCGCACCGGATCGATCTCGATCCACTCCACTTCGCGAAACGGCAACGGCCCGCAGCCGGACGATTCGACATAGCCGGGCACCGGCACGATCAGGAAGGTGGTCCACTCCGGCGGCGGCGGCGAACCGCGCGGCTTGACTCGCGCCTTCAGCCGTAGTTCGCGCACCACCGCTACGATTGCATCCCACTGCATGCCCCCTCCTTGCAGTCCGCACGCCGCGACGACCGACGCCGCGGCAGGATCGGGGAGAGTACACACTCGCGCGCCGGTTTCGCATCCGTTCCGCGCGGCCGCGCTATCATCGGCGCCGCACGATGGAGACCCGCCCAGGACATGTGATCGACACGCCCCCTCGCTCAGACCCCGCACGGGCCCCACGCTGCCGCGCCACGCGGCCGCAGGCCCGGGTCGATCGCCGCGCAGGCGCGCAACGCGCCGCGGCCCCGAAGGAGCGCCCCCTCATGGCCGAACGTATGGCCGAACGTTTCGTTCGCATCACCGCTTTGTGTTTTTCCTGGCCGGACGGCAGTCCGGTGTTCACCGATCTCTCGCTGTTGCTGGGTCCCGGACGCACCGGCCTGGTCGCGCCCAACGGCGCCGGCAAGAGCACCCTGCTGCGCCTCATCGCCGGCGAGCTGCAACCAACCTCGGGCCGGATCGAGGTGCGCGGCGCGCTCGCCTACCTGCCGCAGCAGGCGACGCTGCCGGGCGCCGCGTGCGTCGCCGATGCGTTGGGCGTGTCGGCGCGGCTGCGCGCGCTCGATGCGATCGCCGCCGGCGCGTGCGATCCGGCGCTGTTCGACGCGGTCGGCGAGGACTGGGACCTGGCCGAACGCAGCGCCGCCGCGCTCGCGCGCATGGGCCTGGACGGCCTGCCGCTGCAGCGTCGGCTCGATCGCCTCAGCGGCGGCGAACGCACCGCGTTGCAGTTGGCCGCGCGGCTGCTGCAGCGGCCGGACGTGCTGTTGCTGGACGAACCCAGCAACCACCTCGACCGCGCCGCGCGCGAGCGCCTGTATCGCCTGATCGACGACTGGCCGGGCTGCCTGATCGCGGCCAGCCACGATCGCGCCCTGCTCGAACGCATGGACCGCATCGGCGAATTGGCGCCGGACGCGCTGCGCGTCCATGGCGGCGGTTACTCGTTCTATCGCCACGCCGCGCAAACCGAACGCGCCGCGGCCGAACAAGACCTGCGCCAGTTGCGGCAACAGGCCAAGCGCGAACAACGCGAACGCCAGCAGTCGCACGAACGCGCGCAGCGACGCGCCGGGCGGGCGCAGCGGGCGGCGCCGGACGCGGGCCTGCCGCGGATCGTCGCCGGCAATCGCGCGCGCGCCGCGCAGGTGTCGGCGGCCAAGGCCGCAGCCGTGCACGCCGCGCGCAGCGACGCGGCGCGCGCACGCGCGAGCGAGGCGGCGCAGGCCTTGCGCGACGCGCCCGAGCTGGACCTGGAACTGCCGGACACGCACGTGCCCGGCGGCCGCATGCTGCTGCGCGCGCGCGGCCTGCAGGCGCGGCACGACGGCGTCGACGCGTTCGCGCCGCCGGGCCTGGACCTGGACATCCGCGGCCCCGAGCGCATCGTCCTCGCCGGCGCCAACGGCGCCGGCAAATCGACATTGCTGCGCCTGCTCGGCGGCGAGCGCGCGGCCGACGCGGGCGAACTGCAGCACGGCGAAGGACGCATCGCCTATCTGCCGCAAGGGCTCGACCTGCTCGATCCGGCGCGCAGCGCGGCCGACCACTTGCGCGCCGTGGCGCCGCGGCTCGACGATACCGCGCGCGCCAACCTGCTCGCGCGCTGGTTGCTGCGCGGCGCGCGCGCGCAGTTGCCGCTGGCCGCGTTGTCCGGCGGCGAGCGCCTGCGCGCGGTGCTGGCCTGCGTGCTGCACGCCGAACCCGCGCCGCAGCTGTTGTTGCTCGACGAACCCAGCAACCACCTCGACCTGGACGCGCTGGGCGAACTCGAACGCGCGCTGCGCGCCTATCGCGGCGCGCTGGTCGCGGTGAGCCACGACGAGGCCTTCATCGCCGCACTTGCGCCGACGCGGCGGCTGGAACTGGTCGATGGGCGCCTGCGCGAAGCGCCTTGATCGCCGGGTCGATCGCCGGGCTATCGGCCGGCGCCGCCGAACCGGGCCGGCCAGTCCGCGACCACCGCCGCGATCGCGCGCTGCGCGCGGGCGCGCGCGTTCTCGCCCTCGCGCGGCGGCAACGGCAGGTCCGGGGCGATCCCGGCGACTTCGTCGCTGCCGTCGCTGCGCAGACGCACGCAGTTGGGCATGCGCAGACGCAGGCGCGAACGCTGCAGGGTCAAGGGCTCGACCGAGAGCATGAAACCGCAGCCGTCGCCGCCGGTGCGCTGGCCGAGCGTGCGCGCGACGCCGTTGTTGCGCAGGGTCGCGGCGAACATCTCCGCGGCCGAGAACGTGCGCGCATCGGTCAGCACGTACAGCGGGCCGTCCCACGCGCCCCAATGGTCGTCCATCTGGATCGGCCAATGCAGGCGCTTGGCCACGCGCGCGTTGCCGTAGGCGCCGGCGGGCAAGTTGTCCAGCGGGCCGCCGGCGGAACCGGCCTCGACCAGCCGCCGGCAGTGCCCGCCGTTCCAGTCGCGGCGCTCGCGCCAGACCCAGGACAGGTCGCAGCGGCCTTCGCGCGCGTCGGTGCGCGCCGCGCGCAAGCGCTCGGTCTGCCGGTCCAGCGCCTGGGTCGCTTGCGCATCCGGGCCGAAGCCGCGCGCCTGGGCGAGGTTGTCGAGTTGCTCGTCGAGGTAGCCGGCCGCGGTCGGCGATTGCGAGACCAGCAGCGGCGAGGAATGCAGCGGCTTGCGGGTGAACAGGCGGGTGGCGATGTCGCCGCTGTCGTCGCCGCCGCCGTTGCGGCCGACATCGACGATCAACGCCTGCGCGCCGAGCGCCGCCAATCGCTTGAGCTGGGCCTCCAGTGCGCCGTACCAATCGTCGTCGATCCGCGCGCGCAAGCGCGAACGCCACGCCTGCGCGTCGCCGGCGCCGACCACCTCGGGGTCGGCCCACGCCGCCAGGCACAGCGACGGATAGCTTTCGCGGCTGAATTCCTTGAGCCGCACCACGCCGATGCGCGCGCCCTGCGCCGTGACCATCAGCCCGGACCGGAACGGCCCGGCGATGCCGTCGTCGAGCAGGCGGAAACCGGGCAAGGATTCGAACGGCAGCGAGAACGGCACCCGCGCATCGCCGCCGTCGTAGCCCAACGCGGCGCAGCCGGCGGCCGGGTCCAGGCGGCGCGCGTCCACGGGCGGCGGCGCCGCGACCGGCTCAGCCGCGGGTGGCTGCAGGCTCGGTACGAACGAGAAATGGCCGTCGCCGAAACCGGCGACGAAGTCGCGCAGCGCGCGTTCGGCCTGGGCGTCGTTCTCGGCGCCGTCGAGCGCACGCACGGTGGCGCGATCGAGCGCGGGCAGATCGACCCCGCCCTGCGGCGAGGCGAACCAGGCCAGGTTGGCGTATTCGCGCTCCAGCGCCTGCTTGAGTTGGGCGTAGTCCTGCCGCCATGGCGCGGGATCGAAAGCGGCGGCGGCGCAGGGCGAGGCCGCGACGGACAGCGCGGCGGCGACGAGAAGGGACAGGCGACAGGCGCGCATCGGCGGATTCCGGCGGCAATGGACGGGTGGGCGGCCAGTATCGGCGCCGGCGCGGGCCGGTTCTTGGACGCCGCTAGCGTCGGGTACGGCGCTAGCGCGCGTGCGCCGCGCTAACCGCGGCGCACGCGCCGGCGCGCCGCCGGCGTGGTGCCGCGCAGGGCGCGGAACACCCGGCTCATATGGGCCTGATCGCAGAAGCCGCAAGCGATGGCGATCTGCGCCAGCGACGCGCGCTCGCCGTCGAGCAGGCGCTCGGCGCGCTGCACCCGGATCTCGCGCAGGTAACCGCCGACCGAGACGCCGAAGGCGCGCTTGAACTCGCGCGCGACATGGGTGGGATGGCGGCCGACTTCGCGCGCCACGCCTTCCAGCGCCAGTTCCCCGGCCTGGTGTTCGTGCAGATAGTCGCGCACGCGCTGCAGCCAGGCCGCGCGCCCGCGCTCCTCGCCGCCGCGGCCGAACAGGCCCAGCAGCTCCAGCACCAGGCCCTCGACCACCATCGCCGCGCAGTCGTCGCGCGCGTCCAGCTCGGCCGCCAGTTCGCGCGCCAGCGCCGCCAGCCGCGGCGCGGCCACGTGCCGGCCCGGTTCCAGCGCGCCGCGCGCATCCAGGAATTCCAGCGCCGCCGGCGCGGGACGCAACAGCAACTTGCGCGCGCCTTCGCCGGCGAAGCGCTGCGAATGCGGCTCGCCGGCGGCGCAATACAACAGATGGCCCGGGCCGTGCGCGACCGCGCGGCCGCGCTGGGTTTCCTCATAGCGTCCCGACACCACCAGGCACAGCGAGGGTTCGTCGTGGCGATGCGCGGGCATGGCCGAGGCCGGCGCATAGGCCTTGCAACGGATCGACTGCATCCAGGTCGGCTGGGGTGCGCTCGCGGCTCGCATAGGCCGAGCATAGTACGCCGCCGGCACCACGAGTTTGCCGGCGGCGGCGACAGCGCGGCGGGCGCCGCCGCGCTGTCGACGGCTTACTTGCGCGGGGCCCGCACCGGCGCGGCGAACGCGGCGCGGATGGACTCGTCCTCGACTGCGCGATAGATGGTGCCGTGGGTCAGGTCCGGCCGCGGCCAGTAGCCCCAGGTCAAACCGGCCGGCGACTGCGCGCGCAGCAGGTCGGCCAGGCGCTGGGTCTGCGGGGCGATGTTGTCCTCGTCGGCCGAGTACAGCCGCAGGGTCCGGCGCGGCAACGCCTTGAGGTTCTCGCGCAGCAACGCCGGCGCCTGCGCCAGCAGCGCGTCGCGGTTCCACCACAGGCTCGGGCTGATCGCGATGTAGACGTCGAACAAGCGCGGCTCGCGCAGGAAGGTCTCGGCCACGAACAGCCCGGCCAGCGATTCGCCGACGATGCCGCGACGCGCATCGGTGCGCAGGCGGCGCTCGACTTGCGGGATCAACTCGTCGCGGATGAAGGCGCGGAACCGCGCCGAGCCGCCCAGCGTCGGCGCCAGCTCGAGCTCTTCGGCGACCTCGGTCGGCCCGGTCATGTCGCGCTTGCGCTGGGTGTTCTCGATCCCGACCACGAACATCGGCGCGATCGCGCCGTCGGCGATGGCGCGGTCGACCGCGTCGGCGACGTGCGGGAAATCTTCCTGCAGGCCGCCGTCGGGCATGTACAGCACCGGATGCCGGTCGCGACCGCGGGCGGCGTAGCCCGGCGGCGCGTAGACGTTGATGCGGCGGGTCTCGCCGAGGATCTTCGAGTCCAGGGTGAAGCTGTCGTACAGCTTGGCCGCGGTCGGCGCGGTCGGCGCGGCAGGTGCTGTCTGCGCGGGCGCTTGCGCGTAAGCCGGCGCGACGGCGACGGCGCAGGCCACGGCCAGCGACAGCAGCGCGGCGCGCGCGCCGCGACGATGGATCTTCAAGGTTCGGCTCCGTCGCGCGAACGACCGGGCCGCGCGTCGGCGCGATCGTAGCAGGACGCGCGCCATCGGCGGCGGACTCCGGCGCGGCGCGCCAGACGTGTCGATTCGCCGCAAGAGCCAGCGTTGTCCGGTCCGCGCCGACGCTCTAGTCGACGGTTTCGCGGTGCGCGCGCTCGTCGGCATCGCCGGTCGAATCGGCGCGGGCGCGCTGGCTGCGCTCCTGGTTGATCCGGATCCGCCGCCGCGTGCGGATGAACTCGACCGCCACCGCGCTCAACGGCGTCACCCGCGCATCGATGCCGAACACACGCAGCAGCACGCTGCGCTCCTCGCGGCTGAGATCGCCGTTGTCCCAGCCCGGCGCCGCGGCGCCGTCTGCCTGCCCTGCTTCGTTCATGTCGGTCCCGCTCCCCTGGCGCCCCCGCGCCGCAGACATCGGCGCGCCCGTGCGCGCATCGCTCCGATCGGATCAGATCAAATGCGTCGCCCATGCGCCGAACGCCAGCGCCGCCACCGCCGCGACCGCCGCCGCCGAGGCCGCACCGACCAGGATCTTGTCCTGCTTGCGCGCGCGCTGCAGCGCATCGCCGTAGGGCATGGTGGTGTGGGCGATCATCGTGTACAGCGGCAGCCAGGTACGCGGCAGCAGCCGGTTCAGCGCCACGTCGATGCGCTTGCGCGCCAGGAACCAGAACGACTGCACCTTCTGCTTGAGCTCGACGAAGTTGGCCTTGGACAGTTCGGCCAAGGTGTCGGTATGCGGCCGGCGCGTGCGCTCGTAGTCGGCGAACGCGGCGCGGCGGTCGCCTGGATGGCGTCCGAGCGCGGCCATCAGCGCCGAGCAGTCCTCGAACGCGGAGTTCATGCCCTGGCCGTAGAACGGATACACCGCGTGGCAGGCGTCGCCGACCAGCACGATCCACTCGTCCAGGCTCCACGGCGCGGTGCGGGTGGTGATCAGCGAGCCGGTCGGATGACGGTTCCAGTCGTCCACCAGGGTCGGCAACAGCGGCACCAGATCGGGGAAGTACTTGTCGAACAGCGCGCGGATCTGCGCCGGCTCGCGCGTGGTGGCGAAGCTGTCCGGGCCTTCGTGCGGCAGGAACAGGGTCAGCGTGTGCGAGCCGTCGCGGTTGGGATGGGAGACGAAGAAGCAATGCACGCGCGGCCACACGTGCAGCGCTTCCAGCTGGATCCGCGAACCGCCGTCGGGCAGCGCCGCGAGGCTCAGTTCCTTGTAGCCCCATTCCAGGTATTCCTGGTGGTAGTCGGCGCGCTCGCCGCGCTGCATTTCGCGGCGCGCGCGCGAGAACGCGCCGTCGGCGCCAACGGTCCAGGCCGGCTGCACCCGTACCCGCTGTTCGCCGTGCTCGAACTCCAGCTCGCGCGCGTCCTTGTCGATCCGCGCCAGCCGGTGCTCGAAGTGCAGGCGCACCTGCGGATGGCGCTGCGCGTGGTCGAGCAACAGGCGGTTGAGTTCGTTGCGGTCGATCGAATGCAGGACCTCGCCGCGGTCCTTGCCGTAGGGCTGGAAGCGGGTGCTGCCGTCGGGCGCGTGGATCACCCGTCCGGCCATCGCCACGGTCAGCGGCATCACTTCGTCGAGCAGGCCCACCTCGCTCAATGCCTGGATGCCGCGCTTGGACAGGCCCAGGTTGATCGAACGCCCGCCGCCGGATTGGTCGACGCGCGGATCGCTGCGGCGCTCGTACACGTCCACGCCGATGCCCTGGCGTGCCAGCGACAGCGCCAGCAGCGAACCGGCCAGGCCGCCGCCGACGATCGCCACGCGGCCCGCCGCGTTGTTCTGCTCGGTCATCGCGGGGCCTCAGGCGCTGGCGGTGGTGGGCTTGGCCGCGGCGGCGGACTGCGCCTGCAGTTCGATCTCCGCCTCCACCAGCGCCTTCACCGCCTGGTCGAAGTAGTTGCGCCGCACCGTGCCGCCGAGCCGGCGCAGGTACGAGCGCAGGAACTGGCTGCGCACCTGCGCGGTATCGAGCGAACGGCGCAGGAACGGCAGATCGGTCTCGACCATCTGCCGGATCGCCAGCATCGGCACCGGGCTGCGCAGCGGACGGAAGTCCGGGTTGCGCAGGCCGGGGCTCTCGTTGCTGGCGTGGAACTCGCCGAGCATCAGCCCGAGGTCGACGAAGCTCGGCTTGAGCTGCTGCTGCACTTCGTCGACGAACGCGGCCGCGTCGTCGCCCAGGTGCGGGAACACGATCAGCACGGTCTTGTTGATCGCCACCTGACCGGTGCGCGGTTCGATCTCGCCGAACAGGTCGCGGTACACGCTGATCAGTTCGACGATGCGGTCGAGGCTGACGTCGCGGTCCTGGATCTCGGCCAGCCAGATCGTGTCCAGCGCCAGCGCGGTCGGGGTGAACGGGCACACCGGCCCGGGACGGCCCACGTCCGGATGCGGGCGGGCGAGGAAGTTGCGGATCCACGCCACCGTGCGCGGCAGCGGCGCGTCGGCCGGCTGGTCGCGTTCGACCGTGGACGCCTGCATCAGCTTGCCGCGGGCCGCGGCGATCGGGGTCTCGACCACGGTCTGCGCCTGCATCATCAGGCGGTCGGTTTCGATGACCGGAGTGGAATCGTTGTCTGGAATCATTGCCGTTTCATCCCTGCATACTTGGCTTGGTTCGAACCCACGCAGCGCTCAGCGCGGCGGTCCGTGTGCGCTTCGCCGGTGGCGGCGAGGCTGCGTGTGTTTCCGGTCGAAAGCGTCGCGATCGGGAATCGTCCCGCTCCTGGCGTTTTTTCCTGGCTTGTTTTTTCCTGCCCCGATCTGGATAGATCGCAATCCGGGGGCGTTTTCCGTCGTCTTCGCCGCCGCTCGCTCCTCCGCGCCGATGCGCGGCATCCAGCGCGAAGCGGCGGTTCGCGCAGGGTGCGCCCGGCCGGGCCGCGGATCAGACTGCGCATCGGGCGTCTCCCTGGGCGGCGCCGGCGGGCGCCTCGGAGTCAGCATGCGCCACCGCCGGCGCAGCCAGTGCGTCGGGCAGGTCGTTCTCGACCTCGCGGATCGCGCGCCGCGACCACGCCACCGCGGCGATGGTCATCATCGCCGCGCCCAGCACCAGGAACATCAGCCCCAGCCCGCGCCCCGGCCCGACCCCGATCAGCAAGCCGAGCGAACCGGCCAGCGCGCCGTCGGCCGCCATCAGCGGCTCGAACACGTGCTCGGCCAGCGGGCCGGCCAGGCAGAACGCCAGCGGCATCGCCGATTCGGCCAGCACGCGCTGGATCGCGAAGCAGCGGCCCTGCAGTTCCGCCGGCACCTTGCTCTGCCACAGCGTCGCGTTGCAGGCGTTGATCACCGGCACGCTGAGGAAGAATGCGAAGCCGGCCACCACCAGCAGCGGGAACGACGGGCGCAGGCCGTGCGCGGCCAGGAACAGCCCGGCCAGCATCGAGAAGCCGAGCACGCCGACCACGCGCCGGCGCGGCCCGCCCCAGGTGCTCATCAACAATCCGCCGAACAGCAGGCCGCTGCCGCCGATGGCCATCTGCACGCCCAGCAGCGCCGGATCGGCGACCGACAGGATCAGCGGCGTGATCGCGATGCTGGCGATGCCGAACATGAAGTTGCTCAGCCCGAACACGATCAGCAGCCCCATCAGCCCGCGCCGCTCGCGCACGTAGGCGAAGCCGGTCGAGGCTTCCTGCCACAGGCCCTGTTGCGGCGCCTGCGGATCGCGCGCCAGCCGCGGCACCTTGGCCAGGCACAGCGCCAGCAGGCCGATCACGAAGGTCAGCGCATCGACCACCAGCACGCCCTGCAGCGAGATCGTGCTGACCAGCACGCCGGCCAGCAGCGGCCCGCCGACCTGGGCCACGGCGAAACCGGTCTGGACCAGGCCGTTGACCCGGGTCAGCTGGTCGGCGCTGGCCAACAGCGGAATGCTGGCCGCGTACGCTGGTTGCAGGAACGCGTTCGACAACGCGACCGCGCCGACGCCGACATAGATATGCCACATCGCCAGATGCCCGCTCGCCAGCAATCCCGCCAGCGCCAGCATGGTCGCGGCCGAGATCGCCTCGCACACGATCATGGTGCGGCGGCGGTCCCAGCGGTCGACCAGGGCGCCGGCGAACGGCGAGATCAGCAGCGCCGGCACCGCCATCGACACGAACACCAGGGCGAAGCGCGTGGTCGAACCGGTGGTCTGCAGCACCCACACGCCGAGCGCGAACGTGGTCAGGCGCGAACCCACGCCGGAGACCAACTGGCCGAACCAGATCAGCAGGAAATCGCGCAGTCCCGACCAGCGGCTCATGCTTCGGCCTCCGCCGGCGCCGGCAGCACGCCGCGCGCTTGCAGGAAGCGCAGGTACAGCCGCATCAACGCGGTGTCGGCCGGCGGGCAGATCAGTCCCAGCGGCTCGACCGCGCGGGTGCTGGCGCTGCAATCGAACTGCGGCTCGCGCGGGTTGGGATGCTCGGGGAACAGGCCGGCGAACGGCGCCAGCGGGTTCTCGCGCGAGACCGCGGCCTGCGCCAACAGCTCGCGCCGCCACTGCGGATAATCGATCTCCTCGACCTGCAGGCCGGCCTCGCGCATCGCCCGCACCGCGTCGGGAATCGCCAGCCGGCGGCGGTTGTAGAAGTGGAAGGTGCCGTTGGCCTCGCCCGCGCCGAGGGCGATGCGCACGATCGCGCGGCCCACATAATCCACCGGCGCCATGTCGAAGGCTTCGTCGGGCAAGTGCGGCGCGCGGCCGAGCTGCACGCAGCCCCTGATCCAGGCGTTGAAGTAGTCGCCGGCGTTGCTGGCGCCGGTGTGGCTGTCGCCGGTGATGCGCGCCGGGCGGTAGATCGCCACCGGCAGGCCGCGTTCGCGCGCCAGCAGCGCCAGCTGTTCGCCGACCCACTTGCTCTGGTTGTAACCGCCGTATTGTTCGTCGGCGCGCGGCGGCGGATCGGACTCGCGCACGGTGCGGTCCAGGTTCGACGCAGTCAGGCAGACGCCGAGCGTGGACACCAGATGCACCGGCTTGACCCGATGGCGGGTCGCCAGCCGCAGCACTTCGCGGGTACCGCCGACGTTGGCCGCTTCCAGGTGCTCGTACGGGGCGAGGAAGTTGACCTGGCCGCCGTTGTGGAAGATCGCCTCGGCGCGCTGCGCCAGCGCATCGAACGCGGCTTCGTCCAGGCCCAGGCGCGGCAGCGCCAGATCGCCCGGCACGATCCGCAGGCGCGCTTCGTCGCCCTCGCGCCACAGCTCGTAGCCGCGCAGGTTGTTGCGGATGCGCGCGAGCCCGTCCTCGTCGCTGCCGGCGCGCACCAGGCACAGGATCTCGGCGTCGCTGACGTCGAGCAGCTCGCGCACCATGTAGGCGCCGAGGAAGCCGGTGGCGCCGGTGATCAGCACCGAACGCGGATGCGCGCGCGAGGCCGCGGGCAACGCGGCGTTGCGCGGATGGATGTCGTCGTTCAGCCGCACCTGCGCGGCGAGGTCGAACTCGTCCTCGCCGCCGCCGGCGCGCAGTTCGTCGATGCGCCGCGCCAGCGCGGCCAGGGTCGGCGCGGCGAACACCGTCGCCAACGGCACCTCCACGGCGAGCGCGGCATGCAGCTTGAACACCAGCGGCAGGGTCATCAGCGAATCGCCGCCGATGGCGAAGAAATCGTCGTCGGCGCTGATCCGCTCGCGGCCCAGCACCTCGCGCCACACCGCCAGCACCGCGCGTTCGGTGTCGGTCGAGGGCTCGACCAAGGGCCGCTGTTCCAGCAGTTCCTCGCTCGGTTCGGGCAGCGCCTTGCGGTCGATCTTGCCGTTGCGATTGAGCGGCATGGCCTCGAGCCGCACATACGCCGACGGCAGCAAGGCCTCGGGCAAGCTGCGCGCGAGGTGTTCGCGCCACTGCGCCGGGCCGCTGCCTGGGTCGGCGACCAGATAGGCGACCAGGCGCTTGTCGCCGGGACGATCCTCGCGCAGCAGCACCGCCGCGGCCTCGACCTGCGGATGCGCTTCCAGCGCGCTCTCGATTTCGCCCAGCTCGATGCGGAAACCGCGCAGCTTGACCTGGTGGTCGCGGCGGCCGAGGAATTGCAGGGTGCCGTCGGCGTTCCAACGGGCGAGATCGCCGGTGCGGTACAGCCGCCCGCCCGGCGCGAACGGATCCGGCGGGAAGGCTTCCGCGCTTTGCTCCGGCCGGTTGAGATAACCGCGCGCCACGCCGGCGCCGCCGATGCACAGCTCGCCGGCGGCGCCGCGCGGCGCCAGTTCGCCGTGCGCGTCGACCACGTACAGGCGCACGCCCGGCAGCGGCCGCCCGATCGGCAGCTCGCGCGCGGCGAACTCGGCGCCGTCGCGGGTGCTCAGCATCGCCGCGCACACCGAAGTCTCGGTCGGCCCGTAGTGATTGCTCAGCGCCACCCGACCGTCGGTGATCGCGGCGAAACGGCGCACCTGTTCGACGCCGACGCTCTCGCCGCCGATCATCATCAGCCGCAGCTGCGGCAACAGCGCGCCATCGCGCTTGCGCGCCGCCCAACCCTCGCTCCAGCGCCGCCACAGCGCCGCCGGCGCGTCGATCGCGCTGACGTGGTGCTCGGCGCAGAACGCTTCCAGCTCGAACGGGCCGAGCTCGGTCGGATTGGGATGCAGCACCAGCGCCGAACCGCTGGCCAGCGCCGGGAACACGTCGCCGACCGAGGCGTCGAACACCAACGGCGGGATCATCAGCAGGCGCTGTCCGGCGAAATCGTGGCCGGCCATGAAGCCCAGGGTCAGGTTGACCGCGCCGCGATGCTCGACGGTCACGCCCTTGGGCTGGCCGGTCGAACCGGAGGTATAGATGACGTAGGCCGCGTCGTCGGCGGCGATGTCGTCGCAGGGGCGCTGCGGCGACGGCGCGGTTTCGTCGCTGCCGAGCAGCGGTACGTCCGTGCCGAGCTCCTGCGCGCGCGCGCGCCACTGCGGCGGCGCCAGCAACGCCTTGGCCGCGGTGTCTTCGAGCAGGAACTGCAGGCGATCGTCCGGATGCGCCGGGTCCAGCGGCACATACGCCGCGCCCGCGGCGAGCACGCCGAGCACCGCCACCAGCGCCTCGATAGAGCGGTCGGTCAGCACCGCGACCCGGCTCTCGCGGCCAGCGCCGAGTTCGCGCAGGCGCCGGCCCAGGCCGTTGGCGCGATGCAGCAGTTCGCGGTAGCTCAGCGCGCGGCCGGGCTCGACCAGCGCCGGCGCGTCGGGCGTGCGCGCGGCCTGGGCGGCGAACAGCGAATACAGATCGTTGTGCGCGCACGGCGCGGGCGCGCCGCCGTCGCCCAGCGCGAGCAACTGCGCGCGCTGCGCCGCCGGCAGCAGCGACAGCTGCGCCAGCGGCCGGTCCGGCGCGGCCAGCGCATTGCGCAGCAGGGTTTCCAGCTGCTGCTCCAGGCGCACGATGGTGTCGGCGTCGAACAGGTCGCGGTCGTAGTCGAAGCTGCCGACCAGGCCGCCGTCGCTGGCCGCGCCGAGGGTCAGGGTGATCTCGAAACGCGCCGCCATCTCCTGCGACTCGAACACGCGGGTGTCCAGGCCGTGCAGGCGCAGCGGTTCGGCGACCGCGTTCTGCAGCACGAACAAGGTCTGGAACAGCGGCGTGCGCCCGGGCGCGCGCTCGATCTTGAGCTCGTCGATCACCCGCTCCAGCGGCGCGTCGGCATGGCTCATCGCGTCGAGCACATGGCCGCGGGTGCGGCGCAGCAGTTCGCGCAGGCTCGGCTCGCCGGAGAGGTCGCCGCGCAACGGCAGGGTGTTGACGAACAGGCCGATCAGCGGCGCGGTGCCCGGCTCGCCGCGGTTGGCCACCGGCGAGCCGACGACCACGTCGTCCTGGCCGCTGTTGCGCGCCAGCACGGTCTGGAACGCGGCCAGCAACAGCATGAACAAGGTCGCGTTCTCGCCCTTGGCGAAATCGCCGGCGGCGCGCACCAGTTCCGGCGGCAGGTACATCGCGTAGCGCGCGCCGCGGCCCAGCGGCGCGCTCGAACGCGGCCGGTCGGTGGGCAGATCGAGCAGGCCGCCGGTGCCGGCCAGCGCATCGCGCCAGAACGCCAGCTGCCGCGCCTGGGTTTGTTCGTGCGCGGGCTCGCGCTGCCACAACACGCAATCGCCGAACTGCAGCGCCGGCGGCGCCAGCGCGACGTCGGCGGCGCCGATCTCGGCGGCATAGAAACGATTGAACTCGTCGAACAGCACGCCCAGCGACCAGGCGTCGGAGACGATGTGGTGCAGCACCACCAACAGCGCGTGATCGTCGCGGTCCAGCCGGACCAGGGTCGCGCGCAGCAGCGGCGGCCGGGCCAGGTCGAACGGACGCACGGTCTCTTCGTCGGCGCGGCGCTGCAGCTCGGCCTCGCGGCGCTGCGGGTCGAGGTCGCTCAGGTCGATCGTCGGCACCGCGAAGCCGACCTGCGCGGCCACCGTCTGGCGCGGCTCGCCGGCGACTTCGCCGAAGCCGGTGCGCAGCGATTCGTGGCGCGCGATCACCGCGGCGAACGCGCGCTGCACCGCGCCGGCGTCGAGCGCGCCGCGCAGGCGCAGGTGCGCGTACACGTGGTACGCGCCGGTGCCCGGCTGCAGGCGCTCGAAGAACCACATGCGCTGCTGCGCCGCCGACAGCGGCAGCGGCGCGCCCGGTTCGAGCGCGCGCGGCCGGATCGGTTGCGCCGCCGCGCCCGCGCTCTTGCGCGCGGCCAGTTGCCGCAACAACAGCTCGCGCTGCTGCGGGCTCAACCGCGCCAGGCGCTCGGCGGTGGCGTCGTGCGCACCGTTGCCTTGTGAAGGAGGCGGAGACGAACTCATGCGTGCTGCTTCATCCTTGACTACCGTTGCAGGAGGCGCTGGCCCCAGCCAAGCGCCGCGAACCGCTCGCGGGCCGCCGCTCCCGACGGCGGCCCGGGTACATCCACTGCGTTAACGCAATTCCCGAAAAAACCGGTGTTTCCACCCGCGTTGCGCGAACGCAACGTTCGGCCGCGGCCGGCGCCCCCGCGCCGCCGCGGCCGCTCGCTCAGGTTCCAGTCGCGACCTGTTCGGACAGCAGCGCCTGGATCTCCTCGTCGCTGAGGCCTTCCAGGTTGTCGAGCATCCCGGCCAGCCCGTCGTCGTCGTGCAACATCTGCGCGTACTGCGCCTGCAGCCACTGGCCGAAGCCGGCCACGGTCGGCGCCTCGAACACCGTGCGCAGCCGCGCATCGCAGGCGAAGGCCTGGTTGATGCGGCTGAGCAACTGGGTCGCCAGCAGCGAATGGCCGCCGAGGTCGAAGAAGTCGTCGTCGATGCCGACCCGCTCGATTCCCAGCGTCTGCGCCCAGATCTCCGCCAACCGCGCCTCGTCGTCGTTGCGGGGGGCGACGTAACGCTCGCTGTCGGCGCCGTTGTCCGGCGCCGGCAATGCGTTGCGGTCGACCTTGCCGTTGGGCGTGAGCGGGAAACGCTCGAGCGTCGCGAACGCGCTAGGCACCATGTAGTCGGGCAGGCTCGCGCGCAGGTGTTCGCGCATCGCGCCGGCCGCCGGCGCATCGCCGTCGGCGACGACATACGCGACCAGGCGCTTGTCGCCGGGACGGTCCTCGCGGCAATGCACGACCGCCTGGCCGACGCCGGGCAACTGCGCCAGCACCGATTCGATCTCGCCCAGCTCGATGCGGA
Source organism: Lysobacter enzymogenes (assembly GCF_023617245.1). NCBI lineage: Bacteria > Pseudomonadati > Pseudomonadota > Gammaproteobacteria > Lysobacterales > Lysobacteraceae > Lysobacter > Lysobacter enzymogenes. Next base: position 5,295,259 of record NZ_CP067396.1, read on the forward strand.
AACCGCGCAGCTTGACCTGGTGATCGATGCGGCCGATGACTTCCAGCCGGCCGTCGCGGCGCCAACGCGCGAGGTCGCCGGTGCGGTACAGGCGCGCGTCCGGCGAAGCGGCGTAAGGATCGGGCACGAACTTCTCGGCGGTCAGCTCGGGCCGGTCGAGATAGCCTAGGGCGACGCCGTCGCCGCCGATCAGCAGCTCGCCCGGCACCCCGGCCGGCAGCGGCCGCAGCGCGCGGTCGACCACGTAGACGCGGGTGTTGGCGATCGGCTTGCCGATGCAGATCGCGCCGTCGCGGCGCACGCGCTCCAGCGTCGACCACACCGTGGTCTCGGTCGGGCCGTACATGTTCCACAATTCGCCGCAACGCTCCAGCAGGCGGTCGGCCAGCTCGCGCGGCAGCGCTTCGCCGCCGCACAGCAGGCGCAGGTCGGCGCGGCCGTGCCAGCCGGCGTCGAGCAGCATGCGCCAGGTCGCCGGGGTCGCCTGGACCACGGTGCTGCGCGAGCGCTCGATCAAGCGCGCCAGCGCCATCGCGTCGCCGGCGGTGTCGCGGTCGGCCAGCACCACGCGCGCGCCGACGCTCAGCGGCAGCATCAATTCCAGCAGGGCGATGTCGAACGACAGCGTGGTCACCGCGCACAGCGCGTCGGTTTCGCCCAGGCCCGGCTCGCGCGCCATCGAGGCGAGGAAGTTGGCCGCCGCGCCGTGCGGTACGCGCACGCCCTTGGGCCGGCCGGTCGAGCCGGAAGTGAAGATCACATAGGCCGGATCGCACGCGCCGACCGCGACCGGCGCGCGCGCAGCGCCGGCGTCGGCGAGCGCGTCCTTGAGGCTCAGCGAGGCCTGCCCTGCGGGCAGATTCGCGATCAGGTCGCGGTCGCCGAGCACCAGCCGCATCGACGCGTCCTCGAGCATATAGCCCAGGCGCTGCGCGGGATAGCTCGGGTCCATCGGCACGTACGCCGCGCCGGCCTTGAGCGTGCCCAGCAGCGCCGCCAGCATCGCCGGCGAACGCTCCAGGTACAGGCCGACCAGATCGCCCGCGCCGACGCCGCGCGCGGCCAGCGCGCGCGCCACCGCTTCGGCTTGCGCGTCGAGCTCGGCGTAGCTCAGCCGCTGATCGCCGGATTCGACCGCGATCGCCGCGGGCGTGCGCGCGGCCTGGGCTTCGAACAGCCCGTGCAGCGGCAACGCCGGCGTGTCGGCCGCGGTGTCGTTCCAGTCGCGCAGCAGTTGCCGGCGTTCCAGCGGCGAGAGGATGTCGAGTTCGCCGAGCGTGCGCGCCGGGTCTTCGGCCGCCGCCGCGAGCAGGCGCTGCAGCTGGCCGGCGAACGCGGCGATGGTGGCCTCGTCGAACAGCGCGGTCGAATACTCGAACATCATCACCAGCTGGCCGCGGTCTTCCACCGCGAACAGCGACAAGTCGGTGCGCGAAGTGCCCTGGTTGACCGTGTCGAAGGCCACCGTGTTCAGGCGCAGGCCCGATTCGGTGCGCGACTCGCCGGGGAAGTTCTGGAAGAACAGCATCGACTGGAACAAAGGCGTGTGGCTCTGCGCGCGGTCCAGGTCGAGCTCTTCGATCAGTCGCTCGATCGGCAGGTCCTGGTTCGAATACGCGCCCAGGGTGGTTTCCTTCACCTGCGCCAGCAGTTCGCGGAAGCTGGGATCGCCGGACAGGTCGTTGCGCAACGCCAGCATGTTGACGAAGAAGCCGACCATCGACTCCAGCTCGGGCCGGCCGCGGTTGGCCACGCCGACGCCGAGCACCTGGTCGGTCTGCCCGGAGTAGCGCATCAGCAGGGTCTGGAACGCCGCCACCAACACCATGAAGGCGGTGGCGTCCTCGCGCCGCGCCATCTGCCGCACGCGCTCGTACGCGTCTTCCGGCAGCACCGCGCGCAGCACCGCGCCGTGCGGGCTCTGCCGCGGCGGACGCGGCCGGTCGCCGGGCAGCTCCAGCACTGGCAGGCGCCCGGACAGACGCTCTTTCCAGTACTCCAGTTGCTTGGCCAGGGTGCCGTGCTCGAACTCGTCGCGCTGCCACAGCGCGTAATCGACGTATTGCAGCTGCGGGTCCGCCAGCGGCGAGGGCTGACCGGCGTCGAAGGCCTGGTACAGCGCATGCAGCTCTTCCAGGATCACGCCGAGCGACCAGCCGTCGATGGCGATGTGGTGGGCGTTGAGCACCAGCAGATGGCGCTGCGGCCCGGTGCGCACCAGCAGCGCGCGCAGGATCGGGCCGTGGCTCAGGTCGAAACCGATCGCCGCTTCCTTGCGCGCCAGCTCGATCGCCTGCGCGTCGCGCTCGGCGGCCGGCAGGTCGCTGAGATCGGCATAGCCCAACGGCACCTGCGCCGGCGCCAGGATGTGCTGGTACGGGCCGTCGGCGTCGCTGCGGGTGACCGTGCGCAGGCTTTCGTGGCGGCGCGCGACTTCGTCGAGCGCGCGCTGCAGCGGCTCGCGCCGCAGCGGGCCGTCGATCCACTGCGACAGCGGCACGTTGTACACCGCCGAACCCGGCTCGAACTGGTCGAGGATCCACAGGCGCTGCTGCGCGAACGACAGCGGCAGGCGCGCGGGACGCTCGCGCCGCACCACGCCGGGCCGCGCCGCGGCGGCCTTGCGCTGCGCCAGTTGGCGCAGCACCAGGGCCCGGCGTTCCGGCGACAAACCGGCCAAACGCGCGTCCAACTCGCTCATGACGGCTCTCCGCCTCCCGTGGCCTGGCTCAAGCGGGCCGCGGCTTCTTCGTCGCTGAGGTTTTCCAGGCTCGCCAACAGCGCTTCCAGGTCGGCGCCGTCGATCTGCTCGCGCGCCACCGCGACGCGCGCGGCCAGCTGTTCCAGGGTCGGCGCCTCGAACATCGCGCGCAGCGGCAGCTCGATGCCGAAGTGCTGGTCGATGCGCGCCAGCAGGCGCGTGGCCAGCAGCGAATGGCCGCCGAGGTCGAAGAAGTTGTCGCGCACGCCGACCCGGCGCACGTTGAGCAACTGCTTCCACAGCTCGACCATGGTTTCTTCCTCGGGCGTGCGCGGCGCGATGTCGTCTTCGCCGCCATCCTCGCCGCCGGCCACGTCTTCCGGCGCCGGCAACGCGCGCCGGTCGACCTTGCCGTTGGGCGTGAGCGGGAAACGTTCGAGCACGAGGAACGCGCTGGGCACCATGTAGTCCGGCAACGCCGCGCGCAGGTGGTCGCGCAGCGCGGTCGCCGCGGGCGCGGCGCCGTCGGCGGTGACGTAGGCGACCAAGCGCTTGTCGCCCGGACGGTCCTCGCGGCAATGCACCACCGCCTGGGTCACCCCGGCGAACTGCGCCAGCACCGATTCGATCTCGCCCAGCTCGATGCGGAAACCGCGCAGCTTGATCTGGTGATCGATGCGGCCGATGACTTCCAACGTGCCGTCGTAGCGCCAGAACGCGAGGTCGCCGGTGCGGTACAGGCGGCTGCCCGGCGCGGCCGCGAACGGATCGGCGATGAACTTCTCTTCGGTCAGGTCCGGGCGGCCGCGATAACCGGCGGCGAGGCCATCGCCGCCGATCAACAGTTCGCCCGGCACGCCGGCCGGCAGCAGCTGCATGTTGCGGTCGACGATGTGGATCTGGGTGTTGTCGACCGGCTTGCCGACCAAGATCGGGCCTTCGCCCGGCAACACCCGGCACAGCGCCGAATACACCGTGGTCTCGGTCGGGCCGTACAGGTTCCACAGCTCGCCGCAGCACGGCAGCAGGCGGTCGGCGAGTTCGCGCGGCAGCGCTTCGCCGGTGGAGATGATCTTGATCGCGTCGTTGCCGCGCCAGCCCACCTCCAGCAGCATGCGCCAGGTCGCCGGCGTAGCCTGCATGACGTCGAGTCGGGCTTCGTCGACCAACCGGCGCAGGCGGATGCCGTCGCGCGCGGTGTCGCGGTCGACCAGCACGATGTGCGCGCCGACGGTCAGCGGCAGCACCAATTCGAACAGGGCGATGTCGAACGACAGCGTGCTGATCGCGCACAGCGTCTGGCCCGCGGCCAGGCCCGGTTCGCGCGCGACCGAGCGCAGCAGGTTGACTGCCGAGCGGTTGCGGATCTCCACGCCCTTGGGCTTTCCGGTCGAACCGGAGGTGAAGATCACATAGGCCAAATCGTCCTCGCCGGCACCATCGGCCGGCGGCGCGTCTGCGCTGGCGTCGAGTACGGCGTCGGCATCGGCGATCACCACCGATTCGACCGCGGCCGGCGGCGTCGCCGCGAGTTCGCGCTGGGTCACCAGCACGCGCGAAGCCGAGGTCTCCAGCATGTAGGCCAGACGGTCGCTGGGATAGGTCGGGTCCAGCGGCACGTAGCCGCCGCCGGCCTTGAGGATCCCGAGCAGGCCGATCAGCATCTCCGGCGTGCGATCGACGTACAGGCCGACCAGTTCGCCGGCCTTCACTCCGGCCGCGCGCAGCTGATGCGCGAGCGCGTTGGCGCGACGGTCGAGTTCGCGATAAGCGATGTGGCGCGTACCGAAGCTCAGCGCGATCGCATCGGGCGAGCGCTCCACCTGCGCCTGCACCAGCGTCGCCAGGGTGCGCTGCGCGGGCAGTTCGCGCGCGGTGTCGTTCCACCGCGCCAGTTCGGCCGTTTCGTCCGCGCCCATCAACCGCAGCGCCGACACGCGCGCGTCGGGTTCGGCGACGGCGTGATCGAGCAGGGTCAGCAAGTGCGCGGCCAGGCGCTGGATGCGCACCGCATCGAACAGGTCGGTGCTGTACTCCAGCACGAGCTCGCGGCGCGAGTCCTGGCTCACGAACAAGCTCAGATCGCCCTGGGCGTTGCCGGGCTGCAGTTCGTCGAGCTGCAGCGGATCGACCGTGAGCCCTTCCAGTTCGACGTCCTGGGCCGGGTAGTTCTGGAAGAAGAACATCACCTGCGCCAGCGGCGTGTGGCTCGGCGAGCGCGGCAGGCGCAGGGTTTCCAGCACCTTGTCCAGCGGCGCGTCGGCGTTCTCCATCGCGCCGAGCACGCTTTCGCGCACGCGCTCGACCAGTTCGGCGAAGCTCGGCTCGCCGTCCAGGCGGGTGCGCATCGCCAGGGTGTTGACGAAGAAACCGACCACCGATTCGAGCTCGACCCGGTTGCGCCCGGCCACGCCCATCGCCACGGTGATGTCGTCCTGGCCGGTGTAGCGCGACAGCAGCGCCTGGTACGCGGCCAGGAACACCATCGACAGCGTCGCGTTGCGCTCGCGCGCGAAGGCTTCGATGCGCTGGTTGAGCGCATCGGGAATCTGCAGGCGATGCAGCGCGCCGCGGAAGCTCTGCGCGGCCGGGCGCGCGCGATCGGCGGGCAGGTCGAGCGTGGTCGCCGCGCCGGTCAGCCGTTCGCGCCAGTAGTCCAGCTGCGGCTGCAGGCCTTCGCCGCCGAGGGTTTCGTCCTGCCACAGCGCGATGTCGGCGATCTGCAGCGGCAGTTCTTCCAGCGTCGCCTGCTCGCCGCGCACGCGCGCGTTGTAGAGCAGGTACAGCTCGTCGAGCAGCTTGCTGATCGACCAGCCGTCGATGGCGATGTGGTGGAAGGTCAGCACCAGCAGATGCGACTTCGGCTCGGCCTCGATCAACAGCGCGCGCAGCATCGCGTCGCGGCTCAGGTCGAACGAGACGCGGATGTCCTCGCGCGCCAGGCGCAACGCATCGGCGCTGCGCGCGTCGGCATCGTCGCCGTGCGCGCGCGCCTCGCGCCACGGTGCCTGCAGCTGTTCGAGGATGTGCTGGTGCGGCTCGCCGTCGTGCGTGCGATACACGGTACGCAGCGCCTCGTGGCGATCGACCAGCGCCTGCACGCATTCGCGCAAGGCCGGCACGTTCAACTCGCCGCGCAACCACAGCGCGGCCGGCGAGTTGTACGCCGTCATGCCGGGAGTGAAACGGTCCAGCCACCACAAGCGGCGCTGGCCGAACGTCAGCGGGATGCGCTCGGGGCGCGGCCGCGCTTGAATCCGGTTCTGCGCAGCGCGCTGGCGCGCCGCGATCTGACGCAAAAGCTCGCGCTTCGCCGGGGACAACCCAGCGATGCGATGATCGATCTCGCTCATCCCTTTACCTTCCATGTGACGAAACATCGTCAGCCGACCTACCCTGTCGGCGCTTTAATGGCACGTACTCTTCGCAGAACCTGAGATGTTGTTGCACGCGACCGGTGGTCGCTGTCATCCTTGGTGTGCAGTCAGTCGTGCCCCCCGTATATATCCTATGCACATAACGGGGTTCGGGCGCAAAGCGGACCACATTCGGTTGCCGGCACGCCAGTGCCAGGCTGGGGACCCGAAGCAGTGCCGACGAGCGGTACACGATTGGGGAACGGGCGGTGAAGGGTTTCGTTTCCATTTCCCGATAGGAATAGGGGTTTTTGCGAGCGTCAGGAGTTTTTGGCCCGGGGGGGCCCAATGCATGGATCGGCAGTTGAATGGGGCACCGCAGGTGCGGTCGGCAACCATTGCCCAGGGGTGGGTGATGTGGTCAATGCTGACTTTTTAAACGATCTAATCGCACTGTCTGCGCGTATCGGCGCGGACCCGTCGCTGGTGCAGGGCGGTGGCGGCAACACCTCGCTCAAGCGTGGCGACGCGCTGTGGGTGAAAGCATCCGGCACCTGGCTTGCGCACGCGCACGAACGCGACATTTTCGTATCGCTGCCGTTGGCGCAGGTGCGCGACGCGTTGCGCCACGACGACGGCGAAACGCGCGTGAACCTGCTGAGCCAAGGGCTGGCGCTGCGTCCGTCGATCGAGACGTCGCTGCATGCGTTGCTGCCGCATGCGTTGGTGGTGCACGTGCACAGCGTCGCCACCATCGCCTGGGCGGTGCGTCGCGATGCGCAAACGCAACTTGCGCAGCGTCTGAACGGACTGAATTGGGCGTGGGTGCCGTATCGCCGTCCCGGTCATCGCCTGACCCAAGTCGTGGCCGGAATACTGAATACGCGCACGCCCGACGTACTGGTGCTCGGCAATCACGGCCTGGTGGTCGGCGCGGCCGATCGCGCCGGCGCCGAAGCCTTGTTGGCCGAGGTCGAGCGCCGTTTGCGTCTTCCCCAACGCGACGCGCCATCGTCGCAGCCGCAGCGACTGGCGCAGGTCAATGATCTGCACTGGGCGCCGGCGCCGCTGGAGTTGGTGCACGCGCTGGCGACCGATGCGCAAGCGCTGCGCATCGCCGCCGGCGGCGTGCTGTATCCGGATCACGCGGTGTTCCTGGGGCCGCGCGCGGCGGTGGTGAACGACGGCGAATGCCTGTCGGCGGCGCTCGCGCGCACCGCCGCCGAATGCGGCGCGGCGCCGTGTTTCGCGCTGGTGCCGGGCGCCGGCGTGCTGACCGCGCCGGACTTGTCCGACGGCGCGCACGCGATGCTGCATTGCCTGGCGCTGGTGGCGCTGCGGCTCGACGGCGAGGCCGCATTGGCCGAGCTCGGCGAGTCCGACGTCGCCGAGCTGATCGATTGGGAAGCCGAGAAGTACCGCCGTTCGCTGATGCGGACACCGAACTGATCCACCGCCGCGTCCAACCCATCGCGAACTGATCCACGGAAGGAATCCATGCAGATCGTAGTTCCCATGTCGGGCTTCGGAGAGCGCTTCAGGCGCGCCGGATACCGCGTGCCCAAGCCGTTGATCGAAGTCGAGGGCAAGCCCATCGTCGCCCACGTGGTCGACATGTTCCCGGGCGAAACCGAGTTCGTGTTCGTCTGCAACCGCGATCACCTGGAAGAACCGTCCTACCGCATGGCCGATCTGCTCGCGCAGTACTGCCCGAGCGGGCGCGTGGTCGCGATCGCGCCGCACAAGCTGGGCCCGGTCAACGCGGTGCTGCAGGCGATCGACTACCTCGATCCGGATGCGCCGACGCTGGTGAACTACTGCGACTTCGCCTGCAGCTGGGACTACGCCGACTTCAAGCGCGCGGTGCTCGAAAGCGGTTGCGACGGCGCGATCCCCTGCTATACCGGCTTCCACCCGCACATGATGGGCTCGACCAACTACGCCTACGTGCGCAGCGAGCGCGGGCGCGTGCTCGACATCCAGGAAAAGAAGCCCTACACCGACCAACCGCGCGGCGAGTACGCCTCCAGCGGCAGCTACTACTTCGCCTCCGGCGCGCTGATGCGCGATGCGTTCGAGCGGACCATGGCGCGGCCGGACCTGGAGTTGGGCGGCGAACGCTACGTCAGCCTGGCCTACAAGCCCTTGCTCGAGGACGGCCGCCGCATCGCGGTGTACGAACTCAACCACTTCATGCAGTGGGGCACGCCGCAGGACCTGGAGGAATACCGCTACTGGTCCGACGCGTTCCGCCGCATCGCCGATCCCGCGCGCGCGCTGCCGCCGCCGGCCCAGCGCGGCGCGGTGATGGTGCCGATGGCCGGGCTGGGTTCGCGCTTCGCCGCCGAGGGCTACGCCGATCCCAAGCCGCTGATCGAAGTCTCCGGCGAGGCGATGGTGGTGCAAGCCGCGCGGGACCTGCCGCAACCGGCGCAACGCGTGTTCGTGCAGCGCCGCGACATCCCCGGGCGCGAGCGCATCGGCGCGGCGCTGAGCGAACGCTTCCCCGGCAGCGCCCAGGTCGATCTGGAGCGGGTCACCGACGGCCAGGCGCGTACCTGCCTGCTCGGCCTGGACGGGATCGATCTCGAACAGCCGCTGACCATCGGCGCCTGCGACAACGGCGCGGTGTTCGACGCCGACGCGCTGGCGCTCGCGCTGGCCGACGATTCGGCCGACGTGCTGGTGTGGACGGCGCGCGGCTATCCCGGCGCGGCACGACGTCCGCAGCACTACGGCTGGGTCGACGAGAACGACGGCGCGGTGCGCGCAGTCTCGGTCAAGCAGCCGCTGGCCGACCCGGCCAACGACCCGATCGTGCTCGGCACCTTCACTTTCCGCCGCGCCGCGGACTTCGTCGCCGCCGCGCAGGCGATGATCGCGCGCGACGGCCGGGTCAACGGCGAGTTCTACGTCGATACCTGCATCAACGACGCGCTGGCGCTGGGCCTGCGCTGCAAGACCTTCGAGGTCTCGCACTATCTTTGCTGGGGCACGCCGGACGACCTGCGCACCTACGAATACTGGCAGTCGTGCTTCCACAAGTGGCCGGCGCATCCGTACCGGCTCGAACGCGATCCGCGCGTGGCCGAACCGGCGCGCGCGGCGCTGGAGCAGCGCTACCGCATGCGCCAACCGGAGCGCGCGACATGGTGAACGCCCTGCCCGCGCCCGCCGCGTCCTCGCGCCTGCGCGGCGAACTCGCGCGTTTCCTGCTGGTCGGCTTCACCGCGGTGGCGATCGACTTCGCGGTCTATCGCGGCCTGTTGTGGCTGGCGCTGGACGTGCATCCGGCCAAGACCGCGGGTTACGTCGCCGGTGCGGCGTTCGGCTACTTCGCCAACCGCGCCTTCACCTTCCGGGTCGGCGCGCGCTGGCACCCGCGGGAACTGCTCGGCTTCCTCGCCGTCTACGCGGTCGCGCTGGCGGCCAACGTGGCGGTGAACGCGCTGGCGCTGGCGGTGCTTGGCCGCGGCGAGATCGCGCTGGCGCTGGCCTTCGTCGCCGCCACCGGGGTATCGGCGGCGATGAATTTCATCGGACTGAAGCTGTTCGTATTCGGCTCCGACGCCGCGCCGGCCGCGGCGCCGCACGCGGGTGCGGCTGCGGGCGACAGCGCCGGCGCGCGCACCACCCTGTCGCTGGTGATTCCTTGCTACAACGAAGCGGCCAACCTGCCGCTGCTGGTGGCGCGCCTGCGCGAGACCTTCCGCGACGAGCGGGTCGAGGCGGTGCTGGTCGACAACGGTTCCAGCGACGACAGCCCGGCGGTGCTGGCGCGCCTGCTCGAAGGCCAGTCGCGCATCCGCAGCGTGCGGGTCGAAGTCAATCGGGGCTACGGCCACGGCATCCTCGCCGGCCTGCGCGCGGCGCGCGGCGAGGTGATCGGCTGGACCCACGCCGACATGCAGACCGACCCGTTCGACGCGCTGCGCGGGCTGCAGCTGTTCGACGCCGACGCCGATCCGCGGCGCCTGTTCGTCAAGGGCCGCCGCCACGGCCGCCCGCTCGGCGACGTCGCCTTCACCGTCGGCATGTCGGCGTTCGAAACGGTGCTGCTGGGCCGGCGCATGTGGGACATCAATGCCCAGCCGACCCTGTTCCCGCGCGCTTTCTTCGAGACCTGGCACGAGCCGCCGCAGGATTTCGCCCTGGACCTGTACGCCTATCACCAGGCGCTGCATCAAGGCCTGCGCGTGCAGCGCTTTCCGGTGCGTTTCGGCGAACGCGCGCACGGCCACTCGCATTGGAACGTGAACTGGCGGGCCAAGCTGCGCTTCATCAAGCGCACCGTCGACTTCAGCCTGCGCCTGCGCCGCGAACTGCGAGGACGCCCGGCATGATCGTGATCCGCCATCGCCGCAACACCCTGGCCGAACTGCAGGCCACGCCCGCGGACCTGGGCATCGAGCTCGACCTGCGCAGCCGCGGCGAGGAGTTGATCATCCACCACGACGCCTTCGCCGACGGCGAGCGCTTCGAGGATTGGCTGACCGGCTTCCGTCATCGAACCTTGATCCTCAACGTCAAGGAAGAAGGCCTGGAGGACCGCCTGATCGCGCTGATGCGCGAACGCGGCATCGAGGACTATTTCTTCCTCGACCAGTCCTTCCCGTTCCTGGTGCGCACCGCCCACCGCGGCGAATCGCGCTGCGCGGTGCGGGTGTCGGAGTTCGAATCCATCGACACCGCGCTGAGCCTGGCCGGGCGCATCCAGTGGGTGTGGGTCGACTGCTTCACCCGCTTCCCGCTCGACGCCGCGCAGGCGCGCCGGCTGCGGGACGCCGGATTCAAGCTGTGCCTGGTCTCGCCCGAGCTGCAGGGCCGCGATGCCGGCAGCGGAATCCCGGCCCTGCGCGCGCTGCTGGCGCGCGAGGGCATCGTCGCCGAAGCGGTGTGCACCAAGGAACCGGAGCTGTGGCGATGAGCGCGGACCGGGTTGGGACCGACAAGATCTGGGCGAACAGGATCTGGCGCGACCCGGTGTTCCGGTTCGGCCTGCTGTTGAAGCTGGCGCTGGCGGTGCTGCTGGCGCCGCAGATCCAGCAGCAGTGGTTCGTGCCGTTCGTCGCCCACGCCGTCGCCCATCCGGCGCTGGACCCGTGGTCGGCGTTCCTCGCCGCCGGCGGCGACCCGATGGCCTATCCCTACGGCCCGGCGATGCTGATCGCGCACCTGCCCGGCACCGCGCTGGGCTTGCTCGCGGCGACGCTGGCGGGGATTCCGGAACTGACCGGCATCGGCTTCCGCCTGGGCCTGCTCGGTTTCGACATCGCCACCTTGTACCTGCTGCTGCGGCTGTGGCCGCAGCGTCCGCGCATGCTGCTGTGGCTGTACTGGTGGTCGCCGATCGCGTTGTACGTGACCTACTGGAACGGCCAGACCGACATCGTGCCGGTGGCGTTGCTGCTGTGGGCGCTGCTGTGCCTGCGCGAATACCGGGTGCAGCGCGGCGGCGTCGCCCTGGGGCTGGCGTTCGCCGCCAAGTTCAGCATGTTGCTGGCGGCGCCGGTGCTGGCGATTTACCTGTGGCGCAACAAGCGCCTGCGCGGGCTGCTGCGGCCGTTCGCACAGGGCTTCGCGATCACCGCGTTGCTGTCGCTGGCGCCGTGGCTGGCCTCGCCGGGCTTCGTGCGCATGGTGTTCGGCACGCCCGAATCGCTGCGCCTGTTCGATCTCGCCCTGCCGCTGGGCCACGACTTGCGCGTCTACCTGACCCCGTTGCTGTACCTGCTGGCGGTCTACGGCCTGTGGCGGCTGCGCCGGATCAGCTTCGAGCTGCTGGTCGCCGCGACCGGGCTGGCGTTCTTCCTGGTGGTGCTGGCTACGCCCGCGCCGCCGGGCTGGTACCTGTGGCTGGTGCCGTTCTTGGTCGCCCATCAGTTGCACAGCGATCGCGGCGCACGGGTGCTGACCGGAGTGTTCTCGGCCCTGTTGATCGCCATGCACCTGGTCTATTCCAGCGGCGCTTCGCTGCCTTGGACCGGACTCGACCCGGCCGCGCGCCTGGCCGAACTCGGCGGCGCGCTGAGCCCGCATCTGCATTCGCTGGCCTACACCCTGATCGTCGCCGCCGGGCTGGTGCTGCTGGTGCAGATGCTGCGCGAGCGGGTCGCGCGCAACGACTACTACCGCATCGCGCAGAAGCCGGTCACGCTCGGCATCGCCGGCGATTCGGGCTCGGGCAAGGACACCCTCAGCCGCGCGCTCGCCGGAATCTTCGGCGAGCACTCGGTGGTGCACGTCTCCGGCGACGACTACCACGTCTGGGACCGCTACGCGCCGATGTGGAAGGGCCTGACCCATCTCAATCCGCGCGCCAACGACCTGCAACGCTTCAACAACGACGTGCTGGCGCTGATGGACGGCAAGCCGATCCTGTGCCGCCACTACGACCACGGCGCCGGCCGCTTCACCGCGCCGACCCGGATCGACAAGAACGACGTGGTGATCGCCTCGGGCCTGCACGCGCTGCACATGCGCGGACTGCGCGAGCGCTTCGACGTGTCGGTGTTCCTCGACCTCGACGAGCGCTTGCGCCGGGCCTGGAAGATCGAGCGCGACGTGCACCAGCGCGGCCACCCGTTGGCCACCGTGCTGGCCTCGATCGAGAAGCGCATGGCCGACTCGCGCCTGCACATCCATCCGCAGCGCGGTCTGGCGCGGCTGGTGCTGCGGCTGGAGCCGGTCAACGCGCGCCAGCTGGAGACCGGCGACGCGCTCGAGCACGTGCGGCTGAAGCTGGTCGCGCTGATCCGCAACGGCACCTCGCACGAACGCCTGGCGCGGATCCTGATCGGCATCTGCGGCCTGCACCTGGACGTGCAGTCCAGCGAGGACGGCAGCGAGGTGGAAATGAGCATCGAGGGGGAAGTCGACGCCGACGACATCGCCATGGCCGCGCACACGCTGGTGCCCGGGCTGGAGGAGATGCTCGACATCCGCCCGCAGTGGGAAGGGGGCATGAGCGGAATCATGCAGTTGCTCGTGCTGATCCAGATCGAAGAATCGTTGAAGAGCCGCATCCGATGACGCTGAGAATCCACAACAACGACAAGGTCCTGCGCGCGCCGCAGGCGATCATTTTCGACACCGACAACACCTTGTACGCCTACGACCGGCCGCACAGCCAGGCGCTGGCGGCGGCCGAACGCAAGGCGGCCAAGCTGCTCGGCGTCGCCGCGGACGAGGTCAGCGGCGCGTTCGCGCGCGCGAGAGAGGACGTCAAGCGCCAGCTCGGCAAGACCGCCAGTTCGCACAGCCGGCTGCTGTACTTCCAGCGCGGCATCGAGATCCTCGGGCGCAAGACCCAGCTGGTGATCACGCTCGACCTGGAGCAGACCTACTGGCGCACCTTCCTCTCGCACTGCGAGCTGTTCCCGGGCGTGCGCGAGTTCCTGCAGGCGCTGCGCAGCAGCGGCATCGGCACGGCGATCATCACCGACCTGACCTCGCAGATCCAGTTCCGCAAGATCATCTACTTCGGCCTGGACGACTGCTTCGACTACGTGGTCACGTCCGAGGAGGCCGGCGCCGACAAGCCGCAGGAAGCGCCGTTCCGGCTCGCCATCGACAAGCTCGGCATCGACCCGGCGCGGATCTGGATGATCGGCGACCATCCGGTCAACGACATCGCCGGCGCGCGCCCGTTCGGGATCAGCACGCTGCTGCGGGTGGACCGCAACCATGAAGGCCGCGACGCCGGCTGCGACGTGGAATTCGACGATTTCACCGAACTGCACCAGTTCTTCTTCTCGGGGAAGGTCGACGGAGTGAGCCAGTTCGCCGGCGCGCACGCGCGCTGAGCGGCGCGCCCATCCAAGCAGGGGGAGAACGCAATGAACCAGGACACCGCCGCGCGCATCGTGCCGCGCAAGGAGCGCGCACCGCGATGAACGCGAATACTGCAACACCGTCCACGAAACTCTCGGCCGAGCGCGCGCTCGCCGCGGCGCTGGCGCTGGGCCTGGTCTGGCCGATGCTGGCCACCGTCGTCGCCGGCGTCGGCCTGGGCGCGCGCGCCGGCGGCCTGCCGTTCGCGCTGTCGCTGGCGTTGGCGGCGTTGCCGCTGGCGCTGCTGTGGCATCCGCTGGCGCGGCGCCTGCCGGCGCAGTGGGACGGCCGCCGCCGCGGCCACGGCCTGGCGTTCGCGCTGCTGGCGCTCGCCGCGCTGCTCGCCATCGCCCGCCTGCTCGGCGTCGCCTTGTACATGGCCGACGCCAGCCAGTCGCAGTTCTCCGCGTTCTGGTTCGATCCGTTCTACATCGGCCACAGCTGCTACTCGGCCTATTGGCAGGCGGCGGAACTGGCGCGCGAGGGCGCGGCCAATCTCTACGACGTGGCGCTGTACACCGGCTCGGTCGATCACTTCAAGCTCGACGAGTTCATGTACCTGCCGCAGTTCGTGCTGCTGCCGGAACTCGGCCTGCTGCTCGGCGGCGACTTCTACAGCCTGCGCGCGGCCTGGTTCGGCGTGGAGGCGGCGATCGTGCTGGCCGGGCTGTGGGCGCTGGCGGCCTACATCGGCCAGGGCGCGGGCCGCCGCGCCTGGCTGCTGATGCCGCTGGTGATGGTGTCCAGCCCGATCGTGGTGACTCTGCAGGTCGGCAATTTCCAGCTCGCCGCGATCTCGCTGTCGGTGCTGGCGATGATCCAGTTCGAACGCGGCCGCAACGTCGCCGGCGGGGCCATGCTCGGCTTCGCGATCTTCAAGCTGTTCCCGGGCCTGCTCGGCATCTACCTGCTGGCGACCAAGCGCTGGCGCGCGGCGATCTGGACCTTCGCGTTCTCGGTCTTCTACAGCCTGGTGGCGCTGGCCTGGTTCGGCAAGGCGCCGTTCGAGGCCTTCCTGCATTACCAGGCGCCGCGCATCGCCAGCGGCGACGCCTGGGCGTTCCTGGAAATCCCCGGGCTGGAGTGGGTCAGCGCGCTCAACCAGTCGGTGCCCGGCGCGGTGCTCAAGGCCAAGGCGCTGGGCCTGGACGGCATGACCCGCGCGGTGATGGGGACGGTGTCGTGGGTGTGGACCGCGTTGGCGATCGCGCTGACGCTGGTCGCGGCCGCGCGCAACGCCTCGATGACGCGGCTGGAACGCGCCGCGGTGTGGGTGGCGGTGCTGGGCCTGGCGACCATGCGCAGCCCGTTCCTGCCCGACCACAGCGGCCTGATCGCGCCGATGTGGCTGTGGAGCCTGATCGCCGCGGCCGCGCTGCCGTCGGCGCGCAACCTGGCCCTGCTGGCGCTGGGCTGGCTGGCGTGCACGGCGGTGATGCCGGTCGGCGGGGTGGAACTGCCGGAACTGCACGCGCGGATCCTGCTGGCCAGCGCGATCCAGGCGGTGGCGCTGGGGCTGTGCGTGTGGGCGGTGCTGCGCAAGCCGCACGCGCTGCGCGCAGGCGCGGGCCACGGCAAGAGTTCTTGGAGCAACGACGATTCGGCAGCCGCCGCGGCCGCCGGAAAGGAATCCTTTTTTCTCAATACGAAGGTGGTTAGCGATGCGGCGTAAATCTCTGTGGTTGGCGATGCTGGGGCTGTTGAGCGCTTCGTTCTGCTCCCACGCTCAAGACGTTCTCGACATTCCGCGCACCGAGCATGCGCCGCGGCTCGAGGACTACATCGGCAAGATCCCCGCCAATGCGGGCGCGGAGGTCAAGGACTTCCGCCAGAACAAACCCGGCGACGGCGTGCCCTCGACCCTGGAGACCCGCGCCTACCTGTCGTACGACGACCACAACCTGTACGTGGTGTTCGTATGCAAGGACGATCCCAAGCAGGTGCGCGCGCGCATCGCCCGCCGCGACGCGGTGTTCGGCGACGACGGCGTGCAGCTGATGCTCGACACCTACCACGACAAGCAGCGCGCGTTCGTGTTCACGGTGAACCCCTACGGCGCGCAGATGGACAGCCGCTACACCGAAGGCCCGGGCTACGACTTCAACTTCGACACCCAGTGGGTCTCCGACGGCCAGATCACCGACGACGGCTACGTCACGATGATGCAGATCCCGTTCAAGAGCCTGCGCTTCGAACGCGGCTCCAAGCAGGACTGGGGCATCGCCGTCAACCGCATCGTCCCGCGCACCAACGAGTTCGTGTACTGGCCCTACATCACCGAGCGCAAGGAGGGCTTCGTCGCCCAGTTCGCCACCGCGCGCATCGACGACGACCTGCGTCCGGGCCGCAACATCCAGGTCATTCCGCACATGACCTACCGCGACGCGCAGACCCTGGGCGTCGACTCGGCCGGCCGCCCGGACATGCGCGGCCACCGCCGCAGCGAGCTCGGCGTGGACGCCAAGTTCGTGATCAAGGATTCGATCGCGGTCGACCTGACCGTCAATCCCGACTTCGGCGAGGTCGAGACCGACGAGCCGCAGGTCATCGTCAACGAGCGCTACGAGCAGAACATCCTGGAGAAGCGACCGTTCTTCCTGGAGAACAGCGGCATCTTCACCTCGCCGGTGTCGATGTTCTACTCGCGCCGCATCGTCAACCCGCAGTACGGCGCGCGCGTGTCCGGCCGGCTCGGCCGCTGGGCCGTCGGCGGCCTGCTGATGGACGACGAGTACGCCGGCGCGACCGTCGGCGGCGACGACGCCGGCAAGACCGGCAAGATCGGCATCGCCCGCGTCCAGCGCGACATCGGCCAGCAGTCCAACCTCGGCGTGTTCCTGTCCGACCGCAGCGTCGGCGACCAGTACAACCGCGTCTTCAGCGTCGATTCGCGCATGAAGCTCAACGACAGCTGGAGCCTCAACGCCCAGGCCGCGCACAGCAACTCCGAGGAAGCCGAAGGCTACAAGCGCGACGGCCGCCTGTTCTTCCTGCAGGCGATCCGCGGCGGCCGCAACTTCAACTTCGACGGCCAGTACTTCGACGCCAGCAAGGACTTCGAGGCCGAACTGGCCTACCTGCCGCGCGTGGACATCCGCCAGCTCTACCAGAAGTCGTCCTACCTCAAGCAGTTCCCCGAGGCGCCGTGGCTGATCAGCATGGGCCCGACCCTGACGGCGCAGTACACCGTCGACCAGGGCAACGACGTGCAGGACTGGAGCGTCGAGCCGGGCTTCGTGGTCAACGGCCTGCTGCAGACCAAGTTCGAAGGCAACCTGATCCGCAACTACGAGACCTTCGCCGGCAAGGACTTCTACATGAGCGGCTTCACCATCGGCGCCAGCACCGAGTGGTGGAGGTGGCTGACCGCCGAAGCGAAGATCACCGTGCGCGACAAGATCAACTACACGCCTGCGGCCGGGCTGGAGCCGTTCATGGGCGACCAGCGCCTGGCGATCATCAAACTGACCATCAGCCCGTTCGCGCAGCTGCGCATCGACCAGTCCTTCATCTGGGACGAACTGCGCACCCAGCATTCGCTGGCCGGCCAGGATTCGGATTCGCGGGTATTCAGCACCACCCAGTCGCGCACCAAGATCAAGTACCAGTTCAGCCGCTTCTGGGCCGCGCACGTGATCTTCGACTACCGCGCGCTGGACTCCAACCAGAACCTGTTCGCGATCCCGCGCGGCAAGAAGCTGGTCACCGACCTGCTGGTGAGCTATTCGCCCAACCCGGGTACCGCGTTCTACCTGGGCTACACCGACCAGCAGGAGAACCTGCGCATCAACGAGAACCCGAACATCGTCGTGCCCACGCGCGGGCTGGACATGCATACGGGCAAGCAGCTTTTCATGAAGTTCAGCTATCTGTTCAACTTCTGACCGCGGCGCGGCCAGAGCAACGTCCACGAAGGCCGGCGCAAGCCGGCCTTCGTCGTATCCGCGGCGCTCGGACCGGGGCCGCCCGTCCCGGCTGCGACGTGCGGAAAAAACCGGAAAGCCAACCCAGTCCACGTTTGCCCGCCGGCGTCGCCCGGGAAGCGTGATCCCGACGGCAGAAGCCGCGCGGCCGGGCCGCTAGCCTGCTGCCACCCCACTCCCGCGGCGCGCAGCGTTATGGTCGATATCCACACGGTATGGCCGTATTTCGCGATCCTGCTGGCCTGCCTGGGGCTGGCCGCGCTGCCCGCGTTCCGCGGCGCCGACGCCGGCGGCGGCAGCGGCCGGCGCACCGACACCCTCGACGGCTTGCGCGGCTTCCTGGCACTGGGCGTGTTCGCGGTGCACGCGGTCGTGCACTACGACTATCTGCTCAGCGGCGTGTGGAAGCCATCGTCCGCGCGCTTCTACAACGTCGCCGCGGTGATCTCGGTGGCGCTGTTCTTCATGCTCACCGGCTTCCTGTTCTGGAACAAGCTGCTCAAGGCCGGCGGCCGGCCCGACTGGAAGGCGCTCTACATCGGCCGCGTGTTCCGGCTGGGGCCCATGTACGTGGCGGTGGTGGCGACGATGATCGCCATCGTCGCCTACCGCACCGGCTTCCAATGGCGGCAGCCGCCGCTGCAGGTGATCGGCCAGGCGCTGGCGTGGCTGGCGCTGGGCATCCTGCCGCCGCCGCCGGCGATCAACGGCTACGCCGACACCGGCACCATCCTCGCTGGCGTCACCTGGACCTTGCTGTTCGAGTGGCTGTTCTATTTCTCGCTGCCGCTGTGGGCGTTGTTCGTGCGGCGCGGACGGCACCTGGCGTTCAGCGCCGGCGTGGTCGCGGCCTGTCTGCTGGTCATCCTCGCCGGCACCTGGAACGGCGGCTTCGTGCCCGGGGTCAAGCCGCGGCCGGCGCTGTTGCTGGCGGTGCTGGCCGAGCTGATCGCGACGCTCGCCACCGGCATGCTGGTCGCCTCGCTGCTGCACGAACGCATCGGCGAACGCGTGCGCCTGCACGAGGCGCGCTGGGGCGCGCTGGCGCTGCTGGCGATCGCGCTGGCGTTCGCGGCGATGCTGGGCGCGCGCGATGTCGGCATGCTGCAGTTGCTGGCGTTCTGCCCGCTGCTGGGCACGTTCCTGTTCGTGCTGTGCTCGGGCAACGACCTGTTCGGCGCGCTGTCGTGGCCGGCTTCGCGCCGGCTCAGCGCGATGAGCTACAGCATCTACCTGGCGCAGGGGCTGGCGCTGGTGGCGGTGTTCGCGATTCCCGGGGTGAAGGCCTACGCGCTCAGCGGCACGCTGCCGTTCTGGATCGTCAACATCGGCTGCGCGCTGGCGCTGTGCGCGGGCTCGCTGCTGAGCTACCGCTGGATCGAAGAGCCCGGCATCCGCGCCGGCAAGCGCCTGACCGAGCGGCTGCGCGCGCGCCGCGCCGCCGTGGCGCCACTGGCGGTGGCCGCGGATTCGTAAACCGGATTCCCGACTGCAGGAGCGGCGCGAGCCGCGACATCGCGCTGACGACGCAAGCGAGGTTTCATGGTCGCGGCTCGCGCCGCTCCTACAGGGGGCGCCCGGATTTCCGCGGCGGCTGGAAACGAAAAGGCCGGCTTGCGCCGGCCTTTCGCGATCACATTTCGATGCAATCGAACTTCACGTCCGGGTCGACGTCGGCGTCGTAGTCGACGTCGTCGCGGTCGAAGCCGAACAGCTTCAGGAACTCGTGCTTGTAGCCGGCATAGTCGCTGAGCGCGAATAGGTTTTCGCTGGTCACCTGCGGCCACAGCGCGCTGCATTGCGCCTGCACGTCCTCGCGCAGTTCCCAGTCGTCCAGGCGCAGGCGGCCTTGCTCGTCGGTCTGCGCGGGCTGGCCGTCCTGGCGGTACATGCGCTCGCGGTACATGCGGTCGAGCTGTTCGATCGGGCCTTCGTGCAGGCCCTTTTCCTTCATCACCTTGAACACCAGCGAGATGTACAGCGGCAGCACCGGGATCGCCGAGCTGGCCTGGGTCACCACCGACTTGAGCACCGCCACGTTGGCCGTGCCGCCGCCGTGCGCGCGCAGGCGCGCGTCCAGGCGCAGCGCGGTCGCGTCGAGGTCGGCCTTGGCCCGGCCCAGCGCGCCGTGCCAGTAGATCGGCCAGGTGATTTCGGTGCCGATGTAACTGAAGGCGACGGTGCGCGCGCCCGGAGCCAACGCGTCGGCGCGCTCGAGCGCGTCGATCCACAGCTCCCAGTCCTGGCCGCCCATCACCGTGACCGTGTCCTCGATCTCCTGCTCGGTGGCCGGCTCGATCGTGGCCTGCACGATCTGGTCCTTGTTGGTGTCGATCGCCGAGGAGGTGTACGCCGCGCCGATCGGCTTGAGCGCCGAGCGCTTGACCTCGCCGGTCGACGGCAGCTTGCGCACCGGCGACGCCAGCGAATAGATCACCAGGTCGACCTGCCCGCCCATCTCGTTCTTGATCAGCTCGATCGCCTTAGCGCGGACCTCGTCGGAGAACGCGTCGCCGTTGATCGAGCGCGCGTACAGTCCCTCGGCCTTGGCGAACTTGTCGAACGCGGCGGCGTTGTACCAGCCGGCGGTGCCGGGCTTCTTCTCGCTGCCGGGCTTCTCGAAGAACACGCCCAGCGTATCGGCGCCGAAGCCGAACGCGGCGCCGATGCGCGCGGCTAGCCCGTAGCCGCTGGACGCGCCGATCACCAACACCTTCTTCGGGCCGTCCTTGCGCACGCCGTGCGCGCGGGCGACGGCGATCTGGTCGCGCACGTTGAGCTCGCAGCCCACGGGGTGGGTGGTGATGCAGATGAAACCGCGGACCTTGGGATGGATGATCAATGTCGAATCTCGTCGGCTGGGGCCACGCATTTTAGGCGCTGCCGCGCCGATGCTGAAATCCCGGCGCCGTACGGGCACGAATGGGCGCATTCAGCCACGAGCGTGAGCCGTTTCGGGGCTGGAT
Organism: Lysobacter enzymogenes; assembly: GCF_023617245.1. Lineage (NCBI taxonomy): Bacteria > Pseudomonadati > Pseudomonadota > Gammaproteobacteria > Lysobacterales > Lysobacteraceae > Lysobacter > Lysobacter enzymogenes. Next base: position 5,316,038 of record NZ_CP067396.1, read on the forward strand.
CGCGAGTATCCGGCATCGGCGCCGCAAGCGCCGCGGATCCCCGCGGATGGCATGCGCCGCCGATGGCAGACTGATTCGCCGCCGGCGCCCGCTCGCGCCGGCGGCGGGGCCGCTTCGCCGCCAACCCTGCTCGCCGGTAACGGCGCGCATATCCCCCGACGCCAGCGCATCCGGGCATCGTGCCCGCTGCGCGGTCTGCTCAACAAGGAGGTCGCATGCATCGTCTGTCTTCCCTCGCCCTCGCCGGCCTGCTTTGCGCCGGCCCCGCCCTCCCAGCCGTCGCCGCGGGCGGCAACGACTTCTGCGACGGCATCGTCGAGGTCCCGTTGCTGACCCGGTCCGGCGACGACTATGCCGGCGGCCGCTGCCAGGTCGATCTGCTCCGCGACCGCCCCAGTCCGCTCGATCCCGCCGGCGGCTTGCGCCTGCACGATCTGCAATGGGACACGTTGCGCCGGCCGCCCGCTACAACGGCCGCTCCGGTCCGTCTGGAGGTGGATGTGGGGCCGCAGAACTTCGTCGATGGCGAGGCCCTGATCGAATGGACGTTCGAGTCGAGCAAGACCGGCGAGTTGCGCTTGCTCGTCCTCAGCCTGTGGCGAAGCGACGACAGCAAGGACGCAGGGGCCGGGCCGACCCGGGTACTCGCGCAGTTGTACGCGCCCGGGCGACCGGACTGGTCGCTGGCCGGTCCATCCGACGATTTGGGCGAAACCCAGGCCCTTGCCGTCGCCGATCTCTCGCCGAAGCCGTCGCTGTCGCGGTTCGTCCTGGTCTTCGACGGACGCCAGGCGACGGTCTCGGTCGAAGGCGGCGGAACGCACAGCTTTCCCATGCCCCATGCAGGCTGGACGCTGGTGCATCTGCGCAATGGGGTTCTGGCCCGCAAGCCATGGCAGGCCGGCGAAGGCCTGATCCTGTGGTGGCCCGTCTGGCTCGCCGCGCACTGAGGAATGCGCCCGCCGCGCGTGCGGCGGGCGCGCGGCTCAGGGCCGGTAGTTGAAATACTGGTAAGACGCCGGCCGCAGGTCCAGGTCGATGTAGCACTTGCGCCCGCTCGAGGTCGCGCCGATCGACTGGTTGCCCGGCGTGTACAGGCGCGTGGCCGGCGTCGGCGGACCGCCGGCGAGGCCGACCCAGTACAAACCCTTCAACGAGGGACCGCGGCACTCGGCGTAGTACGGCGGCCCCAGGCCGCTGTCCTCCATCAGCACGATCCACGGATTGGTCAGCGCCGACTGCGCCGAACGGGCGTCGTAGGCCGACGTGGTGCCACGCCATTGCGGCAGGTTCTGCGCGACCGCGCTGAACGGCGTGCCGGTCTGGTCTTGGCACTGCGGCGAAAACTCCATCGCGCCGACGCTGAAAGCGCCGTTGCCGGCGAGCGCGATGCTCAGGCTCAGCGCGCAGCGCACCTGGCGCTCGAGCCGGCCGTCCAGGCCCATCACGGTGATGGTGGCATCGCCGGCCAGCGTGGTCGAACCGGCCGGCGACACCGTCACCGAGCCGGCCGCGGCGGGAAGCGACGCGGCCAGCAAGGCCAGCGCCGGCAGCGAGGCCGACAGCGAGAGTGTCGCGAACGACTTGAGTTTCATGATCGATATCCCTTCGAAAGACAGGTGAATCCCGACGTGGCGCCAATGCCTGCGTGGTGCGGGCGGCGGCGATGCGGTCGCGCCGGGAGAGCGGGCCGCCCATCGATGCACTCGCAGGGCGCGGCGAAAACGGCTCACGCTCCATCACCCTCGCCCCCGCGCTGTGACCGCGCGCGCCGCACGCGCGTGAGCGTGCGTTAACGGCCGCATTTGTGCATTCGCCATCACGTTCGCGCGGGCGGCTTCGGACGTACTAGTACCGCCGCACGCCGGGGAAGACGCGCGCACTCCATCCGCATCGGCGAACGCGTCCGCACGCGTCGCCGCGCAAGCCGTCGCACCGCCGCGTCCGCCGCATCGCCCGCTTTCGTCGAGGACCCGACCGATGACCCAGCACAACGCCGCCCAGTTCGAAGCCCTGGCCGATCTGTACGAGGACATCAGCGACTGGCCGTTCCGCAAATACATCGAGACGCCGAGCGTGCTCGCGCGCATCGGCGATGTCGCCGGCGCCGACGTGCTCGACTTCGGCTGCGGCGCCGGCACGTATGCGCGGATGTTCAAGCGCGCCGGCGCGCGCCGCGTAGTCGGCTACGACCTCGCCGAAGGCATGCTGGCCAGCGCCCGCCGCCGCGCCGCGGCCGAGCGCCTGGACGTGGAGTTCGTATCCGCGCTCGGGCCCGACCAGGCCGGCCGCTTCGACCTGGTGCTGGCGGTGTACGTGTTGCCGTATGCGCAGGCGCTTCCTGACCTGGAGCGCATGTGCTTCCAGATGCTCGCGCCGTTGCGCCCGGGCGGACGCCTGATCGCGCTGCCGATCCATCCCGATTACGAACCCGCGCCGTCGTACTACGAGCCGTTCGGCTTCCGCATGACGCCCGACGATCCGCGCGAGCCGCATCGCGACGGCGCGCGCCTGCGCCTGGACCTGTTCTATCAGCAGCGCTACGACGCCAGCGTGCACGCCTGGTACTGGAGCCGCAGCGCGATCGAAACCGCGCTGCACCGCGCCGGCGCCACGGCGGTGCGTTGGCACCCGCCGCAGCTGCACGCGCCGGCGGACGCGCCGCCGGAGCTGCAGGCCTATGTGCGCCGGCCGCACGCCGCCATCGTCGAGTGCCGGCGCGGCTGACGCGCCGCAACGCCGCCGGCCGCGGCCGGCGCAGGCCCGTTCGCGCGCGAGGAGGCCGTGGTGAAACCGAGGATCGAGGTGTTCGACTCGCTGGAGCGGATCGACCGGCGCAGTTACCAGACCCTGCACGACGCCAGCCGCGCGTCGCTGTTCTACGACTGGCGTTTCCTGCTCGCCGCCGAGCGCTCGCCGCTGCTGCCGACGCAGAAGACCCTGTACCTGTGCGCGTACGACGGCGACGAACTGGCCGGATGCCTGCCCGCCTATCTGCAGCGCCTGGCGGCGGTGGACCCGCTGGGCTTGCTGGCGCGCGCCGCGCAGGTTCGCGATGCCGGCGGGGAATCGGGTCTGTTCAGCCACATGATGCATTGCTGGGACAGCAGCGTGCCCTGCCTGGAAACCGCCGGCGGCGTGCGCGAGGCCTTGCTCGACGCGCTGCTGGACGTCGCCGCGCGCGAGGGCGCCGCCTATGCAGGCCTGCTCAATCTCGGCGAAGCGGCGCGGGCGGGTGGCAGCCGCCTGCGACTGCACCCGCTGGTCGAACGCTACGACGCGCAGTTGGGCCCGTTCGACGACTTCGATCACTACGTGCGCGCGCTGCCGAGCGACGGACGCGCGGAAATGCGGCGCCAGCTGCGCAAGTTCGAGGCCAGCGGCGCGAGCGCGCAGGTGCTGGCGCCGCCGTTCGACGACCGTCTGGAGCAGGTCTGCGAGCTGTGCTTCCGCACCACCGCCCGCCGCGGCACCCCGCACTATTTCCCGGCCGCGCCGCTGGCGCGCTTCGTGCGCCTGTGCGGCGACCTGGCGCGGCTGGTGCTGATCCAGGCGCAGGGGCGCGTGATCAGCGGCATGATCGGCTGGCAACGGCGCGACACGTTCTGCCTGTGGTCGGCCGGCGTGACCTACGACCAAAGCGACTTCAGCCCGTACACGATCTGCTTCGCCGCCGCCTTTCGCCACGCCTTCGCCCACGGCCTGCAGCGTTTCGAAGGCGGCCGCCTCAACGAACGGATCAAGCGGCGCCTGGGCCTGTCGCCCGTGCCGCTGCAATGCGCGATCGCCCGTCTCGCGCCGCTGCCGCGAACCGCCCCGCCGCCCGCGCGCGTGCCCGCCTCCGCCGCCCTCGACTGACAGGAGCTCCGCCATGGACCCGCGCCGCGATCCCATCGACGCCGACGATTTCCGCATCTTCCCGCGCCACCTCGACGGCAAGGCGCGCTCGCGCCATCACGCCGAATACGCCGGCTGGCACCGCAGCGCCTGCTGGAACGGCCGCCGCTTCGAGCGCTTCCCCGAGTACATCGTGCGCGCGCAGTCGGTCGCCGACGTCGCCCACAGCATCGACTTCGCCCGCCGCCACCGCTTGCCGGTGAGCGTGCGCGGCCGCGGCCACAGCTACGCCGGCTGCTTCCTGCGCGACGACGGCCTGTTGCTGGATCTGGCCGCGCTGGACCGGATCGACGTCGACGCGGCCGCGCGCCTGGCCGCGGTGCAACCCGGCGCGAGCAGCCGGCAACTGGCCCAGGCGCTGGCGCCGCACGGGCTGGCGTTTCCGACCGGCCACGGCGGCGACGTCGGGCTCAGCGGTTTCCTGCTCGGCGGCGGGCTCGGCATCAACGTCCGCGCCTGGGGCGGGATGAGCGCGTTCAATGTCCGCGCGATCGACCTGATCGGCGCCGACGGAGACTTGCTGCACGCCGACGCCGAACACCACCCCGAGCTGTTCTGGGCCGCGCGCGGCGGCGGCCCCGGACTGGGCTTCGTGGTGGTGAAGTTCTATCTCGACTGCCGGCCGCTGCCGCGCTGCATCACCTCGACGAGCGCGCGCACCGGCCTGGACCGGCTCGGCGAACTGCTGCAGGCGATCGAACGCGCCGACCCGGAGCCGGCGCTGCAGGTCATGGTCGCGGTGGTGCCCGACGGCGACGGCCTGCAGGCATCGCTGAGCGCGCTCGCCTTCGCCGACACGCCGCGCCAGGCGCAGGCGCTGCACGCCTCGCTGTTCGCGCGCCTGCCGGCGGGACTGCTCGAACCGCCGGCGCAGGACCAGCCCAGCGGTTTCGAAGCGATCTACCGCCAGAGCGAGGCGATGCTGGTCTCGCGCCGCTACCGCAGCGACAACATCCTCACCGACCGCGCCGGCGAGGCCGCGCGCATCCTCGCCGCGCACCTGCCCGCGCGGCCGTCGCCGGCGACCGTGCCGTTGCTGATCTGGCGCGGCGAACCGCGACTGCCCGACGCGGCGTTCTCGGCGCGCGGCCGCTGGTTCGTCTCGACCTACGCGCAATGGGACGCCGAACGCGACGACGAGGCCAACCGGCGCTGGCTCAAGGCGCTGTACGACGAACTGGCCGGCGTCGCGAGCGGCGCTTACATCAACGAGTTCGACCTGGAAGAACGCTCGGACCGGGTCGAGCGCTGCTTCGCCCCGGCGAATTGGGCGCGGCTGCGCGAACTGCGCCGCCGCTGCGATCCCGACGGCGTGTTCCACGACGTGCGCATCGGCCGGCGCTGACCCGCGCCGGCCGATGCGGCGCCGCTCAGCCCAGGCGCATCGACAGTTCCACGTCGTCGCCGAACGGCACCGACAGGTAGCCGCGCTGCGGCGAGCGCACGCGCTGCAGGTAGTCGGGGCTGTAGTCGGCGTTGTCGGCGACGATCAGCGCGCCGGGGCGCAGCCTGGGCTCCAGCAGGTCCAGCACCTGCGGGTACAGCGCCTTGGCGCCGTCGAGCAGGACCAGGTCGATCCATTCGGGCAGGTCGGCGGCGAAGGTGCGCAGCGCATCGCCCTCGCGGATCTCGACCAGGTCGGCGAGGCCGCCGGCGGCGAGATTGGCGCGCGCGCGCTCGACCTTGGACGGCTCGAACTCGCTGCTGATCAGGCGGCCGCCGCCGTTGTCGCGCAGCGCCGCCGCCAGGTGCAGGGTCGAGATGCCGAACGAAGTGCCGAACTCGACGATGCTGCGCGCGCCGGTGCTGCGCGCCAGCTGGTACAGCAGGATGCCGGTCTCGCGCGAGACCGCCAGCGGCATGTCCTTGAGCCGGCCGTAGAAATCCAGGTATTCGGTGGTGCTGCGCATCAGCCGCTCGTGTTCGTCGCGCGGCATCGCGGCCACTTCGGGCAGGTCCATCGGCGAGGTCGCGTCGGCTTCGTCGAACAAGCGCTGGATCAGCGCCGACAGCGGCGCGGCGGTGAGCGTGCTGGCCGCGCCATGGCTTGCAGCGGAGGTATTCATTGCGGCGTCTCCGGCCCGTATGCGGGCGTCGTTGGGGGGTAGAATCAGAATGCGACTGATTCGTCATGTTCGCTATTCGCATTGGCGCCGCCCCCATGACCGACCCCAAGAAACCGCAGATTTCCCAGCGAAAACAGCCCAAGCAGGCGCGCTCCAGCGACTCGGTCGCGGTGATCCTGGAGGCCGCCGCTCAGGTTTTGGCCAAGGAAGGCGCGCAGCGCTTCACCACCGCGCGCGTGGCCGAGCGCGCCGGCGTCAGCGTCGGCTCGCTGTACCAGTACTTCCCCAACAAGGCGGCGATCCTGTTCCGCCTGCAGACCGAAGAATGGGGCCAGACCACCGCGCTGCTGTGCGCGATCCTGCAAGACGCGCGCAAGCCGCCGCTGCGCCGGCTGCGCGAGTTGGTGCATGCGTTCGTGCGTTCGGAATGCGAGGAGGCGGCGATGCGGGTGGCGCTGGCCGACGCCGCGCCGCTGTACCGCGACGCGCCCGAGGCGCGCCAGGCCCACAGCGCCAGCGAGCGCGCGTTCGAAGCGTTCATGCGCGAAGCGCTGCCGCGCGCCGACGACGCGGCGCGCACGGTCGCCGGCGACCTGGTCATCACCACGCTGTCGCAGGTCGGCAAGGAATTCTCGGAGACGCCGCGCACGGCGCAGGAGATCGAGACCTACGCGCAGGCCATGGCCGACATGTTCTGCGCCTACCTGCGTTCGGTCGGGCGGCGCTGACAGGCCGCAGCGCCCGCCGCGCGCGCGGCGATGCTTTCGCCGGCGCTATTCGCGGCGCTTGCGGCCGCGCTTGCCGGCGGCCGCGGCCGGTTCCTCGGCCTCGCCGGCGCCGGCGCCGAGCCGCTCCATCCACGCCAGCGCGTCGACATAAGCCATGAACTGCTGCAGGTACTCCGGCGCCAGCGCCTGCATGGTGCTCAGCGCGCGGTGCACGAGCCGGCCGGAATTGAGCGGACCGGCGTCGGTGGACGAGGGTTCCAGCGACTCGCGCAGCTGGCGGTCCATGCGCAGGCGCGAGAAGCGCATGCGGAACTCGTCGAGCGCGGCCAGTTGCGGGAACGCGGCCCGCGGCGCATCGCCGTCGCCCGCCTCGCGCGTCGCCGCCGTCGCTTGCAGGCGCTGGGTCAGTTCGATCAGGGTCGGCGCCGGCGCCGCGGTTTCCGCGCTCGTCCCGGATTTGCGCTTCGCGCCCTTGCGCGCGGCGCGCTTGGCGGGCGCGGCGGCGGCCGTCGCCGCATCGACCGCGCTCGCCTGCGCGCCGGCCTCGCGCGCGGCCGTTTCGCTCGCCTGCGCGTGCCTGCGCTCCAGTGCCCCGGCGTAGACGCCGATCAACTCGCGCACCCGCGCGTCCAGCACCCGCCGCAGCTCGCCGTCCTGCGCCGCGGCGCGGCGCTCCAGCGCGTCGATGCGGGCGAAGCCGGCGCGATCGCAGCGGTCGTCGCCGCGCGCGCGCCAGCCCTCCAGCGTCGTCCGCGGATCGGCCGCGTCCGCGCTCGCCGGGACGGGACTCATCGCGATCCGCGCGGCGCCGCGGCGGCCTGGGCCGGGCGCGGCATCGGCGCGATCTCCACGCGCCGGTTGCGCGCGCGGCCGGCTTCCTCGGCGTTGGAATCCACCGGCTGCTGGGAACCGAACGCGGCGGCGAACACCGCCGTTTCCGGCACGCCCGCGGCGATCAGCGCGCGGGTCACGGTCAAGGAACGTTGCGCCGACAGCTCCCAGTTGTCGGCGAACTGGCGGTTGCTCTCGCGCACCATGCGGTCGTCGGTGAAGCCGCTGACCATGAGGATCTCGTCGCGCGAGCGCAGGTACTCGGTCAACGGACCGGCCAAGGTATCGAGCAGTTCGCGCCCTTGCGGCTGCAGCCGGTCGGAGTTCAGCGCGAACAGCACGTTGCCGCTGATGCCGATGCGGCCGTCGACCAGGGTCACCCGGCCGCTCGCCAGCGGCGCGGCCAGCGCGCGCTCCAGGGTCTGGCGGCGCTGCGCTTCGATCTTGCGCTGCTTCACTTCCTCGTCGAGGCGGCTGGACAGCTGCATCTGCGCGCCGATCACGCCGACCAGGATCAGCACGAACACGCCCAGCAACACCGACATCAAGTCGCCGAAGGCGGCCCACACCGGCGCGCCGGAATCGATCCCGGCGTCGTCCTCGATCAGCGCGCTCATGCCGCCCGCGCCCCGTCGCCGGCCTGCGCCGCGGCCTGGCCGCCAGCCACGCGCTGCAGTTCGTCGATGATCTGCTTCTGGCTCAGCACGCTGAGGTCGACGACCTCGCGCGCCTGCGCCACGTAGTAGGCCAGTTGCTCGTCGCTGCGCGCCAGCGACTTGTCCAGCGCGACCTCCACGCCCTGCAGGCGGTCGGCCAGGCGCTCGTGGGTTTCGCCGAACTGCTGCACCAGCGCGGCGAAGGCGTCGCCGAGGCTGGCGACCTCGATCGCGCCGGCGCCGAGTTGCGCGGCGGCGGCGTCGAGCTTGCCGGCATCGGCTTCGACGCGTTCGTTGAGGCGCGCGCCGGCGCGTTCGAGCAGTTCGGCCGAGGACGCGACCAGCGCATCGACCGCGGCGCGCTGTTCGCCGGAGGCGTGGTTGACCGCGTCGAGCAGGGTTTCCAGCGTCGCCAGCAGGTGGTTGCGCTCTTCCAGCATCGCGGTGTCGCGGACCATGCTGTCGGAAAGTTTCTGGCGCAGCTCGGCGACCACTTCGGCCGCGGCCTTGGGCGCTTCGGACGCAGCATCGACCAGGCGCGAGATCTCGACGATGGTGTCGCGCGCCTGCGCCTGGCTCTGCGCCGAAACCTCCTGCGCGGTGCGCGCGAGCGTGTCGCAGACTTCCAACTGGCGGCCGGCGACCGCTTCGCCGGCCTGCTGCCAACGCTGGCCGAGGTCGGCGGTCATCGCGCCGAACGCGTCGGTCCACATCGCCAGGCGTTCGCGGTCGCGCGATTCCAGCGCGGCCTGCAACTGCGCGTGCGAGTCCTGGACGATGCGCACCAACCCGGCCGCATGCGTTTCGAATCCGGCGACCACGCCGGCCGCGGCCTTGGGCGCTTCGGCGGCGGCGTCGACCAGGCGCTCGATTTCGGCCAGGGTGCCGCGCGCGCGCTCGTGCGCCTGCGCCGACATCTCGTCGGCGCTGCGCGCCAGCGTGGCGCAGATGTCCTGCTGGCGCTGCGCGGTCAGCGTCTGCGACTGCTCCCAGCGCTCGCCCAGCGCGGCGCTCATCGCGGCGAAGGATTCGGTCCAGGCCGACAGGCGTTCGCGGTCGCGCGATTCCAGCGCGTCCTGCAGCTCGGCGTGGGAACGCTCGACCACCGTCACCAATGCCGCGGCGTGTCGTTCGAACGCGGCCGCGGCGCCGCCGAGCGCCTGCTGGTGGCGCTCGGCCAGGGCCTGGTTGGCCTCGCCCTGGCGCGCCAGCGCGTCGTCCCAGGCCTGCGCGCTGCGGCCGTGGCTGGCTTCCAATTGCGTCGACACGTCCTTGAGCAGGCCGGCGGCGCCGCGCTCGAAGGTGCCGGCGAATCCTTCCAGCGCGCCGCGCAGTTCGCGCAGCAGGGCTTCGTTGCCGCCGCGGTGGTCGGCCAGCACGCGGCTCCAGCCGTCGGCGGCCGCGCCGGCGGCGCTGGCGAAGCCGGCGCTGAGGCCGTCGAGTTGCCGCTGCACCGCGTCGCCGACGCGTTCGTGCAGCGCCGCGCTCTCGCGCGCGAGCGCGGCCATGGTCGCGTCCGCGACCGGCTGCAGCGCCGCGCCCGCGGCGCGCGCGCCTTCGCCGACGCTGTCCTTGAGCGAGCGCTCGAACGATTCGGCCAGGCGCGCGTACGCCGCCTCGCTGCGCTGGTGGAACGCGTCCTGGCGTTCGAGCTGGCGCTCGTGCGCGCTTTCGCCGTGGCGTTCCAGCGCCTGCATCGCGGCCTGCAACTGCGCGACCAGCGCGGGCATGGTCTCGGTCTGGCGCTGCAGCAGTTCGAACGCCTGCGCGCGGCGGCGCTCGCGCTGGAACGCGCGCGAGTGCGCGTGCAGCGCGCCGCTCGCGGCGGCGTCCAGGCGCTGCACGGCGGCGGCGCGCTCGCGCCGGCACAGCGCCGCGAGCAGGCCGAGCATCGCCGAGGCGGCGACGCCGGCGATCGAGGTGCCGAAGGCGAAGCCCAGGCCGGCGACCGGCGCGGCGATCGCGGCGCGGATCGCCTGCAGGTCGCTGGCGCTTTCCAGCGCCAGGCCGGTGCCGCGCAGGGTCGCGGTCATGCCCAACAGGGTGCCGAGCATGCCCAGCAGCACCAGCAGGCCGACCAGATACGGCGCCAGCGTCGGCGCCGGCAGCGGCACGCGCTCGCCTTCGATGCGCAGGCGCACCGGGCTGCGCAGCGAGGAATGCAGGCGGCCGATCCAGGCGTCGAGGCGTTCGCCGTCGCCTGCCTCCGCCGGCGCGGGCAGTTCGTCCAGCGCGCGCTGCAGCGTCGCGGTGGCCTGGCGATAGCGGCGCAGTTCCAGTCCGCCGGCGAGGTAGCCGGCGGCGATCAGCGCCAGCACCGCCAATGCCAGCGGATGCGAATTCAAGGCGACCGCGCCGACCCAGGCCACGATGGCGAGGCCGGCGACGAAGACGGCGGCGTGAAGCGATTTGTTGAGCATGTCAGTCGTTTGCGCGTGCGCGCAGGGCGTCGAGCAGGCCCTGCGCAGGTTGAAGTCGAAGATCCAGTTCGGCGTGCAAGGCCTCGCGCATGTCGGCGCGGAAGCGGGGCAGCCAGGTCTCGCGGTCGGGTTCGCCGCCGTCGGCGGCGTCCTGCGCGCGTTCGCGCAGGCGTTCGAAGCGCCGGCCCAGCAGCGCCGGCGCGGCGCCGAGCAGGCTGCGTTCGCGCCGGCCCAGGGCGCGTTCCATCACCGCATCCAGCGCGGCCAGCCGGGCCAGTTCGGGCGAAGCCACGGTCAGGCGCTCGCGCAGGCGTTCGCGCAGGCGGCCGGCGCCGGCTTCCAGGGTCTGTTGCAGCACCAGGTAGCGCTGGCGGAAGAACGGGTAATCGCCGGCGTCCTCGACCGCGGCCGCGGAGCGGGCCCCGGCGATGGCCGCGCCCGCGCGCGGCGGCGCGAACGCGCGATCGCCGTCGATGGCCGCGGCCAGCATGCGCCGCACCCGCGCGCACTCCTGCGCCTCGGCCTGGACCGTGCCGGCCACGCCGAAACCCGCAACCGCAGGGGCGCCGTCCAACGCTGCCGACAGCGCCAGGGTCTGGGTCCATTCGATCCATTGGCTGAGCCGGTCCGACAGCGGCTGCGCATCGGGCGCGGCGTCGGCATCGGCGAGGCGGGCGAGCAGGCGGATGAAGGTCGGACCACGGACCGCCGCCCGTCGAGAAGCTTCCACTATCAAACTGGTCTGGCTAAAAGTTCGTCATTTTACACGCGCGATGCGACCGCCCGCGGTTCGCGCGGCATCGCGGTTGGGCCGGCGGTCATCGCGGCTGAACGCGGTAAATCGCGGCGAATGCATTGACGCAGCCGCGTCGATGTGCTGGCCACTAGCCGGCGACAGCCGCGCGATCGCTGCCCCGAACCGGCGATTTCGGCGATTTCGCCGATTGCGGCCGCGGTCACAGCGAATTCTTCGCCTCGATGCGCACTCGGCGCATATCCGCATCGGCGCGGCGCAAACCGGTCAAGACGCGCCGCGCGCGCTGCGCGAAGGTGGGCGCGCCCCGCCAGGGGCTACGAGGGCGAACGCCGATTCCCCCCGACCGCACGGCGAGTCGCGCCGCCAGGCCCGACTCTCCCCGGCCCGGCGCAGCGCCCGCCGCCTCCACCGTGCCTTCCCTCACGACAGGTCGAACGATGCGCTCGCCCATTCAAACCCCCATGCTGCTCACACTGCTCGCCGCCGCCCTGCCGGCCCCGGCGCCCGCCGCCGACGCAACGCCGCCCAGCGGCCAGCTGTCCCATGTGTTTTCCGACGCCGCCGGCGGCGAGCGCAGCTACTACGTCGCGCTGCCGGCCAACTACGACCGCAACAAGCGCTACCGGCTGGTGGTGGTGTTCGCCGGCACCGACACCAGCGGGCGCGAGATGCACGAATGGTTCGGCGCCGGCTGGCGGCCGCCCGAGGTGGTCGGCCTGGAACGCTGGATGGACGACACCGTGTTCGTCTATCCCGACCAGCTGTACGTCTGGGGCGACGTCACCGGTTGGGCGCTGGGCCCGAAGGCCAGCCCCTACGACGGCTGGCACGACATCCGTTTCGCCGAGGAGCTGCTGGCCCAGGTCGAACGCGATTATTCGATCGACACCGATCGCGTCTTCGCCACCGGCCATTCCTGGGGCGGCGACATGGCGGCGGTGGTCGGCTGCTATCTGGGTTCGCATTTACGCGCGATCGCGCCGGTGGCGGCGAACCGGCCGTACTGGTTCGGCTCGCCGGCCAGCGATGCCGACTGCACCGGCATGCCGGCGGTGTGGACCTTCTTCGGCCGCGACGACGACCATTTCGGCGCCGCCAGTCCGGACGGGTTGTTCGGCAAGGAACACAACGCGTTCTGGACCGCCCGCCAACAGTGTTCCAGCCGCTACGACAGCAACGGCGAAACCCGCGACTATCGCGGCTGCAAGACCGGCGTGCGCTTCACCCTGTACGCCGGCGGCCAGTACTCCGGCGGCGGCGGATTGCGCGATCACCAGCCGCCGGATTATTTCCTGCAGGCGGTATCGCAGTGGCTGTCGGGTTTCTGAGCGCGGCCGGCCGAGGACGGCGCTGCGCGGCGGGGCCGCCGCGCAGCGCCGGGCTCATGGCGCGTACTGCGGCGCCGCCGGGCGCCAGCCGAGCAGGCGCGCGGGCAGGTACAACAGCGATTGCAGGAACGCGAACACCGCGCCGAGGGTGATGCCGACCAGACGCAGCGGCAGCGACAGCAGCCACACCAGCGGCCACAGCACCAGCGCGAGCAGCGCCAGCGGCCAGCACAGCACGAACAACAGGCACCAGGCGAGCAGGACGAACAGCGTCTTCACGGGGCGGCTTCCTTCCAGGACGGCGCCGCGGGGCCGGCGCAGGGTCAGACTGCGGCGGCGCGCGCCGGCGCCGCAAGCGCGTTGCGACGAAACCGCCGGCAGGGCGACGAAACCGGCTGCGCGGCGACGAATCCGGGCCCGCGTCGCCGCTGCGCAGCCAGCCCCGGCGCCGCGCCCGCCCGCGCCGCGATCCCGACGCGGCAGGGCCGGGGCACGCAGGCGCGCTATCCTGGCCGTCTCGCGACCCGCGCCCCGCCAAGGAACGCACCATGACCGCCGCCGTCTCGATGGTGCTCTTTCCCGCCGCCGCGTTCGACCTGGACTGGGCCCACGCCACGCTGTCGGCGCAGGGCCTGGAGGTCGCGGCCGCGGCGCAAGGGCTGCAGGTGCGCTGGGACGAAGACGGCCCGGTGCTGCGGATCGCGTTCGTCCACGGCGCGCAGGTCGCGCGGGAAGCGGCCGCGACCGCCGCCGGCGGCGGCTACGCAGACGCGTTGCGCGGCTGCGACGCGCGCTTCGAGATCGCCATCGACGACCTCGACGAAGCCCTCGACGAGATGAACACCCTGATCGAAGTGCAGACGACCCTGCAAGAGGGCACCGGCGGCTTCTTGTTCAACGACTGGAACGGCGAACTGTCGCCGAATCCATCGTCCGACTGAGCGCGCTCAGCGCACCCGGCGCAACTGGCGCACGAAGTGCACGCCCTCGCTGTCGCCTTCGATGGTCAGCACGTCGCCGTCGATCCGAAACGGCCGCGGTTGGTCGGTGCCGGTGTAACTGGGCATCAGGCTGCCTTCGACCCGGTGCACCACCACGCCCTTGGCCGCATCGACGCGATACGTGCCGAAGTAGGCGGCATAGCCGAGGAACGCCGCGCGCGTTTCCGCATCGCTGCCCTTGGCGTCGTCGCCGGCCGCGAACGGCGGCGGCGCCGGGGTCCGCATGATCTGCACGTGCAGGTGGCCGCTGGGGTCGTAGACGATGTAGCCCTTGGGTTTCTCGCCGTAGGGATAGTGGCGTTTGCCGGCGGCGTCGGTGTCGACGATGCGCTCGACCCGCCAGGTGCCGACCAACGACGCGCTATCGGCCGCGGCGGCCGGCGACGCGGCCGCGAGCCAGGCGACGGCGAGGAACGCGATGGCGAAGAACACGTTGGCGAAGAGCGCGTTGGCGAAGAGCGCGGAACACAAGCGGGGCATACGGTGCTCCTTGGCTGAGGCGTGCGGGGCGGCGCGCGGCGACGGCCGGCGCGCGCTATCGCGCCGATGCTGCCGGCTCGCGCCGGCGCGCGCCCGTGCCATCGGTCGCGCCGGCTGTCATGTCCGCTGTCATGTCCTCGGTGTGCGCGTCGCTCGCGCGCCCGCGCCGGCTTGAGCGCGTCCGGCGACAGTGGCAGCATCGCCGCCGTGAACGACAGCCCCATCGACCCGGTCCACCTGCGCGACCTGGCGCGCCTGCGCAAGGTCCGCGACCGCATCGACCGCGAGTACGCGCAACCGCTCGACGTGGAGGCGCTGGCGCGCGGCGCGCACATGTCGGCCGGGCACCTGAGCCGGCAGTTCCGCGCCGCCTACGGCGAATCGCCCTATTCCTACCTGATGACCCGGCGGATCGAACGGGCGATGGCGCTGCTGCGCGCGGGCGGACTCAGCGTCACCGAGGTCTGCTTCGCGGTCGGCTGCTCGTCGTTGGGCACCTTCAGCACCCGCTTCGCCGAACTGGTCGGGATGCCGCCGAGCGTCTACCAGCGCCAGCACGCCGACGCCACCGACGGCATGCCGGCCTGCGTCGCCAAGCAGGTGACGCGACCGATCAGGAATCGAGAAGCGTAGCGGCGCGCGCCCGCCTAGCATGGCCTCTCCCGCCACCGTCCGCAGGACATCGCCACCATGAGCGCCGCCATGAACCTCAGCATCCATTCCAGCTTCCTCCCGCACACCGACCCGGACGCCTCGCTGGCGTTCTACCGCGACGCGCTCGGCTTCGAAGTGCGCAAGGACGTCGGCTACCAGGGCCTGCGCTGGATCACCGTCGGCCCGGCCGGCCAACCCGACACCGCGATCGTGCTGTACCCGCCGCAGGCCACGCCCGGCCTCACCGACGCCGAACAACGCGCGATCGCCGAGATGATGGCCAAGGGCAGCTTCGCCATGCTCAACTTGGCCACGCCCGACCTGGACGGCACCTTCGCCAAGCTGCAGGCCGGCGATACCGAGATCGTGCAGGAACCGGTCGACCAGCCTTACGGCCTGCGCGATTGCGCGGTACGCGACCCGGCCGGCAACCTGATCCGCATCCAGCAGACGCCGGCGCGCGGCTGAGCCCGCGCCGGCGCGGCGCCGCATCCGGCGGCGCCGTGCGCCGCCCGCGCAGCAGCGGCGTCCGCGCCGCCGCAGCCGAACCGCGCGTCCCGGCCCGCGGTTCGCGGACCGATCCTCCCCGGCCGTTCCGGCCGCCCGAACCTTCGCACCCGGCCGCATCCCGCGGCCGCACGGGCGCGGCTCGCCCGCGCCCGCCAACCGACCTGGAGAACGCCCATGCGCGCGAACCGCTGGATCCGCCAGTTCCACCGCTGGACGTCCGTCGTCTTCTTCCTGTGCGTGATCGCCACGACCATCGCCCTGGCGCAAGAGCGGCCGCTGCTGTGGATGTCCTACCTGCCGCTGGCGCCGCTCGCGCTGCTGGCGCTGACCGGGCTGTACCTGTTCGCGCTGCCTTATCTACCGCAGCGCGATCTGCCGCAGCGCGAGAACCTGCGCGACGAAGCGCCGCGATAGCCGCCGGCGCCGCTCACCGCGGCGCGTCCTCCAGCGCATACCCCGTTGGCGGCTCGCTGCTGAGCCAGCCCGGCGCCAGCGGCGGATCGAGGGTGAAGCGGTAGTCGATCTGCAGCCCGCCCGGCCCGGCCCGGCGCAGGCGCAGCGGCAGGCCGGCGGCGTCGGCCCACATTTCCGCCGGCGTGCCGCCCAGCCGCAGCGACCAGCGCTGCACGGTGCGGCCATCGCGGTCGCGCTGGTCGGGCAGGCGTTCGGCGCGGCCCTGGAAGTCGCGCAGTTCGCGCAACCAGTCCAGGTCGCCCGCGGCGGCCGCGGCCTGCGCGCTCAGCGGCATGATCCTGGCTTCGCGCGAATCGTGCAGCAGGGTCAGCACGCGCCGGCGCGGCGGATCGACGATCACGCTCAGCTGCGCGCCGACATCGGTGCGCAGCACGCCGCGCCGGTCGACCACGGTGCGCGAGGTCTGCAGCACCTGTCCGTCGATGCGCTGGATTACCCGCAGGTCGAGCACCGCGGCTTCGCGCAGGCGCTGCTGCACGGCGGCGAAGGCGTCGCCGCCGCCCGGCAGCAGCGGCACGGCCAACACCGCGACCACCGCCAGCGCCGCGAACGCGCCGGCGGCGAGCCAGCGCGGCAGCGCCGGTCGGCGCGCGCCGTCGGCCGGACGCGGCTGCGCGCGCAGGCGTCCGAGCAAGCGCGCCTGGGCCGCGTCGGCGGCGTCGGCGGCGTCGGCGGCGTCGGCGGGCGCGGCCTGCGCGGCGCGCACCGCGTCGGCCAGCGGCGCGGAGAGTTCGTGGTCGTGGCGGTTCATGGCGCGATCTCCGTGGTATCGCCGCGTTCGGCCAGCTCGGCTTCGAGCCGGCGGCGGGCGCGGTGCAGGACGACGTTGACGTTGTTGACGCTCAGTTGCAGGGATCGGGCGATCTGCTCGATCTCCATCCCTTCCAGGTAGCGCAGGCCGAAGCATTGCGCCTCGCGCCGCGGCAGCCCGGCCAGCGCCTGGCGCAGGCGGCGCGCGCGTTCGTCGTGCAGGTTCGCCTGCTCGGCCGATTCGGCCGCGCCGGGCAGTTGCGCGCGCCACAGCGGCAGAGCCCGCCACCAGCGCCGCTGCCGGCGCAGCACGTCGATGGCCGCGCGCGAGGCCGCCGCCGACAGGTACGCCGGCCAGGACTCGATCGCGTCGCGGCCGTCGGACTGCAGCAGGCGCAGGAATACCTCCTGCTGCACGTCCTCGGCCTGGGCCGCGTCGCCGAGCACGCGGTAGGCGGCCTGGAACACCAGCCGCCCGTACTGCCGCGCCAGCGACTCGGCCAACCGGGACTGCTCGCTTGCGCTCATCGGCTCGCTCCTCTCGATGCGGGCGGTCGGGAAGGTCATGGATCGGGATCCGTTCGTGGGTCTCGACCGAGCAGACGCGCCGGCGCGGCGGAACTTACATCGCCCCACCCGTCCCCCACCCGCCCCCGCCCGCGGCATCGCCACGCAACGATGTAAGTTCCGCCGCCCCCGGGCGTCGAGTGTGGTGAATCCCAGGAGAACGCGCCATGCCCCTGCCCGCATCCATGCTCCGCCGCCCGCGCGCCGCCGCGCTGCTCGCCGCCCTGCTGCTGGCCGCCGCGCTGCCCGCGGCCGCCGCACGCCCCCTCGCCCGGCCGCACGCACTGCCCGAGCCGGCCGCGCTCGACGCCGAAGTCGCCCGCGCCATGGCCGCGACCGGCGCGCGCGGGCTGGCGGTCGCGGTCGTCGACGACGGCCGCGTCGTCCAGGTCCGCGCTTACGGCGAACGCAACGCGCGCGGCGAACCGCTGCGCACCGACACGGTGATGTACGGCGCCTCGCTGACCAAAGCGGTGTTCGCCTACACCGTCATGCGACTGGTCGACGACGGCAGGATCGAACTCGACCGCCCGCTCGCCGACTACTTCGACCGACCACTGCCGGACTACCCCGCCGACCGCAAGTACGGCCCCTACGCCGACCTCGCCGGCGACGAGCGCTGGCGCACGCTCACCGCCCGCCACCTGCTCACCCACTCAGGCGGCTTCGCCAACTTCGCCTTCCTCGAACCCGACCGCCGCCTGCGCATCCATTTCGAACCGGGCACGCGCTATTCGTATTCCGGCGAAGGCCTGATCCTGCTGCAGTTCGCGCTCGAACGCGGACTCGGCCTGGACCTGGGCCGGGAAATGGACGAACGCGTGTTCGCGCCGCTGGGCATGCGCGACACCGGCATGATCTGGCAGCCGCGCTTCGCCGCCAACCTCGCCGACGGCTGGACCCTCGACGGAACCGCGGTGGCGCACGACGAGCGCAGCCGGGTGCGCGCCGCCGGCTCGATGGACACCAGCATCGCCGACATCGCCCGCTTCGCCGCGGCGCTGGTGCGCGGCGAAGGCCTGTCGCCGCGCTCGCGCAAGGACATGGTCCGCGCGCAATTGCCGATCGCCAGCGCTTCGCAGTTCCCGGTGCTGCAGCCCGACCTGCCCGCCGCGCAGCGCCGTCCCGACCTCGCCGCCGGCCTGGGCGTGGTCGCGTTTCGCGGGCCGCAGGGCGCGGGCTTCATGAAGGGCGGCCACGACGACAACACCGGCAACACCCTGGTCTGTATCGAACGCGGCCGCCGCTGCGTCGTGCTGCTGTCCAACGACGTGCGCGCCGAACCCGCGTTCGCGCATCTGGTCGCGTTCGTGCTCGGCGACACCGGCGCGCCGTATCGCTGGGAATACGGTTCGATGAAGTTCTGGGAACCTTCGCGCTGAGCGTCGCGCCGACCGCGCGGCGCCGGCCTCGCGCGGCGCCGCGCGCACCGACGCGTGCGTTGAAAGATTGACCGCATCGCCGTCGCCGCGCGCAAGCGTATACGCCCGCAGCATCGCGAATCTGCACGTCCGGTTTGCAGTTCGCCGCGGCCGACCTCGGGTTTGCCCCAGTTCACCGCCGCGCGCGCCGGTTCCATGGTGGAAACGCATCCCACGCACGATCCATCGCCGCTGCGCGCCCGGTCCAGCGACCGCGCGGCGCCCGCGATCCGAACCCCACTCGAATCGACGAACCGCGAGCCCGCCCATGTCCGTTCCCGCCCTCAATCTGCAAACCAAGGCCGCCACCTACGTGCCCGGCAACGGCGACTACAAGTCGCCGACCAAGGCCGAACTGGAGGAGCTCGCCGACAAGCTGCACGATGTCGGCGAAAAGAAGGCCAAGAAGGACGACTACGACCGCCGCCTGGAGTCGCTGGCCAGCGAATTCCTGCCCACGCTGAGCCCGCAGGACCGCGGCCGCTTCATCGGCACGGTGATGGAGAAGGACAAGGGCGCGCTGGATTCGTGGCTGCAGAAGGACCGGCTCGACAAGCTCGTCGACAACGGACGGCTCGACGACAGCGACCGCAAGCGCCTGCTCGACGCGGTCGGCCGCGGCTTCGGCGACGACCACATCCCCAAGGACAAGGCCGCCGAATTCGTCGACACCGGGCGCAAGCCCGCGCCCGAACCCGAGCCCGAAGCGCCGAAGGACGACAAGCCGGCCGAGCCGCCCAAGGACATCCTCGACGGCGGTTTCCGCGAGTTCGGCCAGGACGACCGGGTCGTCTACGACGACATCAAGAACGTCTCCTACCCGGGCGAATACAAGGACGGCTGGCTGCGCTTCGAGACCAAGGACGGCGGCAAGTTCGCGGTCGACAAGGCCAGCGCGCCCGACGTGTACGCGCTGGCCGAGCGCAGTTATCTCGACGTCGGCCAGCAGACCATCGACAACGCGCGCGAGCGCGCCAAGCTCGACCCGACCGCCAAGACCGACGTGTTCTCGCTGGAGACCAGCGAGGAAGTCGACGGCCACAAGCTCAAGGTCGGCGACGCGGCGATGAAGCTGATGATCGACGAGATCAAGGGCAAGAAGGATCTCTACGACGGCAGCCCGCAGGCCGAGTTCCTGCGCATGGTCGAGGCGCGCAGCGCGGTGACCAACGGCAAGTTCGTCCATCCGGTCTACGAGAACCGCCACATCAACGTCGGCGGCCGGACCAAGACCGAGACCGAGAACCTGCTCAAGCTCGAACCGGCCGACATGAAGGAAATGCTCGACGAGGGCAAGATCAACCGGCGCCTGGACGCGCTGATGCGCGACGAACAGGTGTCGGCGCTGTACGAGAAGAGCCTCAAGGAAGCCGTCGGCAAGGTTCCGGAAGAAGACCGCAAGTCGATGGCCGACAAACTGGCCAAGGTGGTGGAGAGCCCGGACTACGTGCAGGAGATCGGCAAGCTGCCCAAGTGGGACCAGCCGCGCGCGCAGGCCGATGTCGAAGATGCGGTCTCGCAGTTGGGCCTGCTCGATCCCGAGCGGGCCAAGTCCGCCGGGCAGACGTTCGCGATGAACGCGTTGGCGCGCGACATCGACGCCGGCCTCGCCGACGGCGAATTCACGCCCGAGGCCGACGTGGACGGCGTCGAGGCCGGCCTCGGCGCGATCACCACCGCGATGGAGAAGGCCAAGCTGCCGGTCGACCTGACCGAAGGCGTCAAGGAATTCCTCGACAAGGGCGGCGACGACGCCAAGCGCGATTTCGCCCAGGTGGCGAAGGAACTGCGCGCGAACGGCTACGCGCCGGAGGACATCGACAAGGCCTTCGCCGATGTGGATTTCAAGAGCGACAGGAAGGACAGCATCCGCGGCCTGATCGGCCAGCTCGATTCCAGCGGCCTGCTGCCGTCGGTCAGCGGCGCCATCGGCATCGCCTCGACCGTGCGCGGGCTGGTCAACGACGGGTTCGGCGAGACGCCGGAGGAAAAGCTCGCCGTCGCCGGCGGCATCATCGGCATGGTCGGCTCGCTGCCCGATGCGAAGAAGCTGCTGTCCAACCTGGGCAAGGGCATCGACGGCTCGGCGCTGGACCTGCTCGACGTGGACAAGGCGGTCAAGGAGAACATCGGCGTGGAGACGCGCTACGGCAACCAGGCGGTGTCGGCGATCGGCGACAACGTCGGCGCGGCCGACATCCCGCCGACCGATATCGCCAACCGCGACCAGATCGTCGAGGGCATCGAGCGGACCGCGGGCGATCCGGCCCAGGGCAATCTCTCGCGCATCTCGCAATCCACGCTGAAGGTGCTGTCCGACTATTCCGGCAAGGCCGGAGGCGTGCTCGGCGTGGTCACCGGCGGCATGGGCGCGGCCGAGGCGTTCAAGGGCGACAGCTCCAGCGCGGAAAAGGCCGAGGCGGTGCTCAACGTGGTCTCCGGCACGCTCGACCTCGCCCCGGACGTGCTCAAGGCCGGCAGCCGCTTCGTTTCCGCGGTCGGCGGGCAAGCCGCCGGCGCGGTCGCCGAGCGCGTGGTCGGCGCGATCACCCGCGGGCTCGGGCCGATCGGCATGCTGCTGAGCGTGGCCTCGGAACTGGTCTCGGTGTTCGTCAACAACGCCAAGGACAAGAAGGAAGCCAGCGAACAGTACGACTGGTTCAAAAAGCTCGGCGACGACGGCGTCACCCAGGGCGACTGGAACCTCAAGTACGACTATGCGGTGACCACGCTCAACAGCTTCGGCAACGCGCGCGACTACATCAACAACCTGCGCGAACTGCGCGGCGCCGACTGGGGCGGCCGCCAGGCGCCGGGCGACCGCAGCATCTTCGACTTCCACCGCGAGGAATTCGCCGACTTCAAGGGCAAGTGGGAGAAGGACCGCGGCGCCGACACCTATGTCGAGTTCCTCGACCCCGATAAGCGCAAGGCCGACTTCAAGCGCGAGAAGGAGCACATGGACGAGGTCGAGGAGTACATGGACAAGCATCCGACCTACTTCCCCGGTTATAACGACTGGGTGCTCGAGCTCTGAGCCTCGGCGAAGAACTTCGGACGCCGGCGAAAGCGTCCGGAGCCGACTGGAAAACTCGAACGCTTGCATCGGCATCCGAATGCCGAACGGAAAACTCGAACGCCTGCGTCGGCGCCCGAAGTCGAACGGAAGAGTTCGCACGCCCGCTGCAAAATCCGCAGCCCGCCAAGCGCCACGTCTCCATCCGCGCAAACGACGTCGCACCGCACACTCGGCCACCGCGTGCGGCGCGCTTCTCCGGGGTACCACGCGCGCCATCGCGTCAGGATCGTGAACGCCGTCTGTGATGCGCGCACCCGCCGCATTGCGAGCCCCGCCACACAAGACCGCACGGGCTCCACCGACGCTCACCGCGCGTGACGCGCGGCGCCGGAAAACTGCGAACGAATGCCGGCACGGCTTCGCGCGGCCTTGAACAAACGCAACGTCCAATGCGCCTGCGCGCCGGCCTCATGCATGACCTCCCCCATGCGGCGTGGACGCGCGTCCGCGCGGCCGCGCGCGGTGCCGCGATCCGGCGGCACCGCGCGCGCGCCGTTCGCCCGCCCCCTTGCCAGAGGAAACCGCGATGCCCGCTACCGCACTGCGTCCGTTCGTCCGCGTCCTGTTCGTCGCCGGCGCGCTGTGCGCGTCCACAACCGCGTTCGCACAGCAACCGCTGTCGCCGAACTACCCGTCCGTGCCCACCGTCGAGCTGCTCGATCCCGGCGCCTCCGCGCAAAGCGGTACGCTGGCGGTGTGCAATGCGACCTGGTACGGCGCCGAAGGCGAGATTCCGGAAGGCTGGCCGACCGCCAGCGGCGAACCGTTCCACCGCTTCGCCCTGGCCGCCGCGCACAACTCGCTGCCGTTCGGCACCAATGTGCGCGTGACTTATCAAGGCCGTTCGGTGGTGGTGCGCATCAACGATCGCGGCGGCTTCGGCGGCGCGGTCTGCATCGACCTGACCTACGGCGCGTTCCTGCGCATCGCCAATCCGGACCTGGGCGTCATCGGCGTCGACTATCAAGTGCAATAAGCGCGGCGCGGCGCGGCGACGACGGCGCGCGGGTGGTCATGCCCACGCCATGACACCGCGACGCAAGCATTAGGGTCAGCCCCAGCTGTGATCCGTCCCCGTCATCGGCTGCAATGCCCCGGCATCCCCCGCACGCACCGAGGCAAGCGATGACGACCCTGAACGGCCCGTCCTATTCCGGCCCGCAATTGGGCGACCTGGTCAACACCAAGGCCGAGATCGAGAACCGGCAGGTGGCCGTACCCGTCGGCTATAAACCGGTCGTGGTCGAACCCGGCGACACCTTGAGCGAGATCGCCGAGGCCAACGACATCCCGCTGGCGCAGCTGCTGGCGGCCAATCCTCAATTCAGCCTGGACCCCGCGTCGAATCCGAACACCCGCAGCGCCGACCTGATCTATCCGGGCGAAACCGTGTTCGTGCCCAGCGACGAAGCCAGGGCCAGCGACGCGGCCGCGGCCAAGTACGCCCAGGCGCTCGACGACAGCGAGCAGCCCTCCGCCACCCACGGCGAATGGGAAACCAAGTCCAAGGCGGTGACCGACGCCAAGGTCGAGTTCACCCAGGCGGTGAAGGCCGAGATCGACGCCAGCATGACCTACAGCGGCAACAGCCGCGAAGACTTCGGCAAGGAAGCGGCCGCGATCGGCGAGAAGATCGCCCAGCGCTACGAAAACGCCGGCCGCCCGGACCTGGCCCAGGCCGCGCGCGAAGCCGGCCAACAGCGCGAGACCGAGATCAACAACGAAGTCTGAGCGCCGCGCGAACGAAAAAGGCGCGCCCCGCGGCGCGCCTTTTTCGTTGCCGCACCGAAGCGCTCAGCCCAGCGGCTGCAACAGCAACATCAGGCACAGCGCCCACATGAACAAGGCGATGCCGCCGTCGAGCACCCGCCACGCGCGCGGGTTGCGGAACACCGGCTGCAGCAGGCGCGCGCCGAAGCCCAGCGAAGCGAACCAGACCACGCTCGCCAGGCAGGCGCCGATGGCGAAGGCCCAGCGCAGATCGCCGTCGTAGCGGGTCGACAGGCTGCCGAGCAGGACCATGGTGTCCAGATACACGTGCGGATTGAGGAAGGTGAAGGCCAGGCAGGTCAGCACCGCCGTGCGCAGGGTCTGCTGCTGGGCGTTGGACGCGGCCAGCCCGCCGCTGCCCTGCCAGGCGCGGCGCGCGGCCAGGAAACCGTAGACGCCGAGGAAGGCGGCGCCGCCGAAGCGCAGCACCTGCAGCAGGGTCGGCCAGGCCTGCACCAGCGCGCCGATGCCGGCGACGCCGGCCAGGATCAGGGCGATGTCGCTGAAGGCGCAGATCGCCACCACCGGGCCGACATGGCGGCGGGCCAGGCCCTGGCGCAGCACGAACGCGTTCTGCGCGCCGATGGCGATGATCAGGCCGGCACTGGCGAGGAAACCGGCGAGGGCGGCGGCGGACAGCATGACGAAACTCCGGGAAAGCGGCGGGGACGCGGCATCCTGCCGGCGCGCCCCGCTTAAGACCAGCTAATTTTCCTTTACTCTATGAAGAATTTCTAATGAAGGGCCGGCCATGGACCTGCTCCATCCGCAACTCGCGGCCTTCGCCGCCGTGCTCGAGGAAGGCAGTTTCGAAGCCGCGGCGCGGCGGCTGTCGGTCACCGCTTCGGCGGTGTCGCAGCGGATCAAGGCGCTGGAGGACCGGCTCGGCCAGGTCCTGGTGGTGCGCCAGGCGCCGTGCCGGCCGACCCGCGCCGGCGAGCGGCTGCTGCGCCGGGTGCGGCCGATGCAGGCGCTGGAGGCCGAGGCGCTGGCCGACTTCCTGCCCGAAGACCGCGAAGCCGCGCCGACCCGGCCGGTCGTGATCGCGGTCAACGACGATTCGCTCGACAGCTGGTTCCTGGCGGCGATGGCGCGCCTGCACCGCCAGCACGGCTATCTGTTCGACATCCGCGTCGACGATCAGGACCACACCCTGGACCTGCTGCGCAACGGCACCGCGCTCGGCGCGATCACCGCCGAGGCCAACGCGCTGCAGGGCTGCAACGTGCATCCGCTGGGCGTCATGCGCTACCGCGCGATCGCCTCGCCGCAGTTCGCCGCGCGCCACTTCGCCGACGGCATGAACGCCGCCGCGCTGGCGCGCGCGCCGATGATCGTGTTCAACCGCAAGGACGAGTTGCAATGGCGCTACGTGCGCCGGATCACCCGCGCGCGGCTGGCGCCGCCGGTGCACTACGTGCCGACCTCGACCGGCTTCGTCGAGGCCTCCGCGCTCGGCCTGGGCTGGTGCCTGGCGCCGGAGTCGCTGACCGGCGCGGCCTTGCGCGGCGGACGCATCGTGCTGGTCGATCCAGGCCGCTCGCTCGACGTGCCGCTGTACTGGCAGCACGCGGCGGTGCGTTCGTCGGTGTTGCAGCGCATCGGCGCCGCGCTGCGCGAGGCCGCGACCGAAGCGCTGCGGCTTTAGCCGATGCCGCGCCCGGCGCGGTCTGCGCTACCGCGGCGTCAGTCCGCGCGCACGCGCGGCGTCGTAACGCCATCGCTCAGCGGCGCGCTCACCCGTCACCCGCCCTTGGCGCCGGCGATGTAGTTCTTGTAGCTGTCCATCTGCGTGGTGATCTCGCCGTCGCGCGCCGACGAGCTCAGGATCGCGTCCTGGATGAAGCTGTTGGATTCGTTCTTCAGCCCTTCCAGGTACTGATAGTCCTCGGGCAGCGCGTCGATGATCGCCTGCTTGGCCTGGTCGGTCAGCTGGCCCTGGCCGTCGGTCAGCAGTTGCTTGGGAATCGCGGTCAGCGCGTCCTCGACCGCGGTCTTGGCCTGCTCGCTCAGGCCGCCGAGCACGCCGTCGAGCTTGTTGGTGATCGCCTTGGCGGCGAAGTCGCCGCCGACCGGGATCGCCGATACGCCCAGGTCGATCAGGTAACCGACGAAGGCGTCGCGCGCGGCCTGGTCGGCGCGCAGGTCGACGTAGCCGGAGGACACCGCGTCCTGCATCACCGCGCCGATCATCGCCAGGCGGGTGGTGCTCAGGTCGACCGCCTCGATGTCGGCCTCGTCGATCTTGCCGTCGCCGGTGACGTCGGTGCCTTCGGCGCGGTTGCTCACGCGCACGTCGTTGGCGGTGAACCGGCCGAGCTGGTCCATGATCGCGGCGCTATGGCTGTTGTCCGGATTCAAACCGGTCAGGCGCACCAGATTGGACAGCGCGGCGAGGTTCTCGCCGATCACCGTGCTCTTCTCGTTGCTGGAGCCGGCGGTCTGCTGCGGGTTGGGCACCAGCGCGTCCTTGAGGATGGTCTCGCCATGGGTCTGCATCAGTTCGCCCAGGGCTTCGGCGCGGGCGTCCAGCGGCTTGTTGTCGTAGGTGTAGTACTGGTTCTCCAGGCCGTCGCCCTTGGAGTGCTCGCCGACATAGTCGACCAGTTCGCGCACCTGCTCGGGCGTGCCGTGGCGCGAGGTGTTCTCGATCAGGATCGCCATCGGATCGCGCACGTTGCTGCCGTCGGCGTCGTGCTTGGCCTGCAGGCCCATGCCGTACTGGGACACGTCGTCGCGCAACTGGTTGCGCTGGTCAGGGCTGAGCCGGCCCAGCGCGGCGTTGACCGCGTCCGAACCGCCGGACTGGTCCAGGGCGTTGAGCAGGATGCCGGCGTAGGCCGGCGTTTCCGGCATCTGCGGATGGCCGTCGACGTACAGGCGCTGGGTCAGCATGTCGCCGGCGAATTTCTCGATGAAGGCGCTGGACGCGGACGAGTTGCTCGAGGTCAGGGTGCCGATCAGGTCGTTGAGCTGGTCGGGATCGGGCGTCAGCATGCCGCCGCCGGCGACCGCGCCGGAACCGTAGATGTTGGTGAACGACAGCGCGTCCTCGAACGACACTTGGCCATCGACATAGGCCTGGCCGAACGAGTCGAAGATCGACTGGCGCTCGCGGTCGGTGATGGTGCCCTCGCCGACCAGCGAGTTGAGCCGGTCGACGGTCAGCCAGGAACGGGTCGCGCCGGAGTCTTGCTTGAGGATCTCCTGGAACAACGACTCGCGCGTGGACGGATCGAGCTTGTCGAGCTCCTGCGCGAAGAAATCCATTCGCTGCTCGTAGTTGTCGGCGATGAGCCAGCGGTAGCCCTTGTCGAGGATTTCGCTGGCTTTTTGCTGGATGTCGGTCATGGCGGCGCCCTGCGATGGGTTTGGGCGCACGGTAGCCGCGCAACGCCGCGGCGATAACTAGGGCCGCCCCTAAGTGCCCGCGTTCATGTAGTTGAGCGGGACGTGCAGGCGATCGCGACGGGCGCGCCGCGCAGGCAGCCCCCACCGCCGCGCGAAGTGCGAACGCGACGCCGGCATCGCCGCAGCGCGCGCGTCGTTCCGGCCGGCATCGGCCGCGCGTGCCGTGCGACGAAAACGGCCGCGGGATCGCCGCGGCCGGAATGCGATACGGTGCGCGAGCGCTGCCGGCGCCCGCCAGGTTCAGCCGCCTTGACTGCTCAACAGCAGGCAGGTGCGGATGCAGGCCACGTTCTCCTTGGCGCAGGTCTTGGACGGATCACCCTCCAACAGGCACTGGTCGAACCAGAAATTGCATGAGTCCAGGCATTCCTGCGGGTCGGGCACCGTCGCCGACGCACCGAAGCCCATACCGAACATGAGCATCGCCAATGCCGTCCAACCGATAGCGTTTCGCTTCATTCCATATCTCCTTGGATTAAAGACCCGACGCCGGCTCAGTGCCGGCGCCGGATCGAGTATAGGTGCGCAAATCGCCCGCGCGGGCGCGGCGCCGGTTGCGTTTCAACGGCTGGTGGCGAGGGCTGCCAACTTGTATGCATGCAACGCATATCGCCCGCACATCACATGCGCCAAGAAAGTGCGGCGACGGGTCTCGCTGCATGGGTATCCCCGTCGCCAGCGTCGATCTGCGGCCGTTCCGAGCCGGAACCCGTCAGCCCCCCGGCCGCCGCTGCGCACGCCCATCCGACAAGGTCGGCAAGGTCCGCGGGGCTGCGCCGTGTACACCGATCCGCCGACCGCGCGTTGTCATTTTCATGTCAGCGTCGCGACCGGGTGAGAATGCTAAGGTCGGCGACGGTTTAGCCGACACGGCGCCCCCCGGACCCATGGACACCCGCTTGTTCGACGCACCTCTTGCCCATCGTGCCGCCAACCGCGCCGGATCGACCCATCGCCTGCCCCTGATCGCCTTCGCCTGCCTGGCCCTGGCGGCCTGCGGCGGCGCCAAGGACAAACCCGGCAAGGGCCAGAATCCGACCGTCGAGGTCGGCTACGTGGTGATGCAACCGACCACGGTCGCGATCACCAGCGAATTCAACGGCCGCGCGGTGGCGTTCCAAAGCTCCGAGGTGCGCCCGCAGATCGGCGGGCTGGTGCAGCGCCAACTGTTCCAGGAAGGCAGCCAGGTGCGCGCCGGGCAACCGCTGTACCAGATCGATCCCAGCCTTTACCGCGCCTCGGTCGAGCAGGCCGAAGCCGACCTGAAGAACGCGCGCGCCGCGCTCAACGCCGCCGACCTGCTGGCCCAGCGCAACAAGTCGCTGGTCGGCGCGCAGATGATCAGTCGCCAGGACTACGACAACGCCGTCGCCGCCGCCGACCAGGCGCGCGCCAACGTCGCCCAGCGCGAGGCCGCGCTGTCGACCGCGCGCATCAACCTGCGCTTCGCCACGGTGCCGGCGCCGATCGACGGCCGCATCGGCCGCTCGCTGGTCACCGTCGGCGCGCTGGTCACGCCCGATCAGGCCGCGCCGCTGGCGACGATCCAGCGGCTGGACCCGATCTACGTCGACGTGCAGCAGTCCGCGCAGCAGTTGCTGACGCTGCGCGAACAGCTGTCGTCGGGCAACGTCCAGGCCAGCCAGGCCGACGCGCGCATCTTCCTGCCCAACGGCAAGCCCTATCCGCAGCCGGGCACGCTGCAGTTCTCCGAAGTGCTGGTCGACGAAACCACCGGCACGGTGACCCTGCGCATCCGCGTGCCCAATGCGGACGGCACCCTACTGCCGGGCATGTTCCTGCGCGCGCGCCTGGCCCAGGCCACCCAGACCTCGGCCTATCGCCTGCCGCAGCAGGCGCTGGTGCGCGGACCGACCGGCGACGCCTTCGTCTGGGTGGTCGGCGCCGACAACAAGGCGGTGCAGCGCCCGATCGGCGCCGACCGCGTCGACGGCAGCGACTGGATCGTCACCACCGGCCTCAATCCCGGCGACAAGGTCGTCACCCAGGGCATCGGCTCGCTGCGCCGCGACGCGCAAGTGCGCGCGGTGCCGGCCTCGACCCCGCAGAAGCTGCAACCTCCCGGCGCCGCGTCCGCCCAGCCGACCAAGCAAGGCTGAGGGCCGCGCATGATCTCCCGCGTCTTCATCGAGCGCCCGATCTTCGCCTGGGTGCTGGCCATCGTGGTGATGCTCGGCGGCGCGTTCGCGATGCGCTCGCTGCCGATCTCGCAGTATCCCAACGTCGCCCCGCCCAACGTCAGCATCCGCGCCAACTACCCCGGCGCCTCGGCCGAGACCATCGAGAACAGCGTCACCCAGGTGATCGAGCAGACGCTGACCGGCATCGACGGCATGCTGTACTTCAGCTCGACCTCGACCTCGCGCGGCCAGGTCACCATCTCGGTCACTTTCGACACCAGCGTCGATCCCGACATCGCCCAGGTACAGGTGCAGAACCAGGTCCAGCAGGCGATCCCGCGGCTGCCGCAGCAGGTGCAGCAGCAGGGCATCGTGGTGCGCAAGGCCAACCCCGACGACCTGATGCTGGTGGCGATCTACGACGAGAACAACACCGTCACCAACCGCGACATCGCCGACTACCTCACCACCAACTTCCAGGACCCGATCTCGCGCATCGCCGGCATCGGCGACGCCAACGTCTACGGCAGCCCGTACGCGATGCGGGTGTGGCTGGACCCGGCCAAGCTGGCTTCGTTCCAGCTGATGCCCAGCGACGTGGTCGCGGCGATCCGCAGCCAGAACGCCGAAGTCGCCGCCGGCCAGATCGGCGACCAGCCGCAGCCGGCCACCCAGATGCTCAACGCGCTGGTGACCGCGCAGACCCGCCTGCAGACCGCCGACCAGTTCCGCCAGATCGTGCTCAAGACCCAGGCCAACGGCGCCGCGGTGCGGCTCGGCGACGTGTCGCGGGTGGAGATCGGCTCGGAGAACTACAACTCCTCCAGCCTGCTCAACGGCCATCCCGCCGCCGGCATGGCGCTGCAGCTGGCGCCCGGCGCGAACGCGCTGGAATCGGCCGAACTGGTCCGCGCCGAGGTGACCCGGCTGTCGGCCAACCTGCCGCAGGGCTGGAAGGTCGCCTACCTCAACGATGCCACCGACTTCATCAAGCTCTCCATCGGCGAGGTGGTCAAGACCCTGATCGAAGCGATCGTGCTGGTGGTGATCGTGATGTTCGTGTTCCTGCAGAGCTGGCGCGCCACGCTGATCCCGGCGATCGCGGTGCCGGTAGTGCTGCTGGGCACGTTCGGGATCATCTACGCGGCCGGATTCTCGATCAACACGCTGACCCTGTTCGGCCTGGTGCTGGCGATCGGCCTGCTCGTCGACGACGCCATCGTCGTGGTCGAGAACGTCGAGCGGCTGATGCACGAGAACCCGAACATGACCCCGCGCCAGGCCACCATCGCCTCGATGCGCGAGATCAACGTGGCGCTGATCGCGATCGCGCTGGTGCTGTCGGCGGTGTTCCTGCCGATGGTGATGTTCGGCGGCTCCACCGGGGTGATCTACCGCCAGTTCTCGCTGACCATCGTCTCCTCGATGGCGCTGTCGGTGCTGGTGGCGCTGGTGCTGAGCCCGGCGCTGACCGCGACCTTGCTGAAGTCGCCGCACGCGCAGGCGGCGCAGGGCCCGGGTTGGCTGGCGCGGCGCGCGCCGGGGCTGGCGGCGTTGCCGGCGCGGCTGGGTCGCGGTTTCAACCGCGGCATGGACGCGGCCACCGGCCGCTACCTGCAGAGCGTGCAACTGATGTTCCGCCGCCACTGGCTGGCCTTGCTGGTCTACGCCGGCATCGCCGGCCTGCTCGCGCTGCTGTTCCTGCGCCTGCCCACCGGCTTCCTGCCGTCGGAAGACCAGGGCCGCATCAACGTCCAGTTCCGCCTGCCCGGCGGCGCCACCCTCGGCCGCACCACCGAGGTCCGCGACCAGGTCAACCAATACCTGAGCAAGAACGAATCCGAGCTCATCAGCGCGGCCTTCATCGTCGCCGGCGGCGGCGGCCCGACCGCGGCGCAGAATTCCGGCCAGGGCTTCATCAGCCTGACCGACTGGTCGCAGCGCGAGACCGACGCCGGCAGCGCCGACGCGATGATCGACCGGGTCAGCAAGGGCCTGTCGGGCCTGCGCGACGCCAGCGTGTTCGTGCTGGCGCCGCCGCCGATCCGCGGCTTCGGCCAGACCACCGGCTTCACCCTGGAACTGCAGAACACCAGCGGCATGTCGCGCGCGGACTTCGCCGCCGCCGGCGAGCGGCTGATCGCCGCGGCCCAGCGCGATCCGCTGCTGGGTTCGGTGCGCCCGAGCCTGCTGCCGGACACGCCGACGCTGCGGGTCAACAGCGACGCGCAGATGCTCTCCAGCCTGGGCCTGACCCAGGACGCGGTGAACTCGACCCTGTCCACCGCCTGGGGCGGCACCTACGTCAACGACTTCATCGACCGCGGCCGGGTCAAGCGCGTGTACGTGCAGGGCGACGCGCCGTTCCGCAACGAGCCCGACAGCCTGTACCAGTGGCATGTGCGCGGCGCCGACGGGCAGATGACGCCGTTTTCGGCCTTCGCCACGCTCGGCTGGGCGCAGGCGCCGACCGCGCTGCTGCGCTTCAACGGCGTACCGGCGACCGAGCTGCAGGGCACGCCCGCGCCCGGCGTCAGCAGCGGCACCGCGATGGCGCGGATGGAAGAACTGGCGCGCGAGATCCCCGGCGTCAGCGTGGCCTGGGCCGGCCTGTCCTACCAGGAGCGCCTGTCCACCGGCCAGGCGCCGCTGCTGTACGCGCTGGCGCTGCTGTTGGTGTTCCTGTGCCTGGCCGCGCTGTACGAGAGCTGGTCGATCCCGATCGCGGTCCTGCTGGTGGTGCCGCTGGGCCTGGTCGGCGCGGTGCTGGCGGTGACCTTGCGCGGGCTGGAGAACGACGTCTATTTCCAGATCGGCCTGATCACCACGATGGGCCTGGCGGCGAAGAACGCGATCCTGATCGTCGAGTTCGCCGAGCAGGCCGAGCACCGCGGCGCCGGCACGGTCGAAGCCGCGCTGGAAGCCGCGCGCCTGCGCCTGCGGCCGATCCTGATGACCAGCTTCGCCTTCATCTTCGGCGCACTGCCGCTGGCGCTGTCGACCGGCGGCGGCGCCAACAGCCGCATCGAGATCGGCACCGCGGTGGTCGGCGGCACGCTGACCGCGACGGTGCTGGCGGTGTTCTACATCCCGCTGTTCTATCTGCTGGTGCGGCGCGTGGCGCAGAAGCTGGCGGGGCTGCGGCATCGCGGCGAGGGGAAGCCGCAGGCGCATTGATGGAGGGTGCGAGGTGAGGGTGCGCGGCGAGCGGGTACGAAAGCGTCGGGCCTGAAGGCCCTCCCACGACCGCCGTTGGGCTGAAGGCTCTCCCACAACAGCCGTTGGGCCCGGGCCCCTTCCGCGGCGGACCTGGGGTCCTTCCACGGCCGGCGCTGTCGCGGGGCGCGCCGCCGCGCTCTTGGCTTAACGGTTGCGGCGGCGGCGCAACGCCGGTCGCAAACCCGTCGTCGCCGGCTGGCTAGAATCGCCGGGCATCCGCGCTCCCCTGTCCCCCAAGACCGTGCACCGCACGGCCGCGCGATGCGCCGCAACCCAATCAAGGAAGGAATTCATGAAGAACCAGATCGCTTCGCTGGCCCTGCTGCTGTCCCTGGGCCTTGCCGGTCCGTCGCTTGCCGCCGGCATCGGCGACACCGGAACCGTCGAGGAATCCGACGGCAACATCTCGATCGAAGGCACCAACATCGAGCGCAGCTTCGTCGGCACCGGCGGCCAGTTGCAGATCGTCGGCTCCAACAACCGCATCACCGTGTCCGGCCCGCTGACCTCGGTCACCGTCGACGGCGCCGGCAACACGGTCCAGGTGGACTCGGTCAAGCGCGTGGAGATCACCGGCGCGGGCAGCAAGGTCTACTACAAGTCGGCGCCGACCAAGAACGGCCGCCCGGCCTCGTCGGTGACCGGCATCGGCAGCGGCGTGTCCAAGCGCTGAGCCGCCGCGGCTTCGTCGCCGGCGCATCGGCGCGGGCGACGAAGCCGTCGTTTCATCGCGGCGCGGGCGGATGCCGCGCGCTCGCGCAGGGCCGGCGCCGACTCGCGAGCCACCGCCCTGATCGGCCGCTCGGCCGCGACCCGCTCCTGCCGCGCCACTCGTACTGCATGCGCTTCACGCGCGCCGGATCGTCGGCACGGTCGCGATGGCGCGCGCTCGACGGGTAGACACCGCGACGCCAGCGGCCGCGCTACCGGCGCGGCACCCGCGCGGCCGCGCGCCGCGCGCGCAGGCTCAAGCCTCGCGTCGTCCGCGCGCGCGCGGCGCGCGCAACCACGGCGGTTGCGGCTCGAACTCGCGCGCCAGCCAGTCCACGAACGCGCGGGTCTTCGCCGGCACCAGCCGTCCCGGCGGCAGCACCACGTGGATCGCGCCGTCGTAGTCCATGCGCCACTGCGGCAACACCCGCACCAGTTGTCCCTGCGCGAGTTCGCGCCCGACCAGCCACTGCGGCGCGGGCAGGAGGCCGGCGCCTTCGATGCACGCGGCCAACAGGCCCTCGCCGTCGTCGGAGACGATCGCCGCGTCGATGCGCTGGACGCTGCGCTGCTTGCCCTTGATCAGCTTCCACTCCGGCCAGAACCGCGCCTTGGGCATGCCCAGGCAGGCGTGGCGCTGGAGTTCGTCCGGCCGCTGCGGATGGCCGGCGCGGGCGAGGTAGGACGGCGCCGCGCACAGCATCGTCTCGAACCCGGCCAGGCGCCGCGCGACCAGCCGGCTGTCGGCGAGTTCGCCGATGCGCACCGCCGCGTCGAAGCCGTCGGCGACCAGATCGACGAAACGATCGCTGTGCGACAGCTCCAGCCGCAGCTTCGGATAAGCGGCCAGGAACCGCGGCAGCCACGGCGCGATCCAGCGCTGCGCGAACGCCGCCGGCAACGCCAGCCGCAGCAGGCCCTGCGGCGCGGCCGCAGCTTCGCGCGCCTCGATGTCGGCCGCCGACAGTTCGCCCAGGATCGCCTGCACCCGCTGCAGGTAGGTCGCGCCGACTTCGGTCAGGACCACGCGCCGGGTGGTGCGCGCGAGCAGGCGCACGCCCAGCCGCGCCTCCAGCGCGTCGATGCGCCGCGACACCACCGAGGCGTCGCGGCCGAGCGCGCGCGCCGCCGCGGCGAAGCCGCCGTGTTCGGCGACCGCGGCGAAGGCTTCGATCTGCTGCAGTTCGCTGCCGTTGCGTTCGTGCATGGGATGCATGAGTCAATTGGTTCCGGCGACGATTATCGCCGCGGATCGCACGAATTACAGTGGCCGCGCTGCAGCCTGCTGGCAAGCCCCGCGCAGCGCCCCTCCCCCACTGGAACCGCAGCATGTCCCGACGCGACGCCGTCTTTCCCGCCACCCGCCACGACCTCTATCGCCAGCATCGCTACTCGCCGGCGATCCGCAGCGGCGGCTTCCTGTTCGTCTCCGGCCAGGTCGGCAGCCGCGAGGACGGCTCGCCGGAGCCCGACTTCGCCGCACAGGTGCGGCTGGCCTTCGACAACCTCGCCGCGGTGCTCGCCGCCGCCGGCTGCACGTTCGACGATATCGTCGACGTCACCACTTTCCACACCGATCCGCAGCGACAGTTCGATACGATCCAGCAGGTGCGCCTGCAGGTCATGGGCGAGCCGCCGTATCCGAACTGGACCGCGATCGGAGTGAACTGGCTGGCCGGGTTCGACTTCGAGATCAAGATAATTGCGCGCCTCCCCGAAGGCGCTGGGTAAACCCCAACCGCCGCGAAGAACCATCCGCCGCGCCGCAACTGCGATACGCCGCACCGGCAACCAGGCGATCCGCATCGCGGCGCGCCGCATCGACGCATGTCCCGTCGAAGCACGCATGATCGAGGCACGCACGATCGAAGCGCGCACCATCGAAGCGCGCCGCACCGACGCCGCCGATCCCAGTCCCGCGCCCGCGCGCATGAGCCGTTCCCATGCCGTTTCCCGAGTGAGAAAGCAGCGGCGCGCCGCCAGGCCGCCGCTTCACTCACTGTCAACGGAGACGGACATGATCGACGGATTCTGCGCGCGCCGCGCCGCGCTCGCCCTGGCCACCACCCTGCTCGCCTGCGCCGGCTTCGGCCAGGACGCGGTCGCGGGTGCTTCCACCGTCATCGCGATGGCCAGCCCCCAGGCCAACATCGGCGGCTACTGCTTCAGCGCCGCGGGAGGCTCGACCGCGCCGGGCGCCACGGTGTATCCGTGGACCTGCGGCGGCGACCCCAGCCAGCAATGGGAGACCCAGATGATCGGCGTGTCCTCGCGCCAGGGCGACAACGCCGCGGCGATCGCGCGGCTGGTCAACGTCAAGAGCGGCCTGTGCCTGGACCTGCAATCGGTCTCCACCGCGGCCGGCATCGGCCTGCAGCAGGCGACCTGCAACGGCTCGATCACCCAGCAATGGGTGCTGCTCAACAACGGCGCGCCGTACGACCGGCGGGCGATCAAGAGCAACTACAGCAACCTGTGCGTGATCTCGCGCTATGTCGACGCCGCACCCGGCCACAACGGCAGCGGGCTCAAGCAATACGCCTGCGATTTCACCGAAGTGCCCAACCCGCACCGGGCCTGGCGCATGACCCTGTGATTCCCGCTTCGGCCGGTGCAGCGCGCGCCGGCCGGAGCGGCGCGATGCGCGAGGCGCATCCGCCGCTCAGCGGATCTTGCGCCCCACCCGCGGTCGCCAGACCGCATCGTAGATGTAGGTCGCCTGGCCGACGATGGCCTCGCGCCGCACGCAGCCGATGGTGCGCGCATCGCGGCTGTCGACCGCGTTGTCGCGGTTGTCGCCGAGCACGAAGTAGCAGCCGTGCGGGACCGGATAGGCCGCGGTGTCGTCGCCGGGGGCATCGTCGAATGCGTCGTAGATTTCGTAGCTCGCGCCGTCGGGCAGGCGCTCGCGGAAGCTGTTGCGATAGCCCGGCGAAGCGGCTTCGGGCGAACCCGGCGGCGCCACCGGCTCGCGCGCGACCGCGCGGCCGTTGAGATGCAGGCGGCTGGCGATCATCTGCACCCGGTCGCCGGGCACGCCGACGATGCGCGCGGCGTAGTAGCGCTTGCCGTTGGCGCGCGGGGCGACGGCGAAGACGACGACGTCGCCCCGCCGCGGCGGCGAACGCAGGTAGGCCAGGCGCGAGACCAGGAAGCTGTCGCTGGCCTCGATGGTCGGCGACATCGACAGGTTCGCCAGCAGCTGCCGCGCCTGGAACGGCGCCAGCGCCAGCGCGAACGCCAGCGCGCCGGCCGCGACCAGGCCGAAAACGCCGTACGCCAGCGGCGCGATCCACAGAGCCGGGCGCGCGCGCTCGGGTTTCGGGTTCATGCCTGACCTTGTGCGAACGCTGCATCCGCCGCAACGGCGTGCGCATCGGGCCCGCTGTCGAGCGCTGGCTTGTGCATTGCGTGGCTCCCTGCCTCGTGCGTATCGCGATGCAGGATACCCGAGGCATGGCGCCGCGTTCGGCCGCGACGTCGCGCGCTCAGGCCTTGTAGCCGACCCAGCCCTTGAACGTGAGCCCCGCATAGAACAACTCGACGTCGGCGAAACCGGCCTCGCGCAAGATCGCTTCGTCGACGGCCGGCGGCAACACCGGCAGGCGCTGCTTGAACGCCTCGATGCCGCCCAGCGCCTGCGCCGGGGCGACGCCGTTGGCGATCGCGAACGCGGCGTTGCGCGCCAGCCAGCGGTCCATGGCCGGGCCCTGGTTGGGGAAGCTGTGGTGGGCGACCACGAACGGCGCGCCCGGCGCGAGCCGGCGATGGACTTCGGCGACGGTGCGGCGGCGTTCGTCCTCGGCCAGGAAATGCAGGGTCAGCAGGCAGGCCGCCGCGTCGAACGGCCCGTCCGGCGCGGTGTCGACATAGCCCTCGTGCCACGCCACGCGCGCGGCCAGCGGCCCCAACGCCGCGCGCGCCAGCCGCAGCATTTCCGCCGACGGATCGATGCCGTCGAAGCGCCACTGCGGCTGCGCCTGGGCGAACACGTTCAGCTCCAGCCCGCCGCCGGCGCCGAGCACCATCACCCGCGCCTGGGCCGGCGCGCGTTCGGCCAGCAGCAGCGCGGCCATCCGCTGCAGGTCGTGCAGGCCGGGAACCAGGCGCGCGGTGCGTTCGGCATAGCCGGCCACGGCGGCGGCATCGGAAAACGCGGAATCGGGGGCGTTCATGTACGCACGGGAGTTTCGGCCGGGGCCGGAAACAACATGTAACCACAAAAGTTACGATAACGCACGCAGGGCGTTCCGGGGGCTTGAGCCCCGATGCAGCCGACTCAGGGCGACGCGCACCTGCCTCATCCGCCGTTCCCGTGACTGCTGTATTTCGTCCACCCCCTTCCTGGGATTGATCCGCGCGCGACAACGGGCGCCGCCTCGGCGGCGCCCGCTGCGCTAGCGCATCGCG
The DNA here is from genome assembly GCF_023617245.1 of Lysobacter enzymogenes. NCBI lineage: Bacteria > Pseudomonadati > Pseudomonadota > Gammaproteobacteria > Lysobacterales > Lysobacteraceae > Lysobacter > Lysobacter enzymogenes. Next base: position 5,353,319 of record NZ_CP067396.1, read on the forward strand.
CTTACAGCTTGGTGATGCGGATCCAGTTGATGTTCCAGCCGCCCTGCTGGGCGAACACGCCGAAGTTGTAGGTGCCGGCGTTGACGTTGACCGTGTGCGACACCGTGGTCCAGTTCTGCCAACCGCCGGTCGCCGGCACGTTCAACTGTCCGAGCACGGTGGCGCCGGCGTTGAGATCGGCCGACAGCGAACCGCCGCCGGGGCTGGCCACGCGGTACTCGATCCGGTAGCTGCCGCTGCTGGGGAAGTTGACGTTGTTGTAGGCCATCCAATCGCCGGCCTCGATCCAGCCGACGTTGTAGCCGCCTTCCGAGCACGCCTCGACCTGCACGCCGTTCTGCGCGCTGAAGTTCTCCGCTTCCAGCGTCGTGCTCGGGCCCGGGTTGCTGCCGCCGCCGCTGTACACGCGCACGTAGTCCACGTGCATCTTCGCCGGCAGCTTGCTCTCGTCGACGTTGAAGCCGGGCCAGTTGCCGCCGATGGCGAAGTTCAGCAGCAAGAAGAAGTCGCGGTGGAATTCCTCGGTGCCGTTGACGCTGCCCTGGATGCTGGCCTCGTGGAACTTGTTGCCGTCGACGTACCAGCGGATCGCGTTGGCGTCCCACTCGATCGCGTAGACGTGCCAGTCGGCGACGTTGACCGGCGTGTTGCCGCCGTACTGGGCGTAGTTGCCGTTGTGGTCGCGCCAGTGGATCGTCCCGTAGGTGCGGTCTTCGTTGTTGACGTGCTCCATGATGTCGATCTCGCCCGAATCGGGCCAGCCGACCTGCGGCAGGTTCGAGCCCAGCGCCCAGAACGCCGGCCACGCGCCCATGAACGACGGCAGCCGCATGCGCGCTTCGATCTTGCCGTAGCGGAAGTTGCGGATGCCCTGGGTCTTCATCCGCGACGAGGTGTAGCGGAAGCCGCCGAAGTCCTCGCGCTTGGCGGTGATCACCAGCGCGTTGTTCTCGATGCCGGCGTTCTCGCGCCGATAGTATTCGAGTTCGTTGTTGCCCCAGCCGCCCGATCCGTTGCCGGTCTCGAACACCCAGTCCGGCCCGATCGAACCGTTGAACTCGTCGCTCCACACCAATTGCCAGTTCTGCGCCCAGGCGCCGCCGGCGAACAGGGACGCGACCAGGAATGCGGCCACCCGCATCAGCTGTTTCATGGTTCTTCTCCTTGCGGGGTGGTGGACACCCCACACAGGCGGGACACGACGCAGCCGCGCGCCGCAACGCTGTGCGGCGCACGAACACACCGGAAGGATTCGCGATGGCGGTTCCCGCCTTCCTCCGGCGACGCTGTCCCGGGCGCGCTGGAGGGCTCCGATCCTAGGCGAGCGCGCGGCCGCGCGCGCGCGCCGGGCCGCCACTTCGGCGCTTTTCGCGCCGATGCGTGACGCGCGCACGCTCGCGGCGTGAAGGCGATTGGGCTGGGCACCCGGCGATGTTGCTGGGCAATATCGCCGTGCGCGCCGGCCGCAGGCGCCGCGTTGAAACAAACGCGCGCCAGCGCACGGCCGGCGCGGATACAGTATTCGCCGCGGCCGGCCGGCGCCCACCGCGCAACGACGGCGGTCCAGCGCAAGGCGGCGCGACGGCGCGCGCCGAGCGCGATCCCGCGCTCGCACACCGCAAACGACCAGGGCGCCTCGCGGCGCCCTGGTTGCTGCGATCGGCGAGGCAGCCAGCGCGGCCGCGTCGCCGGAGATGCGCGCCGGACTTACTTGGCGCGCACGATCTCGAAGCCGCTCACATCGACGCCGAGATTGAAGCCGCGACCGGTGCCGCTCACCGCCAGCGACACCTGGCCCTTGGTCATGACCAGGCCTTCCGCGCTCTTGACCACGCCCGCGTTGGCGCCGGCGGTGACGTAGGTGCCGTAGATCTCGCTGATGCTGTTGAGCTTGGTGAACTCGCCCTTGCCGTTCTCGATGCTGTACTTGCCCGCGGTCAGGCCGGCGCCGCGGACGTGGATCTTGACCTTGGCGGTCTCGCCGTTGTCGCAGGTGACGCGGCCGCTGCCGTTGATGTGCTTGTAGATGACCGCCCAGCCCGAAGTGTCGAAAGTCATGTGGCACTTGGTCTCGGCGCCAGCGGCGCGGGCCGGCTGTGCAGCGAAGGTGCCGGCCAACGCGAACGCCAGAACTGCGATGCCTGCAATGCGCATGGTCATGCCGTTTCTCCTTGAATGAACCGGTCGAAGCCGTAGTGGGCGCCCGCCGTGGGGCGCGTTCGAATGCGTACCGCTACAAACTGGAGCGGCCGGCGTTAGCGCGGCGCGAAAAAGCCCCGGCGAGGCTGAATCGTTCGCAGACGCGGCGACGGCCGGGCGCGGCGCCGCCTGCTGAGCGCGAGCACAACGCATGGCGGATCGCGTCGGTTTCGACGCTGCGCGCGAAGCGGGCGCGTCATGCGTGCGCATCCGCGTTGCCGCACCGCGACGAAGCCGCGCCTCGTACGCGAGCATCCGTCACGGCGCGAACACGTCGCCGAGCGCGGCCCGCCTTCGCAACCTCACCCACCCTCACCTTGTGATGCGCTTTCGAGCGCGCGCACAGACGCCGACTAGGATCGTTCCGCAGCACCCGCGGGCACCGCCCCGTTTCGTCCCCCGCACCCGCTTCGCTGGAGCAGCGTCCATGCGCCGATTCGCCTCGCATCCGTTCCTGCACACCGCGCTGCTGGCCGTGCTCGCCATCCCCGCCGCGCAGGCCGCGCCGACCGCGCTGGGCGGTCTCGGCGGCGGCGCCTGCACCGCCGTCGGCGTCAACGACAGCGGCGCGGCCGCCGGCCAATGCCGCAACGCCGCCGGCGATTTCCTGCCGACCTATTGGGCCGCCGGCAGCGTCGTGGCGTTGCCGCTGCGCGGACTGCAACTCGATGGCGTCTGCGAAGCGCTGGGCATCGCCCGCGACGGGCAGATCGCCGGCAATTGCGAACTCGGCGACGCCGGCGAACGGCGGCCGGTGGTGTGGCGCACGCCGTCGCTGCCGGCGGCAGCGCCGCAACTGTTGAACGGCCGCATCGGCGACGACCGCGCGATGGCGACGGCGATCAACCCGGCCGGCGCCGTCGTCGGCGTCAGCACCAGCCCCGGCGGCCGCGACGTCCCGGTGATCTGGAAGAGCGACCGCACCGCGGCCACCGCGTTGCCGGTGCCCGGAACGCTGCCGCCGCTGCTGTCGCCGGTGACCCAATGCCGGGTCATGGCGCTGGACCCGGCGCCCGCGCCGGTCGCGGTCGGCAGTTGCGATCTGCGCCAGGGCGGCACGGTCGCGGTGCGCTGGACGCCGAACGCGCTGGGCGGTTACGGCGTCGCGATGCTGCCCGGCATCGCCAGCGGCGGCGGCTGCATCGCCGTCGCGGTGGCCGCGTCCGGCCACATCGCCGGTACCTGCGAGGATGCGGCCGGCGACATGGCCGCGGTGCGCTGGCTGCCGACGCTGGCCGCGCCGGCGCTGCTGCGCGGCCTGCCGCGCGAAGCCGCGCAGGGCCAGCAGGTGTTCGCCGCCGACATCAACGCCGCCGGCTTGGTCGCCGGCAACTACATCGCCAGCGACGGCCGCGCGCGCAGCTTCGTCTGGGCGCCGGCCGATGCGCCGGCGCACGAGGACGGCCTCGACCTCGGCCTGCTCGGCGGCAGCCAGGCCTACGCGCGCCAGATCGCCGACGACGGCCGCATCCTCGGCATGACCGAGACCGCGCAGGGCGCGCAGATCGCGTTCTCGTGGACGCCGGCGGACGACATGCGCGATCTCGGCACGCTCGGCGGCCACACCAACCTGCCCGCGGCGATGAGCCCGAACGGCGCCTGGATCGCCGGCGTGTCCACCACCGTTTCCGGTTATCGGCAGGCGTATCGCATCGGCCCGGCCGAAGCGGGCGCGTCCCGGCGCGGCGCGAGGGCGCGTACCGCGAACACGGCGCGCGCGCACGCCGACGCAGCCGAAGGCGGCTATCCCGGGCTGCGGTTGCCCAATCCGATGCCGGCCTGCCACGACAAGCACAGTCGCTGCGGCGCCTGGGTCGCGAACGGCTTTTGCGTGTCGACGTTCTACTCGCGCGCGCAAAAGGCCGCGTACTGCGCGAGTTCGTGCAATCTGCCGTGCTGAACGCCGGCGGCTCTCGCCGCCGCGCTCAACGCATCCGCTCGATGTCGCGAGGCCTGGCAGTCCGGCCGCGATAACGCCGGCACGCCGCAACCGCCGTTGTCCCGCGCCGTGTCCGGCGCGGGCGCCGCGATTCAACCGTCCTTCGACAACAGCCGCGCCCGCCTGCGCGCGCGCTGGCGCTGCAGGCTCGCGCGCTGGCGTTCGACGAACCCGATCATCTGCCGCGAGCGCTCCGGCCCGAACGCGCCGCGCTGCGCCAGCGCCAGCCACACCCCGCGCTCCAGCCAGCGCAGATTGCGGTGATGGTGCAGATACCACTTGCCGAAGCGTTCGCTCGGCAGCTGCGCCCAGAAGCGCCGCCCCGACATCACCGTCAACACGGCCTCGACGAAGCGGCGGGTGTTGTCCTCTTCGGCCGGGCGCAGTTGGATCAGCGTGCGGGCGACCTCGACGAACTGAGCCCACTCGTGTTCGCTCAAGCGCACGAATCCGGCCTCATCGTCGGCCGCCGTGCGCGCCGCGGCCCGCGCTTCGCCCGGCTTTTCGAGCGGGCCATGCATTGGGATCGGAGAATGCATTTCGATCGATCTCTTCGCCGCGCGCACGCGCCGCGCCGGCGAGAACCCGCGCACCACGACCGATGCGCGGGCCGTCGCCGGCGCGCCGCGAACGCCTTGCCTTCATCGCGGCGCCGGGCTTACGGCCGGCGCCGCGGAAGGCGCCTTACCAGGCGACCTGGCGCTGTTCGAGCAAGACCGGGGCCACGTCCTTGACGCCCGCGCGACCGAGGATCCGCTCGCGCGCCGCCATCGCCTGATCCACCGAGCCGAAGCCGATGGTCGCCTTGCCGCCGACGTCGGAGGAGTACAGCAGCGTGCCGCCGCTGTCCTTGACCAGGGCATCGACCACGCCGATGTGGGTGATGTAGACGTCGAGCTCGGGCTTGACGATCACCGTGCCGCCCGAAGCGGACACCGCGACGGCGAGATTCTCGCCGCCGCCCGCGGGCGCCGCGGCGACCAGCCCGCCTGGGTTGCTGGTCGACTGCGCCTGCGCGCGCGCGGCCGTCGTTTTCGCCGGCAGGTCCACGGTGTAGCCGGCGGTGGGCAGGCCGATGCCCGCGCCGGCGGCGCTGGCGTCGGCCGGGCGCACCACCGCCGAAGGCGCCAGGCGGAACTCGGTCGAGCCGACCGTGAACGCCGGGCCGGTCGCCGCCTGGGTCAGTTCGGCCGGCGAGGCGGCGTTCTGGGCCAGGGCCGGTGCGAACGCGACGGCCAGCAGCGCGCCGTACAAGGTTTGGGTTTGGATTTTCATGTTCAGCGCCCCAGGACTCGGATCTTGAACGAAGACAGGTTGGCGTTGGCGGCGGCACCCGCCGCCAGCGCGGTGTCGGCGACTTCCAGCGTCCAGTCGCCGTTGCCGGGTTCGTCGAGGAAGGCGTTGACCGACGCCAGCGACGCGCTCAGGGTGCCGCCGTCGTTGACCGGCAGCGATCCCGGCGGCAGCACGATCGCGCGCGTTCCGCTCGGCGAGATCAAGGAGATCCGCACGGTCGTGGCGACATACGGATACGCGTTGCGGGCCGGCGCGCTGGTGTCGAAGCCGATCTGCACGCCTTCGATGCGGGCGGCGCCGCCGGCGATGCGGATGGTCGCGCGCGCCGGCGCCGCGGTGTTGCCGATCGGCTGCGCCTGGTCCAGCGCCGCGCGCTGCCAGCCGCTGTCGAGCAACGGCCCGAGCGATTTGAAGCCGGTGGCGCGGGTCACCGCCATCGTCGCGTCGGCCAGGCCGAAGCCGTACCAGGCGCTGAAGGGACGTCCGGCGGCGTTGACCGTCCAGCCCGCCGCGAGCACGTTGCCGGCGGCGTCGACGACCGGCGCCTGTTGCGGATCGATCTGGCGCGCGGTGGTGGCGAGGATGTACTTGACGTCGCGGAAGCTCAGCTTGGGATTGGCCTGCAGCATCAACGCGACCACGCCGCTGACGGTCGGCGACGCGGCCGAGGTGCCGTTCATGGTCGCGGCGTAGTTGCAGGTGTTGTCGATCGCCGACTGGTCGGATTCCAGGCGGTTGACGTTGTCGTGCGACCACGTCGTCGCCGGCCGGACCTGATTGGTGTTGTAGCCCAGGGCGCAGCCGGACAGGTCGGTGGTCATGATCGCAGGGTCGAAGTTCACCGCCGACAACCGCGCCAGCGCCGCCTGGTCCTCCGGCGTGGTCTGCTGGGCAGCCAGGGTCGCGCGTTCCCAGCCGTACTCGCCGCCCAGGCCCGAGACCCAGATCGACGCGCCGGGCGTGGAGTAGCTGGAGCGCCTGCCGGCGGCATTGACCGCGGCCACGGTGATGACGTTGAAGAAGTTGGATTCCCTGGCGAAGATCGACTGGCTGCAGCCGACCGCCGGGCGGTTCGCGGCGCACAGGTTTTCGCCGTTGCGGAACGACGACCCGCCCACGTAGCTGAAGCTGTTGCCCGCCGCCTTGACGTACACCACGCCGCGTCCGCCGCGGGTGGCCGACATCGGGTTCTCCCAGGCCGCCAGCTCGTTCTCGGAGATCGTCGGCAGGAAGATCGGAAAGCCCGGTCCCCAGCTGTTGTTGGACACGTCTTGGTCCTTGGCCAGCGCGCCATCCCACCACGCATAGCGGACCTGGTCGTTGGAACCGCCGGCATCGAGGAAGTTGAAGCTCTTAAGCCGCGCGCTCGGCGCCACGCCGCGCACGCCGATGCCGTTCCAGCCGACCGCGCCGATGATGCCGCCGACGGCCATGCCATGCGCTTGTCCGTTGGTCGGGGTGGTGTCGTGGGTCTGGTTGATGAAGTTCCACGACCCGTTGGGGACCATGTTCGCGGCGATGTCGGGGTGGGCGATCTCGATGCCGCGATCCAGCACGCCGACGATCACGCCCTTGCCGCGGATGTTGTAGTCGTGCAGGTCGTCGATGCCGATGTCGATGCCCGAGACCGGCCGGGTATCGCCGATCACCGCCTGGCCGTAGTTCATCAGGTGCCACTGATACCGATACAGCGGGTCGCCCTGCTGCGCCTGCGCCGCGCCGGCCGACAGCGCGGCCAGGGTGGCCACGCACAGCGCCGTCTGCTTCTTCCAATCTTGTCGCATACCGCCAACTCCTCGGGTTGTTCCGGACATGCCGCGCCCGTCGCGGCCGGAGCGTCGCTCCGGCCGTCGTCGGCGGCACGCAGATGGGATGGGGGACTTACTGGTAGATCATGGTGAAGGTGACGCTGCTGTTCGCCGAGCCGGCGGTCGCCGCGCCGGTCGCGAAGTACTGCGCGTAATAGCGCAGCGCGGCGCCGCCGGTATCGACCGCGACCTGCTGGCTGTTCTGCAGCGCCAGCGGGTTGCCCAGCAAGACCTGCGAGTAATCGGCGTTGAGCACCTGCAGCTCGACGTTGCCGGCGGTGCCGGCGCCGCCCTGCAGGGTCAGGTTGTTGTTGCTGGTGTTGATGGTCGGGCCCGGCTCGAAGAAGGTCTGGATCTGGGTGGTGCTGGCATCGCAATCGGCGACGCGGATGATGAAGGGCGTGCGGCCGGCGACTTCGCCGGCGGCCGACAGCGCCGACACCGCGACCGCGGGCAGCTTGACCCGGATGTCGGCCGGCGACGGCCCGTTGGTGAGCACGCAGGTCGGCGCGATCACCGAGCCTTCGAAGTGGACGGTGCCGTCGGCGGCGAAACACGCGCCGGGCACGGCCAGGGCGAGGGCGAACGCGATTGCGGAAGCACGCTTCATTGCTGATCTCCAGGGGATTGGGTCCGCGCCGCGGCCGCGCATCGCGGCGCGCGTCGGCGTTGGTCGGGACGGTGCCGCGTGCGCGGCCCGGACCACTCGCGCCGGCGAAGCGCGCGTCGTCCTCATTAGAAACGCGCCGGCTCCGCTCGCTCCCCACCATCGGGATGCAAATGTATTCCGGGTAACATTTCGCGCCGCGATGCGCGGCGCCATCGGCGATGCATGCGCGCAAGCGCCGTCGGCTTGCGCGGCGGCGCATGGATGCATCGGCTTGCGCGGCGACACGTGAGCACGCGGGCTCGCGCGTCAGCGCGCGCGGTCGCCGCGCCGATGCGCGTGCGCGGCGGCGTCGGTCTTCGGCGCCGCGGTCTGCCGGCGCCGCCCGCTCGCGCGCCGATGCTCGTCCACGCGCCGGCGCAGCGCCCGGGCCAGTTCCGGCTCGGCCTGCAACGCATCGATCACGCCGTCCCACACGCCGTCCTCGCACCAGCGCAGGAAACGCATGTACACCGTGCGCCAGCTGCCCGCGTTCGGCTCCAGTTCGCGCCAGCGCAGGTCGCCGGCGGCGACCTGCAGCACGTCCTCGACGAAGCGCCGATAGCGAGGGGCGTTGCGTTGCGCGCGCCGGGTCAGCGTCGGCGGCAGGCGCGCGGCGATGGCCCGCCACTGCGCGTCGTCGAGCCGGGTCCGCGTCTGTGCCGAGCGCGGATGCGGATGATCGTCGCCGCTCGCGCGCGAACGCGCCGCCGCCAACATCCGGCCTCCCGCCGATTCGTCCGCGAATGCGCGCGGCACGGCCGCGCCGGTCCGCACCGCCCTCGCTGCGATGAGCGCTTTCGGATTCACTGCTTCTCCTTGCGGCCGCGCCGCACGGATCGTGCGGCCGGCGCAACGCGATGAACTGGCGCCGCCGACCGGGCCGCGCGTACCAGCGACGAAGGTCACAGAAAATGCGACCCGTCTAATATCCAGAACGTTTTTTCTCCGCGACACCCCACTCGATACAAGGCGTTTTTACGAAACAGAAACTGAACGCCTTGGCGATTCGCAGCGCTCCCGCGCACGCTGCGCGGACCGCGATGACGTCGGCCGCGCACGCGCCGCCGCGCGATGGACCCAGCGCGCATCGGTTCGTTTCGGATGCAACCGCCTGCGCGCGCAGGCGCGAGCCGCGCGGCCCGGCTGTTCGGTGCCGCGTCGCAGATCAACGGCGCGGGCGCGGCCCGCGCGGCCTCAGATCCAGCCTTGCTCGACCAGTTCGCGCTTGAGGTAGGCGTAGTAGATCGGCGCGGCCACCAGCCCCGGCATGCCGAACAGGGCTTCCATCATCAGCATCGCCAGCAGCAGCTCCCATGCGCGCGCCTGGATCTCGCCGCCGACGATGCGCGCGTTGAGGAAGTATTCCAGTTTGTGGATCAGCACCAGATACAGCAACGCCGCCGCGGCGACGTAGACCGACACCGACAGACCGGCCACAGTGATCAGGGTGTTGGAGATCAGGTTGCCGACCACCGGCAGCAGCCCGACCACGAAGGTCAGCACCACCAGGGTCTTGGCCATCGGCAGGTGCACGCCGAACAACGGCAGCACGATCAGCAGGAAGGCCGCGGTGAACGCGGTGTTGAGCGCGGAGATCTTGATCTGCGCGAACACCACCCGGCGGAACGCGTCGGACAGGCGCGCGGCGCGCGCCAGCATTTCCGAGCCCAGCGGACCGAGCTTGAGCGGCTGCAGTTCGTCCTGCAGCGCGATCATCGCGCCGAGCACCATGCCGATCACCAGCCGCGCGCCCAGCTGCACCGCTTCGGCGCCGACCAGGCTCAACTCGCCGCGGTGCTCGTCCAGCCACGCGCTCAGCGCGCGCTGCAGGTCGCTGAGGTCTTCCGGCAGGTAGGGCTGGGCCCAGGCCGGCACCTGCGCGCGCGAGGCGTCGATGACGTCCATCAGCCGCGCCAGCAGCGCCTGCTCGCCGCCGGTGTCGGCGCGGAAGAACGCGATCAGGCCCAGGGTCGCCAGGGTCAGGCCGCCGACCACCAGCGCCGCGATCAGCATCACCGCGAACAGCCGCGCCCACTGCCCCTTGATCCGCCGGTCGGCCAGGCGCGCGAGCGTGTGCACCAGCTGGAACACCAGCAACCCCGACAGCAGCGCGCTGAGCAGGCCGAACTTCAGCACCAGGAACAGCGCCGCCGCGGCGAACAGCCAGGCCGCGATGCGCGCCGGCGGCGCTTTCAGCGACGTCGCCGCAAGCGTGGGAGCGACGCCGGGGCCGGGCGCCGCGGCAGGGTCGACGTGGGGTTCCATTGCGGCGTTCCAGGGGTGCGATGCGGCATTGTAGTGGCGGGCTTCGCGCTGTCACCCCGCCGCGAGCGGCGCCCGCGGCGGACGCCGCCGTCGCCACGCCGACCCGTCGCCCGCGCCCGACACCGGCGGCGCCGGACCCGGCCGCTTTCACGCCGCGACGCCGCGCGCGTTTTCCCTGTGCCGGCCCATCCGACCAGCTGCCGTTGCGCCGATGCGCCCATGCGCCGTGGCGCCGTGCCGGGCGACGCCGGCCGCGCGCGGTTTCCCGCGCACGTAGCGCCGCACCGATCGCCCGCCGGGCCGATCGCCCACACCCCAGGTGACGCCATGAGCCGCATCGTCTACGACCGCAAGCGCTGGAGCCCGAACACGCCGATCTTCCTCAACATCCGCGCCGGCGCCGGCGCGCTCGCCCGGCGCCAGATCGCCGACTTCGGCGCGAGCTGGGCGGCGGCGGTGCTGGGACCGGACCTCAAGATGCCCGACGCGCAGCAGACCAACTATCCGTCGGTGGGCGGCGCGCCGTGGGACCGCGTGCTCGCCGGCGGCCCGCCCGACACCTTCGTCGGCGACCGCCCGCCCGGCTGGATCCGCGGCCATCTGGTCAACGGCCGCTGGCACGGGCGCGGCGACACCTGGCGCAACCTGGTGCCGCTGACCACCATCGCCAATCCCAACCACGCCACCGTCGAGCAATACATCGACAACTACCTCGACGCCTGCCGCCGCTACGAGGAACAGGCCCAGCGCGATCACTGGTACGGCGTGTACTACTGCGTGCGCGCGTCGAAGAACCCGTTGTCCGATCCGTCCGAGACCGACGACGCGCACCTGTACGCCTACGCGCCGGAATTCATCCGCATCGACTGGCGCGCGGTGCGCATCGACAAGCCCGTCGATCGAACGCCGCTGCAGGCGCTGAAGAACATGGACAGCTATCCGATCCAGCCGGTGGCGTCGTTTCCCCCGGACCTGCGCCTACCCGCGCTGCCGACGCCGATGTACGACCGCCATGTGCTGCCGGCGGACAACGTCACCGGCGGCGAGCTGCTGGCCGACCTGCCCGCGGATTTCCCGACCGCGCAGGACAACGAGTTCGACGACTGGTTCGAAATCCATCAAGTCGTGCCGGACTGATATCGCCACGACTGCGTTGCCGTATCGGCGCGCGCCGAGAAACGGCGAGCGGCCTCCCAGAACGCGCAATCCGCCGCGGACAACGAGGCGCTCGATCACAGACACGGGCAACGCCCGCGACCATGATCGCCGCGCACCTTGGTGGCCGCGCCGACGCCGTCGATGCGGCGATATCGATGGGAGATTCGCGCGCATGAAAACCACGCACGCCGCACCCGCGCCGAAGCGCGACACCGCCGCCGCGCTTCGCCGCTACGCCGCATGCGGCCTCGCACTGGCCGCGCTGATGCCGGCGCTCGCGTCCGCATACGGCACCTGCAACGCTTATATCAACGCCGACGGCACCGTCCAGGCGGTACGCGGCGAAGGCGACTGCTGGATCGGCTGGCCCACGCGCATCGCCACCGGGGTCTATACGGTCGGAGTGAGTTATCCGCTCATGGACGACACCGATCCGGCCACCGGCGCGCCGATCCGCACGTTCCACCCCGGCATCTGCACGATCAGCGCCGGCAGCGAGCACGCCGGCGCGGCCAGCGTGAAGATGGTTCCGGACTTCAAGCCGCCCATGTCGCCGCAGCCGGTCCCCTCGACGCACAACGGCCGCGTCACCTACACGGTGCGCACCTTCGCCGCCGGCACGGGCCCGACCCTGGTCCCGGCCGACCTGGATTTCTCGATGCTCTGCATCAACTGATGGCAGGCATCGGCCGGCGATCCGGCGCTGCCGCCGCTTCGGCGAGGAGCCTCACGCGCATGAACACTCCATCGACGCCATCGACGCGACGCACCGGCCGCGGACTTCGCGCCCGGGCCGCGCTCGCCGTTCTTGTCGCCGCGACCATCGCCGCGCCGCTCGCGCACGCCAAATGCGCCGCGTACATCAATGCCGACGGCTCGCTGCGGGCCTATCGCTACGGCGCGGACTGCTACGCCGGCTCGTCTTCCGTACGCGTCGCTCCCGGCGTCTACCGGGTCAGCGTCGGCTATCCGCTGGACTCGGAGATCGACGAGGAATCCGGGGTCTACACCTACTCGTTCACCCAAGGCATCTGCAACGCCAGCCTCAGCGACGGCACCGCGCGCGCATCGAGCATCTCGATCCATTCCAGCATCAAGCCCAGCCAGTACTCCGACACCGTTGGCCCGGACTACGACGCGAACATCGTCTACACCGTGCGCACCTTCGCCGCCACTCAAGGCCCGACGCTGGTGCCGGCCGACCAGGACTTCACCTTGATGTGCGTGGACTGGACGCCGTACGAGCCGATGCGCCTGCGGCAAGCGCAACCGCGCACGGATCGCCCGCGCGCCGCGCGTTGAGCGCCGCGCGCCGCGTTTGCTCATCGCAACGAATCGACGGGCCTGACTGCGGGCTCGCGTCTGCAGACCGACCTCCCCGCGTTGCAAGGTGAAGCGAGGCCATGGTTGCGCACCGCGATGTCGCGCCCCTCGCGCGGACTGCCACGTCTTCAGCTCGATGAAGACAACGCGAAGCGAACATCGCCTGCGTGCCTGAATCCGCACGCCGCGTCATGACAGTCACGATCTTCATGATGCCGATCGCCAATGAGTGAACTGCGTCGTTGCCATTTCCCGCGCGCTTGCCGATAACGAATGGCCGGACGGCATCGCGCATCGCGGCGCATGCGCAGCACGACGCGATGCAGTGCAATGCATGTCCGCGGACCGATCGCATCCCGCGATCGGCGCCGCGATGCATGCGCCGCAAGCGTAAATCGATGCCGGTCCGCCGCCAGAGCCGATGCCCCGGCTCGCCATCGACCCTATGTGAAAGGAGATCACATGCGCCTCATTCCCCCACCCCGCAAGACCGCCGCCGCGCTGGCCGCGCTCGTCCTGTCGATGGCGTGCGCGACCGCCTCGGCGCAAGTGAACTGCGCAGACTGGCCCGCCACCGGCGATCCCTCGCCGTTGAACCTGCTCGAAGCCGAACGAGCGGCCCTCGACCGCGAAGCCGCCTCGCCGCACCCGCGCGCGCACGTCGGCCCGCTCGGCGATTCCGAGCAGAACGCGGGCCTGCAGAGCTATCCCAACCTCATGACCAACGGCGACCGGCGCAGGTCTTTGCTCGGCCTGAGCGTCAACGACAAGATGCAGGCCCATCACGTGTTTCCGATGGCGCAGGTGCGGGCGCTGCCCGATGCGTACAAGACCCCGCTCAACCAGGTCTGGAGTTCCGACAGCGCGGCCAACCTGATCGCGCTGCCGTCCGACGCCGCCACCCAGAGCGCGATGGCCACGCCACTGCCGATCCATCGCGGCAGCCACATCAAGTACAGCGCCGAGATCGAAGCCCGCTACATGAAGAAGAAGAACGACGGCCAGGACTGCAAGCTCGACCTGACCCAAGCGGACAACATCAAGAAGCTGGTCGACAGCGTGATCTCCGAGATGCGGCCGGAGATCGAGAAGGGCACCGCCAGCAAGTGGTATCCGAACCTGTGCGATGCCCAGGGCGGCTTCTGCGATCTGTCGCAGGATTCCGACGGCGACTGAACGCGCGGCGCGCGGACACGTCGCGTCGACGTCGGCCCGACGCGTCCGGACGTCCCCTCGCCGGCGCTCCGCGGCGACGTTCGCCGATCCCCCCCCGCCGCGACACCGGGGCGGGGATCGGCCGGCCCGCGTTTTGCCGGGTCTGTCGGTTTCGCCGCGGCGCCCATGATCGTCGCCTGCGCGGCAGCGCTGCCGCGTCGTCATGCCACGACCGTGGCGGCCGCCACCGCGCCGCCGGCCGCCGGTCGCGCGCGCGCGCCGGCAAAAGGCCCGCGGACTTCACGCACTTCCAGCCCCGGGACCGGCTGGCGCACAATGCGCCGGCTATTCGAAGGCCGTCGCCTGTCGGCCCGCTCCTCGTTCCCCGTTCCCCGTTCCCCGCGACCGGCCGCGCGCCGACCGCTGGCCCAGCGCCGCCCGCACCGGCGGCGGCGAGACGCCGGCAAGCGCCCGTCGGCCGCGTCCCTACGCTTCCGCCACGGAATCACGCCCATGTCCCTGCGTCCCAACCTCCTCTCCCTCGGCCTGGCGCTGGCGCTCGCCGGCGGCCTCGCCGCGTGCAAGCCGGCCGGCAACGAAGCGGCCGCACCCGAGCCCGCCAAGCCCGCGGCCGCGGCGCCCGCCGCAGCGGCGACGCCGGTGTCGGGCGTCGATCTCGCCGGCATGGACAAGTCGGTGAAGCCCGGCGACGACTTCGACGCCTTCGCCAACGGCGGCTGGCGCAAGAACTTCGAGATTCCCGCCGACCGCTCCAACTACGGCGCGTTCACCGTGCTGCTGGAAACCGCGGAGAAGCGCAACGCCGAACTGATCGCGCAATTGGCCGCGAGCAAGCCCGCCGACGGCAGCGACGCGCGCCGCATCGCCGACTTCCACGCCGCCTACATGGACGAGGCCGGGATCGAGAAGCGCGGCCTGCAGTCGCTGCAGCCGCAACTGGATTCGATCAAGGCCATCGCCTCGCGCGCCGACCTCTCGCGCGTGCTCGGCGCCGGCGTGCGCGCCGACACCGATCCGCTCAACGCGACCAACTTCCACACCGACAACCTGTTCGGCGTGTTCGTCGCCAAGAGCCTGGACGAACCGGCCTACGTCGCCACCTTGATGCAGGGCGGCCTGGGCATGCCCGACCGCGAGTACTACCTGTCGCAGGACAAGGACATGGCGGCGACCCGCGCCGCCTACGAAACCTACATCGCCGCGCTGTTGAAGCAAGCCGGCGTCGCCGATGCCGAAACCAAGGCCAAGGCGATCCTCGCGCTGGAAACCAAGATCGCCAAGGCGCACGCGCCGGTGATCGATTCGCAGAACGTGCACAAGTCGAACAACCCGTGGCCGGCCGCCGCGTTCGCGCAGCGCGCGCCGGGCATCGACTGGACCGCGTTCTTCGACGCGGCCGGACTGTCGGCGCAGAAAACCGTCGTCGCCTGGCAGCCCGGCGCGATCGCCGGCATCGCCCGTCTGGTCGGCAGCGAACCGCTGCCGGCGTGGCAGGATTACCTGACCTTCCACGCGCTCGACCACGCCGCCTGGAACGAACCCCTGCGCGGCCCCGGCGAGCTGCCCAAGGCCTATACCGATCTGGCCTTCGGTTTCCACGGCACCACCCTGGCCGGCACCCCGCAGGCGCGCGAGCGCGGCAAGCGCGCGCTCGACGCGACCAGCGCCGCGCTCGGCGACGCGGTCGGCAAGCTCTACGCGGAAAAGTATTTCCCGGCTTCGTCCAAGGCCAAGGTCGAGGAGATGGTGCACAACATCCTCGCCGCGTTCGACGAGCGCGTGGACTCGCTGGCCTGGATGTCGGCGCAGACCAAGGCCAAGGCGCGCGAGAAGGCCAAGTCGATGCGGGTCGGCGTCGGCTATCCCGAGCGCTGGCGCGATTACGCCAAGCTGGAGATCCGCGCCGACGACGCGCTCGGCAACCGCCTGCGCGCGGAACTGCAGGAATACCGCCACCAGATCGGCAAGCTCGGCCAGCCGGTCGACGCCGGCGAGTGGTGGATGACCCCGCAGACCGTCAACGCGGTGCAACTGCCGCTGCAGAACGCGATGAACTTCCCCGCGGCGATCCTCGACAAGCCGTTCTTCGATCCCGACGCCGACCCGGCCGCGAACTACGGCGCGATCGGCGCGGTGATCGGCCACGAGATCAGCCACGGTTTCGACGACACCGGCGCCGAATTCGACGGCCAGGGCAAACTGCACAACTGGTGGACGCCGGAAGACAGCAAGCACTTCGCCGAAGCCACGCAAAAACTCGCCGCGCAGTACAGCGCCTACCAGCCGCTGCCGGGCCTGCACGTCAACGGCAAGCTGACCTCCGGCGAGAACATCGCCGACGTCTCCGGCCTGACCATCGCCTACATGGCCTACCGCAAGTCGCTCGGCGGCAAGGACGCGCCGGTGATCGACGGCCTCAGCGGCGACCAGCGCTTCTTCCTCGCGTTCGGCCAGACCTGGCGCAGCAAGATCCGCGACGCCGCCCTGCGCCAGCGCATCCTCACCGACGGCCACGCCCCGGCCGCGCAGCGCGCGCAGACCGTGCGCAACATCGACGCGTGGTACGACGCCTGGGGCGCCAAGCCGGGCGAAGCGCTGTATCTGGCGCCGGAGCAGCGGATCAAGATCTGGTGATGCGTCGCGCGCACGGACGCGGCCGCGTCCGTGCGCTCGGCGGCCGCCGGCCGCGTTGGCGGCGCTAGTCGACCGCCGGCACCAGGATCGTCGGCAAATCGCTGTCCGCGTGCGCGCGCAGCAACTGATAGGCGATGCCGCCGATGCCGGGCAACAGCGCCGGCGAGAACACCTCGCGCGGGCCGCCCGAGTAGGCCCCGTGCCGTTCCAGGCCGGTCACCAGCGCGGCCAGCAGGTCGGTCCTGCTCACGCCCTCGGGGCCGACCCCGGCATCGATCGCATGCGCCAGCAATTCGCCGTTGCCGGCATCGCCGTGGCAGGCGCAATGGTTCCAGCCCAAGCCTGCGCGCCAGGTGGCCGCGGCGGCGGCGCGCAAGGTTTCGCGCGTGCGCGGTTGCAGGTATCGCCGGTCCAGGTCCGCGCGCGCCAAACCGATGCCGGTCGCGCCGTGGCACCACGCGGTCGAGGCGGTCACTCCGGGCAGCATGCGCAGGTCGCGCCAGTTGCCCTCCTGCGTATCGAACAAGGCGTCTTCGAACGCGAACGCGGCCTGCGCGGCGTCGTGATGCTCGCCGCGACCGGTCTCGCGCGCGAGCCGCGTCAACGCCCAGCCCATGCCGCTGGCGCCGTGCGCGAACCCGCCCAGGCCTTGCGGCCAGCGCTCGTGGGTCCAGAACAGGCGGCCGTCCTCGCGTCGTCCGCGCTCGACCAGGCGCCGGCCCAGGTCGCTGGCCAGATCGGCGTAGCCGGCGTCGCCGCTGGCGCGCGCCAGCATCAACAGCGGCGCGATCGCGCCCGCCGTTCCCATCAGCACATCGTTGACCTCGTCGGCCGCGGCGGACTCCGGCAGTTCCTCGGCCAGGGCGCGCGCGCGGGCCAGGCCGTCGCCGTCATCGAGTCCCCAACGCGCGAGTTGCAGCCAGGTCCAGATCTGCGAGCCCAGGCCGACGTACGCGCCGGGCGTGCGCGGCCGCAGCTTCAGCCGTCCGCGTCGCTGCTCGGCGCGCCGGGCCTCGGCGAAGGCCAGCGTGCGCACGCTGGCGGCGAACAAGGGCTCGACTCCGTCGAGCCGGTCCGCGCGTCCGGCCGCGGCCTCGCGCAGGTACGCGCCGGCCAGCAAGGCCATGCCGGACACGCCGTTGTAGACGTCGACGCCCAGCGGCTGCACCGCCCAGCCGGCGGCGGTGAAACCCGGCGCGACCCAGGCCACCGTGCCGTCGTCGCCGAATATGGCGTTGTCGATCATGCGGCCGACGATGCGCGCGACCTGCTCGCGCCGGCGCCGGTCGAGATCCTCGACGCGCGGCTCGACCCGCAGTTGCGGCATATCGGGCATCCAGCCGTCGTTGGCGTAGGCGCTGATCAGCGAGGCGCCGATGAAGCGCCGCTCCATCTCGAAATCCGCCGCTTTCCAGCGGCGCCAGGATCGCTCCGCCAGATCGCCCGGCGCCAGCCACCGGGTGCCGCGCGGCCCGTGCAGGCGTCCCTCGCGGACCCGGGTGGAAAACAGCGGAATGTCGCCGTCGAGCAGGTCGTCGATCTCGGCGTCGATCACGTGCGGATCGTCGGGCGCGATGGAGACGTTGGCGGCCATCTTGGCCAGCAGTTCGTGCGCGGTGCGTCGCGCCTTGGCTTCGTCGTGCAACGACACCGGATGCCACAGCATGCGGCCGATCTCGGCATAGGCCTCGCTGGCGCGCGGCACCACCCGCACCTGGCAATCGGCGAAGGCGGCCAGCGTCGCGCGCAGCGTGCCGTCCGCGTCCATTCGCTGCAGCGTCGAGGTCGAGGCATCGAAGCCTTGCAACACCTGCGGCCAATAACGATGCAGCATCGGTTCGGCGCTGGGATGGTTCTGCGCGACCGGCGCGGCCACCAGTTGCTGGCCCAGCCGTGCCCGGTCCGATCCCGCGTCGACGATGCCCGGCAGGCTCATCATCGGCTGCTGGCCCGGCAGCATGCCGGCCGCGGAATTGTCGACGCCGCGCCAGCCCAGGCCGGCGCCGCGCGTGGGCAGCAGGCCGATGTTGAGTACGGTGCCGGAGACCAGATCGACGGCGCGGTCGTGGCCGTCGCCCAGGCCCGAGGCGAGCGTCGGCAGTCTCGGCGTGAACAGGGTTTCGCAATCCACCACCACCGGGCGACCGCCGTGCGCGATCAGATTCTCGGCGTGCAGGTCGGTGCCGCCGAGCAGGCGCATCACCGCCAGCCAGTGGCCGATGCCCAGGTAGAAGCTGCGCAATTCGTCTTCGCCGGCCGCATGGCGATGGGCGACGAATTCGCTCCAGCCGTGCCCGCCGCGATCCACCACTCGCGGCACCGCGATCGGCAACGCTGCGCCGTGCGCGCGTTCGAGCATCCGCAGGAATCCGCGCAACGCGATGTCGATCGCCAGCGAGCGCGGCTTGTACACCACCTGGCCGCCTTCGCAGGCCACCACGGCCACGGTCAGTCCCTGGCAATGACTGTCGCCCGCGCCGAAACGCAGCGACTGCAATTCGCCGGGGTCGCCCCCGCACAGTTCGGCCAGGCGCGGTCGGTCTTCGCTCCAGCGCCGGGCGAACGACAGCGACGCCGCGCAGCGATGCTCGACGATACGCCGCACCCGCGGCAGCAGGGTCGGATAGTGCGGATGCAGCCCGTCCCAGAACTCGCGTTGCGACGCCAGTTCGATGAAACGCTGCCAACGTTCCTGCGCGCTGCCGTCCTCGCCCAGCCGGCCGGTCACGCGCGCGGCGTTGAGTTCCAGCAACAGCAGGCGCCCGACCTTGGCGTGCACCACCGTGGTCAGCGATTCGCCGGTCGCCTGCAGCACCCGCTCGGCTTCGCGCTCGCCCAGGCCGGGGCTGGAACGAAGCTGGGCTGCCAGATCGTCCAGCGCGGACGAGGTCAGGCAGCCCAGCGATGCTTCGAAACCGCGTGCGTCCGCTACAGACGCCATATCAACCCAGGATGCAGCACATGACCGTGCACGATCCCGTGCAGAGCGACGCGGTGCAGCCGTCCACGCTGTCGAACACCAAATCCGCCTGCGCGAACTCGCCGCTCGAGAACAACGGCCCGGCCGGATGATCGGCGCCGGCCTGATTACGCCACGCGATCGTCAGATCCGCGGCCTGCTTGTCCATTGCCATGACGATTCCTCCTTGTGGAGCATTATCGGAATTCAACGATTCGGCGGCACCGGATCGTGCCGCACCCCGTGCGGATGAAAGTCGCTATGGAAATGGATCCGCCATCGCGACCAGATCGCTATCGTTAACAGCACGCCCTCCTTTTGCGTTCGGGTACGTTGCGAGGACACTTCTGTGCATGCCTGAAGACCCCGATGGACGGAGCGGCGCGATCGCCGCATCGGTGTTTCGTCCCGTCCGTGCCGTTCCAGACACCGTTTCAGCCTTGCACCGGCCTCACCGGCAAGTCAATGCGACAGCGCGGGCCGAATCGCGAAGCGCAAGGAGGTTTCGTGCCGGGTCGCGACCGCAAATTGCCGCGCCACGACTGCGTCGCACGAGCCATACCGATGCCGGACCACGCGCATTTCCAGCGACTTGCGTGCGCGAACGTCGCGGCGCGCGGCGCGTGGCGGCGGCCGAACATTCGTGTCGAAACCGGAGACATGCCCGCGCTCGATAGTGAGGCTCAGTACGCACCCCATGACGCGCCGCATCATGTGCTAGCGTCGCCTGCCAGGATGTCCGGAAGCCGCCGCCGCTTCCGGAACGCGCGCGCATCGCGGTACCGCAAGGACGCGCGTCGTCATGACCCCGCAAAGGGAATGAGCCGCGGCGGCTTTCAACGGAGGAATACCGCATGAAGGGATGGATTGGCAAAGGGGCCGCATCGGCTTTCTTCGTCGGGCTCATGATCGCCGCCGCGCCGGCCGCGGCCGAGCCGACCTATGAATGCACGGCGTCGGCCGAGGGCCACATGTTCCTGGTGCCCTACGATCATCCGCGCGATCCCGGCTACTACTACCAGTGCCGCGGCGGCGCCTGGCGCCTGATCGCCGTCTGCAGCCAGAGCGCGGGCTGCCCGCCGGCGCCGGATCCGGGCGGTCCGATCGTGGAGATCTGAACGCTCGCCACGAGCGGACAGGATCGCGACGAGAAGCGGAGCCCAGACTTGGGCTCCGCTTTTTGTTTTCGCGCTGTTTTGCGCGCCCGGCGGCAGTCGCGGCGCGTGCGTCCGCTTCGGGCGCGAGACTCCGACATAGCGGTCCGACATCGCCAACCGACGCCGACGACCGCGCGCCGACGATCGAGCAACGGCGACCGACTTTCATCGACGCAACCTCGACGGCCCGAATTCGATAAACCGGCGCGACCAGTTTCACGCTGCGGCGTTGCGCGCGGCCGCGCTTCGCGCTCACCGCTTCTATCGTTCGCTCACCGCACGCGATGGATCACGGCATCGCCGGCGCGACCGTGGTGAGTTTCTCCCTGGCACGCCGCTCGCGCTTGCGCGTCCGCGGCGGGCGCGGCGGTGCCGCAGCCCTCACCCCACGGAGATCGTCCATGCGCGCAAGACACCTGCTGTTCGCGGTACTGCTCGGCACCGCCGCCGTTGCCAACGCCCAATCGACCTATCCCGCGCCCGGCGCCCTGATCGTGCTCGACCAGGCGGGCGGCGCGACCGGCCGCGGCGCGCTGTACGCCATCGACGCGGTCAGCGGCTATCGGCGCACGCTGTCGGATTTCGGCAACATCGCCCAGGGCACGCTCGGCGCGACGCCGAGCGGCCTGGCCCGCGTCTCGACCGGCTTGTGGGGCGGCGACGACCGCTGGGTCGCCACCGACGCCAAAGCCGGCACCGGCGGCCGCGGCGCGGTGTTCGAGATCGACCTGGCCAACGGCAAGCGCACGGTGATGAGCGATTTCGGCGACGCCTCGCGCGGCCCGCTGGGCAGCCAGCCCGAGGGCGTGATCTACGTGCCGCCGGTGCTGCTGGGGCCGCTCAGCGGCTTCTTCGTGCTCGACCGGCGCGCGGGCACCGACGGCCGCGCGGCGATCTTCAAGCTCGACGGCAACGGCCGCCGGAGCGTGTTCTCCGACCTCGGCGACGGCCGCGGCGCGCGCGCCGCGCAGGCCGTCGCCCTGACCTGGCGGCCGGGCGCGCTCGGCCTCGGCGGCAAGATGCTGGTGACCGACATGACCACCGGCACCAACGGACAGGGCGCGTTGCTGGCCATCGATCCGATCAACAAGGGCCGCTCGGTGCTCAGCGACTTCGGCGACGTGCTGCAGGGCTGGGTCGATCCGAGCCGCGACAGCGCTCCGAACTCGGTCATCGCCGGCAGCGACGGCAGCATCCATGTGCTGGTCGCCCACGCCGGCAGCGACGGACGCGGCGCCGTGGTCAAGATCGATCCGGCCTCGGGCTATCGTCACCTGATCAGCGATCTCGGCGCGCAGGCGCAGGGTCCGCTCGGCTCACGGCCGGTCGCGATCCGCTGGTCGCGCGACCAGCAGGTCATCTACGTCGTCGACGGCGACAGCGGCACCGATGGCAAAGGCCAGTTGTTGCAGGTCGATCCGGCCACCGGCGTGCGCCGCACGGTCAGCGATTTCGGCCTGAGCGGCTACGGCCCGCTGGGCAAGTCGCCGCGGGCGATCGATGTGAACTGAGCGGGGCCGCGCGAGGCGGCCGACGCAGCTCCGCGCGGCGGGGCTGCGTCGGTTCGACGCGCTGCGAGCGCTGCCTTTATCGATGGCCGTCGGCGCGTCCCGTCCGATCCGCGTCGGCGGACCATACGCACGACACGGCCAGCCAGACGCGCCACAGGTTCACCCCAGCGAACGCGCGCCGCGCGTTGGCGCGTCCGGTCGCTCCGGCGCCTGCGCCGTCTGGATCGGCGCGGCCGTGGCTTGCTGCGCCTGCTGGCGGTCGGCTTCGGCGACGGCCGCGCGGCGCAGTTCCTGGCCCGGCCCCAGGGCGGCCGCGGCCGCCAGCGCGGTGCGGTCGCCGTTGCCCAGGTCGTGCAGCAGCGAAGAGAGATCGCCCGGACGGCGCGCGCCGCCGTCCGCCGGCGCCGGCGGGCCGATCCGCGGTTCGCCCAGCGCCGCATCCAGTCCGCGCGTCTGCGGTTCGTTCGCGCTGCGCCGATCCGGCGGCGGCGGCACCTGCAAGCCCGGCAGACCTTCGCCGGAAGGACGCGAGCGCGGCGCGTCGCCGCCGAGGGGGAAACTGAGGCCGAAGGTGACGGCCTCGCGGTCCTGGTTGCCCTGGAAACGGATGAAGGCATTGGCGCCGCCAGCATCGGGCGGCGCATAGCGCAAGCGCGCATCGACTTGCGGCCCCGCGATCCGGCCGTCGCGGATGTCCGCGCCGGCCGCCAGATCCAGGTTGAGGTTCGGCGCGAGGAAATTGGGCGCCGTCAGGGTCGCCAGCGCGTTGCCCTGGCGCGTGCCGGTGTCGTAGGCGCCGCTGGCGCCGAGCCGCCACGGGTGTTCGCCGCCGCCGACCGGCACATTGGCGAACGCGTTGAAATTGACTCCGTTCGGCGCCCAGGCCACGCCGGTGCCGAGGTTCGGCCCGGCGTTGCCGCCCTCGTAGCCGAGCGAGACGCGGTGGCGGTCGGCGGCGCTGGCGTATTCGTACGCGCCGGTCAGCGCGGTCCCGCCGGACAAGCCGAGGCGGCCGTCGACGCCGACAGTGCTGCCGTTGCGGTCCCAGCCATAGCGCGCGGCGATGGAGTCGCGATCGAACTGCAGGCCGCCGAACACCATGTTGGCGCCGGTGGCGGGATTGATCGCGCCGCCCAGGGTCGCCGAATCGACGCCGTCGCCGATGCGCAGCGCGCCGACCGCCGAACCGATGCGCGGATCGCCGGATACCGCCAGCGTGTACCGGCCGGTGCTGCTGCCCGCTTCCAGCCGGGTGGTCGCGCCGTCCAGGCCGGTCAGCGCGGCGCCGGTGGACACCACGTGACCGCCCGGCACCGGCAACAGGTCGCGTTCGAAGCGATAGGTGAACAGTCGGTCGTTGATGAACAGGCCGCCGAGCGCGGTGCCCTGTCCCGATCCGGCGAGCGGGGGAACCGGCGGATCGACCCCGGCCGTGGCGCGGCCCGGGCCGAGGATGCTGGCCGGGTTCGGCTCGGGCGGCACCTGGTTCGGCGGCGGCGGCGGATTCGCGACGCGGTTGGGATCACCCATCACAGCTCTCCTTAGCGTTCTTGGCGGTCCCGATTGTGGCACCGATGCGTTCGCGGCGCGCGAAGGCGCGCGGACCGGCGCGTGCCTTCGCCGCGGCTCCCGCCGCGTTCGCTCAGCGCGCGAAACCCGGTCCCGTCTGCGCCTGCTGCGGCGCGCCGCCCTGCGTCTGCGCCGGGTTCGCCTGCAGCGCATCGTTGATCCGCTTGCAGGTGTCGCGCGCCAGTTCGCCTTCCGGCACCGCGCCTCCGAAATGGATCCTCTGCGCGCTGGAGTCGTGCACGTCGCCGCAGACCAGGAAGCCGCCGCCTTTCTCGCCCTTGATGATTGCGTCCACCTGCGGCATGTGCTGGCTCTTGGCCAGCGTCGCCAGTTCGCCGGCGCGCTGGTCCGCGCATGCGTTCTCCAACACCTTGGCGCCGTGGATGAAGGTCTGGTAGCCCATGCGGTCCAGGCCGCTGATGATGTTCTTGGCCATGTCCATGTCCGGCTCCATCCCCTCGACATAGTGGCGCAGCAGCGGCGACTGGCGCGGGACGTGCGGCGGGGGCTGGAAGTCGAGCATCGGGCCGTGCGGCTGCACCAGCGACGTCGCGCCGAGTTGTTGCAGCGCGGTCAAGGGCTCGCCGTTCACGTGCAAGGTGGTGTTCTTCGGCCGCAGCTCGGACGCGTCCATGACCACGCCGTATTTTTCCAACGTCGCGACATGCGGCCACGCCGGGTTGGCGATGACGCTATCGACGCCGTTGGCCTGCCCGCTCACATAGGCCTGGCCGCCGCCCTTGGAATGGCCGACGACGAACTTCAGGCCGTCCGGCAGCGACGCCTTCACCTGTTCGGTCAACTCCACCGCGGCGTCGTACTGGCCGCTGCCGTAGCCGGTGGCCTGGCTGATGTTGTGCGGCCAGTCGGCCGCCACTTGGGTGCCGCGGAATTCCAGCGTATAGGCGTCGCCCTTGCGATACAGGTCCGCGCGCATGCCGCTGGGATGGCGGTGGAAATCGTCGGGGTTCAGCGGCTGCGGCAACGCGCGCAGTTCCTCGTCGCCGACCCGGGTCCAGCCGTTGAGGTCGCGCGTGCTCTTGTCCTTGTAGCCGTCGTGCATGATCGCCGCGGCCGTCAGCGGATCGAGTTCGATGCCGCCGGTGCCGGAGGAAGACGACGACGGCGCGGGCATCGGCGGCAGCGGCGCCGGGCGACCGGTCGGGCCGTGATGGGGCGCGCCGAACGACGGCATCGAGAACGTCGGCACGGGCACCGGTTGCGGCGCCATGGGCTTGAACGCGAACGAGGGCTTCGCAGTCGGGGGTTCGGGCGCGCTGTGGGAGAAATCCTGCCAGGTGCCCGACAGATCGAACTCGTTCGCCGAATGCTTGGCGAAGGATTCGGCGAAGCCCTTGATCCGATCCGCGAACGACGGCTTGGGGACTTTGGGATGGGGATCGGACACGGTCGGTCTCCTGGTTGCGTAGCTCGGCGCGCAAGCGGCGGCGCGAAGACGAAACGTCTTCGGTCGTTCGCTCGATGATTAGGCATCTCTACGCAAAACGGCGCCGACGCAGGCCAATGCGTCGGCGCCCTGCGCGCCTTGCGGGATCGAAGGGATCGTCGGACGGATCGAAGCGGCGGCGGCGATCTCAGGCCGCGTCGCCGCGCGCGTCCGCCTGCGCGGGCGCCACCGCCGGCGCATCGGCCGCGCTCACGCGTCCCACCCACAGCGCCGAACACAGCGCCAAACCCGCGGCGACCCAGCCCACCGTGCCGTAACCGGCGATGTGTCCGCTCGCATCGGTGCTCAGCATCAGCCCGCCCAACCACGCGCCCAGACCGGTGCCCAGCGACATCACTGCGCTGTTCGCGCTGAGGAAGGCGCCGCGCTGCTGCGGCTGCGGCACCGTGGTCTGCAGCGCCTGCAGCGGCACCATGCGGCCGTTCATCGAGACCATGAAGAACGGGAAGAACAACAGCATCGCGAGGAATCCGACCGCCGGCAGGTGGGTCACGAACAGCACCGGCAACAGCGACACCGCCACCGCGATGCGATACACCCGCTGCTTGCCGTGGCGGTCGGCCAGGCGCCCGATCAGGCGCGAGGTGAAGAACGCCGCCACGCCGCCGGCCATGTACATCCACGACAGCTGCGAAGGTTCGATGCCGTGGTTGGCGACCAGCATCGGCGAGATGAAGGGAATCACCAGCATTTGCGAGGTGGTCAGCATCAGCGTCAGGGCGAAGGCGTTGAGGTGGCGCGCATTGGCGAACAGCCCGATCAGGTTCGGCAACGCACGCGCCAGCGGCTCGCGCTGGCGCGACAGGTGCTGGTCCAGCGGCGGCACGACCCGCGTGCCGGCCAGCCAGATCAGCAGCGACAAGGCCACCAGCAGCCAGAACGGCGCCGACCACTGCGAATGCGCGCCGAGCAGGATGCCGACCGGCACGCCGATCACCGAGGCCACCGCGAACGCGGTCATCACCGTGCCGGTGGCGGCGCCGCGGCGCTGGGCCGGGATCACGTCGGCGATGATCGCCATGATGATCGAGCCCAGCACGCCGCCGCTGACGCCGGCGAACGCGCGCGAGGCCAGCAGCAGCTCGTAGCTGCCGGCCAGCGCGCAGGCCAGGTTCGACAGGGCGAACAACGCGTACATCGCCAGCAGCAGCTTGCGCCGGTCGAAGCGGTCGATGTAGGTTGCCGCGAGCAGGCCCGACAGGCCGCCGCAGATCGAATAGGCCGAGACCGCGGCGGCGAACTGCGCCGGCGAGATGTGCAGGGCGCGCATGATCTGCGGGCCCAGCGGCATCATCACCATGAAGTCCATGATCAGGGTGAACTGGGTCAGCATGAGCAGCCACAGCAGGCGGCGCTCGCGCGTGGGATCGATCGAGTACATGGGGGATGGGGCCTTGCGGTCGCGGCGACCGCGTCGGTGGGGAGGGAGAACCCGGGTGTCCGGTGTGTTGCGGCGCGCGCGTGTCGCGGCGCGCGCCGCGCGCTTCAATCGTCCAGCGGCTCGTGCGCGCCGGGCGCGCCGCGCTTCCAGTAGCCGGCCGCATGCAGGCGCGACTTGTCGACGCCGCGCTCGCCCAGCAGGTGCTGGCGCACGGCGCGGATCGCGCCGGATTCGCCCGCGGCCCAGACATAGCCGGCGTCGCCGTCCTGCGGCCAGTGCAGTTCGCGCACCGCGCGCAACAGCGGCGACTCGGCCGACGGATCGCCGCCGCTGCGGTAACGCCAATGCGCCTGCAGCGACGCGGCGGTGGCGAAGTCGATGCGCGCGCTCGCGTCCTCGACTTCGAGCACGGCGATCGCGCGCGCCGCAGCCGGCAGTTCCTGCAGGCGGCGCGCGATCGCCGGCAAGGCGGTGTCGTCGCCGATCAGCAGGTGCCAGGCGAATCCGGCCGGGACCACCCGCGAACCGCGCGGCCCGCCGATGCCGAGGTAGTCGCCGACCTGGGCCTGACGCGCCCAGTCGCTGGCCGGGCCGGCCTCGTGCAGGGCGAACTCCAGTTCGAGCTCGCGCGCGGCCGGATCGAAACGGCGCGGAGTGAAGTCGCGCACCGGCGGACGCTCGACGCCGTCGGCGAAGACGAAGCCGGCCGGACCCAACGTCGGCATCGTCGGGCGCTCCTGGCCGGGCGCGGGGAACAGCACCTTGACGTGGTCGTCGAACGAAGCCGAGACGAAGTCGGCGAGGTCCTCGCCGCTCAGGACGACGCGCAGCAGATGCGGCGTCACCGGTTCCACCCGGTCGACCCGCAACAGCCGCAGTTTCAATGGGTGGCGGACGCGCACGACCGCCAGATCGCTGGATGTGTCTTGCATGGGAAGTCCTGGAATTCGTGCGAGCGCCGCGCGCGGCGGCGTTCGCGGTTGTCGGATGCGATGGCGGCGGGCTGCGCGGACCGGGTGCCGGGCGCGGCGGGCTGGCTGTGTTGAATCGGATCGGTTGAACCGGATCTTTTGAATCGAATCTTTTGAATCGGATGCGTCGGATCGGAGGTGTGTTGAATCGGATGCGTCGCACGCCGCGTACCGGCGAGGCGGCTGAGCGGCCAGGCGGCGATCAGTCACCGCCACCCTCGATCTCGCGGGTGGCGCGCTGCAGGATCGCGGCGATGCGGCGCTGCTCGTCGGCGGGCACGTCGTCGCGGCGGAACAGCGCGGTCTTGAGCGCGCGCCGCGCCTGGATCAGCTCCGGCAACCAGCCTCCCTCGGACGGATCGGCCGGATCCTCGCCGGCCAGCGCGCGCCGCACCGAATCCATCTTGCGCGCGATGTGGCTGAGCTTGGCCAGCATCACATCCACCCGCTCGCGGTTCGCGCCCAGATGCTCGACGCCCGGCGCCGCCAGCGCATAGCGCTTGCGGTTGCCTTCCAGTTCGACGGTGACGTAGCCCAGTTCCTCCAGGTACGTCAGCGCCGGATAGACCATGCCCGGACTCGGGCTGTAGAAGCCGTTGGAACGCGTTTCCAACGCCTTGATCAGCTCATAGCCGTGACTGGGCTTGTCCTCGATCAAGGCCAGCAACAGCAGCTGCAGATCGTCGGAACTGAATTTGCGGCCGCGCGAGAAACCCTCGCCATCGTCGAAGCCGCCGGGGAAACCGCCCGGGAATCCCGCCCCACCGGGCCCGCCGGCGAAACCGCCGCGGCGCCCGCCGCGGCCGCCGCCGCGCGGATGACCGCCGGCGTGGGCTTCGAGGTGACGGGTGAAGCACTCGAAACCGAAGAAGTCGCCGCGGCCGAAGCCGCGGCTGGGATCGAACTCGAAGAAACGGCGCATGAAGACACCCGACCTATCTTAAGATAGGTCTTAAGATATATATCTTAAGATATATAGTCAAGCGTCCCTCAAGCCGCAGCCAAGACTCATCGCCAACCGGAGCGATCGCCCCGGTAGGCCGGCAAGTGGGATGAAGCGAGCGTCTCCACGACCAGGCATATCGCCCAGCCCTCGGACAAAAGTCTGCGCGGCGGCGCGAGGCGCTCCGGCTCTGCGCTCGCGAATGCAAGCAAACGACGTGCGGATTGCGTCAGCGTCGCACCGGATTCATCGACGACACGCTTGAAGCGTCCCCGGACAGGTCGCAACGGCCCAGGCGTCGCGCGGCCCTGGTTGCCGAAGGCCCGAGGCCGACTAGGTCCGACGTCCGGCCGGGAGGCTCATGCCGTGGTCAAAGCCGCCGGCAGGACGGTACGAACGCCGTTTGCTCGCCGCGCTCCAGCGGCCAGGTCAGGGCATCGCCCCGGCACCGAGCCGCCGCGGCGGCGCAGATCATCGCGGGCGGGCTGATCGCATAAGGAATCCGGCCCGCCGACGGATAGTCATCGGCGCCGGCCTCGCCCTTCTTCACCGCGTGCAAGATGGCTCCGGAAGGCGCCACCAAGCGCGCCTCGATGAACGCGACATCCGCGGACGATTCGCGACAATCGACATGCATCCTCACCCACTTCTTGCTGTCGAGCGGCACCGCCAGTCCCTTCGGGATATCCACGGCATAGACAGGCGATCGCGTCCACGCGGCCCAACCATTCTCGTGCGGCGCCACCGAGGCGATGTCCACTTGCGGCGAGCTCTTCATGCTGGCATCGATGCTGCGCCAGTCGGGCCCGGCATCGCCGCTGGCCCTGGAACAGCCCGACGCGGCGATCAGCATCGGCATGAGAAGCCAGCCACATCCCTTCAAACGGCAATCGGGACGCAAGAACGGGAAGTAGGACATGCGGCTCTCTTCGGTTCGCGGATTGGGTCGGCCCCGGCGCCTAGGCTATACGAAGACCAACCATCCGATAGCGACCATTCCGACGAATATTCCGCCATACAGCAAAGTCGACAGAACAGCGACGATGCGCCATCGGCGGCGAAAGTGGTAGAGATCTCCACGCGATGCGGCCTGTTGGGCCGGGCTCGCGGCCTCGCGCGCGTAGGGATTGGCGCCGTCCCAGCGCATGGCATCGGCCAAGTCCGGCGGATAGGCGGGTGTGGATGCCTTGCCCTCGATCCAGGCGCCGCAACGCAAGTACCAGTACTCAAGCACTGCCGCGAAATAGAAGCGGAACGCATTGAACCGGCCTGGAACCAACCGGTGCTCGTCGTCGACCAGGCTGCTGAACAGATACCGATCCGCCCGGGCGAGCCATGCGGCCTCTCCCTGGAGGTCGGCATTGCGAACCGAGGGCAAGCGCTCGGGCGCTTCATCGAGATAGCGGCACAGGAAATCCCAAAGCTGGGCCAACTCGTCGGGGTCGCCGACCACCTCGGATATCGCGATTTGTTCGCAGATCGTGCGGCCGCCGGCGTGGAGACGACGAAGTCCTCGCCGTTCCAGTTGCCGATCACCAAGGTGCCGCCGCGCTCCTGCGCCAAGTCCACTGACACCACGCGCTTGTTCCACAGCTTCGCCGCGGCATCGGCGACCGCCGAGTACGCCACGCTGTCCATCTCGAACGCGCCGACGCGGGTGTTCGCGCCGTGCTCGTGGACGAAGCGGACTTCGGCCCCGGACGTGGTCGGACAGGTGGCAACGAGAACGCGGCCGCTGCCCGCCGCTTCGTCCAGCAATGTTTCGTCGCAGCCCCGCAGCGGATCCGCCGCGATTTGGGTTGTGGCAGGCGGCGCGGGCGCTGGAACGACTGTTCCGGGCGTCGGCGGCCACAGCGACCGCGGCCGGCTGCGCGCCCTGGACGTTCGGGCGCTAGGCGCCTTGTCGCAAACGCAAAGCAACGCGGCCGACAGTGCCGTCATGGCGAAGAAACCGGACTTGGAGCGAACCATGGCGCACTGGAAATTCAAGCCCCGCCGGCCCCGCATATCGCCGACCGATCCTTTCGCATGAGGCGCCTCACGCGATTTCCGGCACTACCCCGAACATCGCGTCGCGGACGCCCCAACGCCTTCCGCTAAGCCTCGATCACTTTTCGGGACTGAAGCTGCAGCGATAACCGCCGCCTTCCTTCGCGCAGCGAGCGCGTATCCGCTGCGACGATAGAACGATGGATATCAGTTCCTTTCGCTCGTTCATGAACGACGCCTCCAGGCCGGGCGGCACCGCGCTGTTGGCGAACTGAATCACGAACTCTCCGCCTTCGACCCGTTCCAATACCTGCGACAACGTCACCCGCGCGTCGATCCCGACGCTTTGCCCCGGCTTGAGTTCGCCGAACATGTCGTCGCCCAACTTCAGTCGGCCGGCCTCCTCGTACACGGGATAGGCCGCGACCATCGCACCCTTGCGATCATAGATGCGGAAACTGCCGCCAAGAAAATAGTCGTGCGTGGGAACGAACCATGCGAACGCGCCCTGATTGCGGACCGTGGCATGGAAATCCAGCGCGCCCTGCGCTTCCTTTACGGTCAACTCGGCCGCAAGCGGACTGCGATAACTGCGCTCGGTGTAAGCGGCGCCGCTTTTCGGCGGCATCAGCTCGGTCAATGCGGAAACGCGATCGGCATATCCAGTAGCGGCCATGACACCCTCGGCGAACGACATAAGCAGGAAAACGACGAATCCGCGACTAATCCAGGTAGGTGAAGCGATCTGCCGTTCCATGCATGCCGTCCGTCATGAAGTATGAAAAGTTATCGGCGTTCAGCAGAGCCGCGCTGGGAAACTGCTGCGCCATCTTCACGCAATGGGTGATGCCGTACGGCCCCACAGTAGCACCCGCGGCATCGGTGTAGGAGAGGTCCTTCAGGCCGCCCATATCGGCGAAATGGGAGCATTCATGCAGCACGGTGTTGACCGACCCGTCCCAATCCAGAGGCACCGCGTTATTGATCGGCGCCATGCTCTTGAGGAACGCATAGCAAAGATGGATATGTTTCGCGGCGGTATCCGGCCCATAGACGTACGCATAGGTGCGTTCGTAATCCGCCACAGAGAAACCACGCATCAGATTCTTGTTGCGCAAGCTGCTTTGGAAGGCCGCCTTGCTTTTCCTGATCACCCCGCGCACATGCGCCACCGCAGCGGTCAGGGTGGCGACATGCGGAATCGCGGTGGGCGCCCCATGGCTCATCGCCACGAGGGTACTGGCGACCAACGGCGGAGACGGTGCGGTGTAGCCGAACCACTGCAGGAACCTGGCCTGCGTGGCCGGCGTCATAGCGACGAGTTCCTTGTCGCGTTCGTCCAGCAGATTCAACGCCTCGGTAAAGGTGCGCTGGGCCAGCCGGTCGAACGCTGCGGGCTCGACATGATGGAAGGGCAGCAGGCACCGGCGCAGCTGCGCCACGAAGTACAGCGGGTTGAGGTGCCACAGCGCAGTGGCCGGGGGCAGGCCCGGAACCTGTTCCCAAAAGCACTGGGACTTCGCATGGGCGACGAACTTGGTGAATTCGGCGGCGGCGAGCGCGGGCAAACCGCTTTCGCCAGCCTGCAGCTCGGCGAAGCGTCCGGGCAGATCGCCTGAGCTCCACTCGGTGCGTTGCTTTACGGCCAGGCGCTCCGCCTGCACGGCCGTCGGCTGGGTTTTCGCGTGATCGACGTGGCCGTTCGCCTTGAGGAACTGCGACCCACGCCAGAACAGCCACGGGGTCGGCCCTTTCTTCCAGTCCACGTCGCTGTAGACCTTGAGCGCGGTGGTGCCGGGCAGCGTGGTCGTGGGCGGCGTGAACAGATAGTGGGTGGATCCCGCCGAAGTCGTCTTGGTGTTGATGTTGTAGTGCCTGCTCCACACCGGCGGCGTCGGCGGCGGCGCTGGCGCTCCGGGCGCCGGCGCGGGCGGCGGCACGCTGGAATCCCGGGAAAATTCGCCACAGGCCAGCTTGCCGGATCGCGACTTGTTGCCCGCATAGGTGTAGGTGGACGTGTTGTCGGCGAAGGCGATGTCCGCATCGTTGACGAACGTTTCGAAATGCAGCAGTTCGTCGACGAAAGAAGTGCCGACCGTCACGCCGCCCGGATAGCCGATGATGTCGCCGGCCTCGACCTTGATGTTGCACGGGACCACGGCGTTGGTCTGGATGCCTGGCTTGAAGGTCGAGGGATCGCGGTTGTAGCTGAAACCCAGCGGGTCGGTCAGAAAGTACTTCAAGGCCCCGGCGACCGTACGCGTCGCGACCATGTTCCGCGGCACCCAGTGCGAGGTCGCGCCGATCTTGAGCTGGACCATTCCGTTCTTGGAATCCTGGTACAGGCACTCCGCACCGCGCTTGCCGACCAGCGCCGGAGGATCGACCCGGTTCGAGCACAAGAACCACGGCAATCGCGCCTTCGCCTGCAGTTGGGCTTTCGGCAGCAGATTCATGTAAAGCGAGTAGAAGCGGTACTTGCCGAACAGCTTCTCGTTGGGGAAGGCGGGATCGGGCCGATAGTTGTGCTCAAGATCGTGCTTGATCAGCACGAAACTCGAAGAGAACTTGTGCACCGTCCCCGCGACCGGCTCGTAGGTTTGCCAGTCGTCGTTGAGCCGGTAAGCCACGATCCTGCCGCGTGCGACGGCCTGGACAGCGAATCCCCCGGTGGCGCCGCCGGTGGGCGTCTTGAAGTGCAGGCCGCCATGCCAGAAGTGGTTCGAGGACACCGGGAACGTCCCGGAACCCGCGGCCGCGGCATAGTTGATCATGTCCGCCTGCGTCGCCGGCGAAGCGCCGACAGCGAGATTGCGGAGCGGAAACAAAATCAGTTCCATGACTCGACATCCTTGTAGTTGATCGCCGGCTCAGCCCGAGAACCAGAACATCTTCGATCTCGTCAGGGGCTTCAGTTCCGCACTGGGCAGCTTGACCGCCGGCGATCGAGCGTTCTTGGGCCCCGTCCAATCCCGCCGACTGCTCTTGAACTCGATCGTTCCCGGCGCCCCCAGCTCGATATCGCCGCCCTCGAGCTTGAGATACGCGCCCGCCGCGGTCGCCAGCAGGCGTTTGTTCGGCGCGGCGATCTCCACGTCGGCCTGGGTGCTGGCGATCAGCACGCTGGTCTGCGCCGCCGCGCGCGCCAGTTCCTTGTGCGCGCGCAGGGTCACCGCGCCCTTGGCGGCGTGCAGGGCGATGCCGCGCTCCTGGTTGGGCTTGCCGGCCGGGGCCTGGGCGCCGAGGGTGAACAAGGCGATGCCGCCGGCCACCGCGGCCACGCTTTCGGCCTGGCTCAGCCATTGCAGGTCCTGGTCGGCGCTGAGCACGGTCTGGGTGCCGGACACCCAGACTTGGTTCTTCGCGGTCACGCTGACCACGCCCTTGGGGCTGCTCGCCAGCCACAGCGGCCGGTCCCAGCCCGGCGCGCTGCCGTCGCCGCCGCCGATGCCGTCGCCGGGCGCGGTGCCGGTCTGGGTCGCCGCCATGGTGTCCTGGGTGGTCTGCAGCGCGGTCTGGGCGGCGAGTTCCTCGGGGTCGTCCGGCAGCGTCGCCTGCTGGGTCGCGGCGGCCTTGGCCAGGCTCTGGATCAGTTGCTCGCCCTGGCCAAGCTGGGCCTGGGCGCCGGTGGCGGTCAGGTGCTGTTGGCCGGGTTCGGTGGTCAGCAGCAGGCCGGCGCCGGCGCGCAGGGCGCCGCCGGCCTGGGTGCTGAGTTCGGCGCCGAAGCCGCGCTCGGCGCCGCGCAGGTTGTCGACGCCGCCCTTGAGGTGGCCCAGCGCGAGCGCGCTCAAGTGTTGGGTGGTGTTGGCCTGGACCCGGCCCTGGCCCGGCGTGTCGTCGAGCCGCAGCTGCTGGTAGCCGCCGCTGCCGCCCTGGCTGTCGGCCAGGACCTGGCTCTTGAAGCCGGTGAACACCGAGGCGTGCTCGTTGCCGTCGAACCAGGCCGCGGCGTTGCCGGTCGCCCCGCCGGCGCCGCCGGCGACGCCGTTGTGGGCGGCATCGGCCTGGCCGCGGCCGTTGTAGACCGCGCCGATCACCACCGGGCGGTCGATGTCGCCTTCCAGGAACGCGACCACCACTTCCTGGCCCTTGCGCGGCAGCATCACCCCGCCCCAGTTGTCGCCCGCCCACGGGCCGGCGACGCGCACCCAGGTCCAGGCCTGGGCCCGGCCCGGCGCGTTGTCGTCGCCGCAGGGATGGGCCAGGCGATTGCTGGCGTCGGCGCCGCGCTGCCAGGGGAACTGGACCTTGATCCGGTGATCGCGGTCGGTCTGCAGCGGCGCGCCGTCGCTGACCACGATCGCGGTCTGGGTGCCGTGCACGGTCGGCTTGGGGTGCAGGCGCAGGCCGTGGCCGTCGCGGGTGCGGCTGCGGTAAGGCACCGCCGCCGGCAGCGCGTCGAACCGGTTGAGATAGAAACCTTCGCCGCCGGGCTTGTCGTTGCCGACGCTCGCGCCGGCCTCGCCCAGGTCGGGCGCGAAACCGTCGTGCGACGGCGTGGCCAGGCCGCTGAGCGGCTCGGGCAGCGTCGGCACCGCCAGCGTCGCCGGGCCTAGTTGCTTCTCGGCCAGGTCGAGCACGTCGGCGCCGAGGTTGTTGCGCGCGCGGTGGTGCACGCGCAGGCAGGTGAAGCGGCCGCTGTCGGCGTCCGGATAGGCGTGGTGCTGGGTCAGCACGAAGCGGCCGCCCGGCCGCAGCCGGCGCCAGCTGCCTTCGCCGCGCACGCTGTCGGCCTCGACCTGCAGCGCTTCCAGGTGCTGGCGCGCGTAGCGCTCACCGGTGGCGCGATCGGGATAGGCGTAGGGGCCGGCGATGTCCTGGTCCTGCGGCGCGACGTCGCCGTAGCCGGTGCCGAGGGCTTCGGCCGGACGCAGGTCGAGGCTGCGATAGTCCCAGCTGCCGCGCTGCAGGCGCGCGGTCTGCCAGCGCCGCGCGCTCGACCATTGCTGGACGCTGTCGCCGGGTTCGGTCACGTCCCTGCGGTGGAAGCGGATCGAACCGAGGTCGGCGAAGGCGTCGTTGTGATCGGCCAGCACCAGGGTGTGCCGGCCGAGGCTGGATTCGCCGGCGGCGGCTTCGCCGCCGGTTGCGTCCGCGCCCGGCTGCGCCTGCCCCGCCTCGTCGCTGTGTTCGACGTGGTAGTGGATGCCTTCCTCGGCCAACAGGCGGTGCAGGAAGTCGTAGTCGGATTCTTCGTATTGGGTGGTCAGGCTGCGCTTGCGGTAGACCGCCGGATCCTTGAGGTCCCAACGCCAGTCCGGCGCCAGCCGGCCCTGGTCGGCGTAGTCGGCGAACACCGATTCGACGATCTCGACCACGCTCATGTCCTGGAACACGAACGAGTCCACGCGCTGGCGCAGGAACGCGAGCCAGGGCTCGACGATCAGGCGGTAGCGGGCCAGGCCGCCGTTGCTGCCGATGCGCTCGAACGCGGTGACGTGGCCGTGGAAACTGCGCAGGTCGTCGACCGCATCGGCCGACATCAGATCCAGCCGCACCGGCTCGCCGAGCAGCGCGGCCAGGTCGAGGTGGGCGTTCACCGACAAGGCGGTGAGTTCGAAACGCAGGCCGCCGTCGTCGAGCGATTCGCGGCCGTCCAGGCTTTCGGCGACCAACGCGTCCGGGCCCAGCGACGTGTGCAGCCGCATCAGGCGTTCGTGTTGGCGGGGCGCGCTCAGCGCGCTGAGTAACGTGGTCAGGACGTCCATGGCGTTGCCTCCTGCAATCTCCTTGGGCCGTGCGTTCCCGCCGTCGCAGCCGCGCCGGCGGTGGTTCGGGAACTGCCCCTGCATGCGTTCCGGCCCGCGCGGGGCCGGATCTTCCTTTGCCTGTCGATCATAGCTCCGCCCGCAGCGGCTGTCGCGACGGGGCGGAATTGGACGTCCCGCGGCCACCTGGCGGTCTCTTTGGGGCCACCGGACGGTCCCACGCGGGCACCGCGACGGCGCAGCCGGGGCCTCCCGCCCCGGCCCCGCTGCACCCTGTGCGCCCGCTCCGGCCGCGCGATGCGTCTCGCCGGCCTGAGCGATCCAGGGCGTCCTCAGGCGATCTTGTACTTGAACTCCCCGCTCTTGGCCGCGCCGATCTTGATCCGCTCGATCTTGCCGCCTTCGGCCATGCGCGCGAGCACCGACTCGGCGATCTCCGGAAGCAGGGTCCCATTGAGGATGTGATCGACGTTGCGCGCGCCGGAATCGACCTCGGTGCAACGCTGCAGCACCGCCTCGACCAGGCTTTCGTCCCACTCGAACGCCGCCTTGTGGTTGGCCGCGACGCGGTCGCGGATGCGGCGCAGCTTCAGCGCGATGATCTGCGCCAGCACCTCGTCGGAGATCGGGTAGTACGGCACCACCTTCAGCCGCCCCAGGAACGCCGGCTTGAACGACTTCATCAGCACCGGGCGCAGCGCGTCGGCGAGTTCGTCGGCCTTGGGGATCTCCTCGGCCGGCTTGTTCAGCGCCGCCTGCATGATCTGCGCGGAGCCGACGTTCGAGGTCAGGATGATGAGGGTGTTGCGGAAGTCGATCTCGCGCCCCTCGGCGTCGTCCATCATGCCCTTGTCGAACACCTGGAAGAACATTTCCAGCACGTCCGGATGGGCTTTCTCGACTTCGTCGAGCAGCACCACGCTGTAGGGCTGGCGGCGCACCGCCTCGGTCAGCACGCCGCCCTCGCCGTAGCCGACGTAGCCCGGCGGCGAGCCCTTCAGGCCGGACACGCTGTGCGCTTCCTGGTACTCGCTCATGTTGATGGTGACCAGCTTGCGCTCGCCGCCGTAGAGGATGTCGGCCAGGGCCAGCGCGGTTTCGGTCTTGCCGACGCCGGAGGGGCCGACGAACAGGAACACGCCGCGCGGCTTGTTCGGGTCTTCGAGCCTGGCGCTGGCGGTGCGCACGCGCTGGGCCACCGCTTCGAGCGCGTGGTCCTGGCCGATCACGCGTTCGGACAGCATCGGCGCGAGGTTGCGCACGGTGCGGATCTCGTCCTTGATCATCCGGCCCAGCGGCACGCCGGTCCAGGCCGAAACGATCTCGGCGACGACGGTGCCGTCGACCTGCAACGGCACCATCGGGGTCTCGCCCTGCAGCGCGCGCAGTTGCGCGAGCAGGTCGGCGAGGCGGGCCTGCTGCGGATCGGCTTGTTTCGAATCGGCTTGCTTCGCGGCGGCTTTGGCCTTGCCCTTGCCGGGCTTGGTCTGCGGCGGAATTTCCGCCGCGGACGTCGCGGCCACGGCTGGCGCGGCGGCGGCCGCGGCTTCGAGTTCCTCGCGCAGCGCCTGGACCTGCTGCGCCAGCGCGGTCTCCTCGACCAGCCGCGCTTCGTTGTCGGCCAGCACCTTGCGAGATTGCTCCAGCTGCGCGCCGAGTTCGCCCAGGCGCTCTTCGCTGGCCGTCCCGGCCGCGGCTTCGCGCCGCAACGCGCCGAGTTCGGCTTCGAGCCGCTCGATGTGCTTGCGCGTGTCCTCGATGATCGCCGGCGTCGCGCTGCGCCCCAGCGCGACTTTGGCGCAGGCGGTGTCGAGCACGCTGACCGCCTTGTCCGGCAGCTGGCGCCCGCTGATGTAGCGGTGCGACAGCCGCACCGCCTCGGTGATGGCCTCGTCCAGCACGCGGATGCCGAAGTGCTTCTCCATCAGCGGCACCAGCCCGCGCAGCATCGCCGCGGCGATGGTCTCGCTGGGCTCCTCGACCTTGACCACCTGGAAGCGCCGCGCCAGCGCGGCGTCCTTCTCGAAGTACTTCTTGTACTCGCCCCAGGTGGTCGCGGCGATCGTGCGCAGCTCGCCGCGCGCGAGCGCCGGCTTGAGCAGGTTGGCCGCGTCGCTCTGCCCGGCCTGGCCGCCGGCGCCGATCATGGTGTGGGCCTCGTCGATGAACAGCACGATCGGATGCGGGCTCTTCTTGACCTCGTCGATGACGTTCTTGAGCCGGTTCTCGAACTCGCCCTTGACGCTGGCGCCGGCCTGCAGCAAGCCCATGTCGAGCGTGTGCAGCTCGACGCCCTGCAACACCTCGGGCACGTCCTTGGCGGCGATGCGCAGGGCCAGGCCCTCGACCACCGCGGTCTTGCCGACGCCGGCCTCGCCGGTGAGGATCGGGTTGTTCTGGCGCCGCCGCAGCAGGATGTCGACGACCTGGCGGATCTCGCCCTCGCGTCCCACCACCGGGTCCAGGTGCCCGTCGCGCGCGCGCTGGGTCAGGTTGGTGGTGAACTGGTCCAGCGCCGGCGTCTTCGACAGCCCGCCCTGGGCCGCCTCGGCCGCGGTCGCGGCGTCGCCCTGCGCGCCTTCGGCCGGCGCCTGCCCGGCATCGGCGAAGCGCACGCCTTCGGCGGCTTCCGACGAGCCCTCGGTGAGCTTGGCGAAGTTGTGCTTGAGCTCGTCGCGGTTGATCCGCACGAACTGGGCCGAACCGCGCAGCGCCAACTGCGCCAGGCCCGGCTCGGTCAGCAGCGCCAGCAGCAGATGGCCGCTGCGGATGCGCGTGGTCTGCGAATCCAGCGAGGCGATCAGCCAGGCGTGTTCGAACAGGGTCGGCAGGTGCGGCGAGAACACCGGCGTGCGGCTGTTGCCGTTCTTGAACCGGCCGATCTCGGTTTCCAGGTCGCGGCGCAGGCCGTCGAGCGAGAGCCCGCTGCGCTGCGCGATCAACGCGACGTCGCACTGCGGATGTTCGAGCAGGGCCAGCAGCAGATGCTCGATGTCGACCTCGTAGTGGCCGCGCGCCATGCACAGGTTGGCGGCGCGCTCGGCCGAGCGGCGGCAGGTGTCGTCGAGCTTTCCGATCAGGGTCTTGAGGTTGATGCTCATGCGTCGAGGGTCCGCGGTTCGTAGTGGGCGGGGGCGCAGCGGGCGACGCGGCCGCGAAGGCGGTGCGGCGACGAGGTCGGGGAAAAGCTCGGGCGGTCCATGCGGCGAAACTCCTTTGAACGCGTGTAGGGCGTTACTGCAAAGTCTGAAGGTGGTAACGGGTGTCGGCGCGATCGACCTCGGACGGCCGCGAGCACAGGTAGCTGTCCCAGCCCAGCCGCGCGCCGCCCTGCTCGTCCATGCGCACGCCCTGCACGTCCTGCGCGCGCAGCACCAGGCGCACTTCGTATTCCAGGGTCGAACCGGCCAGCAGGTTCAGCCACTTGGCCAGCGCGCGCGCAGCGCTGCCGCCGGGCAGGAAGCGCTGGAAATTCTCGCGGTCCAGCGGCCCGATCCACAGCCGCAGGCGCAGGTCGCGCTGCCAGACCCGGTCGCCCGCCAGCGCGGTCGAACCCAGCCGCGCGTTGGCCATGCCCAGGCGCGAGCGCTGCTGCTCGGGCACCGCATACCAGGCGCCGACGAACTGCTCGACCCGCAACGGCGCCTGGAAATAATCCGACAGGATGCGCTGCATGAACGTCGCCGACATCGGGTGCTGGCGGATGCCGCCGGCGTAGTGCGCGACCGCCTGGTCGAACACGTCGCCCTCGCCGTCGACCATGCGGTCGCGCAAGGCGTGCAGGCCGACGCCGGCCAGCGACAGCAGCAGCGGCAGGAAGCGTTCGCGCCGGTCGAGTTCGTACTGGAAGTGCAGGCGGTACTTCTTCCACGCCGCATAGTGCTGGGCCACCGCGCGGTTGGCGAACATGTCCAGGAACGCGCGCGCGGTGCGGTCGCGCAGGTAGATCTCGCGCTGGGCGATGGTCTCGGTGTAATGCAGCGGCATCACCCCGGCGCCGCCGAGCAGGCCGATGAAGCCCGGCACGACCCGCACCTCGGCGATGTCCTGCGCCGCCACCGCGGCCTCGATCGCCTCGGCCGTTTCCAACTCGACGCCCTGCTGGTCGCAGGCCACCGCCTGTTCGATCTCGCTGGCGGGAAAGCCCAGCGACAGCGAGTTGGCGAAGCGCAGCCGGAACGGCAGCACTTCGCGCAGGGGCACGCCCTGGCGCGCGAACAGGTGCTCGAAGATCCGCATCGCCTGGAAGAACTGGAAGCGATGCGGCTCGGCCAGGACCTGCTGGGCTACACCAGGATCGATTCGCCGCTTCGCGGTTGGCATTGGATCAGTACCTCGCCGCCGTGGCTCGACAGCAGCGTCAGCTGCGTGAAGCTGTTGGCGTGCACATACAGGCCGAAGAAGTGGTCGAGCACCTTGGCGAACGCGGCCACGCCGGTGCCGACGAAATTGTGCTCGTCGATGGTCATGCGGATCTCGACCCCGCGCACCACGCTGGTGAAATGCCGGCCCGGCATCCACGCGGTGGCGGGCTTGTGTTCGAGCCCGACGATGCCCTCGATCTGGCGCGCGGTCACCGCCGAGCGCGTGGTGTCGTACAGCCGCAGCATCTCCTTCAGCGCCGGCAGGCCGCTCTGGGTCAGGGACAGATGATTGAGGCTCAGGTGCGAGATCAGCCGCCACTGCGCGCCGCGGCCGCGCTCGAAGCGGCGCGGCTGGCTGGGCTTGCGCAACAGGCTGATCGCGCGCGCGATGCCGCCGCCTTCCATGGTCAGGTCGCCGCCCTGCACGTTGTAGGCCAGGTGGGTCGGCAGGTCGCGGTTGCTGCAGGTCAGCTCCAGGCTGACGATGTCGGTCTGCGGCAGCACCGGGTTGAAGTCCAGGTCGACGAAGGACAGCTCGGTCTCGTAACCCGGGCTCATCCGCGCGACCTGCTCGTCGCGGTGGGCGAGCCAGTACTGGCCGGTCTTGTCCGGGGTCTCGCCGTGGTGCAGCGAATAGAACGGCCGGAACTCGGTGATCTTCTCGCCCTGCGGGGTCTGCCGCACGCGCTTGACCGAGTCGATCGAATGCACTTCGAACGCGAACGCGCGGCGCGCGTCGGCGACCACCGGATAGGACGCGGTGCGGTGGGTGGTGCGGATCGGCTCGCCGTGCTGCTCGAACAGATTGACCACCGGCGCGCAGCCCAGCGCGATGTTGTCCGCGCCCAGCGCTTCCAGCACGCGCGACACCGGCGAATCCAGCGGCGCGCTCTTGACGATCAGGTGCAGGGTGAACGCGGCGCCGGCCTGGGCGCGCAGCGCCTTCAGGTCGAGGTCGAAGAAGCCGAACTTCTCCGGAAACGCGAACAGCTCGGTCAACAGGCGATAGGCCGGATGCGAGCGCTCGGGGTAGTCGATCAGCGATTCGTCCTCGCCGAAGCCGACTTCCTCGAGCGGGATCCGCGGCAGCGCGTGCCAGCGGTTGCTGCCGGTCGGCTCGATGTAGGCCGCGCGCAGGTTCATCGTCAGCGTGTCGCGCAAGGCCGCGCAGAACGAGGGCTCGCCGTCGACGAACAGGCGCAGTTTGTCGAGGCCGAGCTTGGCCAGCGAGGGCTGGTCGCCGAGCAGTTCGAACGAGATCGAAATCTGCCCGCCGCTGCCCGGCGGCAGGCTCACCGCCATCGGCGCCTCGGCGATGCTGCGAAAGCCCGCCTTGGCCACCCGGATCGGCGCCAGCACCACGTCGTAGGCGGTGCGGAACTTGCAGCTCACCCCGCGCACCTGGCGCGAATGCAGCAAGGTGCCGCGCGTAATCGTGGCCGGCGCGCTGAGCTTGGCTAGGCCCGAGCCGGCGTCGAAGCGCGCGATCGAGCACGACGGAAACGGCCGCAGGTAGTGCGGATACAGCACTTCCAGTAGCGCCTCGGTGAATTCGGGGTAGTCGTCCTCGATCTTCTTCGACACCCGCGCGCTGAGCAGCGCGAAGGACTCGATCAGGCGCTCGACATGCGGATCCTGGCTGCCGTCGGAGGACAGCAGCAGGCGACTGGCGATCTTGGGATAGCGCTCGGCGAAATCGCGCCCGTAGCGGCGCAGGAAGGCCAGTTCGCGTTCGTAGAAGGGCAGCAGGTCTTCCATCGTCCCGTTCCGTTCAGACCGCCGCGACCCGTCGCTGGCGCACGACGGAATACTGCAGGGTGTTGGGCTGCAGCATCGCGTCGAAGCTGATCGGTTCGCGCGCCGGCTGCAGGTCGAGCAGGGCGTGGATCGCGAAGCGCAGGCCGCCGGCGCTGCGCGCGTGGTTCTCCAACGCGACCCGGACGCTGTGCAGGCGCGGCTCGTGGCGGGCGATGGACTGCTCCAGCGAGCGGCAGATGGCCGCGCGGTCGAACGCGTTGGCCAGGCTCAGGGCGGAGAAGTCGCGCAGGCCGAAGGTCATCAGCGAGCGCTGGCACTGCGGGAAGGACTTGAGTTCGTCTTCGGTGAAGGCGGCGCGGCTGTTGAGCAGGCCTTCCAGGTCGCGGGCGACCGATTCCTTGTACTGGTCGACCGAGATCGACTTGAAGATGCGTCCGGCCGAGGGCGACTTGGGCTCGTCGTCGAACAACTTTTCCAGCAGGCTGGGTTCGAATCCCTTCATCTCGCGTTTCCTGTCGTCGGCCGGCGCCTGCCCTGGAGAAAGCCGCGGCCGTGCATCCATTGCATCGCTTCGGGCGAGCGGTACGGCGCGGGTCGTGCCGGGAGCGGCTGCGCGGTGGTCGCGCCGCGGCCCGGTAGCTCGCCGGTCGAGGCGGCACGATCCGGTCCCGATCCGCTCGCCGCCGGCCACACGCGCCGGCAACGCCCGTCGCTCGCCTCGCCCAGGGCCGGCTTCGAAGCCGAAGCCGCGCCTTGCGGCGGGTCCAACGTAGAACCGGCAGCGGAAACTCCGCCGCCGGCCGGTTTGCATCGTCCAAAGGCGCGGCATCCGCAAGGACGCCGCACCTCCGACAACCTCGAACCTCAGCTCGCGGTGTACTGAGGGGTGTTCTTCGACCAGCTGTACTGGAAGGTGCTGTTGCCCTTCGGGCCGCCTTCGATGCCCTGCGCGGTGTAGGTGTCCTTCATCGTCGCGATCGACAGCTGGATGTCCTCCATCAGCAGGCCGTTGCTGCCGACGTAGGTGCGCACCTTGCTGACGACGATGTTCATCGCCTCGAACACGCGGTAGTTGATCGCCTTGCCGTCCTTGCCGTCGGCGCGGCGGACGTTGACCGTCATCTTGTCGAGGGTCGAACCGTTGGCCGCGGCCTGCAGGAACGCAGTCGAGGACAGATCGGCTTCCTTGACGATGTTGATCGTGGAGATCTCCGAACGCGCGGCGGTGTGGCCGCCGGTCGAGGAGCCGGTCGCAGAGCGCGGCTGGACGACCTCGAAGTGGAAATCGAGCAGCTCGATCCAGTCCTTGTGATCGTTGTCGCGGGACTCGCCCTTGAACGGACCGATCTTGAGGAAAATGCTGGGCTTCTGCTTCAGTTCTTGGTTGCCATTAGACATAAATAGGTTCCTTATCTTCCGTGAGACAGTTGATGGTGCCGAAGGCTTTCGGCATTGGTTTGGAATAACAGCCAGGTGTGTTGCCAACTGCGGATAAGTACGGCTATTAGGGCTCCCTGCCCTTTACCACTCGCCGGGGGCGATGCTCTAACCCTTCTTGGCCCCCGCCGGAAGTTCCGCGACCAGACGCAAGGACACCGACAGCTCGTCGAGCTGGAAGTGCGGCCGCAGGAACGCCACCGCGCGGTAGACGCCGGGACGGCCCGGCACCTCCGATACCTGGATCGCCGCTTCGCGCAACGGATGCTCGGCCTTGGCGTCCTGGGTCGCGTTGTCGTCGAGCAGCACGTACTGCGCGATCCAGCGATTGAGGAAGTCCTCGACGTTGCCGGCCGAAGCGAAGCTGCCGATCTTCTCGCGCATCATCGCCTTGAGGTAATGGGCGATGCGCGACACCGCGAACATGTACTGCAACTGCGCCGAGAGCGACGCGTTGGCGTTCGCCGAGTCGGTGTTGTACTTCTTCGCCTTCTGCGACGACTGCGCGCCGAAGAAGGCGGCGTAATCGGTGTTCTTGCAATGCACCAGCGGGATGAAGCCCAGGTCGCTGAGCTCCTTCTCGCGGCGGTCGGTGATGGCGACCTCGGTCGGGCACTTCAGCGCGACCTCGCCGTCGTCGGTGCGGAAGGTGTGGGTCGGCAGGTCCTCGACCAGGCCGCCGCCTTCCACGCCGCGGATCGCCGCGCACCAGGCGTAGTCCTCGAAGGCCTTGGTCAGGCGCGCGCCGAACGCGTAGGCGGTGTTGCACCACAGGTACTTGCTGTGGTCCTGGCCGT
The DNA here is from genome assembly GCF_023617245.1 of Lysobacter enzymogenes. Classification (NCBI taxonomy): domain Bacteria; kingdom Pseudomonadati; phylum Pseudomonadota; class Gammaproteobacteria; order Lysobacterales; family Lysobacteraceae; genus Lysobacter; species Lysobacter enzymogenes. Next base: position 5,397,778 of record NZ_CP067396.1, read on the forward strand.
CGACTTCCTCGACGAAGTTGAAGCCCTCCACCACCGTGCCGTCCTTGGGGTTGTACGGCAGGCGGCCGAGGAAGCGCGGCAGGGTCAGGCCGACGTAGCGGCTGTCCTCGGAGTCGCGGAACGACTTCCACTTGGCGTATTCGACGGTGTCGAACACCTTGGCCATGTCGCGCGGCTTGCCCAGGTCGGTGAAGGTCTCCAGGCCGAACATCTCCTCCGACGCGGCCGAGATGAACGGCGCGTGCGCGGCGGCGGCGACGTGCGACATCTGCTCGACGAAGTACATGTCCTCGGCCTGGCGGCCGATGTAGTAGTCGCCGAGCAGGGCGCCGAACGGCGAGCCGCCGAAGGTGCCGAACTCTTCCTCGTAGACCTTCTTGAACAGCGAGCTCTGGTCGAAGTCGATCGCCGACTTGAAGTCCTTCACCAGCTCGCGCTTGGGCGCGTTGAACACCTTGATCTTGAGCTGGGTGCCGGTGGAGGTCTGCGAGCACAGGTAGTGCAGGCCGCGCCAGGAGCTTTCCAGCTGCTGGAACTGCGGCGCGTGCATGATCGCGTTGAGCTGGTCGGAGATCAGCCGGTCCAACTCGGCCACGCGCGCGTCGAGGGTCAGGTTGAGGTTGTCGGAGACGACGACCGTGCCTTCCAGCACCTCGCGCGCGAGCTCGGAAATGATGTCCTTGGCGCGCTCGTGCTCGGCGGCGGACTTGGCGACCTTGCTCTTCTCGACGATCTGGTCGAGCAGGCCGAGTTCCTCGGTACCGGCGGCGGCGGCGCTGGCGCCGGCGGCTTGCGTAGCGTTCATGCTCACTCCTGCCCTTCCGGCTGGGCGCCGAGCTTCTTGAGTTGCTCGGTGTTGTTCAACACCTCGTTGAGCAGGTCTTCCAGCTTCTCGTTGCCGGCCAGCTTGTTGCGCAGGTCGGCGAGCTTGGTGCGCGCCTCCAGCAGCTTGCGCAGCGGATCGACCTGCTGCACCACCGCTTCGGGGCGGAAGTCTTCCATCGACTTGAAGTTCAGCTCGACGCCGAACTCGCCGCCGGCGTCGCTGATCTTGTTGGGGACGCGATAGACCGCGCGCGGCGCCATGCCTTCGAGCACTTCGTCGAAGTTGTCCATGTCGACGTTGACGAACTTACGGTCCTTGATCTTCGGCTGCGGGCCTTCCTGCTTGCCGCTGAAATCGCCGAGCACGCCGACCACGAACGGAATCTCCTTCTGTTCGATCGCGTCGCCCTTCTCGACGTCGTAGGTCAACTGGACCCGCGGCGGCCGGATCTTCTGCAGCCGCTTCTGAATGCTTTCCTTCTTGGCCATCACATCTTCTCCGTGACATGTAGCGCCCGACCGTGTTCGACTGCGCCCGCGACCTTTGCGGCCGGGTCAGTTGAACGGGTTGTCGTCCTTGGGCTGAGCGGCCGCGGGCTTGGCGGGCTTCTTGGACGGACGCGACGACGCCGGCTTGGGCTGCGGGCGCGGCGTCGGCTTGGACTCTTCGCCGAGGACGAAATCGCGGCCCATGGTGTTGCGCATGGTCGTGGCGAGATCGCGGGCTTCCTTCTGCGCGGCGTCGGACACCAGCGCACCGCTGCTCTGCAGGCGGTTCAGCGACTTCGACGCCACCCGCAGCCCGCTCACGGTGAGCACGCTGTCGGCGATCTTGTCGTTGGGATCGCGCTTGAGCGCCTCTTCGGCGGCGACGATCGCGCGGCCGTAGTTGCCGGCGTCGAACTGCAATTGCGCGCTGCGCAGCCACGGTTCCTTGCGCGTCGGATCGGCCTGGGCGGCCGCGTTGAAGCCGACCAGCGCCTGTTCCATGCGGCCGGCCGACAATTCGGCTTCGGCGTTACGGAGCAACGCGTTGTAGTCGTTGGGCGATTTCTTGGTGCCTCCGCCGCTGGCGCAAGATGCCAACGCAGTCGCAAAAAAAATGGCCATCAGCCATCGGTTCGCGGAGGTGGGGGACAGGTGTCTCATGGGGCTGTACTCTCCTTGTCGGCGCGCATGGTGCAAGGTGCAGACGTCGCCCGATTCCAGTCGCTGGCGAGTCCTATCGATGCACCTTCGCCCGGTATAGTAGCCTTTATCACGGTCGTCAAGCTGGCCGTGGCATTAGTATCTTTCTTCATGAAGGCCTTCACGCTGGCGGCAGGGGACGGCGGGTTGGGGATGGCCCCTGTGCAAGACGATATGGAGCAGGACGCTTATGGACACCCCCCGCCTTTCGCGCATTCAGCATGGTCGCCCGTCACGGTTTTTCCTCGTCTTCGCTCTAGGGTTCGCGCTCGCGGCCGGCGGTTGTTCGGCGCCCGGCGGCGTCAAGCAAGCCATGGGCAAGAGCATGGAAGCCTTCGGCCTGAAGAAGCCCGCCGCGCCCGATCCCAACGTCGAATATTCGGTTCCGCTGCGGCTGTACGCGGGCGAGAACCTGAACGCCGGCGCCGAGAAGAAATCGCTGGCGCTGGTCGTGCGCATTTATCAGCTCAAGGACATCCAGCGTTTCGAACAGGCGCCGTTCGAGGCCTTCCTCGACGAGAAGCGCGAAAAAGAAGCGCTGGGCGGCGACCTGATCGAGGTCAACGAAATCCTGATGACGCCGGGCCAGCGCCACGAGGTGCAGCAGAAGATGCCCGGCGCGGCCAGCCACCTAGGCGTGGTCGCGTTGTTCCGCAGTCCGGCGACGAGCCGCTGGCGGTTTTCCTTCGAAGGCCGCAAGGCGGTCAAGGACGGGATCACCATCGGCCTGCACGCCTGTGCGATGACCGCGACCGACACCGCCGCGCTGACCACGGTGCTGTCGTCGCCGGCCAATTCGCTGTCCTCGACCAACTGCTCCAAACCCGGTCGCTGAACGGGGCTCCGCGACGGCCGGCGACGGTCGAAACCGGGCTCGGATGAGTTGTAGTAACCTCGGCTGGTCCGCCTTCTGGATGGAAGGCGGCGGGCGTTGACGAACCAGCGCCGTCCGCTGCGCAACCGCGCCGCGGCGGCCGCTCCACCCGCCGGTCGCGGGTCGTGGGCGCGGTTCGTCCCGACAGTCGTCATCAATGGATTGCAAGAGGCGCGCATGAGTCGGATGTCCAAGATCTTCTGGGGTGAAGGCCTGTTCCTGCGCCCGCAGCACTTCCAGCGCCAGGACGCGTACCACGAAGGCCAGGTGCGCGAGATGTCCTCGGCGCTGCACCCGTACGCATGGGGCCTGCGCCAGGCGCGCTTCGACGTACAGAGCCTGGCCAGCGGCACGCTGCGCGCGCTGCAGCTGTCGGCGATTTTTCCCGACGGCGAGAGTTATGCCGCGCCGGGCGACGACGAACTGCCCGAGGCGGTCAGCCTCGCCGACCTGCCGGCCGGAGTGCAGTCGACCACCATCCATCTGGCCCTGCCGCTGCTCAAGGAGCACGGCGGCAACTGCGCCGAAAGCGCGGCCGCGGCGCGCTTCACCCAGCACAACCAAGTCACGCTCGATCTGTATACCGACGCGGCCGAAGCCGAGCTGGCCTACCTGCGCAAGAGCGTGCGCCTGCTCACCGACGACGAACCGCGCGATCCCTACGTGACCGTGCCGGTCGCGCGGGTGCGGCGCACGCCGACCGGCGGGTTCGAACTCGACGAGGCGTTCATGGCGCCGTCGATCAGCGTGTCCGCGTCCGCGCAATTGCACGCACAGCTGCGCCGCCTGCTCGATTCGCTGCAGGCCAAGACCGATGCGCTGTATGGCCTGCACCGCGAACCGTCGCAGCACATCATCGAGTTCCGCTCCGGCGACATCGCGTCGTTCTGGCTGCTGCACACCGTCAACAGCTCCTTCGCCGCGCTTTCGCACCTGTTCCGCCATCCCGGCCTGCACCCCGAGCGCCTGCACCAGGAACTGTCGCGGCTGGCCGGCTCGCTGCTGACCTTCTCCAAGATCTACGGCCTCGGCGACCTGCCCGCGTACTCGCACGCCGATCCCGAAGCCGGGTTCGAGCGTTTGTTCGAGATGATCCGCGAACTGCTCGACACGGTGATCTCCGCGCGCTACTTCCAGATCGCGCTGACCGAGGTCAAGCCCTCGTTCCACCTGGGCCGGCTGGATTCGCAGCGCATCGACGAGAAGTCGGTGTTCTATCTCGGCGTGGCCGCGGACATCCCCGGCCCCGAACTGATCCAGACCGTGCCGGTGCGGTTCAAGGTCGGCGCGCCGGACGACGTCGAGAAGTGCGTGCTGTCGGCGCTGCCCGGAGTCAAGCTCACCCATGCCGGGCAGGTGCCGGCGGCGATCCCGGTGCGTCCGGGCAGCTACTACTTCGCGGTGGAACCGCGCGGCCCGCTGTACGAGCGCATGATCAAATCGCAATCGCTGATGATCTACGTGCCCGCCGGCGTGCGCGATCTCAAACTCGAACTCATCGCCCTGATGCCATGAACTATCCCCAGCCCCCGATTCCCCAAGGCATGCCGTCGCTGGGCCCGAGCCAGTCCGCGCCGGCGCCCGCCAGCGCGCCCGCGCGCAGCCTGCTCGACCTGATGTCCGACGGCTTCTACCTGCTGATGCTGCTCAAGCGCGGCCAGCTGCCGAGCGCGGAAGCGCCGTTCGTGGAATCGATCAAGCGCTTCCTCGACGGCACCGAGCGCGGCGCGGTCAAGCTCGGCATCGGCACGGAAGACGTCTACGCAGCCAAGTACGCGTTCTGCGCCGCGCTCGACGAAGCGATCCTGTCGCAACCCTCGGACCTGCGCGAGGAATGGGAACGCAATCCGCTGCAGCTGCGTCTGTTCGGCGAACATCTCGCCGGCGAACACTTCTTCGACCGGCTCGAACAGCTGCGCGCGCAAGGCGCGCCGCGGCTGCCGTCGCTGGAGGTCTACTACTACTGCCTGCTGCTCGGCTTCGAAGGCAAGTACCGCCTGGAAGGTCCGGAGAAGCTCGGCTACCTGACCGCGCGCCTGGGCGACGAGATCGCCTACCTCAAGGGCAAGCGCGCGCCGTTCGCGCCGCATTGGGCGCCGCCGGACCGGATCCAGCACGCCTTGCGCCGGGTCACGCCGATCTGGGCGCCGGTCGCGGTCGTCGGCATCGGCGCGGTGCTCGCCTTCCTCGCCTTCAGCACGCTCGCCGCACGCGATACAAACCGGCAACTGGCCCAGTACAACGACGTGGTGCAGATGCCGGCCGATACAGCGCAGTTGACGATCACCCTGCCCTGACGTCCAACCCCCAGGTGCTACGGATATGGATATCCCCACGCTCGAACCGATCCGCACGCGGGGCTCGCGCCCGCGGCGTGCGCACGCGCCGGCGGCGATCGCCGCCACGCCCATCGTCGCGCCCGATCGCCGCCTGAGCGGCGGCCGCGACGCCATCGCGGGAGCCGCCCGCCATGACTGATCCCTACAGCCCCTTCGCCCTCGGCGGCACCGCCGCCGCGGCCGCGGCGCCTGAACTGGCGCGGTTCGCCGAGACCTCGGCGCTGGCCGACGAGCTGATTTCGATGGCGCGCTCCGGCGGCGACACCACCGCGCTGTCGGACGAGCTGATCACGATGGCGCGTTCCGCGCTGCCGGACATCACCCGCGACATGCCGACGGTCGAGGTCGCCGCGTCGGCGATCGAGACCGAAGGCCTGCTCGGCAAGCTCGCCGCCGCCGCGCCGGTCGCGGCGATGGTGCTGCAATCGCTGCAACGCGGCGCCAGTCGCGAGACCGTCGCCAAACAGCTCGCGCCGCGCGCCTTGCAGGCGATGGGCGTGCCGACCTCGCTGGCGGACATGGCCGACGTCGCCCTCCCCGCGCAGGGCGGGCTGCCGGGCCGCGCCGCCGGCTTCGCGGCGCAGGCGCTGTCGCCGCAGTCCTTCGACCCCGGCGACGTCGCATCCGATCTCGCGCGCTACGTCCCGTCCGACCTGCCGCTGTCCGTTCCCGCGCACGACGCGCCGCTCGCGCGCCAGGCCGAATCGCTGCTGCGTTCCACGCCGCAAGCCGCGCGCGCGCTGGCGTCGCGCTTCGTCGGCGGCCAGCACCTGGTCGAGATCGAGACCGCCCTGCCCGGCGCGTTCCTGGTCGAACGCTTCCACGGCCAGGAGGCGGTCTGCGACAGCTTCCGCTTCGAGATCGACTGCATTTCCACTGCGTCCGCGCTCGACACCGCGGCCCTGGTCGGCGAGCCGCTGACGCTGCGCCTGCAGCGCGCCGACGGCTCGTACCGGCACTGGCGCGGCCTGTGCAGCCAGGCCGCGCCGCTGGGCAGCGACGGCGGCTATTCGCGCTACCGGCTGACCCTGGAACCGTGGCTGGCGCTGCTGAAGCTGCGCCGCAACGCGCTGATCTTCCAGGACCGCGACGCACTGGAAGTGCTCGAACGCGTGTTCGCCGACTATCCGCAAGCCGCGTGGCGCTTCGACGTCGCCCGCAGCCTGCCCAAGCCCGCGATCACCACCCAGTACCGCGAGAGCGACTACGACTTCGTGCTGCGCCTGCTCGCCGACGCCGGCCTGGCCTGGCGCTTCGATCACGCCCAGGCCGAGGACGAGCAAAACGCGGCGGCGGCGCAGGGCGACGGCGGCCACACCCTGGTGATCTTCGACAGCCAGGCCGAAGTGCCCGCGGCCTCGCCCGACACGCTGCGCTTCCATCGCACCGCCAGCACCGAGAACGAAGACGCGATCGGCCACTTCAGCGAACTGCGCCAGACCACGCCCGACGCGGTCGGCACCGCCAGCTGGCAGGCCGAGCAGGTCGAGGCGCTGTCGGCCAGCGCCCTGGGCGATCCGGCCGGGCCGAACCTGCCGCGGCGCGAGGTCTACAGCGTGCCGCGCAGCGGCCGCTACGCCGAACGCGACCACGCCCAGACCACGGCCGAGCTGCGCCTGGACGCGCTGCGCCTGCCGCAGCGCCTGCACGCCGGCAGCGGCAGCGGCCGCGGCGTCGACGCCGGGCGCGCGTTCACCCTGAGCCAGCACGCGGACCTGTCCGGGCAGGCGTTCGTGCCGTTGCGGGTCGAGCACCTCGCCGCCAACAACCTGACCTCGAACGCGGTCGCGATCCTCGACGCGTCGGGGCTGGAGCGCGGCAGCTACCGCAACCGCTTCCTCGCCGTGCCGCTGGGCACCGCGATCGTGCCGCTGCCGCGCCCCAAGCCGATCGCGCCGGGCGCCCAGACCGCGCGCGTCGTCGGCCTGGCCGACGCCGCCAATACCGTCACCCGCGACCACCAAGTGCGCATCCAGTTCGCCTGGCAGCGCGGCGCCGCGCCGACCTACGGCGGCGCCAACGAAACCGGCTCCGGCGCCTATCCCGACGGCCACGCCCCGGGCGACGAAACCTCCGGCACCTGGGTCCGCGTCGCCGAGTGGCTGGCCGGCCCGAACTGGGGCAGCCACGCGCTGCCGCGCATCGGCGCCGAAGTCCTGGTCGAGTTCCTGCACGCCGACATCGACCAGCCGCTGGTCACCGGCCAGTTGTTCAACGGCGAAGTCGCGCCGCCGTTCGCGGCCGGCCAGGACTCGCCGGCCAACCACATCGGCACCCTCAGCGGCCTGCACACCCAGTCGCTGGACGGCAGCGGCCGCCAGCAATGGGTGGTCGACGACGCCCCGGGGCAACTGCGCCAGCGCCTGCACACCACCCTGGCCGACAGCCGCCTGGAACTGGGCTACCTGATCCAGCACGGCGACGCCCAGCGCGGCGCGCTGCGCGGGCAAGGCTTCGACCTGGCCACGCTGGGCTGGGGCAACCTGCATGCGGCGCAAGGCGTGCTGCTGTCGACCACCGCGCGCGCCGATGCACGCTCCACCCATTTCGACATCGCCGAGGCGGTGGCCCAGCTCAAGGGCGCGCAGAACACCGCGCAGGCGCTCAACGACGCCGCCGCCCAGAACCAGGTGCCCGCGCTGCGCGGCAACCCCGAACAAGCCGCCTTCCTCGCCGCCGTCGACGCGCAGCAGGACGGCAAGTACGACGGCGATGTCGCCGGCCAGCCGGCCAGCAAGCCCAGCGGCGAGGGCCGCGACGGCGGCGACCCGGTCGAGCGCTTCGCCGCGGCGATGCTGGTCGCCGAATCGCCCGACAGCCTGGCCGCGACCACCCCGGCCAGCGCGCTGGCCTACGCCGGCGGCCACAGCCACCTGACCGCACAGGACGACGCCCACTTCGCCGCCGGCCAGACCTTCGCCGCGGTCAGCGGCGCCCACAGCGCCCTGTACGCGCAACAAGGCCCGCTGCGCGCGATCGCCGCCGCAGGCCCGGTCAGCGTGCGCGCCCACGTCGGCACGCTGGAACTGCTCGCCGACCAGTCCGTCACCGTCACCGCCACCGACGAACGCATCGACGTGCTGGCCAAGCAGAAGATCGTGCTGCAGGCAGGACAGACGCGGGTCACGCTCGAGGGCGGCGACATCACCTTCGAGTGCCCGGGGAACTTCACGGTCAAGGCGGGGATGCATCCGTTCAAGGGCGGCGAAACTGCCCCCCTGGTCATGCCGGCCTTGCCCAATGGCCTGGCCGACGCGTTCAAATACTACGGACGGCTCGACATCACCAACCAGGACGGCAAACCGCTGCCCGGCAAACGCTTCAAGCTCGTCGACAAGGACGGCAACGTCGTCAAGGAAGGCAAAGCCCAGGCGATGACGACGGAGTATCACGAGCAAGACGCGTACGATGTCCTGAGCGCCTATATCGGTGGGGAAAGCAGGGGCTGGGAAGTGATGGAATTCAGCGAGCCCTTGAACCCGGACGAACGCGAACCGCTCGCACCCGACGAGCGGGAGGTTTGAACCATGCACGCCATCATCTCGGTCCACTTCGTAGACAACGCCCAACACCCGATCGACGAGCTTCCTTTCGAGATTCGTCAGGCTGGCATTTTGTGGAAGAAGGGCACCACCGACAAAGACGGGAACGCCGGCTCCTACGTAATCGTAAAGAACGGCACGGAGGCGAAATCCGACGTCGACAAACTGGTGGGCGGCCTGCCCAAAGGCGGTCAGACGCTCTACACCAACTCTCCCGACGCTCCGATCGAAATCCATATCGTCACGGACACCAAGGAAAAAAAACTGCTGCACCAAACCACGATCAAGTGGAACCAATGCAGCAGGATCGTCGCGCGGAGCAAGTGGATCAAGATCAATCTCCCGCTGACGCCCAATACCGCCCAGGAACGCGACGAAGCGCAGCAGCGCACCGAGACCTGCGGCTTCGCGACGGTCCAATACGAAGTCGGCTCGCCCGGCACCAAGAAGTTCGCGACCGCCAAGGTGATCGTGTGCGACCTTCCGAAGAAGATCATCGACACCGCCATGAAGTATCGCGGATCCACCGCATGGGCCTACTCGACGGCCAAATCCACCCGGCACCCGGACGGCCACACCCGCGACTTCAGCGCCGGAACGAACAAGTGCAGCCTGTTCGTGCACGACGTCCTGACCGAGGCGGGTCTGAAGGTGCCCTGGATCGAATACGGCCGCATCAGCCGGATGCTCCCCTGGTACCAGAAGCTCTCGCCTCCCGTTGCGGAAGAGTGGGCCACGGCGGGCAAACTGGCCACCAACTGGAACAGTTCGAGTACCCCACAACCAGGAGACGTGGGCGCCTACAAGGTGAACTACGCCGACGCCTCCGGCCACGTCGGCTTCGTCGTCTGCCCCGGGGTCACGATTTCCGCAGGCAACAAGACCGTGCTCGTCAACGACGCAGGCTTCCGCGTCAAGAAAATGACCCCGCAGGAAAGAACCGCTAACGACAGCCAGCGCGAAACCCAGAGAGAACACGATTTCACGCTGTTCCGTCGGCACAAAAGCGTCAAGGCAGGTTGATCATCATGCAGAGTTTTCAGAAGCGGCTCCTGGTCGGCGGGCTTTTGCTCGGAGCCGCTGTTGCCGCATACGGCTACTACTCCGGGCAACGCCGCGCCTGCGCGATCGCCGCCGCCCCGGATGACGGCTATCGGGCGGAGATCGACAGGATCGGGCGGATCCCCGGCGGCAAGTTCGAGGAAGCGCCCCTGAATCCGTATTTCTCGGACGAGTTCATCCGGATCTACGAAGCTCCTTGCACGTACTACGGCGATGCCGTCGAGGCACTTTCGTCCGACGAATATACGGCTATCCAAAAGCGTGGCGTGGTCTTGTCGATGCAGCGACTCCCCGCCGGCGACTATTTCGCGCTCGCCGAAAATTCGCTCGCGCTGTTCGAGGCGAAGAAGATCGATCGCGAGACATTCGATTTCGTATTCTTCCCGTACCTGGAGGTCAAGGCCACGTCGCAGAAATACTTCTGGCACCCGACCTGGCGCGGCTTGCTGAAACGCGCTGCGGCTGCCTCAAACGACGCCGACTTTCAGCACCGCGTCGACGACAAGCTAAGCGGCAAGACTTACTGGAACTGGATCGACCATCGCAAAGAGTAGCGGCAACCCGTCGACAGGCCCCGAACGACTCTCCACAACGAGGCGCAAGCAAAGCGTCGGCTAAGGCTGACTATGGCTGGTCGCGACCGGCCGCACGGACCTGTCCGAACATTTGACCGGAAAGCCGCATGGCCCGCGGAACATTTCCTATGCTGAGCGAACGCCGACAAGATGCTGCGTATCCTGCAACCGGCCTTCGCTACTCCATGTATGCCGTCTTGTATCCGGTGAACCGCCCGTCGCGCAAGACGAAGCAGAACGACCCGTCCTTGACGACCTTGTAGGCGAGGATCGCGCCCTCGATGCAGATCCGGTCGCTGTCCAGCGCGTAGGTCAGCTTGCCCCTCGCCGCCGGCTCGCCCGATTCGCCGCCGGGGCCGGAGTAGGCGTCGATCGGCACCGGATAGGCCTTGCGTGCGGCCGGATCGATCGCCACCACGGACTCCTGGTGGTAATCAGGCCACTCCGGGATCGACAACAGGATGTAGCGGCGATTGAAGTCCGGCTTGCGCGTCGCGATCGCTTCGTCGATCAGCGCGAGATGCCGTTCGTCGCAGAAGTCGACCGGGCTGTACTGGAACGAACAGCCTTCGCTGCGATACCCCATTTCCAACCCGACCTTGGCCTGGACCGGCGGCGGCTCGGGCGCTGGGCGCTCTGCCACGGGCGGCTCTGCGGCGGGCGGCGGCGCGGCTGCGGCTGCTGCAGCCTCTTCCTGGCCGCCGCCGCAACCGGCGGCGATGAGGCACAACAGCAAGACTGGGGCGAGGTTGGCTTTCATGGCGGGCCCGGTCATCGAGTCTGGGAGATTTCCTTCAGTATCGCGCGCAAATTGCTGGTCGAGGTCTTGTTGGCGTGATTGGCCGCGCTCTCGTAGTAAGACAGGGTGCCGTCGGAGGTGCGCTTGACGATGGTCTTGGTGCCGTCCGCGTTCTTCTTGACCGTGGAGGTGATCGCGCGTCCGTTCGGCGCCGCGATCGACGCCCACTCCTGTGCGGCCGCGTACTGCGCGTCTTCCAGGGTTCCCTTGCCGTCGAAAACGAACCGCGCCAGCGCGCCGCCGCCGGCCTTGTAGATCAGGTACTCGCGGAATACGCGTTCCTGCATGGCCGCATCGTAACGCTCGTTACCGCTGAGCTTCATCGCGGTCTTGGCCAGCCGCAGGGTCTCCAGCGTGGTCTGATACTTGCCCGTAGCGAACATCCGGTCCTTGTCCGTACCGGACAACGGATCAGTGGCGAGGATCTGGTTGATCGTCTTACTGGTCACGGTGCCCGCGGGCGGATTCGGGAACGAGTGCCCCACCTTGCCGCGCTTCACGCCCTTGGTGCCGGAGTTGTAGGCCTCGTAACCGCCTTCGCCGTGCGCAATGATGTCGCCGATGCGCCGGATCAACTCGTCCATGCCGCCGCTGCGCGCCACGTTGAGGAAATTGGCGACCAGGCCCACGGGATGGAAATGGAACGCCAGCGGTTTTGCCGGGAAACCCTTCACTTTCGCTGCAACTTGCGGCCACCACCGCAACTTGTCGATGCGGATCTTCTCGGCCTGCCACTCAGTCTTGCCGTCGAGCATCAGCGGATCGAGCGCGTTCCACTTGGCCATGTCGCCGCCCCACTCCGTCTCATAGCCGGCGATCAGGCGCGATAGTGCTTCGGCCAGCAATGGCAGTTCGTTGGCCTTGCGCACTTCGGTCGCATCGAACACGCCGTTGTTGTTCCGGTCGATGATTTCGTAGAGCTTGCGCACGAGCTTGCTCTTGTCGACCTTGTCCGCACGGGCCTTGAAGTCCACACCCTCGCCTGGCTTGGCCTGGCCGAGGCGATGCAGCACCGTGGACATCATGTCCATCGGCTCGATGCCGCCCTCTTCGACCACCTCGAATCCCGGCCAGGCCCAAGGCGACTGCCAGGACACCTTGTCCATGCCCTTCTCGCACACCCAGCCGGCCCAGATCATGTTGTGGGTGGCCTGCAGATCGGCTGTGCGCGCGTTCAAGCGCCACCAGCGGGTGCCGTCCGGGGCCGTGGCCCGGTCCACGCCGGGCACCGATTCGAGCTCTTCCTTGGACAGCACCCGGGCGAGCCCGACGGCCGGCTCCGAAGCGTTCTTCGTCTGCAGCGGGAACGCGCTCCAGGCGGGCAAGGGCTGGGCCAGCTGTTCCTGTTGCGCTCCGTCGCGCCATTTCGCCCGTTCCACCCACAGCGGCTCGCCGAACGGCACCTTCACCTCACGGCGCGTGTATTTCTTCTTCTTCGCTTCGGCCTCGTTGCGGGTGCGGTCGGTATCCTGGGCGCCGACGAACCAACCGGTCCAGACGCCGCCCTTGGCATAGGCCTGGGTCTGGGCGTTGAACGCCCCCAGCGCTTCGCGTTCGCGCAGTTCCAGGCGAACCCGGGTGACCTGGGCCCAGCGCCCTTCCTTGCTGGAGCCAGGCGCTTCGACCACGTGCTCGCCCGCGCCCAGCGTCAGCTGCGGCTTGCTCGGATAGACCATCTTCGCGCCGACGTCGACCACGAACAGGCTGCCGCCGCCCTCGGGCAAGGTCGCGGCATAGCGTCGGCTGTCGGCGATGAACGTCGGCACGTCCTCGCCGCCGAACACCTCCAGGTGCAACAGCGGACGCCAGCCGCGCTTGGCCGTGGGTTGGGCGTCGTAGTACTGCTGGTACTCGCCGATGTAGCCGATCAGCGTTCCGGCCGCGATCGGTGCCGGCTTTTCCAGCACCACGATCGAATCGAACGCTTTCGGATCGCCGGGCTCGGCGTCGAGTTCGGCCAGGAAGATCCAGCCGGTGCCGGCGCCGGGGTCAACCGCGCCGTCCTTGACCGCCGGCGCGATCGCGCCTTCCAGCAGCTTGGCGATCCTGGCCCACTTGCCGTTCGGCGAGCGCTCGCCGACCTCCACCCGCGCGCCTCGCGGCAAGATGCCCAGCTTGTCGCTGCTGCTGGTCGCTTCGCGGCGGATGTTGATTCCGACGACCTTGGTTTCTTCGCTCATCTGTCGACCTATGCCCTTAATCCGTTAACGGCCCGATCCCTGCGTTTCCAGGCGGATCAGCTCATCAGCTCTTCGTCGACTTCCGGCCATTCGCCGCAGTCGCCGCACTCGCCCCGGCCGTCGGTATCGGTACCGGCCAACACCCCGCCACGGTTCGGATCCAGGTGGGGCCACTCGATGCCCTCGAATTCGAGGTTCTGGTCCTCCGGCAATTCGGGCTCGGGCGGCAGTTCCTGCTCGTCGCGCGCGCGGTCGCCGACCTGAAAACGCTTGGCTTCGCCGCCCCAGTACGTCGGCCTGGGCCGCCGCTTGGGGTCGAGTTCCTGGTAGCCCTGCCAGTCCAGCAGGTGCATGTAGAGGCTGTAGAACACCAGCGTCTTGGGCTTGGGCTTTTCCTTCGGCTTGTCCGGCTCGCTCTTCGCCGGCGCCGTCGCCGCCGCGGCCACCGGCTTCTTGCCGGCGGGCGCGGCCGCCGGTTTCTGCTCAGCGGGCTTGGCCGCCGGCTTGGCTGCCTCCTTGGTTTCCTTCGGCTTCTCCTCCGGCAGTTCCAGGCGGTGCCGGACCAGGACGAAACCGGTCGAATAGGCGGCCCGCTTCTTGCCGGGATTGAATTCGATCTCCGGATACTTCCGGTCGACCTGGTAGGCAACGACTTCGCCGTCGTTGATGCACTGCACGCCATGGAACTGATCGAGCACGGTGCCGCTGCCGGCATCGAAATGGATGCCGCCGTGCCACAGTCCATTGGCGCCGATCGGGTAATAGCCGTCCTGCACCCGCGACATGGCGCCGGCCACGACGCCGGACGTACCGAGGTACAGCCCGCGATTGACCGGCCGCTTCTTGTCCTGCGCATCGAAGGGATAGGACCACGGCCCCTTCTCGCTCGATCCATGGCCGTCGCCGCCGAAATCGAAGGAGTCGGGCGCGACCGGCACGCCGTTGACGATCACCTCGAAATGCAAATGGTTGCCGGTGCTGCCGCCGGTGCTGCCCACCACGCCGATCGCATCGCCTTTCTTGATCGACTTGTCGCCCACCTTCAACGGCGACTTTTCCCGCATGTGCGCATAGCGCGTGAGCACGGTCTTGCCGCCGATGGAGTGCTCGAGCAGCACGTACCAGCCCCAACCGGTCTTTTTTTCCTTGTTGTACTGGAAATCCACCGCCTTGACGGTACCGGCATAAGCCGCGGGAATCGGCGTGCCCGCCGGCGCCGGCCAATCGTCGCCGCCGTGCTTGCTCACCTTGCCGGTGATCGGATGTGTCTGGACGCCGAAGAACCGCGAACGCGCGCGGAAACCCGTCCCTGGATTGTAGGCCGGCATATCGCTACTCCCGTCAGAATTCCTTGGTGCAGACCAGAATCGATTTCTTGCCATCCTGCGGATCGGCCAGCAGCTCCGGCACGATGCCATCGCGCGACTTTTTCGACGCCTTGAACTGCGAGCCCAACGTCCGGCTCAGGGTCTTGCGCGCCGTCGCAAGGTCCGCGTCGAAGTACAGGGCGAACACCGGGAAGGTGGTGTTCGGAATGGCCAACTTGGCGACCGGCAGGCCGTGGAAGCGCTCCTTCAGGCAGTACGTCGTCAGCTTGTCCGTGGTCTCGCACGGAGCCAGCCGCTGATCGGCGAAATACGGGCTGGCGGGCTGGCCGGTTTCCAGGTCGATATACAGGCCGGGAAGTTCGCAACGCGGAAACCCCGCGACCGCCTGCTCGAAGCTCATCGGCGTTTTCGCTTGCGTGGTTTGGCTCGCGGCCGGGCTCGCGACCGACGCGGGCGCGGGCGCAACGACCGGCGGCTCCGCGCGGGAGCAACCGCACGCCGCCAACGCGGCGACCGCCATGAACGACTTCAACGAAAGCCTCATCCACCCTCTCCCTGCTTGGATCCGTTGCTGCTGGTTTCTTCTTTCGCCCGACGCGGCCCGCCGCGCGGGCATGCGATCGTCGGACGCTCCGCTTGGGTCTTCCGGGAACCGGCCGCCCGCCACGTCCGCATCCACGGCGGCTGCCGCCGCAGGCCGGGGCGCACGGGCGTCGGCGGAACGCTGCGACGAATCGCCCGACTCAGATGCGTCCGGTCGTGTCGCGCCGCCATCGCGGTTGCAGCGATCAGTCTGCACCGCGCTTCGCACCGGCGAACGAGACCGTCGAAGCAGTGCGCTGCGTTCGCCACGATCCGGACGGCACGCCGCTTATCCCGAGAACCCGACCAAACGCTTGCCCTTGAGTTCCGATTTGGCCCATTGCGGTAGTTCGCTCTTGAGGTCCGCCGGCCCCACGAACGACTTCTTCGCCGCATGCACCGTGATCGTCCCGGGGCAATTGATCACGATGTCGCCGCCTTCGATGGTCAGGCTGGCGCCGCCGGCGGTGGCCAGGTGCACGGTCTTGCCGGCGGCCAGCTCGACTTCGGCGTTGGCCGAGACGATCTTGAGCTGGTCGCGCGATTGCAGTTCGAAGCGGTCGTGCTGGGCTTCGAACTCCAGCTTGCCGGTGGCGGCGACCAGGCTCAGCGCGGGGTCGTTGCCGGCGCTGGCGCCTTCGACCGCGTTGGCCAGCCAGCCGATCGCCTGGCCGGTGTGGATGCGCAGGTCCTTGGCGATCGCGGCGTTGGTCGAGCCGCCGCTGGCCAGGGTCAGGGTTTCGCCGGAGGCCCATTGCAGGCTCTGGCCGGCGATGTAGCCGATCCCGGCCGGCGCGGCCAGGCCGAGCAGGGCGTCGCCGCTGTGCGGGACCTTGCCCTCGCCGGCATCGGATTTACGCTGCGGCGCCTGGCTCAGCGCGTCGTCGAAGGCTGCGCCGGCGACCGTGGTCTTGGCGCTGGTCAGCAGCGCGCGCAGCGGCGGCTGGTCGCCGATCAGGCCCGATTGGTCCGCCTTGATCACGCCCTCGTGAGCGGCCAGCTTCACCGTCTGGTGGGTGCCGGCGACCTTGGACAGGACTTCGCCGAGTTGGCTGGCCTGCTTGAGCAGCGCGGTCGCCGCGATGGTTTCGCCGGCCGGCTTCTCGCCGTTGATGTCGTAGGCGCTGATCCACAGGCCGGCCTGCGCGCGCACCGCGCCCCATTGGTCGGTGCGCAGCTCGAAGCCCTCGCCGCGGAAGCTGCCGCGGTAGTTGTCGGCCTGGTGGATCAGGTGGCCGAGGTTGAGCTGGGTCGCGGCCTGGGTGGTCGCCAGTTGCAGGCGCAGTTGCCGGTCGCTGTCGTCGAACACCAGGCGGTTGTGGCCGCCGCCGCCGAATTCCTTGGACTTGATGCCGACCAGCGCCGCCGCGTTGCGGTGGCCGGCGGCGTCCTGGCTCATGCCGTGCCAGGCCGGCGCGTGGCCGCCGACGCGGTTGGCCTGGGCGCTGGGGCCGTGGTCGCTGGCTTGGGCGTAGGCGGCGCCGTCGGCGTCCTGGGTGCCCGCGCCCGGGGTGGCCAGCACGCCGGCGTCGCCCTGGCCGTTGTAGAGCGCGCCGACGATCAGCGGCCGGTCGATGTCGCCGTCGAGGAACGCCACCAGCACTTCCTGGCCGATCCGCGGCAGGAACTGGGTGCCCACGCCGGGGCCGGCGTAGCGCTGGGCCACGCGCAGCCAGCAGCTGTGGTTGGACTCGGCGTCGCCGCCGGCCTGCTGGAAGTGGAACTTGACCCGTAACCGCCCCAACGCATCGCAATGCAGTTCGTGCGTGCCCTGCGCCTGGGTCGCGCCGTCCGGGCCGACCACGATCGCGGTCTGGTAGCCCGGCGCGGTCGGGCGCGGGTTCAGGCGCGCGCCGGTGCCGTCGTGCAGCACCGGCCGCCAGGCCTGGTCGCGCGGGACGGCGACGAAGCTGTTGGCGTAGCCGACGCTTTCGGCGCGCGCCAGCACCGCATCCCAAGCCGCGTCGGACGCGCCCGGCAAGCCGCGCAGCGGCACCTGCGGGGCGGCGCCGAAGCGCGCGCTGACGGCCTCGCCGATGCTCTTGGGCAGGTTGTTGACGCCGGCGTGCTGCACCGCCACCAGCAGCGCCTCGGCGGGCGCGTCGGCCTCGGCCTGCGGCGCGCCGGTGAGCGCGAACCAGGTGCCGCTGCGGAAGGTGCGCACGGTGCCGCGGCCCAGCCACAGCGTGCGTTCGGACGCCCGCGCCTGCGCCAGCAGGCCGGCGTAGCGCTCGGCTTCGGTGCGGTCGGCGAAGGCGTACAGGCCGACCGGATCGTAGACCTCCAGCCGCGCCGCCGACTCGCCGCCCGCGCCCAGCGGCACGTTCGCGAGTTGGGTCTGCAGGCCCTTGTAGTCGCCGCTGAGCACGGTCAGTTCGGTCGAGGCGATGCGCCGCACCGCGCCGAAGCTCTGCACGGTGTCGCTGTCCTCGGTGGTGTCGCTGCGGTGGAAGCGGGTCGCGCCGTAGGCGGCGTCGCTGGCTTCCTGCGGGCTCTGCCCGCTCTGCGCGAACAGCACCATGCGATGGCCGCCGGGCGCGTCCTGCGCCTCTTCGATGCGCCAGCCCAGGCCTTCCTCGGCCAGCAGGCGGTCGACGAAGGCGGCGTCGGTCTCGCGGTATTGCACGCAGTAGCTGCGCGCGCGCGCGGCGGCCAGGAACGGGCCGGCTTCATCGCTCCACTGCCAGGCCGCCAGCGGCGCATACGCGGCGAACACCGCCTCGACGATTTGGGCGACCGTCTTGTCCTGGTACACGCGGCTGTGCCGGCCCTGGCTCAGCAGCCAGGTCCACGGCACCAGGCACAAACGATAGCGCGCCAGGCCGCCTTCGCTGCCCAGGCACTGCGCTTCGCGGACCAAGCCCGAGCGCAGCGCGCGGCCGCCGTCGGCCAGCCGGGTGGCGAGCG
Organism: Lysobacter enzymogenes; assembly: GCF_023617245.1. Taxonomy (NCBI): domain Bacteria; kingdom Pseudomonadati; phylum Pseudomonadota; class Gammaproteobacteria; order Lysobacterales; family Lysobacteraceae; genus Lysobacter; species Lysobacter enzymogenes. The sequence goes on from NZ_CP067396.1 coordinate 5,415,979, forward strand.
TCGCGCGACGCCCGAGAAACGCTTCAAGGGATCGGTGCGCATCGACCGACAACACGTCGATCCACCATTCGAAACCGCCCGACAAGGCCTCCCAGCCCTGCCAGCGTTCCACCGCCCAGTCTTCGCCGATGCCCTGGTCTTGCGGCAAGTCCAGCGTGTACAAGCGCTGCGCGCCGATGAAGCGGGACAGGCCCGCCAGAATCTGTTGCATTCCTTCGCTGCTCACGCCCGTTCCTCCTTGCGCGCGCACGTCCCGTGACGATCCGTGCCAGCCTCGCAGGCCGCCTCCATGGCGGCCTTTTCCGCAGGGTCCAGTGTATCCAAACCCGGGCGGCGGTGAAGTCCCGCGGGGCGGCCCGGCGCGTCGCACGAAAACGCTGGAATCGCGACCGGCTGCGGTATTGCGCCCCGTTAAGCTTCGTCGCGACGGCATCGCGGCGGCCGACACCCCGCCACAGCGACCGAAGTGGCATTCTGTAGGCCACAACGCCCTTTCCCGCACTCAATGGACTGCCATGCAGGATCTGGAACAGCTGCTCGCGCCTATCTCCGATGAGGCGCCCTCCGGCGCCGACCTCTCGTTCTCGGTCGACTACGACGCCATCCAGGAAGCCCGTCGCGCCGACGACCCCTCGCTGGAACAGGGCGAGTGGATCACCGACCTCAAGGTCGCCGACTGGCAAACGGTGGCGACGCGCTCCAACGAATTGCTGAAGACCCGCAGCAAGGACTTGCGCCTGGCGTCGTGGTGGACCGAAAGCCAGACCCAGATCCACGGCTTCGCCGGCCTCGCCCAGGGCTACCGGCTCACCGCCGCGCTGTGCGAGCGCTTCTGGGACGACATCCATCCGCAAGCCGAGGACGGCGACCAGGAACAGCGCATCGGCAACCTGGTGTGGCTGCTGGAGCATTCAACCAAGTGGTCGCGGCGCCTGCCGCTGATCCAGTCGGCGCAAGAGCGCTTCAGCATCGCCGACATCGAACTGGCGCATGCGCGCCGCAACGCCGAGCACAATCCCGGCCCGAGCGTCGAGCAGATCGACACGGCGCGGCGCGCCACGCCGCGCGAGTACTACCAGAAGCTGATCGAAGCCGTGCCGGATTGCCGCGAGGCGCTGCGCGAGCTCGAACTGGTCATCGATGCGCGGCTGGGCCACGAAGGGCCCAGCTTCGCCCAGGCGCGCGACCAGCTCGACCATCTGGTCGAGACCACCCGCCGCTTCGCCCGCGACGCCGGCGTACTGGTCGACGGCGTCGCCGCCGATCCGGGCGCGCCGGGCGAGATCCTCGACAGCGCCCTGGCGGCCGACGATTCCGCGCCGGCCGCGCGCCCGGCGCCATCGGCCCCGGGCGTTATCGATTCGCGCCGCGAAGCGATCGCGCAACTTCGCCGCGTCGCCGAGTTCTTCCGCCGCACCGAGCCGCACAGCCCGGTCGCCTACCTCGCCGACAAGGCCGCGCGCTGGGGCGAGATGCCGCTGCACGTGTGGCTCAAGCGGGTGATCAAGGACGAGAGCACGTTGAGTCAGATCGAGGAGTTGCTCGACAGCAACGACCGTCAGGACGATTGAGGCGTAGCGGATTCGCGCGCGAACGCCGGCTGCCGCGGCGGCGTTCGCGCCATGCGCGGCGAGAAGCTGCGCAGGGGCGGCCACGGGACGTCAGCGCCGATAGGCGACGCCCTCATATTCCCAGAAGAAGGCCTCGCGCAGGCAAGCCAGCGATGCCTCCCAGCTCTCGCGCTGGCAATCCTGGACCTGCTGGTCGATCCGTTCGCGGACCGCGCTCCAGCGGTAGGGGTCGATCACCAGCAAGGCCTTGCGCCCCATGCCGGGCGTTCGCGCCTGGTTGTTGCGGAACGCCTGCAGCGCCCTGCCCCGATGATGCTTCGCAAGCCCTTGCGGCGTGGCGATCATCAAACCGAACACATGCGCGCCCGACCGGTCGGCCTCGCCGATCTCCATCTCGAGCGGGTAGTACACCTCGTCCACGGACGCGGGGACCCAGCCGGGCAGATCGTCGACGTCCGGGGAGTAGCAGCTGCGAATCTTCAGTACGATTGTCATGAGCCTCGGTGGCGCGGCGAGCCGGTGCGCGCCGCTCTGCGAACGCGTCGCGTGCGGCGGGCCGCTGGCGAGCCGAACGATCATAGCGGCGCGCCGCCGCGAATTCGCCGCCCCCGCCGAAGCAAGGCCTCGCAGCGGCCCTGGACGCGACGACCGCCGACTGCGCCGCCGCCGAAGCCGCGATCGCGATCGCGATCGCGATACGACGGCTTACAACACCTTGAACGCGATCCGCCGATTGCGCGCGCGCCCCTCGGCCGTGGCGTTGTCGGCGACCGGCTGATCGGGGCCGGCGCCCTGCACGCCGAGCAGCGCGCCGTTGACGCCGTGCGCCTGCAGGTAGCGCTTGACCGAATCGGCGCGCGCCAGGCTCAGCGCGAGGTTGGATTCGCGGCGGCCGGCGGCATCGGTGTGGCCGACGATGAGCACGCGCTTGTTGCCGATGCGCTTCATCGCCGCGGCCATCTCGTCGAGGATCAGCTCGCCCTTGGGCGTCAGCGTCGCGCTGCCGCTCTCGAATTCGACGATGCGGTTGGCCAGCACGTTGTCGAGCAGGCTCTGCTGGGCGCCGCCGGCGACGCGCAGCAGGCGGCCGTCGACCGAATAGGTCGGGTTGTTGATCCGCGTCGACAGGCCGCTGACGATCTGCTGCCGCTGCAGTTCGTTGGCGACGTTGCCGCTGACCCGCACCGCGTTGCCGTTGACTTCCAGCTTGCCGTCGCTGACCTGCTGCAGGTCCGGGCCCAGCATGTTGACCACGTTCTGGCGCCAGTTCGGCGGAGTGACGATGCCCGAGCTGACTTCGATCCGGTCGATCACCCGCTCGTTGCCGTACAGCTCGCGCAGCTTGGCCAGCACCGCCTGCTTGCTGCTTTCGTCGGGCACCTTGCCCGAGGCGATCACCGGCTTGGCGGCCGCGGCGGCGGAGGCCGGCGCAGGCGCGGCGGCGGGCGCGGCGTCCTGCGCGGACGCGGCGCAGGCCAGCGACGCCAGCGCCGCGGCCAGCACGATCGCCGGCAGCGCACGCGCCGGGGACGGGAAAAAGGTTCTACCGCGCATGCTCACGCTCCGAGAAAGGTTTCGCCGAAGGCCTTGCGGGCCACGCGCAGCGAGAGATCGTCGCGTCCGATGTAGCTGACCAGCTTGTTGAGGGCGTAGTCGCCGGCGACGTGGTTGTCCACCCATTCGGCATCGTCGACGCGGATGATCTGTTCGCCGCCGACGTGCGGGTCCAGCACCGCCTGCAGAGTGCGCCCGTCGGCGCCGTTGAAGCCGATCACCAGGCGCGGCGCGGCCGTCTCCTGGATCATCACCGCCAGTTCGAAATCGGCGCGGCTGAGGAAGCCGCTGACCAGGTCGAGCCAGAACGCGGCGACCATCGGCCGGTACAGCGCATCGCGCGGCAGCGGCAACGACAGCGCCTTGTCGATCTGCGAAGCCGCGCCGGTCAGCACCGGCTGCAGCAGCAGGCCCAGCGCCGGCAACACCCAGCGCAGTTGCACGTGGGCATGGCCGGACTGGTGCAGCAGCGATTGCAGCGCGCCGACGTCCTGCATGTCGAGGAAATCGGCGAACGGCGCATCGTAGACGCCGGGGTCGGTGGTCACCGCGACCTTGTTCTCCGACAGTTCGCGCAGGCTGTCGGCGGCGTCCTCCGCGCGCACGGCCTGGCCGCACAGCCGGGCCAGGCCGCCCCAGACCCGCGCCAGCACCAGCGGGCTGCGGCCGATGAAGGCCAGCGGCTGGCTGATGTCGAGGTAAGTCGCCGACAGGAACGGAAAGCGCCGTTCGGTGGCGTCGCGGCTGGGCAGGAAGTGGCCGCCGATCGCCAGCCGGCTGCGCGAGCCGAGGAAGGCGAAATGCATCGGCGGCGCGGTGTCGTAGAGCTGTTTCCAGCCCGGGTCCTGCGCCAGCAGTTCGACCCCGGAGCCGGCCCAGCGGTCCAGCAACACCATCAGCTGGTGGCTTTCGGCGGTGCGCACGAAGTCGCCGCGCGAGGGCAGCTTGCCGAAGTAACTCATCGACGCCATCGTTTCGGCCGCGGCCATCACACGCCTCCCGCCGGCGCAGCCGCCGGAGTCGTCGCCGGCGCGGCCGGCGCGGCCGGCGCGGTGCCCGTGCCCGTAGCCGCGGGCGCCACGGCCGCCGGCGGCGCGCCGGCGACTTCGCGCGGCAGGCGCAGCGCGGGCTTGGCGGTCTCGGTCTGGGCATCGGAGCGGACCGGCACGCGGATGATCCGCAGCTCGAAGTCGACCGTCGCGTCGTCCTTGTTCACCGACATCAGGAAGTGCTTGTCGCCCGCGCCCCGGCCCTTGTTGGCCACCGAGAACAAGCGGTTCAGGCCCTTCGAGCCGGGCTCGTTGAACACCTCGACGGTGCGTCCGTCCAGGGTCACCGCGTCGATCCGCACGCTGCTGGAATTGACCAGTTCGATCGTCTTCCACTGCGGCGGCTCGTTGCGGTAGCGCAGGGCCTGGCCGTCGATGGTGATGGTGTACTCGCGCCCGGTCGCCGCGCCCGGCAGGATCTCGATCACCATCCCGGCGTTGGCGTCGCCGCGGCCGCCGCCACTGGCGCCGCCGACCCAGCCCGAGTAGTTGCTGGTGAATTCCGGCCGCAGGCTGACGCCCATGTTGGCCCACTGCTGCGGCGTCATCACCGAGCCGCGGCGGATCACCAGCGCGCCGAGCGCTTCGCTGCCGAACTTGGAGATCGAGCCGCTGGCGCCGAACACCGCGTCGCGATCGGCCTGGGTGGCCTCGGCGCTGGAGCCGGGGTTGTACGGATACAGCTTGCCGATGCCGTCCTCGAACGGCTGGTAGACCTGCTCGACCCAGGTGCGGTTGATCTCGCCCTCGGTCGGCCGGATCAGCGCGGCGAAGGTCTGCATCAGCGGACGCACCAGCAACGGACGCAGCGCATCGCGCTGGCTCTCGTTGAGGCCGTTGAGCATCTGCTCGTCGATGATCTTCTCGATCTCGAAGATCTCCGAGCCCGAACCGCGCTCCAGCGTCTCCTGCATCAGCTTGCGCGCGCCCGGGCCGGGATCGCCCTGGGTCTTGATCCCGTTCAGGCGCGAACGCAGCTTGCCCATCGCCTCGAAGTAGCCGTTGATCATCGGCGCGCCGCCGTCGCGCTGGGCGAACAGGCGCGACAGGCCGGCGAATTCGGCGCCGACCGGGCCCATCTGGATCGCCACCTGCTTGCCGGTGTTGGGATCGACCTGCACGTTCATGCCGCTGGGCTGGCGCCGCAGGATGGTGCGGTTGAACCACTCGACGATACCCTTCTTGGCCACGCCCAGGGCCTTGTTGGCCGCCTCCGGGTTGTCCCAGATGGTCTCGTTGTTGACCGCCTCCAGGACCTTGCGCAACGGCGAGTTCTGCGGGTCGCCGATCGCGTTCATGCGGGTCACGGCCTGGTCGAAGTTGCCGAAGTCGGTGACCGTCACGCCCTGCATGAACTTGCGCCATTCCTGCGCGTACTCGGCCTTGTACATCTGGGTGAGTTCGCGCGCGATGTGCTCGGGGCTGCCACTGAGGGTGAGGTCGCCCTGCACGGTGTCGGCCAGCACCCAGTCGGTGGCGCTGAGCTGCTCGTTGGCGGCCTGCTTGATCGCGTCCTTGACGTAGTCCTCGTAAGCCTTGCGCGAGAACGCGCCGGACACGCGGTAGCTGCCGGCGACGCCGGCGCGCGCGTTCTCCTCGCCGATCAGCGAGGCCACGGTGATCTGCGCGAAGCGCACCGAGGCGCGCTGCTTGATCTGGTCGTAGACGCGGTCGCGCGCCGGGGTGCCCTTCATGACGCCCTTGATCACGTTGCGGCTATCGCTGACCAGGGCGAACTTCTCGTCGATGGTCGGCCAGTTCGGCTGTTCGTACTGGCTCACGTAGAACGCCATCAGCCGCTCGGCCGAACGCGCCAGTTCCTCGCGCGACATGGTGCCGCGGTTGTCGTCGAGCCAGCGCCGCCAGAACCGGGTCAGCTGGTCGCTGAGATGGCTGCTCTCGACCTTGCTGCGGTCGGCCAGCATCAGATAGGTCTTGAGCGCGTTGTAAGCGTCGTTGGCGTCGGTCGGCGAGGCGTCCTGGTACAGCGTCTGCCCGGCGTTGACCTGCGCCGCGACCTGCGGCGCGGCGCCGGCGGCGTCGGCCACCTTGAGCTTGGCGCGGTTGGCCAGCACCTCGTTGAGGTAGGCCTCCAGCTTGCCCTGCACCGGCGCCAGCATCAGCTGGCGCATGCCGTGGAAATACTCCTCGCGCACCTTCTTCTCGATGCGGTCGCCCTGGTACAGGCCCAGCCCCATCGACAGCGGATGCTTGTCGCGATAGCTGCGCAGCTCTTCCAGCCGCGTCTGCAGCACCAGCAGTGCCTGGATCCGCGACTGCACGTCGAAGCGGCCTTCCTGCAGGGTCTTGGCCTGGCGCAGGTCCTGCACCGAATTGGCCACCAGTTGCCTGTTGCTGGTGTACGACCAGCCCCAGCCGGCCAGGCACAGACCCAGCAGCGCGAACGAGGCCAGGAACATCACCTGGCGCAGGCGGTTGCGGCCCGGGCTGGAGTACTGCTTGACCAGTTGCTTGTCGGCGAAGATCACCTTGCGGAACAGGCCGAGCAGGAAGTGGCCGTTGTCCGACATCGGCGCGCGTTCGGACGCGCCGGCGCGCGGGCGCAGCGAGAACTGCCGCGCGATGCGCTCGGACGCGTGCTGCACCGACACGCCTTCCTGCAGCGCGCTGGTGAAGTAGAAGCCGCGGAACACCGGCTTGAACTGGTAAGGGTTCTCTTCGAACAAGGTGGCGATGAAGGTGCGCAGCGCCGGCTTGATCGCGGTGAACTCCATCGGCAGGGTCAGCAGGCCCGGGCCGACTTCGCGCCCGCGCCGCATCGCCATCTGCGACAGGCTCATTTCCTTGAGCCCTTCGGACAATTCGTCGAAGTGCGTGTCGAACGCCGCCAGCGCGTCGGTCTCGCCCTTGGGATCGTAGGGCAGGGTCGCGCCCCAGGTGTTCTCGCGCTCGGCCGGGTCCAGGCCCTGGAAGAAGTCGGCGAAGCCGGCGATCAGGTCGGCCTTGGTGAACACCACGTAGACCGGCACGAACACTTCCAGCCGTTCGGTCAGTTCCTGCACGCGCTGGCGCAGGTTCTTGGCCAGTTCGATCGCGAACTCGGGCTTGCTGCCGGACAGCTCGGCGATCGAGGCGGCGATGATCACGCCGTTGAGCGGCGCGCGCGGGCGGTGCTTCTTCAGCAGGTCGAGGAAGGTCAGCCACTCCAGCCGGTCCTCGGCGCTGACCGTGTAGCGGCCGGCGGTGTCGAGCACGATGCCTTCGGTGGTGAAGTACCAATCGCAGTTGCGGGTGCCGCCCAGGCCCTGGATGACGTTGCTGCGGTTGTCCTCGAACGGGAAGCGCAGGCCGGAGTTGAGGATCGCGGTGCTCTTGCCGGCGGCCGGGTTGCCGATGATCGTGTACCACGGCAGTTCGTACAGCGCCGCGCTGCCCTTGAGCAGGCCGAGCTTGGACGACTTGATCGCCTTGACCGCCTCGGCCATGCGTTCGCGCAGTTGCTCCACGTCGGCGCGCGCGGCGGGCTTGGACGCGGCCACGGCCTGGTCGGCCTGCTGCTGCACCATCGCGTCGAGCTGTTTGGCCGCGCGCGCGGCCAGCACGCGGCGCACGATCCAGACCGCCAGCCACACCAGCAGCGCAAGCGCGGCCAGCACCAGGATCCAGCCGCCGACGGTCTTGAGCTTGTCGGCGCCGAAATAGGCCACCGCGCCGACGCTGAACACGCCGAGCGCCGCGATCACCCGATAGTCGGTGAGGAAATATCTGAGCCTGCTCATCAAATGCTTCGTCCGTTTAATGACTGCTTGCGTATCGTCGACTGCTTATCCGGCCCGCTCGGCCTCAGCGGGTGGCGATGGCGCTGGTGGCGGCACCGGCATCACCGCGAGCGCGGCGCGCGCCTCGCCGTCGGCCAGTCCGATCGCCAGCACCGGCCCGCCTTCGCTGCGCGCCTGCGCCGCGGCGACGGCGATCGCCGCCCACGGCGCGACCGGGCCCAGATGCCCGCAAGCGACGCCGAGGCTGAGGTTGTGGCCGATCGGATCGAGTTCGGGACAGGTCGCGGCGATCGCGCTGGCGATCTCGATCGCCCGGCTCGGGCGCTGGTCGGCATCGCTGACCACCGCCTTGACGCTGTCGGCGTCCTGGCCGGCCGCGGCGATCGCGCGCGCCATCAGTTCGGAGGTCTGCCGGGTCGCGTTGCGGCTGGAAGTGCCGGCGGCGACATGGCCGCGCTGCAGCGCGCGCAGTTCCAGCGCGTCGGGCGAAGCCGGCTGCCCCGGCTCCGGCGGACCGCTGAGCCACAGGCCCACCGCGCCTTCGCCGGGAACCAGGCCTTCGGGGCGGTCGTGGCCGATCAGCCGGCGCGCGGCTTGCAACGCTTCGACCGCGCCCTCGCTCAGTTGCGAGGCGCAGGCCAGCAGCAGATGGCGGTCGGGCGTGACTTCGTCGCGATACCGCTGACCGATGCGATCGATCAGCGCCCAGGCATCGATCGCCTGCTCGACCGGCACCACCTCGACCGCGATCCGTTCCTCGGGCAAGTCCAGCGCCGCGGCCTTGGCCAGCGCCCAGTCGCCGAGCCGCTGGCGCGCTGCCTGCGGCCACGCGTCGGCGACCAGGATCAGCGTGCGCAAGCGCGATTTCGGCGCCGCGGCGGCCTCGCTGCGGCGGCCGGCGACGAGCGCGGGCGACGCGTCCGCGGGCGCCGCGCCGGCCACGATCGCGGCCTCCAGGCCCAGCAACTCTTCCAATACCGGTTCCAGCAGCGCGATCGCGCGCAGATGTTCTTGCGCGAACACGTGCTCGATAGCTTCGCTTCCGGCCAAGGCCTGCAGCGCTTCGGCCACCGCGTCGGTGTCCAGTTCGTTCACCTGCGCCGCCATCACCGGCAGCCCGTTGTCGTCCTTGAGGCTCGGATGCAAACCGGGCCGCTCCGGCTCGACCAATGCGGCCGCCGCGGCTTCCGCGCTGGCGCCGACGATCAGATTCACGGCCGTGGCGTGCAGGTGCAGCGCGTACGCGCACGACGCGTGCTCGCCGTCGTCGGCGGACGCGCGCGCGGCCGGCGTGGCCGCATCGGCTTGCGCATCCTGCGCGCGCTGCTTGCGCCGGCGCAGGCCGTAGCCGACCGCCAGCACCGCGCCGATCGCGAACAAGGGCAAGCCGACCAGATAAAGCACCAGCGCCGATCCGCTCGGCTGCACGTCGTTGACCTGCCAGGCCAGCACCACCGCGAACCAGATCGCGCCGGTCAGCAAGGCCAGCCACAGCACGAGCTTGAAGGCCTTCATGCCGCCGCGCTCCGGGCGCCGGCGATGCCGGGGCCGTCGACGCTTGCGACGCAGCCGGTGCCGCACACGAATCTCATCCTTGAGGCTCCCGTCCGCTGTCTTAAGGTGTCGGCGCGCCCATCAGCCGGTCGTCGCCGCGCGCGCGTGCGCGGCGACAAGCCGCACTGTGCGAACGATCACATCTTCACGTCGCGCGAGCGCGGATTCGTCCGCGTTCAGGCCGCGACCGTCGCCCACGCCGAAGCCGCGGTGATCGCTGCGATCGCCGACGCGAATGAAGGGGAGGGTCATGGCCATGCTCCTTGTTGGCGAGTGACGATCCGGATGTCAGGGAGGACGATAGCAGGAGTGGAGCGGCTTAACACCCCGGCCAGGACGGCCTCCCGGCGTCCGCGCCGGCGCAACGGCGCAGGCGCGGCGTCGGCGCGGTTCAGCCCGCCCCGGCCGCGCGCCGGGCGGCGCGGCAACGGTCCTTCTGCTCCAGGTGGACGTAGTCCTTGATGCTGCGCCAGCTGCCGCCCCACTCCAGGCCGGCCTCCTGCGCGAGTTGGCCGTACAGGTGATACGCATCGCGCGTCCAAGGATCGTTCATGTCCCACTGCAACTTGCCGTTGCGGATCGGCGCGCTGTCCACGGCCAGGCCGTATTGATGGCAACTCTGTCCGGCGCCGGCGCGGGTGGCCTTGCCGGCGACGGCCAGTTCGGCCTGGCGTTTCGCGCTGCGGAACCCTTCGACCAGCACCATCTTGATGCCGCGCCCTTCCATGACCTTGTAGATCGCCAGCACGCGCTGCCTGAAATCGCGGTCGATCTGCTCCCAGCGGCGGTCGGCGCTGACGATCTCCTCAGGCGCGGCGATGCTCAGGCGCGCGCTCGGCGAAAGCTGCGCGAGTTCGCGTTCGGCCTCGACGAACACCTCCGGCGGCGGCGGTTCCGGCGGCACCAGATTCTCGCCCTCCAGCAATTCGCGGATCTGCGAACTGGTGGCTACCGGCACCGGATCGGTGCCGCCATCGAGGATCACTTTCTGCCGCAGACCCAGGATCAGGCTCACCGGCACGATCACCATGACCGCCGCGGCGATCAGGAAGTACTTGCTGCGCGAAACGCGGCGCGCATAACCGGCACTTTTCGTGCGCAATTCCTGGCCGGACTCGCGGGTCTGCTGCGACGCGCGCCGGCGCAGGCGTTCGATGAATGCGCTGCCGCGCTGCAGCATCCGCCCGGCGCGTCCGCCGGCCTCGTCGCGCGCGCCGGGAAACATCGCCAACCACGCGACGACCGCGAAAACCAGGAACGAAACTGTTACCGCCAACCAGACCACGCGCCGCGCCTCGTCCTGAGATTGTGGGGCGAGCGCCGGTGCGTCGCGCCGGTTTGCGCTCGAATTGACGGCCGCGTTGGCGTTCGCTGAGAATGCCCGCGAGCCGGTTTCGACCAGGCCGAGTATGGAAAGGAGTCCATGTGGATCGGCAACAGGGTAAGCCGAGTCGTCCGAGCCTGATCTCGGGAGCGGAAAACCGCTCCGCCGAGCCGTTGCCGACCGGGCGAATCCTAGCAGACATGGAAAGCCGCAAAGAGCGGCCCGTTGCGCCCGCGCCGCTGCGCCGCGGCAAGCCGTTGGCGCTGATCTTCGGGTTGGTCGCGGTGTTCGTCGCCAGCGGCTATCTGTTGTTGCGCAGCGAAGACCCACCGTTCGAATCCGCTCCGACGGTCGCGAGCGCGGACAAGCCGGCCGCCGCGAGCGCGGCTCCGGCGCGACCGGTCGCAGCGGCGACGCCGCCGCCCGCGACATCGGCATCGACCGTCCCCGCCCCGACGATGCCCGCTCCCGCGTTGCCGGCGACCGGAACCGCCGCGATCGTCGAGCCGGCCAAGATCGTGCTCGACGACGACAATCCCTTCGATCCCGGCGAGCCGGCGACCAAACCCGCCGCCAAACCCGCCGCCGACGCGCCCAGGCAGGTCGCATCGGCGACGCCGCCCAAGGCCGGCGCGAAGCCGCCGATCGCGACCGCGCGTACTGCGTCGGCCGCCGGCAAGCGCCGCGGCGAAACCAAGAACAACGACGACGGCCTGATGGCGGTGCTGTTGGGCAACATCGACACCGACGCCGAATCCGGCGGCAAGCGCAAGGCGAAGGCGCGCAACCGCAACGCCAAGGAAGACCAGGACGCGCTCGAACAACTGATCCGCAAGGTCAACGCCGACAGCGCGGCCGAGGCGAAGAAGAACGCGGCGGCCTCTGCGGTGGCCGCGAAAAGCGCCGCGGCCGCAGGCAAGACCGCGGCCAAGCCGGTCGCCGCCGGCAACGCCAAGAGCGGCGCCAAGTCGGCCAAGGCCGCCGAAACCGCCGCGCCCGCGGCGCCGGCCAATCCGGTGCAGGCGAGCCTGCGCAAATGCCCGAAGGCGAACACCGCCAGGGGTCTGCAATGCCGGCAGAAGATCTGCGCGAAGTACGCGGGGCAGGATCCCGCATGCCCGGCGCAGTGACCGCCGCGCTGCGTCGACCGCTGCTGCGCGCATCGCCGCGGCGCTGAGCCGAGCGTAGTTCCTCGGCGCGAGGTCGCCTGGATTCTGCAGGCGCGAGCGACGGAGGCATCCTTCGTCACGTCTGTCGGGGCGAACGCCGCCATCCGACGCAACACGCCTGAGCCATCGCCGCGCGCAGCGGCAAATCGCATCGCTCGCTTGCGATATGTGCGATCGCGTCGCGAGGCGTTATCCGATCACGACAAAATTCTCTGAACGACGAAAACGTGATCGCACCCCAGGTTCGCACTATCGGCGCGAACTTCACCGAGTCGCGCGCAGTCCATTCGTTGCGACCGGCTCGAATCGCGCCCGCTGCGCTCGGCGACGGCGCTTCGTCCCAGACCGTTCGAGCCGTCGTCGACTTTCGCCGCAAGGATGCCGCATCGATGCTTTCCGCCCCAATCCGCAAGTCCGGGACAGCGCGCGCTTGGCGCAGACCATGCTCGGCGGGGTCCTGGGCATCCGGCCGCATGGACACGGCGAACGCCCCGCAACCGGCGAGTACCGCAACGCTTTCGGCCCTCGCGCCGCGACGCAGCCGTGTCGCGGCGCCGGAGCCGCCACCGCGACCGCGCTCTTTCGCGCGGCGCCCATCAAGGAGAGGCACATGCGCAAGCGCAATAAATCATGGACGTTCGCCGCAGCCGCGGCGGCACTGGCGATCGCCGGCGTCGCGGCCCCCGCATTGTCGCAACCCGGCGCCTACGTGGAGATACGCACCTACGCCGACTCGGCCGGCAACGTGCGCGGCGTGCAATACATCAGCCGCGGCTGCACCGATCCGCAACCGGTCGGCTGGGGCCTGTGGTCGGGCTCCTTCACCATCCAGCGCGGCACCTGCTTCCGGATCGCGCCGCCGGGCGGCGAGCTGAACTGAGGCACTCGGTGGGCGGCGCACCAGCGCCGCTCGCCGCGGTCGTCGCACGCCGCGGTCGCAGGGCGTCGCCCTGCGCATCCGACCGCCGGCGCGCAATCCGACGACGCCGGCGAATGCGACGAAGCCCCGCGGCGCTGGGCTTCGTCGTTGCTCATCGCTCGCCGCGGCGGCTCACCGCTTCGAATGCATCACCGCTTCGAACGCGTCACAGCTTCGAACGCGGCAACTGCGGCGGTTCCTGCCCCGAAGGCGCCTGCTGCTGCGCCTGTTGCTGGCCCTGCGCCTGCGTCGCCTCGGGCGCCTGCGGCGGATGCTTGCCGTCCGCGCCGAACTTGTAGGAGACGTCGATCTCCGGGAAGCCGGGATCCTTTTGCGCCTTGGCGAAATCCACCGCCGGCGTCAGCGAGCGGTCGTGCAGGACGTAGTTCGTGCCGGACACATGCTGCAGCACGTGCTGCGAGGTCATCAGGGCGACGCGGCCGCGGTACTCGTGGCCGGCGCTGATGTCGGCCGGGCGCACGTCGGCGCCGGGCACGCGTCCGCGCAGTTCCTTGTCGAGATCGGCGCGCGAGGCGTCGCGCGCTTCCAGCGGCTTCTGCAGGCGGTCCTTGACCCAATCCGGGGTGTTTTCGCCCTGCGGATACACCATCTTGCCGTTTTCCAGCTTCTTCGCGACCACGATCGGCTCGCGTCCGGAGTTGTCGTAGATGGTCGCGGTGTTGGCCTTCTCCACCGCCGCCGGCAACAAATCCATGGCGCGCTCGTAGCGCTCGACGATCTTGGCCGCGTCGACGCCGTGGCCGCCGCCGGCGACGCGGTTGCCCACGCGCTGCTTGTTGATCTCCGAATGCTCGGTGGTCACGAACACCAGGTCGACGCTGAAGCCCTTGTTGCGCGCTTCGTCGAACTGCGCGAGCTTGCCCGGCGTCGACATCACCGTCTCGAACGCGAACGGCTTGCCGCTTTCCAGCGCGAGCTTGCGGTGTTCTTCGGCGATGTTGGCGGCGCGGAAATTGCGTTCGTGGTAGTCCGGGTACTGCTTCTCCATGCCCTTGGCGATTTCGTCGGCGTTGATGTACCCGTCCTTCGGGAAGCCGGGCTCCTCGCTCCAGCTCTTGGTGATGGTGCTCTTGCCCGAGCCGTTCGGCCCGGCGAACACGATCATCCGCGGCAGATCGTCGCCGGGCATCTCAGCGCCCCGCCTCGACCGGTTCGATGCGGCCGTCCGGGTAGCGGCGGCACCACACGCCGTCGATCTTCACCACCTGCGGCAGGCCCAGCGCATCGGCCTCGGCGATCGCCTCGGCGACCGCCTTGCTGGCCAGCGCCTGGGCGCGTTCGGCGCCGATCTCGTCGACGAAAGACTTGGTCATGACTGCATCTCCGCAATGGGTCGAGCGGCCGCGCACGGTCGCCGCGGCGCCCGGCGCGACACGGCCGGGCCTCGGGACGGCCATGCTATCGCCCGGCAATACTCACAACAAACGCGCAAACGGCATGCATCAGGCCGTGATGCCGATATGCATCGATAACTGTGAGCTAGTTAGCGAAACAGCGGCACCACGTGGGCTTCGACCGCCACGCGCGGGCGGCATGGGCGGGCTGTCGCGTCGCCACGGCCGGCCGGACCGGGCGCGATTACACACGGATACACGCCAGTACCCACAGACACGGGCAACGGCTGCGCGAAGCGCGAGGATGCGAGCCATCGCCCCGCCGTGTCGCCACCGCATGAATGGTCTGGTCCTGAAGATCGCAGCGCTCGCCTTGTCCGGCACGCTGGCCCTGCCGTCGTTCGCCGCTGGCCGCGGCGACGCTTCCAACCGCACCGACAGCGCCGCGATCCGGGTCGCCGTCTATCGCGGGCCGGCCTCGTGCGAGAACTGCTCGGAAACGCTGAAGCGCGCGATCGAACGGCTGGGGCCGAAGTACCGCGTCGATTTCGTCGGCGCGGACGAACCCATCGACATCACCGCGCGCAACCTCGCCCGCTACGACGTCTATGCGCAGCCCGGCGGCGGCCAGGACATCGCCGGCGCGCTCGCCAGCCTCGGCGACGAGCGCATCGACGCGATCCACGATTACGTCGCGCGCGGCGGTCGCTATCTCGGCCTGTGCATGGGCGCGTATCTGGCCAGCGGCTCCGGCCTCAGCCTGATCCCGCACGAGTTGGATTCGGAAGTCGGCCGCCCCGGCTTCGCCGTCGTCGACAGCGACGACGCGGCCATCGCGGTGCGCTGGCAAGGCCGCGAGCAAACGGTCTTCTATCAGGACGGCCCTTATATGCTGCGCGCGGCCGAGGACCCGGGCTTCAAGCCGATCGCGACGTACGCCAACGGCGATCTCGCCGCGGCGCGCTATTCGTTCGGCCAGGGCGTGGTGGTGTTGAGCGGTCCGCATCCGGAAGCGGACGCGTCGTGGTTCGAGGCGGCCGGCATCGACGTGGCGCGCATGCCGGACACGCGCCTGCTGCGCTCGCTGCTGGTCGAACTGGGGCGCTGAGCGACGGCGCGCGCGATCGGACCGCGGACGCGACCGGGCTCGCTGGCCGTAGCCGGCGCGGCGAGCGCGAACGAAAAGGCTCCGCGTTCGCACGCGGAGCCTTGCGCAACAACGACACGCGACGCCGACGCCGTTCGAGCGCGACGCGAAGCTTGCGTCCCGCCCGTCGCATCGCGTGCCCTGCGGCGGCCCGCGCAGGCCTGGCCTGCGCGGACGTTGCGCCCGTGCCTTACCAGGCCACCCTGCGCTGCTGCACCAGGCGCGGGCTGACTTCCTTGACCCCGGCCTTGCCGAGAATGCGCTGGCGCGCCTTCATCGCCTCGGCCAGCGAGGCGTAGCCGATCGTCGCCTTGCCGCCGGCCGCGGAGGAATACAGCAAGGTGCCGCCGGTCTCGCGCACCAGCGCATCCACTACGCTCGCGTTGCTGAAGTAGACGTTGAGCTCGGGCGCGACCACCACGGCGCGGCCGTTGGCCGAGACCGCGGCGCCCAGGCCGTTGCCGGCGACCGCATCGACGGCGCGCTTGCCGCGGGCGTTGGCCGCGGTGGCCTTGGGCTCGACCACGTACTCGCCGACGATCACGTCGCGACGCGGATCGGTGGCGGCATCGGCGCGCTTGACCTCGGCCGCGGGCGCGATGCGGTACTGGGTCTGGCCGATGGAGAAGGTCTCGCCGGTCGCGGCCAGGTCGAGTTCGGCCTGCTTGGTGTAGGACTGCGCCAGCGCCGCCGGCATCGCGCTCATCGCCAGCAAGCCGGCGCACAACGGAAGGAATTGGATTTTCATGCTCAGTGCCCCAGGACGCGGATCTTGAACGAGGTGAGATTGCCCTTGGTTTCGGCGCCGGTCGCGAGCGCGGTGTCGACCACTTCCAGGGTCCAGTCGCCGTTGCCGGTTTCGTCGATGAAGGCGTTGACCGCGGCGAGGTCGAAGGTCATGGTGTCGACGGCGAACGCAGCGCCCGCGGGGACGACGATGGCGCGGGTGCCGCTGGGCGAGATCAGGCTGACGCGCAGCGTCGTCGATTCCAGGAAGTCCAGCGGGTAGTCCGAGGCCATGCCGATCTGCACCGCCTCGACGCGGCCGGCGCCGCCGGCGATGCGCACGGTGGCGCGCGCGGGCGCGGCGACGTTGCCGATCGGCTGGGCCGCGGCCACCTGTGCCGGCTGCCAACCGCTGTCGACCAGGCGGCCGAGCGACTTGAAGCCGGTCGCGCGGGTCACCGCCATGGTCGCGTCGACCAGGCCGTAGCCGTACCAGTTGCTGAAGGCGCGGCCGGCGGCGTTGACGGTCCAGCCGGCCGACAGCACGGTGCCGTCGGCGTTGGTCACCGCCGCCTGGTTCGGATCGATGCGCCGCGAGGTGGTCGCCAGGATGTACTTGACGTCGCGGAAGCTCAGCTTGGGATTGGCCTGCAGCATCAGCGCGACCACGCCCGACACGGTCGGCGCGGCGGCCGAGGTGCCGTTCATGGTGCCGCCGTAGTTGCAGGTGCCGTCGATCGCGGACTGGTCCGACTCCAGGCGGTTGAGGTTGAGGTCGGACACGAACTCCGGCGGCACCACCGCGTTGGCGTTGTAGCCGTTGACGCAGCCGCTCAGGTCGGTGGTCACGATCGCCGGATCGAAGCGCACCGCCGGTTGGCGGTCGGCGAAACCGGCCGGCGCGTTGACCGATACCGACGCGCGCTCCCAGCCGTACTCGCCGCCCAGGCCCGACACCCACACCGAGGCGCCCGGCGTGGAGTAGCTGGAACGCTTGCCGGCGGCGTTGGCCGCGGCGACGGTGATGACGTTGAAGTAGTTCGCCTCGGTGTCGTTGATCGACTGGCTGCAACCGACCTGGGCGGCGCTGGCCGGACACAGCTCGCCGAACAGCGGATGCGGCACGCTGGCGAAGCTGTTGCCGGCGGCCTTGACGTAGACCGTACCGAGTCCGCCGCGAGTGGCCGACATCGGGTTTTCCCAGGCGGCGAGCTCGTTTTCGGAGACCACCGTCAGGAACAGCGGGATCGTACTGCCCCAGCTGTTGTTGGAGACGGCGACGTCCTTGGATTCCGGGCCGTCCCACCAGGCGTACTGGATCTGCTCGTTGTTGGCGTCGGAGTCGAGGAAGTTGAAGCTCTTCAGGCGCGCGCTCGGCGCCACGCCGCGCACGCCGATGCCGTTCCAGCCGACCGCGGCGATGATGCCGGAGACCGAGGTGCCGTGGGCGGCGTCGGGGTTGGTCGGGGTCGGGTCGTGGCTGCCGTCGTTGAAGTTCCACGAACCGTTCGGCACCACGTTCGCGGCCAGATCGGGATGGCGGATCTCGGTGCCCTCGTCGAGCACGCCGACGATCACGCCCTTGCCGCGGATGTTGTAGTCGTGCAGGTCGTCGATGCCCAGGTCGATGCCGGATACGGGCCGGGTGTCGCCCAGCACCTGCTGGCCGTAGTTCATCAGATGCCACTGGTACCGGTACAGCGGATCGCCTTGCTGCGCGTGCGCGGTCGCGCTGGCCAGTACGGCCAAGGTCGCCAGGCTCAACGCCGTGCGCTTTTTGAAGATCTGTCGCATGCCACCAACTCCTTTGGTTCGTCGGATGCGCCGCGTCCGTCGCGGTCGGCGTTTCGCGCCGGCCGATCCGGGATCGCGCGCAAGTTGCGGGGCGGAACTACGGTTGGATCGGAGTGAACGTCGATACGGGAGCCAGGGCCCGCGCACGCTTGATGGCCGGACCGGCGTCCGTGGAGGTCCACGGAGTCCGGTCGCGACCACGCAGCCGCGCTGGTCGCAACCAGCGCGACCCGGTCTGCAGCCGTCGGCGCGAGCGTCCCAGCGCCACGAAATCGAATACGGCCCCTGGCGCGGAGACGGCCCTGTATAAAAACCAAACGTATCGAGGTGCCTTCCTCCCTACCCGTGCCGCCGATCCATGCCGACGCTTCGGCGCGGGCCTCGCAGGCGGATCGCTCAGGCCACGACCGAAGGATCGGCCGCTTCGATCACCCGCGGCGCGCCGGCCGGCGCGTCCGCGACCCGCCACACCCGCACCACGGCGCCGACGCCGGGCACCTGCGACTGCAGCAGGCCCTGGCTCGCGTCCGCGGGCCGCCAGCGGCCGCGCAGCGAGGCCGCGTCGGCGGTGCGCACGGTCAGGACGAAGGACGCCACCGAGCCGTCTTCGCTGAGCGTCCAGTCGCGCTCGATCACCCGTGCCTCCACTGCGCTCGCGCGGCCCGCGATGTCGCGCCACGTCGCCTGCAGGCCGCGCTCGACGTTGGCCTGCCGGATCGAGCCCGCCAGGATCGCCCACGGCGCGGCCGCAAGGCCGACGAGCATGACGGTGAACAGCAGCTCGAACCACAGGCCGGGCGTCGGTCGCGTCCACAGCAGGAACAGCGCCCCCGCCGCCGCCGCGGAAACCGCCGCGTTGGCGAGCGCGAACCACGCCCGCCCCGCCGGCCCCAGGCGGCGCGGCAAGCCCAACGCCGCGGGCGCCTGACCGGGCGCCGGCTGCAGCTTGGATACGAGGTGGACGACATGGCCGTCGGCGTAGTCGTGCGCGGCGAGGTTCTGCATCGCCGCAGGGTAAGGGATCGGTGTGACGGCGCGCATCGGCCGCGGCGCCGCGCGTTGTCGATTCCGCCGTGCGCGGTTCGTCGATACAGCGAATGGCCACCCGAAGCCGCGCCGCGAAACCAGCCGTTGCGACCGTGGCGCACCGCGCCGGCCGGCGCGGCACCCGGTGGCTGGCCGCGTTCTGCCCATGATTCGCGCACCGCGCGGCCGTCCTCGAGCACTCACCGGAGCCCACAGATGACCCCGACCATCACCGCTTTCGAAACCTCGCCCGACCGCGGCAAGGGATTGGCGCGCGACATGCGCGTGCGCTGGGCGCTGGAGGAACTCGGCCAGCCCTATCGGGTGCGCCTGCTCTCCTTCGCCGCGATGAAGCAGCCCGCGCATCTGGCGCTGCATCCGTTCGGGCAGATTCCCACCTACGAGGACGGCGGGCTCGCCCTGTTCGAATCCGGCGCGATCGTGCTGCACCTGGCCGAGCGCCACCCCGGCCTGCTGCCGGCCGACGCGGACGCGCGCATGCGCGCCATCGCCTGGATGTTCGCCGCGCTCAACACCGTGGAGCCGCCGATCTTCGAACGCGCGATGACCGAGGTGCTCGAACGCGAGCGCAGCTGGTACGCGGAGCGCGCGGCGATGCTCGACGAGCGCGTGCACCGCCGGCTCGGCGAGTTGTCGCGGCACCTGGGCGACGCCGACTGGCTCGACGGCGGCTTCAGCGCCGGCGACCTGTTGATGACCACCGTGCTGCTGCGGCTGGCGCGCTTCGGCACGGTCGAGGCCTATCCCAACCTCGCCGGCTACCTCGCGCGGGCGACGGCGCGGCCGGCTTACCAGCGCGCGTTCGCGGCGCAACGCGAGGTGTTCGAGCAATCCCAGGCCGCTGCCGAAGGCGCGTCGCCGGCGTGATCCGCGGCGCGGCCGGCGCCGCAGCGCAGCGGGCGTCGTAGCGCAGCGGCGCCCGCGCCGGACAGGCGGCGTCGCCAGCGGAGAAGCCGGGTCGCGCGCGCAGCGCGGCCCGGCTGCGGAGGTTCAACCCGCGTGCGCGACGCCGGCGCGGCGCGGCGCCGGTCGCGGAGGAACCGAGCTTACGGGCAGATCGGATTGCACTGCGGTTCGATCTCCGCGTAGTAGGTCTCCACTTTCGGAGCGAAGCTCACCGGATAGTTCGCCGCGTCGGCGTAGAAGTTGCTGACGCCGTACCAGACCTTTCGCGCGTTGAGCGGGTTCTTGATCCTGACGCCGGACACGCTCGACTGCGCCAGCACCGCGCCGGTCGCCTTGTTGGTCAGCGTGGCCGTCACCGAACACACCGGCGCCAGGCCGCGGCCGCAGTAGGTGTCGATGGACACGCGCACCGTCGTGCCTCGGGACAGCGCCGCCTTGGGGATGTTCTTGCAGTCCATCACGCCCGGCGTCGAAGCCCAGGGAGCGGCCCAGGTGTAGCCGAAGATGCCGAACTGGCGGTTCTGCGCGGTCGCGCCGACGCAGTTGGGGTGGTACGGCGGCTGCGCCGATCCGAGCACGATGCCGATGCCGCCGCCGGTCGCGTTGGCGGTGAACTGGCCCGCCGGCGTGAAGGCCTGGTCGCCGGACAGGGTGCTGACGAACACGCTTTCCTGGCCGGCCTGCAGCAGATCCGCGGCGTCGATGTCGACGTCGACGCTCTGCTCTTCATATATCGCGCGCCCCGGCTTGATCCACGACCGATCGGCCAATTGCGAGGCGCCGCAGACCGGCGCGCACAACGCCGGATTCAAGACGAAGGGCGGCGTGACCGCCTGCGCGGTGGCGCCGGACAACTGGATCAGTCCGATCGCCGCCAGCAGGACCAGGGTGGGGGCCGAAAACCATTTCATGCTGCTCGCTCCTGTGGTGGAACATGCGGTAGGTGGCGCGATCGCCCGCGTGCGCGTTGCCGTTGGCATCGCCTGCGTCGCACCGGCGGCCCGGCTGTCGCTGCAGCGGGCATGGCGGTACTCGCAAAAACCGGCGGGCGCGGATCATCGGCGCGATCCGTGCCGCGGAACCGCATTCAGTCGCGACCGCCCGACCGACGCGGCGCCTCCACCGGTCGCCTCATGCGCGGGTCGCCGAAGCATTTGTGATAACCATCACTGACGATTGCCCGCCGCGACCGGAGCCTGGATGCGCAGCCGCAGGCTGCGGCACAAGGACGAACCGCAACCTCGGCGCCGCCGGGTCCGGCGGCGCGCCCTTGGGTCTCCTTCGACCAAAGGGAGTTGCACCATGGGTAACGAGCGTCCCGCGGTAATCAAGACCGTGTTGCAGAAGGGATCGGCCATTCCGTCCAGCGAGGCCTTGCGCGCCAACAGCGCCTCGGCCGCCGAGTTCAAGGCCGCGATGATCGAGCTCAATACGCCGACGTCGCACGAACGCGCCTTCCTCGACGAGTTCGCCAAGTAAGCGGCCCGCCGCGCGCGTGCGGCGCGCATGCGCGCCGCACGCGCGTCGGCATCGAAGCGGAGAACGCGCAATGATTCCGTACGAACGCGAGCGCAGCCTCGAGGACGCCGACCGCATCATCCGCGCGAGCATCGCGCGCCGCGGCTGGTGCATCGACACCGACCGGCTCGGCGATGGCTTGGTCACCGCCAAGTGCTTCCTGCTCGATGGCGACGGCCGCGTGCTCGCATTCGGCGGCGGCAAGGGCGAGCCGGACGCGGCCTACACCGGCGCGGTGTACGAAGCGGTCGAGCATCACTACTGCAAGGCCGCGACGCTGCCGCAGCAGTGGGATTATCCGAGCGCGGGATCGATCGCCGAAGACCCGCGCTACGCCGCGCTGCCGTTCCTGTCCGCGCTCGCCGAACAGCCGCAACGGCACCTGGCCTGCCGTTCCTATACCGCGTACTGGGGCGACGACACCCTGCCCGTGCCCTTGTTCCTGAGCTTTCCCGACTACCCGGGCAGCCCGCGCGCGACCGATCCGCGCGACGATTTCGACTACGCCAGCGCGTTGCGTTTCGGCTCCAACAGCGGCACCGCGATCGGCGGCAGTTTCGAGGAGGCGGCGCTGCACGGCATCGGCGAGATCGTCGAACGCGACGCCTGGTCGCTGTTCCTGATCGCCCACCATCTCGGCGGCGACGCCCGCTACGGACGCTGGATCGAACCGGCGTCGCTGCCCGACGAACTCGCGCGCGCCCACCGCATCGCCGAAGCGCGGATCGGCTGCGCGCTGCGCCTGATCGACATCACCACCGACCTGGCCTATCCGGCGTTCATCGCCGTGGCCGAGCGCCGGCTCGAAGACGAGGTCGTGTACTCGCACGGCTGCGGCGCGTCGCCCTACGCGCGCCACGCAGCCCTGCGCGCGCTCAGCGAATTGGTCCAGTGCGTGGACATCAAGCGCGACACCGAGCACCTGGCCGACCTCGACCGGCTCAGCCTGGAACTGCTGGCCCCGTACCCGCGGCTGCGCGACTGCGCGATGGGCGAGATCGATCCGCGCCGCCTGCACCGCGCGTCCTGGGATTTCGCCGAACCGGCGCGGGCCGCACCGCGGCAGTTGCTGCCCGCGGTCGTGGCCGACCTGCGCGCGCGCGGGCTGTCCTTGTATTACGCGATCAACCACCGCGAAGGCGACGATTTCTGCGTGGTCAGCAGCCTGTCGCCGGAGCTGGAGCGGTTCTTCCTGGTCACCACCGGCGTGGCGATGGCGCCGGGCCGACGCGGACAGGCGTTCCTGCGCAAGCTCCGCCGCACCGAGGCCGGCGCCGGCGAGCGCGCGCTGCCGGCCGAGGCCTGAAACGCGCCGCGGCGAAATTCCGCGCCGGGCGTGTCGAAACGGCGCGGGCCCGTTCGTCGAAGCAGTGAACCCACGACGAAAGGCCCGCCATGTCATCGACCCGCTCCCTCGCCTGCGCCTGCGGCCAACTCGCCGTGGAGGTCGAAGGCCCTCCCATCGCCAGCGTGGAATGCTGTTGCGACAGCTGCCGCGAGGCCGGCGCGCGGCTGGCGCGGCTGCCGGGCGCCCGCCCGGTGCTCGGCGCGCACGGCGCGACCCGCTTCGTCCTGCAGCGCAAGGACCGCGTCCGCTTCGTGCGCGGCGCGCAGCAGCTCAGGCAATTCCGTCTCGCGCCCGGCGCCGGCACTCGCCGCGTCGTCGCCGCGTGCTGCAACACGCCGGTGTTCATGGAGTTCAAGGGCGGACACTGGCTGAGCCTGTACGGCGGCCTGTGGCGCGACGGCGCGCTGCCGCCGCTGCAGATGCGGACCATGACCGGCGACCTGGAAAACCCGTCGGCGCTGCCGGACGACGTCCCCAACCTGCGGCGCCAGTCGCTGTCGTTCTACGCCAGACTGATGAAGGCGTGGATCGCGATGGGCTTTCGCGTCCCGCAGATCGCCGTCGCGGGAGACCTCCATGTCTGAGCGCGACGACAAGATCGAGATCGAGAACGCGGTCTCCCCCGGCCATCGCCAGCGCGTGGACCGGGCCAAGTACACGGCGATGCGCGATGCGCTGCTCGCCGTGCTGCCCGCGGCGGCGCCGGGCCTGAGCGTCGCCGAGGCCAAGGAGGCCTTGCTGGCGCGATTGCCCGACGACCTGTTCCCCGGCGGCGCCAAGGCCGGTTGGTGGCTGAAGGCGGTGCAGCTCGATCTCGAAGCCAAGGGCGCGATCGCGCGCGCGCCCGGCAAGCCGGTGCGCTTGTTCAAGCTCGCGGCGCGATCGCCGCGCCGCACGCGCGCGGCCTCGCCGTCGAGCGGAGGACGGGCATGAAGCGAAGAGCGCTTTTGTCGGCCTGCGCCGCGGCGGCCGGGTGGGCGCTGTTGCCTGGGTGCCGGACCATCGGTGGCGACGGCAGCGGCGGCGAGCGGGCGCCGCAGCTGGACGCGGCAGCCTTCCATGCCTCGCGGCGCCTGGTGCCGACGCGGTTCGGACGGATCGCCTCCGTGGAGCGCGGCAGCGGCCCGGCGGCGCTGTTCGTCCACGGCTTCCCGTTGAACGGCTTCCAGTGGCGCGGCGCGTTGCAGCGGCTGTCGCCGCATCGGCGCTGCATCGCCCCGGACCTGCTCGGCCTGGGCTATAGCGAGGCATCGGCGCAGCAGGATCTCTCGCCCCAGGCGCAGTCCGACATGCTCGCCGCGCTGCTCGACGAGCTGGCCGTGAGCGAGGTCGACCTCATCGCCAACGACAGCGGCGGAACCGTCGCCCAGCTCTTGCTGGTGCGGCATCCCGGCCGGGTGCGCAGCCTCATCCTGACCAATTGCGACGTGCACGAGAACAGCCCGCCGCCGCAGATGCGCAACTCGATCCAGAAAGCCCGCGACGGCGTCTACGACCAGAAACTGGAACGCCATCTGCAAGACCGCGCCTATGCGCGCTCCGCGCAAGGCATCGGCGGATCGGCGTACGCTGACCCGGCGAGCTTCAGCGACGAAGCGATCGAGTACTACCTCGCCCCGCTGCTCGCCTCGCCGCTGCGCAGGCAGCAGTTGAACCGTCACCTGGCCGCGTTCGAACCGAATCCGCTGTTGGCCATCGAACCGGCGCTGCGCCGCTGCCGCGTGCCGACCCGCATGCTCTGGGGCGATGCCGACCCGCTGTTCCCGATGCGCTGGGCGCAGTGGCTCGACCGCACCCTGCCCGGCTCGCGCGGCATCCGCCGGGTCGAGGGCGGCCGCTTGTTCTGGCCCGAGGAGCGTCCCGACCTGCTCGCCGACGAGGCGCGGGCGCTGTGGGGCCTCGGCCAGCCGTCCGAGGCGCGGACGCGAGCGATTGAGCCGTTTCCGCGGATTCCTGCGAGTTGAGGAAAGGGGACCGCAAGGCCCCGAATCCCGGAGGCGATGCCTCCGATCCACGGCGGTACGGCGCGACATCGCCGACCGCAGCGGTTAAACGCCCGCCCATGCGGCCATGGAGGAATGCAACGATGAACGTCAAAATCCGGCTCGTCGCCCTGTGCGTGTTTTCGTTCGGCCTGTCTTTCAGCTCGGTGGTGTTCGCCTCGACCTGCGAGAACGATTGCGCCCGGGGCCTGTACAACTGCTATCGCAACGGCGGCACCGAAGCGAAGTGCGAGAAGTTCTACGGCATCTGCATGTACAACTGCGAAGTCGCCGGCGGGGCCTGAGGCGTGCGTCCGGACGCCGCCGCGCGGCACGCGGCGGCGTCCGCGCCGGCCGGGAAGGCGGCTACCGGGACTCAATCCGCGCAAGCCGCCCGACCCTGCACTTGTGAGCCGATGGCGCAGCCGGTTCAATCGACCGGTACGCACCCGACCCTCGGTGGACTTCATGCAGATCCGGCTTCCCACGCAACGCGGCGCGCTCGCCGCATCGATGCTGCTGACCTTGCTGATGGCGACGCAGACGCAGGCGCAGACCGCGCCGATGACGCCCGACATCACCGGCAAGCCATTCGTCGCGCCCGCCCAGGACGCGGACTACGACAAGCGCGTGGCGATGATCCCGATGCGCGACGGCACCCAGCTGTATACGGTCATCGTGGTGCCGAAGGGGGCGAAGAACGCCCCGATGCTGCTGACCCGCACGCCCTACGACGCGGCCGGTCGCGCCAAGCGCCTGGATTCGCCGCGCATGCTCGACATTCTGCCGCAGGGCGACGAAGTGTTCGTCCAGGCCGGTTACATCCGCGTGTTCCAGGACGTGCGCGGCAAGTACGGCTCGCACGGCGACTACGTGATGACCCGCCCGCTGCGCGGCCCGCTGAACCCGACCAAGGTCGATCACGCCACCGACGCCTGGGACACCATCGACTGGCTGGTCAAGCACGTGCCCGAGTCCAACGGCCGCGTCGGCATGCTCGGCTCGTCGTACGAAGGATTCACCGTGGCGATGGCGCTGACCGATCCGCATCCGGCGCTGAAAGTGGCCGCGCCGCAGAGCCCGATGATCGACGGCTGGATGGGCGACGACTGGCTCAACTACGGCGCGTTCCGCCAGGTCAACTTCGGCTACTTCGTCGGCCAGCTGAGCAAGCGCGGCAAGGGCGGTTCGATCGCCAGCACCGGCTACGACGACTACACCACCTTCCTGCGCGCCGGCTCGGCCGGCGACTACGCCCGCGCCAACGGCCTGGAACAGCTGCCGTGGTGGCGCAAGCTGACCGAACACCCGGCCTACGACGCGTTCTGGCAGGAACAGGCGCTCGACCGCACGCTCGCCTCCACGCCGGTGAAAGTGCCGACGATGTGGTTGCAGGGCCTGTGGGACCAGGAGGACATGTGGGGCGCGAACCACGCCTACCAGGCGATGGAGCCGCGCGATACCGGCAACGACCGCAACTATCTGGTGATGGGTCCGTGGCGGCACAGCCAGGTCAACTACGAAGCGCGCAACCTCGGCGCGATCAAGTTCGACGGCGACACCGCGCTGCAGTTCCGCCGCGACGTGCTCAAGCCGTTCTTCGACCAATACCTGGTCGAAGGCGCGCCCAAGGCCGACACGCCGCCGGTGCTGGTCTACAACACCGGCGAAGACCGTTGGGACCGGCTGCCGAACTGGCCGCGCAGTTGCGCGCAGGGCTGCGCATCCACCGCGAAGCCGTTGTATCTGCGCGCCGGCGGGCAGTTGTCGTTCCAGCCGCCGCGCGCCGGCGACGATGCGTTCGAGGAATACGTCTCCGACCCGGCCAAGCCGGTGCCGTTCGCGCCGCGACCGGTGCGCTTCGGCGACCGCGACATGTGGACGAGCTGGCTGGTCAAGGACCAACGCTTCGTCGACGGCCGTCCCGACGTGCTCACCTTCGTCACCGAGCCCTTGAGCGAGCCGCTGCGCATCGCCGGCACCCCGCAGGTGAATCTGCTGGCGTCCACCAGCGGCAGCGACAGCGACTGGGTGGTCAAGCTGATCGATGTCTATCCCGATCAGGTCGCCTCGGCGCCGGAGATGGGCGGCTACGAATTGCCGATCGCGCTGGCGATCTTCCGCGGGCGTTATCGCGAAAGCTTCGAGCACGCCAAGGCCATCGCGCCGGACCGGCCGCTGCCCTATCGCTTCGCGCTGCCGCAGGCCAACCACGTGTTCCAGCGCGGCCACCGGGTGATGGTGCAGGTGCAGTCGACGCTGTTCCCGTTGTACGACCGCAACCCGCAGACCTTCGTGCCGAACATCTACTTCGCCCGCCCGGGCGACTATCGCAAGGCGACGCAACGGGTCTGGCATTCGCCCGACACCGCCAGTTCGATCGCACTGCCGGTGTATTGAGTTCGATCGCGGCCGGCCGCGTCGCGCCGGCCGCGGTTTGCGAAACGCCCCGTCGCCGGATGCGGGCGTCGGCGCCGCGGCGCGATCCGCCACCCGCGAACGGTCGTCGAAGCCGGCGATCTCGATCCGCCGCGCTTCGGGACACTGGATCGCCGATGCGAGCCGCGTCGACACCGCGAACCGGCCGTCGCCCGAGCGGCAGCATACTCGAGCGGCACGACGCCCACTCCGGCATCGCGTTGTCGCCGAAACGACGGCCGCCCTCGGCTTTCTCGCTCGGCGCTCAGCCCGATGGCGAAGCGATCTGTCCATCAGACATTCGATTGAGCGACGGCGCGCGCCGCATTCGTCGCGGGCGCGCACGCTCGACGCATTCCACGCGCGCCGCGTCTTCCAATGCGATGAACACCGCGAATCGATAGCGCGAATCGCGTCGCTGTCTTTCCGGCCATCATCTGCGGAACCCAACCGTGCTCGCGTTACCGGCGCATACGACGCGATCGTGATCTCGCCCGGACCCGGGCGCCCGAACGCGCGGCGGACATGGGCGTGAGCAACGAAGCGATCGCCTACGCCGGCGTGCCGATGCTGGGCATCTGCCTCGGCCATCAGGCCTAGGTGCACGTCTTCAGCGGAACCATCGCGCATGCGCCGCAGCCAATGCACGGCCGCCTGAGCACGGTCGAACACGACGACAGCGCGTTGTTCGCGCATATCCCGCGATCGTTCGAGGTGGTGCGCTACCTCCGCCGCTTCCTCGCCTACGATCACCTGGAGCGCTGCTGGCATGCGGTGGCGACCGGGCCGCTGTCGGCGCGGGCCGACGGCGACGCGTGGCTGGAGCGCATGGCGGCGCTGTTGCAGGCGACGCCCGAAGCGCCCGCGCTGACGCACGGCGCGCGCGCCGAACCAGTGGAATTCCAGCTGGAGCTCGACCGCGAAGCGTATCGCGGCCGCATCCGCCAGTGCTTCGCCCAGATCGGCGACGGCGAGACCCAAGAGGTCTGCCTGACCAAGCTGCTGCGCGTGCGCATCGATCTCGACCCGGTCGAACTCTACCGCCACCTGCGCCGGCCGCATCGGCGAGCCGAGGTGTTGGCGGTGGGCGAGGATATGGTGCGGCTGCGGATGGGCTTGCTCGACGCGGTGCTGACGCAGCTTCCTGCGGTCGACGGCTGAGCGCCCGCAAGCGCGGCTGCATGCCGCAGCGCCCTTCCAGGCCTGCGTTGGGACGTCCGGGTCTGGCGCAGAAGCGATCCGGTCGGGCATTCTTGTCCGGCCCGGGATTGTCCGACCCCGGGGCCCACGACGCCCGCACAATGACCGCCGCTCGCTTCAAGCCCGCCGTTCTCGCCATCCTGATCTCGGCCGTTTCCTGCGGGGTTCACGCCCAAGGTTCCAACGCCGGCGTGCGGCTGAGTTGCATCGCCGCAGAGAAAGACACCGAGGGCGAGTGGATCGCCACGCGGGACCTGAGCGTAAGCGACGGGACTGCCACCGCTACCCGCGACCGCTACGAATGGCGCTCCGCAAAGCGCCTTTCGTTCGGCCCCGGGATGACACTGAAATGGGAGCTCGACTACGACTGGCCGCGCGACGAGGCCGCGCGGAAAACCGTCCGCGAAGACAGGGTCGCCGCGATCCTGCACTTCCGGTTCGACGCGCAAGCCATAGGCAAACCGCTGAAGAAGCCCGAGCGCAGCTGGATCCATTTCTACCGGTCGACCGACCCGGAAGAGCGGTTTTCGGTTTCGACCTCCAGCCTGACCAGCATCATGTTCTGGGACAAATTCGACAACGGCGATCTCAGCACCAGGGCGATCGTCCCCCTCGACCACTTGCTCGCCTTCGGTACCGGCTTCGATACGCTGGTCTGGAACATACGCACCGCGCCCGATCAATTCGGCGCGACGCAGGCGCCCGCCAAAGGCGTCATTCCGATCGCGAGCATGCGCGGCAAGGTATCGAAGATCCCGAAACTCCGCCTGATGCTCGACAAGAAGTCGGCGAATTTCGGCAGCGAATGCCATGCCCCCATTGTGATGACGTCGGGTTGATCGGCGCCGGTGCGGCGCCGGCGCCGCCAGGACGCTTGCCTGGTGAAGATCGTACGTCGCGCCCCGCCGATTCGGATGGGCCGCGTCCAACCGATCTTGCCGCCCGGTTCGCGCGGCGACAGCGCGATGCTGTCGCCGCGCATGCACGGGGTCGCCTCAGGGACTCGACGCCGGGCAATTGTGCGCCGCCAAACACTGACTGTACTGGATGGAGCAGACCAGATGGCCGAGCGGCGGCGCGTTGCGCAGGCAGACCAGGTAGGTGATCTTGCATTTCTCGCAGTCGGGTTCGACGGCGGTCGCCGAGAACGATGCGGCGAAAGCGAAGGCGAGCATCGCGACCAGGCTCAGGCGGCTCGAACGATTGCGGCGTTCCGGGGTGCTGATCTTCATGGAGTTGGGCTCTGTTGGGTGAATCGGCTCTGTTTGGTGAAGCGGCGGTTGCGGCGGCCGGCGACACCACGGCCGCCGCGGCGAGGAAAGCAACCGCGAACGCGACACGGCGCTTGCCGCCAGTGATGTCGGATGTTCGCGGCGGCAGGCAACGGCGCCGTCATCAGGGGCACTGCGTAGATCGATGCGGCGTCGGTCGCCTGGAGCCGGTGGCTCGTGCGTCATTCTGACAAGTTGCGCGCGGCGGGCGGCCGCGCCGGATGCGAAACCGCTTCAGGCATCACGCAACATCCTGCACCTCAGTCGCGGCGCGGATAGCTCAGGCGGTCGGCGTCCGCCTCCGCACGCAGGCCGCCGTCGCAGCGGTTGTCGTAGATCCCACTCTGGTCGTAGCGAAGGTACGCCTGCCGCGCCTGCGCGCTGCGGCCCGCGCGCGAGGCCGCCAGGCCCAGGCCCGCATCGATGGCATGCAGGTTCCATCGGTACTGCATCCCCGGCCGCGAGGCCAGCTCGCGCGCGGCGCGGTAATGGCGGATCGACGCGTCGATCCGGCCCTCGCGCAAATACCATTCGCCCAGCCCGCGATGCATCGCCACTTGCGATCCCGGCTCGTCGACCGCGTCCTGCATGCGCTCCACCTCCGCCACGATCCCGCGAGCAGCATCGATCCGGCCGCTGCGCAGCAGTGCCACCGCGTATTGCGCCTGCACGCCGATGGTCCATGGATGCTGCGGGCCGAACACGCGCTGGCGCGCGCGCAATCCGCGCCCGGTCCACTCGACCGCGGCCTCGTTGTCGCCCGCGCACAGGTAAAGCAGGCCCAGGTGATCCATATAGGTCGCGGTGGTGCCGTGGTTCTCGCCGAGCAATCCGATCAAGGCGTCGACCTCGTCGCGAAACCGCGCGGTCGCCTCATGATGGCGGCCCAACGCGCTCAGGGCCACGGCGATGCGGATGCGGGCGATCGCGGCGTTGCCGCTGCGCGGCCCGTTGGCGGCGGCGGCCAGGCGCTCGGCGCGTTCGCCGCTGCGCAATCCTTGTGCGGCCGCGCCGACGGCGACCTGGCACAGGCTCAGGCTGTTGTAGGCATCGCCCAGGTCGCCCTCGCCGATCGCACCCGGATGCGCCAGCAGGGCGGTGTAGATCGCCACGCATTCGCCGAAGCGGCTACGCAGCATCGCGTTCCAGCCGCGCGCGACCTGGATATGCCACTCCAATGGCGAATCGGCGCCGGCGCGGTACGGAAAGCTCGCCTGCAGGCGCTCCAGGCGCCGCTGCGCGCGCAGCGGCCGTCCGCGGTACATGTCCACGGTCGCGCGCAACAACTGCGCGTCCGCGGCGCTGTGCGCATCGGCGTCCGACGCCAGCAACGCGGCCGCGCGCTCGGCGGCGTCCTCGGCCGCATCGTAGCGGCCGCGGGCGAGCAGGCTCTTGCCGAGCGCGAGCACGACCCGGCCGGCCACCGCGGGATGGCCGCGAAAGCGCGCCTGCGCGCGTTGCACGCCGTCCTCTAGTTGCGCCGCGATCGGCCGTTTGTCTCCGTCGCCTTCGAACGGATCGCTGGCGCCGAGGATGTCCTCGCTCAGGAAGCGGTTGATCGCCGCGGTCTCGTCGCGCGCCTGCAGCAGGCGCCGCTGTTCGGCCGCGGACTGCAGGGCGAACGCGGCCGCCAGCGCGAGCAACGCCAGCGCGGACAGCGCGGTGCCGGCGGTGCCGTACGGATGGCGCTGCGCCAGCCGCCGCAAACGGTACGCCGGACCGCCGCCGCGCGCGCGCACCGGACGGCGCTGCAGGTAGCGCAGCAGTTCGTTCTTCAGCGCGACGACCGTCGGATAGCGCCGCTCGGGGCGCTCGCGCATCGCTGTCGCGACGATGGCCTGCAGGTCTCGCGATGGCGGCGCGGCATCGCCCGCGCGCAATACCGCATCGAGCAGGCGCCCGAGCTGCCACACGTCCGAAGCGGTGCCGACCGCACGCCGGCCGCGCTGCTCGGGACTGGCGAAATCGGGGGTGAACGCAGCGGCCGGATCGCTGTCCTGGGCCAACCCGGCGATGCCGAAGTCCAGCAGCCGGGCCTGCCCGCGCGCGTCGACCAGCACGTTGCCGGGCTTGATGTCGCGATGGATCAGCAGCCTGGCGTGGGCGAACTCGACCGCTTCCAGCGCCGGCAGCAGCAAGGTCACGCGCGCGCGTTCGTCCAGCGCGTGGGCGCAGGCGTGGCGGTCTACCGGCAGGCCTTCGACGTACTCCATCGCGAACCACAGGTGGCCGTCGTCGGTATGCCCGCCATCGACGAGACGGGCGATGTTGGGGTGCGACAACCCGGCCAGGAACTGGCGCTCGCGCCGGAACAAGGCCTCGCTGTCCGGCGCGGTCGCCGCGTCCGGCAGCAGTTTCAGCGCGACGCGCTGATCGAACTCGCCGTCGTCGCGCTCGGCCAGGCATACCAGCCCCATGCCGCCGCGCCCCAGCTCGCGCACGATCCGCCACGCGCCGATGCGGTCGCCGGGCTGCAGTTCGCAGGCGCCGAAACGCGTGCGCAGCAGTTCGTCGAACAATGCGCCGCGCAACGGTCCCTGCGGTTGCAGCAGCCGGTCGCGCAACGACATGCCGCTGCGTTCAGGCATCGAGCAGCGCACGCAGGCGTTCGCGCGCCTGTTGCCACAGCCGTTGCGACGAGCGCAGCGGCAGGCCCAGCGCGAGCGCCGTCTCCTCTTCGCTGAGCCCGGCGAACAAGCGGCATTCCAGTACCCGCACCAGGCGCTCGTCGACGTCGCCGAGACGCTTGAGCGCGGCGTCGATCATCACCATTTCCTCGGCCTCCGAATACGCCATGCGTGCGGCGTCGAGATCGGCCTTGCCCAGCGTGGTATGCGATTGCCCGCCGCCGCGCTTGTCGGCGATGCGGTCGCGCGCATGGTTGATCAGCAGCTGGCGCATCGCCGTCGCCGCGACCGACAGGAAGTGGGCGCGGCTCTCGATGCCGTCGGCGCCGCCGCGGTCCAGGCGCAGATAGCAGTCGTGCACCAGCGCGGTGACGTCCTGTCCGCCCGATCCGACGCTGGCGCGGCGCGCCAGCCGCTTGAGGTCGGCGTACAGCAGCTGCACCACCCGATCCCAGGCGGCGCCGTCGCCAGCGCGCGCCTGCCCGAGCAGGACGGTGATTTCGCCCATGGTTGAAGCGCCTCGTTGGATTCTGCGCGGCGGCCGGTGCGGTTGCCCGCGCCGCGGCGGCCGCCCCCTGCGGCCGTCGCCCGCCTTCGCATCGCGAGGATCAAAGTGCCATCGGCCGCAATCCACGCTGCATGATTTTTGCGGTCGGAATAGCCAAAAGGCAAACGTTCATCGCAGAT
This sequence comes from Lysobacter enzymogenes, assembly GCF_023617245.1. Taxonomy (NCBI): domain Bacteria; kingdom Pseudomonadati; phylum Pseudomonadota; class Gammaproteobacteria; order Lysobacterales; family Lysobacteraceae; genus Lysobacter; species Lysobacter enzymogenes. The sequence continues at coordinate 5,448,885 of NZ_CP067396.1, forward strand.
TTTCTTGATGCGATGCAGCAAGCGCCGATCGGTGGCGGGAATTCGCTCCGCACCGGGTGAATTGACTACGACACGCCGTCGCGCGGCCGAAACGCTTTCGGCCGCCGCGGCCGGCGAACGTCGGCGATGCGCTGTCGCATCGCACAAAACCCAACCCTGGCGGAGAACGAATGATGAAAGTCGGTTACATGAGGACGGCGCTGTGGGCGCCGGCCGTGGCGCTTGGCCTGTGCGCGGCGGCGGCGCTGCCGGCGGCCGCGCAAAACATCGGCGCGGGCAAGGTCGCGTTGCGCGACCAGTCCAGCCTCGGCCTGCGCGTGGCGGCCGAACAGGGCCTGCGCACGATGATGCGGGAGATGAGCAGCGGCCATGCCGCCAACGCCAAGCTGCCCGATGGCTTCCCGATCGCCGCGGCGACCTACGGCGACCTGCGCGCGCTCTCGCTCGGCGCTGGCTTCGAGGTCAATACGGTCGATCCGGCCGCGCTGATGTACGCCAACGGCAACGCCGACCTGAGCCGCTTCGCGCGCAGCACCGACACCTGGAAGTTCGTGATCCTGTCCGCCGGAAAGCCGGTCGGCCTGCTCGACATGAACCGGGTCGACGGCCGCTGGCAGGCCGTCGGCGCGGGCGCGTCCGCGCTCGCCGCCGACCTGGTCGCCGCCGCGCCGGCCACCGGCGACGGCTCGTTCCGCTTCGTGCGCATCTACCAAGCCACCTCCGACCTGATCGAAGTGCGCAGCGCCGGCGAGCGCTCGCGGTTCGTGCCGATGCCCTCGGCGCGGCGCTCGCTCGCACTGTCCGCCGACGCCAAGAGCGCGGCCGGCGCCGAGCAGGCGCTGAGCAGCGAAGACCTGCTGCCGGCGCTGCAAGCGGCCGTGCGCGGCAACCTGCAGCGCGGCCAGCGCTGACCGACCGAACCGAACTGCGGAGCCCTTCGATGAACCTCAAGAACAAACTGTCCACCGCCGCGCTGCTGGCGCTGGCCGCGCTCGGCACCGCCTCGGCCGGCGTGCTCAACGTTCCGCTGTACAAGCAGGAACACAGCAACTGGTGCTGGGCGGCGTCGGCCTCGATGATCATGAGCTACCACGGCAAGTGGGTCACCCAGTGCTCGATGGCGAACTATTCCTTCGGCATCAACTACGCCTGCGGCAACAACACCTTCTACTGGAACAGCTACGCCAATCAGGGCAACTGGAACTACGACGTCGACGATGCGATGAACTACTTCTGGGGCAGCCAGCGCTTCTACCAGCAGAACGGCTACCTGAGCCAAGCCAACCTGAAAGCGCGCATCGACGCGAACAAGCCCTTCATCATGTCCTGGCGCTGGAGCAGCGGCGGCGCCCACGACGTGGTGGTGACCGGCTACTCCGGCAACTACGTCTACTTCAACGATCCCTGGGACGGCAGCTACACCCGGACCTACGCCGCGACCGTGTCGGCGACGGACCGGCAGTGGGAGGATTCGCTGCTGCAGTAGCCGCCTCGCGCGCGTTTGCGCGTGTTCGCGTTCGCGGCGATGCGGCCGGCTCGGCTTCAGCCGCGGCCCGCACTGCGATCCGGCGCGGTTACATCCGTCAAGGCGGCGAACGCGACCACCGGGCACGATCAGCAGCGACATCGCCACGGCAATCCCCGCCTCGGCCGCGACCGCATGGTCCAACGCCCTCGTCTCGAACCCGCCCAGCAGGAACGGCCGTCGGTGGAGTCGAAAAAAACCGGCGCCCATCAAGGGCGCCGGGTAGTAAGGAGTCGCGGGGCAAGCGAACAGCCTCGCGGCTTTTCGCTGCCCCTCAGGGCAAGGTATTCAACGTCGCCCGCACCGGCTTGGAGAAGTTGAAGCCATCGCGCCGGTCCCAGTTGATCGACCAGGTCATGACGCCGCGGAAGGTCGGATAGGCCTGCTGCGGCCGGATGGTTCCGCAGTTCTGCAAGCGCGTCAGGCAGTTCAGGGCATTGGCGATCGTGGCCGACGACGCCTGTCCGCTGTTGGCCGAGGACGGGCCCGAGGGCAGTCCGAGCGCGACCTGGTCCGGCCGCAGGCCGTTGAAGACGACGCCGGTGTTGTTGTTGGTCCTGAAGCCCTCGATCAGCATCAGGCTGGCGCCGACCAGCATGTCGACCGAACCTTCGGCCAAGCCGTTCTGGCTGTACGGCGTATAGAGCGCGCCGTTGTTGTAGTACTGCACGTGGATCAGGTCGAGCTCCTGGCGCAGCCCGTCGATGATCGGCAGATAGGCGCCCCAGATCCCGCTGTACGCGGTAAAGCCGCCCTGCACATACGGGTGCTCGGGCGCCATCGACAGATAGAACGACGGACCGATGCGCGTGCTGAGCTGCTTGACCGCCGTGACCAGGTTGGTCTGCACGGCCGCTCCGTGGTACACGCCCGCGCCGCTTTCCAGGTCGATGTCGACGCCGTCGAAACCGTAGTAGCGGATCAGGTCCTCCATGCTGTTGACGAAGTTGGCCACCTGGGTCGCGTTGTTCAAGGTCACCGTGCCGTTCTGGCCGCCGAGCGACAGCACGACCTTCTTGCCCTTCGCGCGCGCCGCGGCGACGTCGGCCTTGAACTGCGCTTCGGTTCCGGCGCCCGGATCGACCGTGAAGCTGACCGCGCCGTTGCCCGCGTCGTCGCCGAACGCGACCACGATGACGTCGAAGTCGTTGGAGACCTGGCTGATCGGGATCGTGGGACCGGACGGATTGGTGAAGTTGTGCCAGTACCCGACCAGCGCATGCCGCGGCAGCGTGTTGTCGCCGCCGCCGGCGCCGGTGGTCGCGCTGATCTGCGCGCCTTGCACCGAGGCGTTGCCGGCGTTGTCGCGCGCGCGCACGTGGTAGTTGTAGGCAGTGGATGCGGTCAGGCCGGTGTCGCTGAAAGACGTGCCGGCGGGCGAGCCGACCAGCGTGCCGTTGCGATAGACGTCGTAGCCGGCGACGCCGCTGCCGCCCGCGTTGTCGGTGGAAGCGTTCCAGCTCAGATTGACGCTGGACGAGGTCACCGAGGCCGCGGCCAGTCCGGCCGGCACGCTGGGCGGGGTGGTGTCGGGCGTCCCGGCATTGACGGTGATGTTGGCCGCCGCGGAGGTGGTGGTGGCGCCCTCGTTGTCGGTGGCGACCGCGGTGATCGCGTAGCTGCCCGCGGCCGCATTGCTCCAACTCGCGCTATAGGGCGCGGTGGTATCGACGCCCAGCGAGGTGCCGCCGCGGAAGAACTGCACCTGGGCGACGCTGCCGTTGGCGTCGGCCGCATTCGCCGTGATGGCGATGGTGGCGCCCGCGGTGAAGCTCGCGCCGTTCGCCGGCGCGGTCAACGCCACTGTCGGCGGCGTATTGCCGCCCGCGCTGCAGGCGCCCAGGTCCTGGTAGTAGCCGCAGCTGGGGCAGTGCGTGGGCGGCGTGTTCCAGATCGACGTGGTCGCCTGATACAGCCGCCCCTGATAGACCAGCTTGTTGCCCGCGCTATAGATGGTCGACGCGTTCCATTCGGCGATTCCCGTGCAGCTGGCGCTCTGCGCGTGCGCGGGCGACAGCCCGGCCGTCAGCAAAACGCCGGACAGCAAGAATCCTGCCACTCTGATGCTCATTAGGTTGGTTCTCCAGGTGCCTGGTGGATAGGGAAGGAGGCCGGTGCGGACGCACCAGCCTTTTCATGCCACGCGGCAAACCTGCTGCGGCGCGGCCTTCCCCCCAGAGAACAATGACGACAGTCGCGCGGTCGGTTGCCGATCCGCGCGGTGCGCCGCATGCGTGTGCGGCGCTATTGGACGCTGCCGACTGTGGTGCGCGGCGATCCGGGTGTCAAGTTGTCCCACTTTCGATTAATGCGGCGACCGTCACGCTGCGAAATATGCGCTGAGGACGCATCGCCAACGGGCCAGGGGCAAGCGGCCGCCGGCTCAGTAGCGCGGTATCGACGCATCCACGTCCGCGGCCCAGGCGTCGATGCCGCCTTCGACAGCGTAGACGTCGCGATGACCCAGCTGGACGAGGTGCTGGGCGCCATGCCAGCACCGGTCGCCGCGGTGACACAGGACCGCCAGCGGCGCCTGCGGCGGCAGGTTGCGGATCGCGTGCGTGCCTTCGTCCAGAGACAGGAACGGCAAGGACAGCCGAGCCAGGGCGCGTTCGTCCTCGCGGCGCAGGTCGACGACGGTCAGCGTTCCCGCGCGAACGCGGGCGTCCGCCTCGGCCGGCGAGATCCAGCGCACCGGCTTGGGCACGGGCGCGCGCGGATGGCTGAGCAGCAAACTGGGGCCGCGCTCGACATCCTGCCAGTCGATGGACAGCCCGTCGGCGCGGCGCGCGCTGGCGAGATCGAACTGCAACGCGACGCCATCCACTTCGGCGGCGATGGCGTCCTTCCTGCGCGGACCGAAACGCAGGCTGCCGCGGAACTGCGGATCGACCTCGATGTCCACCACCGTGCCCTCGCCTTTGCCGCGAACGACGCCGCGCAGGAACTCGGCGGCGGCCGCGGTCAAGCGCACCGTGGGCGGCGTGCGATCCGGCGCGGGCAGCCCCAGCGCGGCGTGCAGTTCGTCGGCGCCGGCCATGCGCTCGACCGCGTCGCTGTCGCCGAGCGGCTTTCCGTCGAGATACAGCTGCGGTATGGCCTGCAAGCCGCCGTAGGCCTTGATGTGTTCGCGAAGCGTCGCGTCGCGGGACACGTCGACGTGCGCATAGTCGAGCCCAAGGCCGTCGAGCAGATGGCAGATCGTGTGCGAGAAGAAACGCTCCGGCGCATCGGGCGTCGCGTTCATGAAAACCACGAGTCGATGGGCGCGCAACAGGGTTTCGATGCGCTGGCGGGCGTCGGCGGATAGAGTCATCGTGAAGGGCGACAATGGAGGGAATGGGTTCGATACAGCCGACGCACTCACGCCAGGCGAAGGTCGCTGGACGCTTCGGCAGCGCCGATGCTGCCCAGGCTCTGCCTCGAATGCTGGCGTGCCGCTCGCGGCGGAGGCGGAACCGACGGCCAGTCCCCTGGTCTTCGCCGCGGAACCATGCTGTCATAAGCCGCATCGAAAGGAAGCAACGATGAAGCATTTCGCGCACATCGCCGTACTGGCGTTATTGGCGGTCGCCGCACCCGGCTACGCCGCGCAGGAGCGGCCCGATGCCAAGGATCGCAAGGCCGACGCGGCCGACAGCAGCGCATCGGCTCCCGCGGCCGACAGCGACCGGCTGGTACCGAACGAAGTGTCCGGCGACGACTGCGCCGCGGATGCGCGCATCGGCGTCGCGCCGGACGAACCGATGCGCCGGCTCCACGTCCGCCTGTGCGAAGCGCAGGTGCAACCGGCCTACCGCGCGCGTTGCGGCGAATCGGCCAGGGAGCTGGACTCGATCCCGTTCGTCACCGACCACTGCGGATCGCTTGACGAGCCGGTGGAGGTGGCCCTGGGCGGGCGCTCGTATCGGCTGCGCCGCATCGGCGCGGAGCCCGCCGCGGGCGCGCCGCGGCTGGCGGGAACGTTCGCCGGCGACGGCTTGCGCATGCAGGTGAAGCCCGGACGGGTGATCCAGCAGCGCGTGGAAGACGGCGAGCCCATCGGCATCGAACAGGAAGTGACCGTGACCCTCCGCCTCGACGGCGCCAAGCGCACGTTGCCCGCGGTGTACTCGGACGGCCCGTGACCGTCGAAGCCTGCGCGGCCGCTGCGCGGCATCGCGCCTGCAACCAGGACCGATCCGCATGAGCCTTCGAACGAACATCGCCGCCATCGCCGCGCTGCTCCTGGCGTTCGGCACCGTCGTCGCCGCGACGCCTTCCGGCGCCGAGCTGCGTTGCGGCTGGTTCGACAATCCGACCCCGGGCAACGCCTCTCTGTACGATCGCGATGGCGAATGGACGATCGCCATCCAGGGCGGCTATCAAGCCAAGGGCGACTGGCCGCCGGAGTATCCGCCGGGACAGTGGCGCGCGACGAACGCCGGCCGCCATGGCTATGGCTGCGCCTGCTTCAACGTGCGGGTCGACGCCGAGGAAAAGAACATCCTGGAGATCTTCTCGTCCAAGGCGCGGCCGCTGTCGGCGTGCCGCAAGGACCCCGCCTTGAAGGGGATCGAGCGGCGCTTTCTGTGATCGACGCGACGACCGGGGATTCTCGGTCTGGAAAGATTGCGCGGCCCCGGGGGCGTGGGCCCCGCGCGATCGCCGCGCATCGCCCGGAAGCGAGAACGCTTCCGGGCTGGCGCCTTGGCTAATACACCAGATATTCCAGACGTTTCGCGCTCAACTCCGCAGCCGATTCGTTGCGCACGTCGGCACTGAAGCCTTGCCCCGTCAGGGTGTCCCGGTTGATCAGGAAGCTGAAGATGCTCGGCCCCTGGCCTTGGCTGTTCCTGGGATATTGCGCGTTGCCGTGGCAGCCCATGCATCCGCCCATCACCAACTTGTCGGAGTTCGGAGGCAGCTTCTTCACGCCCAGGATGCTCGGCAGCCCGCGCTTGGCCAGCAAGGTGAATTGCTTCTGTTCGGGATCGGGATCCTTGACGCCGCCCTTAAACAACTGGATGCCGGGCTGGCTGCTCTCGATCACGATGTTCGCCAGGTAAAAGTCCTGGGTCAGCGGATCGGGCTTGGCCGGCGTGACCGAGCTGTCCTCGTTGGTGGGCAACACCTGCAGCCCGACGAGACGGTAGTAGCGCCACACCGAGTCCTTGAACGCGGGCGAGCCGGCCATGGCTTGCTGGACTTCGTTGTTGACGTCATAGACCGCGCTGGTCGCCACCGGCGGATTCTGGACCTTGATCGGCCCCGAGAACCCGTCGGGGATGGTGTATTGCCCGGGAACGACGGCGTAGCCGTGGGCGCTGTCCACCGGGCCCGCCAACGGCAGCGTTACCGCGGTCCGGTTGGATCCGGAATTGAGGATGGCGGTCGGCCGGGTCCCCGACGGCACCGACGAATCGTATTGCATCGTGTCGTAGAGGTTGATGAGGTACAACCCGGTGTCTTTGTTGTCCGGCGTGGTCAGGCTGTCCACCTGTTCGAAGGTGGTGTAGACGAACGTCGGGTAGTTTTCCATCTTGCGCAGGATGTGCAGGCCGACCAGACCGAAGGTCGCCACCCGCGCCTGGGTCACGCCATTTTCCTTGTAGTAGTACAAGGCCTCGGCCGTGTGATAGCGGCCGGACGCGATCAAGGCGGGCGTCATTTCCCGCCAGGCCGACTTGACCTCCACGGACTCCGCCTGGTTCGTCGCGTTGGGCGGCAGTTCCAGCGAAGCCGGAGGATTGCCGGCGTTGTAGATGGATTTTATGTAGTCGTACTCGACGGGGTTCACCTTGGCCTGGAACAGGATGATGTGATCGTCCTGCGGATTGGCCGACGGCGTGTTGCCGTTTTTCGGGAAGAAGATCTGGTTCTGGCCGATCTGGCTATTTTCGTCGAGATTGTTGAAGCGCGCATCGGACGACGCCACCTTCAGATTCGCCTGGAAAACGTACTCGGGATCCAGGGTGGCCAGGTTCCCTCTGGGCGCCGCGCCCGCGGGGAACAGCTCGGACCGGTGGGCGAAGGTTTCCCAGACCAGCTGGTTGCTGCTGAAGTTGGAAGCGGCGGTCGTGCCGCTCTGATAGAAGTCGCTGGCGCCGGATGCGGCGAAGTTGCGGGTCGGATCGATGCTCCCGCGCACCACCGGAGACTTGCCCGCGGCATCGACGCCGTTCTTCTGCGCCGGGGAATTGAAGTGGATGAACTGCCGCCAGGCGAAGCGTGCGTATTGCGCGTGGGTGATGTTGGGGTTGTAGGGGTCGTAGTTGTACGCCGGCGGGGCCGCGGGCAACGCCGCCGGCGTCGCGGTCAGGTCGGCCGCCGTGATCGGCGCGCCGCCCGGAAACGGCGTTGCCTGGTCCTTGGAGATCGATGAAGCGGCGACTACGGGTTCTGTCTTCGTGCATGCCGCGGACATCGCCAGCGCGCTGGCGAGCGCGCCGAACATAACGATCCTGGTCTTCATTGCCGCACTCCGTCATTGGTGCGCCGCGTGACGAATCCACGCGATCCATCGCGGCAGCCATGGGAATTCATGAGCGATCGGGCCGCTCCCAACTCGGTGGGGAACGGGATGGAGGCGGTCAGCCCACGTACGCGTACCACTGGATGACGAAGCTGGTGTCGTTGTAATCCATGTCGCCACCGTCTTCGGTCACGTACAAGGTGCCCCCGCCGAATACGGAGCCGTTGATGAAGAACTGGACCGGATTGCCTGCCGAGACCAGCGGAACTTTCGACCCGCTGCTGCCGAACTGGACCTGCAACCCGGCCGCCATGGTGAACCTGCCGGCGCCGTTCTGGAGGAAGCCGACGCTGACGCCGCTGCCCGAGATCGGAAACGTCGCCTGACTGCCGTCCAGGCAATAGAAACTGATCGGCCGGTTGTTGGCGTCGATGATCTGGACGTATTGCGTGTACTCCGCCTGGTGCATCGCCGTGAACGTCACCAGCTTGCCGGTGGGGATGTAGGCCAGGGACTGCGGGGCCGACCATTGGATGCCTGCCACGATGGAATCTCCTTAGTATTGATGGGCTTCCGAACTGGGTGAGGCGCCGTTGCAGCCGTCACCGGCGGTCATGCCGATAGCTGCGCGGAAACGGCGTCGCATGACACATGCTCACCGGAGCGGTGCCGTCGAGCGGTTTGTGGATCACGAAAGCTTTCTTCCACCGGTCCGCGCACGACCTCGTCGTGCGTGGCGGTGCAGGACTATTGCGAGGACTCCCCGAATGGGCGCTGCCGTTTTTGGCGATGGGCCGCCTGCGCGATTCAACGCAAGCGCCGTCGCTTCAGGCGAAAGCATCTGCGTCTTGGCTCATCGCCTGCTACTACGCTGTCGAGCGCACGCGGCGGCCAACTTTTTTGATCGGTGCTTGATTGCGCTCACAAAATTCGGCGTTTATTTCGCGCCGACGGGAATTCGCTCGCAGAATCATCCATAACCAGCGGGTGTGAAGTTCCGTGAGTGAAACAATCGAATCGGCGCTGACGCTCAGCAGAGGTAGTCGATTTGCGTTGGCGACAGGCAACCACGAGACCGATCTCGCTGGCGAACGCTACAACACGAAGGGCGGCGTCGAGGACGGCATCCAATCGATGCGGCATCTGATCGGTAGCGCGAGCCCGAAGCGATCGGGGTGGCCGCGAGTCCGCCGACAGGCGAGAGGCGTTCCGCGGCCACCGACGATGGCCGACCATTTCCTTCGCACGCCCGCGCCGGCGCAGTGCGAAACTCCGGGGCAATTCGACTACTTGCCTCGCGTCGGCCCTTGATTGGAGTGCCCGTCGGGACTTTGCAGCATGGTTTGCTCGGCCACGGTATCGGCGCCGCGTCCGGCGAGCGTCTGCGCTGAGTTCAACGCCAGGTTCACGCCCAGCGCCACCTGCGAGAAGGCATTCTGCGCGCCCTTCTGGGTGATGTCGTAGCCGCCGTTGATCGCCGTGGTCAGCTCGGCCTGCGCGCCGCGGATCGCGTCGATCGGCGTGCGGTTGGTCGCATGGACGCCGACCGAGTTGTGGGCGTCGGCCGATTGCAGGTGACCGGACCAGCTTTCAGCGATTCCCGCGCGCTTGCCGTCGTCGGGCAGGGTCCAGTACTTCGCGCCTTTCTCCACGAACTCTTGATCGGCGTGGATGGCGCTGCGCAGGTCCTTGTGCTGGCAATTCTCGTAGGCCTCGATTCCCCTGCCGTTCAAGGAAAGAAAGCTGTGCGGGTTGGCGAGCAGCGCCTTGAGATCGCGCTGAATGTCCTCCGGCAGTTTGCTCGCCGTCTGCGAGGACGTCGCGGCCTGCTCCTTCTGCGGCGGCTGCGGCGGCTCTATCCCCGCCTTCTCCAGCATCGCTCCGTTGCGGTTGAAATCCCGATAGGCCTGCGTGCGCAGGTCATATCGGCGCTCATCGCTCATCGCGGACGCGGCGGTGATCCTCGACAAGGTGTTGTAGGCCTCCACTTTGTCGCTACGATTGCTGTAGTGGCCAGCGCTCAACGCATCGTTCGAGCCCATGTAGTCCTTTATTCCCGAGAGCGTGATCTTCTCCGGACTCGCATCCGTCGACTGATGCGAATACGTCAACAAACGCTGATCCAGAGTCAGCCGTCCCGTACTTCCGCCCTGCCCCATGCCTACCTCCAAACGTGATCGAGAGTGAATTCGCGCAATTCGCGCGAAGCATCACCGACTAACGCTCAAGCGACTTGGTTACGGCCAGAATCGGGCTCCATGCCCATCGAATCGTGACAACAGTCACGACGGGGTCGTTGTGTCGATCCACGCACGCAAGTCTTTCGCAGCGTGCCGGCCGCGCGAGTGATCGCGGGACCCGCGCTCCAGGATGTCGTAGCACTTCTGCGGGTGTCCCGGATCCGGTCCCAGCCATGTTCAACTCGGCCGACCGCCTGCTCTGTCGCCCGAGAAACGCGATTCGGGCAGGCGTCCCATCCTTGCTTCGCGGACTGGCCGTTGCCGCTGATCAGCGCGCGCTCATCCCTCGGCGCACCGCGGAGCCGGGCGCGAGCAGACTCGCTGAGATCGAGTTTACCCACAGGGCCGCTTCGTAAACGACATCTGAATACTCGAAGGCAAGCATCGTCGTCTGCAATGTGTATCGCAACTTTTCGCACCTACAATCCACGCGCTTTCCGACCCAGTGCAGACGCAAATCCTCCAGATGGAGGACTCGCGACTTCATATCCACTCCCACGAGCGAATAATAGAAATGAAAAAGGCTTTACTGATCGCAGGCTTCTTGTGCGCATTCTTCGCGACCAACGCCTCGGCATCCAGCAACGACGCATGGGCCGAGTTCCGCAAGGACGTCGACAAGGCCTGCCGCATCTTGCTCGGGCCGCAGCCGAAAAGTGCGCAGGTAACCGTCAAAGTCGACCCCTTCGGCACCGAGAGTTACGGCGCCGCGCTGGTGACCGTCACCGCCGGAAAGCAGAAGAGCCAGAGGATCTGCATCTACGACAAGAAAACCAATAAGGCGGAGCTGACGAGCGCGCCTTGATTCAAACGCCCTACATGGCAGCGGCCTGGTCTCAGGCCGCTGCCGCATGAATGCGATCGCTTCCCGCCTGGGCTTTAGAGTCGGCAAACGACGAAAACGCCGTTCAAAATTCTGTGTTGCGGGCCGACCGCATGTCCGGTGGGTGCTTGGCAGGGCCCCGCGTCAAGTTGTGTCCGCAGGAGGTGCCTGCACCCATTCAAACCCTGTCGATCACTTCTTCGAAGCGTCGGCAGTCTGCGCCGCGACCATGGCCTGCTGCATTTCCTTCAGCGAAAGGAACCCATCGCGGTCGCTATCCAGGCCATCGAAGTACTTCGCGATCTCCGGCACGATGGCAGCTTCCTTCTTGCTGACCTTCCCGTCGCCGTCCTTGTCCATCTCCTTGAAAGCGGCATCGACGGATTCGGCCTGCTGGTTGAAGCGCGAGTTCTGGAACTTCGCGTACTCGCTCTTGTCGACGCGGCCATCCTTGTTCGCATCCATGGCGGAGAACGTCGCGTCGATATACGCCTGCTTCGGATCGGAAGGCGCGGCATTGGCGACCGCGGCGACCGTGGAAAGAGCGACCAGAACGATTGCATTTTTCATTTTCTATGTATTCCTTTGATTGGAGCGGCAAATGGTGGATCGCAGCACGCCGTCATACGGCATGCCCCGATTCACTCGCAGCGATACGTGTAGCCATCCGCCGCCCGGTAGGTATCGTTCGCGCGGTTGTAGTTCCCATAGCGACTGATGCAATAGTCCGCGCGCGAACGGTTTTCCTTGTCGCGCTTGGCTGCGGCAGCGATAACGGTCGCCAGCACTGCCGCTCCGACAACGCCCGCCACGACGCCGTTGGCCTGCGCCTCTTCCCGACGTTTGCGCTCTCTGTCTCGCTGGCGCCAGTCTTCGCGCGCATAGTCGTTGCGATCGCGGCTCCAATCGCGGTGATCGCCGTCGTCCCATTGCGCGCGGGCGATGCCCGGGTACGGCGCGATAATGAACAGATGAGCCACCACGCCCAGCAGCAGCGCCATTCGCCCAGCCTTTAGAAACATGATCGTTGCTCCTTGAGTAGAGTCTGCCAACCCGAGGGAGTAGGCACGAGCAACCTTGCGCCAACCTGGAGCCTCAACGGTTCCGCTGGCGACTGTTGTCGATCATTCATGGAAGCGATGCGGCAGCGCTGGCGATGCGCCTTGTGCTCTATGCGAACCGACAACGGGCCACAGACCATCATCACGAGACCCGGGGTCGCCAAAGAGCGAGCGTCCCTCATGAGTTTTCCGAAACTTTCGGGGCATTCACTGGGAGCCGCGGTATGCTCCATGCGCGAATTCGCCTGACGCCACGCCACCTTGCACGGATGATTGGGCGGCTTCGACGAAGTCGGCAGCCCACCGACCTCAATTATTGCGATCGAGCCGAGGCAAATGGCGGACAAGACCGCACGGGTGTCGGTTCCACCCCCTAGATTAGGCAGCACCGCGAAGCGGCCACGGATCGAACGAATTGCCAAGCGGACGGCCGCAAAGCGCGCCGGTCTGCCCGCTCAGCGGCGAGGTCTGCGAAGCATCGGCGTGACGGGCGGCGCCGCGCCGACCTGGATTTCGCGCAACGGCTCGAAACCGTAGTGCTGATAGAACGGGATATTCTGCGGTTTCGATGCCTCAAGGTACGCCAACGCTCGATCCTGGTCGCAGCGGGCCAGGGCATGACGCATCAACGCCGCTCCAATGCCCTTGCCTTGCGCATGCGGGTCGACGCCGATTTGCGGCAAATACCAATGAGCTTCTCGAGGATGCGCCTGTCCCATCTTCTCGAACGTCGCGAGCAGGTCGTCGAGGTGCTCGCGCTTTGCCGTGTCGCGGAACATTTTTTCCAGGGTCTCGCCGTCGGGCTCAACTCCCGGAGGCAACCAGAGCGCGGTGCCGCGGAAGTCCCGGGATACGTAAGCTGTGCCGTGCTTGAAACAACTGCCCGCGAATTCGCGGGTGGCCAACGGCATGGTCTGGAGGTAGTCGTGTGCCGAAGGCCAAGCGAATCGCGCGGGCGGGTCTGCGACAAATGCAGCCACAATCGTCGCTACCGCGTGTGGCATCTCATCGAGAGTGGCGCTGCGTATATCGGTTGATGGCCCGGTCATTTCGTCCTCCGGTCTTGGCCATGCGGCGTCTGAACCGCAATGACTGGAATCGACAAGCCGATTGTTGCCGACTCTCTGTCCGTGCGCACCCCGATCCCGCCTGACATTTGTAATGGATCGACTGCTGTACGCTCGCTTCACCGCTGTGGAGCTACCGCACCGTTCGCTTGGGCCCTGCCGTCGCTGCCGCCCCGACAAGCCTTGCATGCGCCCCAACGCAGGCCAGCCATGAGCCCATGCAGAGACCACAAAGCGAGCAGGCCCAAGCGGTAGCCGCCTTGGGCCTGCTCAGTCATCCATCGCCCTCTTCCTGGACAAGGAAGGCGCTCAATAGTCGCTCTCAGCGACCGTCTTTGTCGGCGTCGCCGGGAAGAGCCCGCTCGACGCTGTGCCACGCATCCTTGGCCGCGGACTTGGCCTTGTCCCAGCCCAGCCGCGATTCGCCTTTGACGTTGTTCCAGCACTCGCCGAGTTCGGATTCCAGTCGATCATCCCATTCGCGATCGGCGTACTGGTGCCGCGCCTGCGTGCCGAGGCGATACGCCGGGCGGTAGTCGCCGTATTGCGCGCCTTCGTCGCGGTACGGCGCTTGATCGAACCGGGACTCGTGGTACCGGTCCGTGGCCTCGTAGGTGCGGTAGGTGCGGTCGGCCCGGCCCCAGGAGTCCTGCACCGCCGCGCGCGCATCGCTCCATTCGAGCCTGGAGTCTCCTCGCGCCTTGGCCCATTCGCGCTCGAGCTCGACTTCGGTAGACGGGTCCCAGGAACGATCGCCAAGGTTCGAGCGCGCGGTCGCGCCATACGCATAGGCCGGGCCGTAGTCCCGGTCGTAATCGTACTTGGGATCGTAATAAGGACGTCGGGTGTACTCCTCCCGCCAATAGCCGGCCTCTCCGGTGGGGTCGATCTTCTCGGCCACGCCCTTGCCAGCCGAAGCGCCGGCGATCGCGCCGATGCCGCCACCGATCAGCATACCGATCGGGCCTCCCAGCGCGCCCAGCACCATACCCGCGGCAGCGCCGCCTACGCCGCCCACACCCACTCCGATCGGATGAGATCCCGGAGTGCCGGTGATGGGATCGCGATTCAAATCGCGCGCTTCTTTATTGCTCGTCATCGCTTTTCTCCAAGCGGATCCAAATTGTCCGCACGGGGCGAAGATTCGTCGAACGCTCATGTAGCGCGCGTCGCGACGGAGCGAAGGGTTCTTAACCTGGCGCGCTGCGATGCGAAGGTTTTCGTCACCTCGACGGATGCCGTCTCGCATCGAACCTGAAGTATTCACCTAGAATGCCGAAGTGAAGCGGGTAGCGAACGAGCTGGAACATTCCGGCTCAGGCCATCGGACTACGCGGAGGGCTGCCTGAGCAGAGCATCCCGTCGACACGCCTTTGTTCGCGACCGCGTCGTTATCCATGCGGTCCTCCCATGACCGGCAAGACCACGCCATTGATATACGACGACATCACCGCCGACGCGAGGAAGACATAGGCGGGCGAAATCTCCTCGGGCTGAGCCGGGCGCCCCATGTCGCTGTCGCGACCGAACTTGGCGATTTCTTCCGCAGAGCGGTCGGCAGGGTTGAGGGGCGTCCATACCGGTCCTGGCGCGACGGCGTTGACTCGGATACCGCGAGGCAGCAATTGACTGGCCAGCGACTTGGTGAAGGCGTGGATCGCGCCCTTGGTGGCCGAGTAATCCAGTAAACGCGCGTTGCCGAAAAGGCCGGTTTCCGAACCGGTGTTGATGATGGCGCCGCCGCGCGGCAGGTGCGCCAAGGCGGCGCGCGCCATGTAAAAGTAGCCGGCGATGTTGGTCTGCAACGTTTCCTGCAGATGTGCGTCGCTGAGATCCTCGAGCGTGTCGCTGTGCTCCTGGAACGCGGCGTTGTTGACCAGAATGTCGAGTCGGCCGAAGGCATCGACGACCTGCGCGACCGCATCCGCGCAGAACCGCGAATCGCGTACATCGCCGCTGATGGCCAGGCTCCGCCGGCCTTCTTCCTCAATGCAGGCGCGGGTGTCGTGTGCGTCCTGGTGTTCGCTCAGGTAGACGATCGCCACGTCCGCGCCTTCGCGCGCGTACAGCACCGCGACCGCGCGGCCGATGCCCGAGTCGCCGCCCGTCACCAGAGCGACCTTCCCATCGAGCTTGCCGCTGCCGCGATAGTCGCGCGCGAGGAATTCCGGCGCGGGCTCGAGCAGGTGCTCGTGGCCGGGCTTGGACTGATGCTGCTTGGGCAGCGGATTTTCGGGATGTTGCCGAGGCCCGGCCTGGACCGGCTCCCGCTTGCCCGAACTCCCCGCCTTCCTGGCGTCCTTGCGCTCCACGTCGGCCTGAATGGCCTGCTGCCGCTGCGAAGTGGCACTGGCCTGGACGAGGTGATCCGATGCACCGCCTTTGGAACGGGTAGGTTTTTTGGCCATCGTCGATTGCTCCCAATGGACAGGGCATCGAAAATAACGCCGTACTTCTTCCGATCACGTGAATCCAGCGCGGTCGCCCCACTCTTCGCGGCGCGCTAACCTGTCCGGAGGCAGCTTTTCCAAAAGCTTGCTTTCGCCAACGCCCGAGCCGTCGCGGAATCGATGACCGATGACGAACGCCGCCCCGCCCCAGATCGCCCTGCTGATCGTCGACATGTTCAACTTCCTCGATTTCGCGGACGGGCAGGCGCTGCTCAAGCAGGCGCTGCCGGCCGCGCGCCGTATCGCCGCGCTGAAACGTCGCTTCCGCCGCGTCGGCGCGCCGGTGATCTACGCCAACGACAACTTCGGCCAGTGGCATGCCGATTTCCGCGAACTGGTCGCGGTCTGCCGCCACGAGTCTTGCCGCGGCGCGCCGATAGCGGACTTGCTGGCGCCGGAGGCGGACGACTTCTACGTGCTCAAGCCCAAACAGTCGGCCTTTCATTCCACGCCGCTGGCGGTGCTTCTTGAGCATTGCGGCTGCCGCGAAGTGGCCATCACCGGCATTTCGACCGATGTATGCATCGCAGCCACCGCGATCGATGCGCACATGCGCGACCTGACGGTGCGGATACCCGCCGATTGCGTCGCCGCACCGAGCCGGCGCCGCACTGCGGTGGCCCTCGCGGTACTCAAGCAGTCGGTGCACGCGCGCTGCGCGCAGTCGCGTTCGCTGCATCCGTGACAGGTTGCGCCGGCGGAGACCCGACTGCCGCGGCGACGCCTTCATGACGACCCGCGGTTCCTAGAATGGACGACCGGTGAGCAATCATCGGCATTTCGACCGATGCGCGCACCTCAGCCACCGCGATCGCAAGCCGATCACCGAGCCACCGCACGCCTGCCTTACAGCTGCGAACGCAAAGGGCGGACCAAGGCCTCGCGGACGCGCTGATGCCAGGGCCGTTGCAGCCACGCGTCGCGCGTGTAGGGGCTGGACCGAGCCAGATCGCTCTCGAACACCCTGCGCATGCGCTGGGCGAATCCACGGTCGTACACGTTGAGGCTGGCCTCATCGTTAAGCCGGAACGATCGGATGTCGAAATTGGTCGAACCAACCGACACCAGGTAGTCGTCCACGATCAACATCTTCACATGCATCATCGTCGGCCGATATTCGTGGAATTCGACGCCCGCCGCGAGTAGGGCGCCCCATTGCGCCTTTGACGCGAGCCTTACGGTTTCCGAATCGGTGTGCTCGCCGGGGACCAGGATGCGTACGCGCACGCCGCGCAAGCGCGCGCGCAGCAGCGCTTGCACGATGAGTTCGTCCGGAACGAAATACGACGCAGACAGATCGATCGAACGCCGCGCGGCGGTGAGCGCCATCAAGTACATCAGATGCATGCTCTCGCTGCCGCTGGTGGGCGAACTGAGAAACATCTGCGCGTCGACGCCGCCGACCGGCGCCAACGACGGGAAATAGGCCGGCCCTGAGAGAGGCCGGCCGGTCATCTTGATCCAGTTGTTGTTGAAGGCGGCCTGGAACTGGCCGGCCGCCGGACCACGCAGGCGGAAATGCGCCTCGCGCCAATGCTCGGGGTCCTGCGCATGTCCCCGCCACTGATCGGCGATGCCGACACCGCCGGTGAAGGCCACGGCGCCGTCGACCACCAGGAGCTTGCGATGGGTCCGGTTATTGAACCGGTCCCAGCTGTACCAGTCCAACGGGCGATAGCGCTCGATCTGCACCCCGGCGCTGCGCATCTCATCGAGCAAGTCCGCATCCATCTTGGCGCTGCCGAGCCAGTCGACGGTCAGGCGCACCTCGACGCCGGCGCGCGCGCGCTCGGCCAGCGCACGGCTGAAACGCCGGCCGACCTCGCCTGACCAATAGATGTAAGTCTCGAAGGTGATCGAACGCCGCGCCGCCGCAATCGCCTCCAGCATCGCCGGGAAGATCTCGTCGCCGTTCTGCAGATCCACGACTTCATTGCCGGCGACGATGCCCGGCCCGAGCATGATCGACATTTCGCGCCGGAACTGCGGATCTTCCACTCCGTAGCGGTGCTCCGGCAGGCGGTGAATGCGCTTTTCCGGACCGGCCAAGTTCACCGCGATCCATGCCACCAAGGCGGTCGTCAGGACAGCGCCGAGCAACCAGGCGCCGACCTGCCGCCGCGTCCAACGCTTTCGTTCCAGGATTCCCATGCCCACCTCAATGGCCGTGCCAGCCGGTGTAGCTTCATCGCCCGGCGGGTGTTCGTTCGACGTCTTCGCGGCGGGCGGTCGCCTTCGCAGATCCCTAACCATGGGCGTTGCAGCGTATTTGACGACCGCGGCAGCGGCTACGAACCGCGGGAAAGCACAGTGACGACCGCCGTCTGCCGGATTCACGCCCCTCGGTGGAACGGGCCCCGCCATACGCCCAAGACTGGAGGCTTTTGGTCCCATGCAATCGGACTGGATCGGATGGATGTCCTCCGCTGTGCTGATCGCCACCTTGGTGCGCCAAATCGTCAAGCAAGCCCGCAGCCCAGATCAGGAGGGCGTGTCGAGCTGGCTGTTCATCGGACAATGTGCGGCCTCGCTGGGATTTGTGGTGTACAGCGTCCTGCTCGACAACTGGGTATTCGTCGTCACCAACAGTTGCCTGCTGGCGACCGCGGTGGTCGGACAGATGCTGGCCTGGCGCAGCCGGCGCTTCCGCGGCGAAGGAAAGGCTTCGTGAGCGCAACACGCATTCGATCCGTCGGCGGCACGACGATCGGACCGATCCACCGCGCCACCTGCCATTGCGGCGCGGTGGAACTGGAGCTGCGGCTGCCGCACGGCATCGTCGATCCGCAGCGTTGCGACTGTTCGCTATGCCGCCGCCGGGGCGCAATTGCGGCAACGGTGCCACTGCCCGATCTGCGAGTCGTTCGGGGACACGCAGCGCTGAGGCTCTACCAGTTCCATACCCGAACGGCCAAGCATTACTTCTGCTCGGTGTGCGGCGTCTATACCCATCACCAGCGGCGCTCCGATCCCAACGAATACGGCGTCAACGTCGGTTGTCTGGAAGGCGTTGATCCGCTATTGCTCGATCCGGTGCTGGTCAGCGATGGCGTTCACCATCCCAGCGACTCGCAGCCGGAGTAGGCTGGGTCGGTCAAGCCGCTCGGTGCGCTCGTCCGCCCCGCATCGCCGCTTCGCAGGAGGCTCGCGGGCAGGCATGTTGTCCACGACGCTACCGAAAACCCAAGTGACTGCGCGCCAGTTATTACTGGCCGAAGGCTCGCGACTCGCGCTTCTAACTCGCGATGTTTTCCCGTGCCGCGATTCTCTCCACGAGCGTATCGATCGCCGCTTCCATATAGTTTGCGGTCTGGTCACCGCTCTGATTAGTAATGACGAAGATGCCCAGATCGTATTTCGGCACGATATAGATGTAGCACTGCGAGCGTGGCACGCCGCCATGATGCGCGTAATAGACGCCCTTCAAGCTATCGCCAGCGACGATGTTCCAGAAATAGCCGATGCTGAACTCGGAATCGAATTCGACCAGGGGACGATGCGACTCCTTAACGACGGGGCCATTAGCCAACTGGAATTTTAGGTACTTCATCATGTCCGGGACGGTTGCCTTCACGTTCCCGGATGCGCCCCAAGGCAGCTGCGGCATCGGCGTGGTCGGAACGGGATTGTCGCTGTGGTAGCCGATCGCCAGCCGGCTCGCTTCTGGACCGCTCAGCCGGATGCGGGTATCGGTTATCGCCGCCGAGTCGTGGAAGAATTCGCGTAGCAGCGACTCGTAGTCGCGCTTGTAAACCGTTTCGAGAATATGCGCCGTCAGCTCCGTGCCGGCACTGGAGTAGGCGTACTTCTTTCCGGGGCCCCGTGGAATATCGACGGTGTGAAGGTCCTTGAAGAACTCCGCTTGGCCGTAATGCGCATAGACGACATTGAGTTCACCAGGCGTGCGTCGGTCGGTAAAGTCAGCGAGCACTACATTTGCGCGCTCAGGCAACATGTTCGGCAGGCCACTGGTGTGGGACAACAGGTGGCGGATGCGAATGGGCTCACCCTTGTACTGCAGATTCGGGTACGCCTCGCTCAGATACATTCGGATATCGTCGTCGAGACTCACCTTGCGCTCCACAACGGCCTTGGCCATCAGGGTCCCGGCGAGCGTCTTGCTTAGCGAGCCGATCTCGTAAAGCGTTGCATCCGTCGGCGGGTTCTTCTGGCCGGATCGCATGTCACCACGATGGCGAACGATCTCCTTGCCCCGGTACACGACCCCGATCGAGGCCGAGTGGAGCAAAGGCTGCTTGATCAGGTTAGCGGCGACGTCGTCAACATCAGCCCCCAGATCTTTCGTCTGGGTGTTCGCGCGAGTGCAGCCTTCGGTCAAGAGCGCGGCGCACAACACTAAGAAGCCAAGCCACATTCTGTTTCGGAGAACTGTCGAAATCGCCTGCATGCGTTGACGCCGTGAGAGTGACCTGGGAAGACCTTCTAATATAGCCGAGCAACAGAACGATGGCCGGTTCGGCGATTCGGTCTTCGGTAGCGCCGCTTGAGCCTAAAGGTGCAGCCGACCTGGACGGCATGCATATCGAAATCGAAAAGCTCAGCCTGCGCGACGTGACTTCCCTGCTGGTTGCCGCAGAGAAGAGGAAGCAGCTTCTATCAAAACGCCGCCCCGCTGCCATCGGTGCGCAAGCAGGCAGTCGCGCTCGCAGCTCGCAACGGCTACACAATCGAGGAACTCTTTGGCGATCAGCCGGAAACGCAGCCGACACGGCGGAAACGAAGAGCACGTCGGAAGGCCACCAAGGTCTCGCCTTAGTACCGCGACCCAGACAACGAGCTCAACACCTGGTCAGGCCGAGGGAGCATGCCGCGTTGGCTAACCAAGAAGATCCGGTTCGGGCAGCACGCTACTGACTTTCTGATTCCGGGCATCGCGAAACCAACTGGCGCACGACGAGCTCCATAGGCAAAAGGACGCTCGTTAAGAAGTGATGACACAGAATCCTTCATCCAAGTCGAGCCGCGAAGTGGCTTCGCATTAGGGATCCCCGCCAGTTCGCTCCACCGTCTGCGCGTCGATGCCGCGAGGCGCCGGCCGGCTGCGGCGCGCGGCCTGCGAGGCAAGCCGCCCGCGGGCCTCTCGATTCGCCGCGGTAAAAAGGGAGTTGCCGCGATACTACCCTGGATTTGGGCGAGACTAGGGCTCCTATAATTCCAGATCGGCGATGCCGGCGGCATCGCTGCTGTTTTGCTTCTAGGCTGGGCGTAGATAGTAAATGCGATTGCCAAAATAAGAAACGTCGCTCGCCGCATAAGGAGACTGTCGGCCGCCGACTATTTATATGTATACGCGCCGGAAAGTGTTTATCTGTACAGATAAAAACATTCGGTGACAGAAAACGCGCGTCACTACAGTTCTAGCCCTGGCTGCCCCGCAGAAGGCGCTATAGCACCCAAAGTATATGCCCATCCAACTTTCACGGTGATCGCAGGCTCATCCAAGAGTCGGCAGTCAGGGATAGGATTAACTCCGCGCGAACCAAGACTAGCCAAGATGGCGCGCAACCTCACTTCACAAGCATGGAGATCAAAATGGACGATCGTTCCGTCTCGAAGGATTCGATATCGGATTTTGCGCGGTTCGTTGCTCTTGAGGCAATAGAAAATCATCGCGAAGAACACCCTAATTTTTCGCAGGATGCGGAATTCGCGGATGCTTTTGCGAAAGAGCTCGTAGATCAATATCGGCGCAATGATAGCGCACGTTCAGTTCTGGCTCCGCCTGGAGCTCAAGCGTACGGCGTGACATCCACTTCAACAAGCGGTGAATCCACATTTCCTATTGACTTCGATGTGCCCATACCCTTCGGATCATTGCATGGACAAGTGACCAATCCTAGTAATAACGAGTATCTCCTTACCGGTACTTTTAAAATAGTAGGCATAACACTCGATAAGACCGAGATCCGATTCAAGGATGGTGTGCTATCAAGAACGGAGGAGATTAATGTAAGCAAGTATAAAGTAAGCACGACGTTCACCATCGATCTTTCTGATGGAGTTCACCTCGGCATCGAAGGACATGTGAGGGTTTTATTTGCGAATTTTGATATTGGCCCGTATAGGCTACCCTAATTCGGGCGCAAGAAACTCCCCGGCTATGCCGGGGAGTTTTTTCCTAACTTAATGCTCGGCAAAGGCGACCGTCGAATAGTCACCACAGCGTCAGGCGTCTATTTATGCAACTGTAGATGGCGTTTGCCCAACGGCTAATCACTCACAGGAAAGCGCCGACGACTTATCGAAAGCTGAGTTGATCGCGAAAAAACTCGCTTGACAAGTCCGTAGCTATCCTGTTGAACGTAAGTCACCGGGAAGGCCAGCCTCTCACCTTAGTTCTCGGGTAGAGCGAGGGCTTCGGCGATCAGTCGGCAGCTCACCGACTCGACGGAAGCGGGGAGCACGTCGTAAGCCGACCAAGGTCGCGCCCAAGTACCGCGCCTCAGACAACGAGCGCAACACTTGGTCAGGCCGAGGGAGCATGCCGCGTTGGTTAGCTAAGAACGTCAGGTTTGGCCAGCACCCCGCTGATTTCCTGATTCCCGGCTTGGCCAAGCCTACTGCTCGGAAGACCAACTCAATCGGTAAGCGGACACTCGTCAAGAACAGCTGACGCCTCAGCTTCGCGAGGCGAGCCGATAAAACGGACGCTTTGCGAGTCGAGGAGCGGCCATCTCTATTCCGGCTGCCCCGTAGCTGAAGTCATGCGCGCGCTCTCGACACGCCGGGCCAATTCACAAATGTCTCGCGCTCCCTCAAGCAAGCCGCGGACCATCGCTCGCACTGGTGATCCTTGCCCGAAACTCTTCGCTTACCGCCCCTTCCAGCTTCGCGAGCGCTTCCTGCACTCTGTCGAAGATTGCCGGATCATAGCCGGCCTTAGCGCGGAACTTCTTCACCGCACTCTGCGCTTCTGACAGTGTCAAACTGAATCTGACTGATGACTTGGCCGAATCATGCCAGCCAAGCGCAACGTCAAATTTAAATCCATCAGAGCGGGAAATTTGGATCTGCGGAAACCCTTGGATACCCAAGCAGTTAACACGGATGTCATGCAGAACCGCTTCGGCGACTGCGCCAGCAACATCATAGCTACTGAATCCATAAGACGCGTAATACGTCATACACCCCTCCAAACTGAAAGTGACTTTTCCAGACTCATGAAGCGGGAACTCCTGTCGTGGCGGAAGGGGCTTCACCGATGATTCTGCAGTAGTCCGCCATCTCCTCCAGCGCGGCAGCGATATCGGATAGCAGCATCTGATGCTGCCCAATGACCAAGCGATCGAATGTTTTATCAGTTTGACCGACCTCCGTCGGATGAGCTGTTTCGATCCCATCGGGCTTGAGCAGAATCGGAACTTGGGCCCCTAACCGCCCCTTCATTAGGCTGCTCTCTGTATGGTGAACCTCGTTACGCATCGCGCGGAGCTTCCCGGCATAACTCTCGCGAATGAATTCTGGTCTATAGCTTTGAAGCACCTTACTCAGTGGATCACCGCTTGGGTGGTTTCTGAGCCTGCTGAAGGCAAGCGTGGCTCTGTGCGCATTGGAAAGGCAATTCTCGAAGCAGGACGATGCCCGATGCATGGCACCGAGGTTAACTCGATCTCTATTCGTGTTCCAGAATGTGAGAAATGCATCGCGACCGGACGAGTATTCGAAGACTGCCGCGTCTGTGAGGCGGACAAACAAGATCGCGAGCGAGTTGACCTCAAAGTTGCTCGAAATCCCGCCTCCGAACAATGACTTTAACCAGAACATCGAAAAGGACATTGATTCTATTTTCAGCTCCGGTATCTGGAAATGCACGTACATCTTTGCTCCGTTCCTGAATGCTCTTGCGCTTCCCAACACAAACGTGAGCTTAGACGCTCGCGTCAATACGCTCTTTTGAGGTCACTCTCAAGCTGCGCGTGGACCGCGAGTTGCCCCAATAACGCAATTCCCAGCACCAGTAGTTGCTCAGTTCGCTGAGGGTCGTCCCACTCATCTCCTCCATGTTTGCCGCCGTGAAAGAGATTATTCCGAATGCGCTTGACGCACAGCACAACTTTGTCGAGGTCGGATCGACAGTTTCCCATTCCCAGATCTTTCCACTCCAACTCGCCGTTGCTACCTATAACCTGACGTTTCGGAGGCCTGGCTAACAACGCGCGTCCCTCGTCGACGGAACGTAGGTAGCATGGTGCTGCCTCTCAAATTGCGCCCAACTCGGATCGGCGTCGTCACCTGTTTTTTGCGACTTCAAATATCCGTTCTGCTTCAGGGCGAACTCAAACCGCGAAAACCAAAAGAAGAACGTATAAGCCGTTGCGGAAAGACCGCTATCCTTAATCGGTAAGATGTCCACGGTATCTCGCCCCTTTAGACCGCCATTAGAGTCTTTGCAGATATATTGATCGCGAAAAAACTCGCTTGACAAGTCCACAGCTAACTCATTGATCCGTAAGTCCCCGAAAATTCGGGCCTGTGGTTTTCGGTCCACAGCCGCGGAGAAAACGGAGAAAAAGTGGCGAAAATTTCGCCAGAATTGGCGCGCGCCATTTTCTCCAAAACCACAGGCGCACGACGAAAAGGCCAAAAATAAGGCGTTTTCGTAAGGCGCGGAGAGGCGGGGAAAGCCGTTTGACGTAACGGCGTGGTGGAGCGTGGGCAACCGGAATCCAACTCTCTTGATTACCCAGGGTTGCCTACGATCATCCACAGATATCTTAGATCATGATGGCCCGCCTCCGCAGCCCCCTACGGCAGACCCAGGCTACGACTGGCCAATGACCGCGCCCCGCCCCGGCTGACGCGTCAGGGTGGCACCGGGGCCGAGAGCCGGCCTAAGCAGGCGGACGCCGATCACCGAGGTCCCCTTGCTAGGACGGCCAAGACGCAGGGCCGAAAGCATTCAGGCACCGTACGACCTCAAGCGACCAACAAGCTCTCGGCAGTCTAATATCGACTTCATTTAACGTACCAACAGGCAGTCAGCGGGAGAAGAAGACGGGCGCTGGCGAATTCGCCAAGAGACTCCGAGTTGCCCCACCAAACACCATTTCCATGACGCGCGGATGTCCGTAAGCTCCGGCCACGATCAGATCGGTGCGGCTCTCCGCAGCATAGACACGGATTGTTTGGCCTGCGTCGCCTCCAGATGAGCTGCGGCGAACGATCTGGGCTTCGACGCCGTGCCTTCGCAAGTGCGCGCAGATCAGCGCATCCTGGGCGTGCGCCTGGAAGCGACCGTCTTCGACCACCAAAATCTCCACCGCGCGCATGCGTTGCAGCCAAGGGATCGCGTCGTGGATCGCGCGCGTAGCCTCCCGGGTAGCGTTCCAAGCAATTAGCGCTCGCTCCATTGCAATCGCTCCCGAACCGGTCGGTAACGACAGGATCGGGCGGCCGCCGCTGGCGGCCAGTTCCCCGAACAAGCGGTGTGGGTGCAATGCGCCGGGCGGGTCGGCTTCGAGCAGGATTACGTCGGCCAAGCGTGCGTGCTCCATGCACATTTGCGCAGGGGTTGCCCACGACAGGGACGTTCGACAGATTCGTATTCGATGCCGGCTTCGCGCAGCCGGGCGTCGGCTGCTTCAGCCATCGCGCGCACGGTAGTCTCAGCGCATTCCTGCATCGTCGATCCTAAGCTGCCGGAAAAGTATTCCCAGGCCATCGGTTCGGGTTGCGCGTGGCTGACGCCGACCAGCACGGTCAAGCGGGCGTTCCACTGCTTGCACAAGGTGCGCGCGGCTTGTAGCGCGGGGTCCGGAATTCTTCCAGACATCATGGGCAGCAAAAGATCTTTGTACATCGGCGTCGCCTCAGTCGGACTCAGGCCGCACTTATTCTCGTCGCCCGGGCACTTTATTGACTTGGATCAGACCCATGCGTCGGCGGGCTTGATCCATGTCAATAACTGAGCGCCCAGAGGGATCAAGCTTCTTTCACCCTCCTTTCGAGAAGCAGTCATGAACGATGTCCATGGCGTTGCTCCGACATCGATGCCGCAATGAGCCAGACGCTTCGCGACGGCAGCCGGGTGCGTATCCGCCCCATTGCTTCGGCGGACCGAGAGAGCGAACGCGCTTTCATTGCAGGCCTGTCCGATGAGTCGCGACGCCACCGGTTCTTGGGACAGATAAGCGCGCCCAGCGAGCGGATGCTCGATTGCCTGGTGAATATCGACCCCATCCACGACGCGGCGCTGGTCGCTGTGACCTGCGAAGCCGATGCGGAGCGCATTGTCGGCGCGGCGCGCTTCAGCTCGGATCCGGACGCGGTCAACTGCGAATGCGCGGTGGTGGTTGCCGATCAGTGGCAAGGCCAAGGCCTGGGCACCGCCCTGATGCGGCACTTGATCGATATCGCGCGCGCTCGCGGGATCGAACGTATGTACTCGGTCGACATGGCCGAGAACGCCGACATGCGGGAACTGGCGATGTACCTCGGGTTTCGTGTCCGCGCCGAACCAGGCGACGCATCCCTGGTTGTGTACGAATTGCCACTTTAGCCGTCGCCGCATCGATCTCTAACGCGCAGTCGGAGCATTCCCATGTCCGTCGCCCACACTTTCGATCGCCTCGCCAAGTTGTCCTCGCGATTCGCGGGACGTCCAGCGGCATTCAGTCTAGCGGCCCTCACGATCGCCGCCTGGTTGGCATCGGGCCCCCTATTCGGCTTTTCCGATACATGGCAACTGGTGATCAATACCGCCACAACCATCGTCACCTTCCTAATGGTGTTCTTAATCCAGAACACCCAGAGCCGGGATACCGAGGCGATCCAGATCAAGTTGGACGAACTCATCCGCGCGACCGAACAGGCCAACAACGCGCTCATGGACATCGAGGAGCTCGATGAGGAGAGCCTTGACGCATTCCGCCGCCGCTACGAAGAGCTCGCCGCACGCTCGCGCAAAAGCTAAGCCTTCAATGACTTGCCAAGACGGCGCCCAGGACGAACGCCACTTGCATCGCCGCCACGCCCACGGCGACTCGCCACGCGTAGTCGCGGCTGCCGCGCGTGACCGCGACTAGGCATTTCACCGCGCCGTTGACCGCGAACGCGCCGAGTAGTCCGTACTGAGCCGGACCGGCCTGGCCGCCCTGCGCGACCGTTTGCGCCGCAGCCGCCGCGGCTGCGTGCACGTCGGCCAGACCGGCCAGGGTCAGCACCCAAGGCAGGCTTTCTGCGCCGAGCCAAGCGCGCGCCAATGACGCGGCTATCAAAACCCCGGCCAGCAACGCCGACAGCCGCAGCGCTGACAAGGGATCGTACGGGCGCTCCGCCGCCGCCTCACCGGTACCGGCGTCGGGGGCAACCGCGCGCGCGGCCAGCCACGCGGCGGCCAGGGCACCCAGGCCGGCGCCGGCCAGCGCCGGTGCCGCCCAGGCCAGAAGGGCGGGCGAAAACAGCCCCAGCACCAGGGCCAGTTGCAGCACGGTCGCGATGTTGGACATCAGCGCCGCACTCGCCGCCAAGGGCGCAAGCGATGGCTGAATGCGCGCGCGTTCCGCCATTGCCGCGACCGTGGCGGTGCTGGACACGAATCCCCCCGCCAGGCCGGCGATCGGCAGCCCCGCGCGCGCGCCGAGCACGCGCGTCGCCAGATAGCCAGCCGCGCTGACGATCATCACCCCGACCGCCAGTGTCCACAGCTGATGGGGGTTGATCGCGCCCCACGGATCGAGCGCCCGATCCGGCAACAGCGGTAGGACGATGAACGCGCATGCGGCCAACAGCAGCAGGCCACGCAGTTCCTCGTGACCGATCCAGTGGCGGCTGAAGCGGTGCAGGTGCTCACGCGCGGCCAGCAAGATCGCCAGTGCCACGCCGAGCGCGGCGGACACCGCAGCCTCGCGCATGGCTAGCGCGCCGATCAGGAACGTCAGCAGCCATGCCGCCTCGGTGGTCAGGCCGGGATCGCGCCGACGGGTGCCGAGGTAGCCGGCGACCACCAGCGCCCCCAGGGTCGCGCCGGCCACCAGCAAACCCACTTGACCCAGTTGCACCGCAGTGGCCCCGATCAACGCGCTCAGGGCGAAGCTGCGTATGCCCGCGAGTTGACGCGCGGAGCGGCCGCGATGGGCGCGCTCGCGCTCCAATCCGACCAGCAGGCCGACCGCGAGCGCCACCCCCAGGCCGACGAACGACGGCAGCGCGACCGGCGCCATGGCGCGGGCTCAGCCCCCCAGCTCTAGCACCGCGCGGCCTTCGATGCCGCCGGTCTGCAAGCGCCCGAGCACGGCATTGACCTCGCTCAGACGGAAGCGCTCGATGCTGGCTCTGACCTTGCCGTCGACCGCGAAGGCGACCGCTTCGGCCAGATCCTGGCGCCCACCGACGATGGAGCCGCGCAGGGTGATCCGCTTGAGCACGACATCGAAGATCGGAGAGGCAAACTCGCCCGGCGGTAGCCCGACCAAACTAACCGTGCCGCGCCTGCGCACCATGCGCAAGGCTTGCGAGAACGCCGGCGGCGCGATCGCGGTGACCAGCGCGCCGTGTACGCCGCCTCCGGTGATGTCTAGCACTGTCTGCACCGCGTCGGGCGCGGCGGCGTCAATCGCGGCTTCAGCGCCGAGCGAATGCGCCAGTTCGAGCTTAGCCGCACTCACATCAACGGCCAGCGTACGCAGGCCCATCGCCTGACCGTACTGCAGCGCCAAATGGCCTAGGCCTCCGATACCGGACACCAGCAACCACTGGCCCGGACGCGTGTCGGTCTCGCGAATGCCCTTGTAGCTGGTGACGCCGGCGCACAGGATCGGGGCGATCGCGGCGAAGTCGCAGTCGCGCGGCAGACGCGCGACGTAATCGGCGTGGGCCAGCGCATATTGAGCGAACGTGCCGTTGACGCTGTAGCCGCTATTGCGCTGGCGTTCGCACAGACTTTCCCAGCCTGCGATGCAGTGCTCGCAGCGACCGCAGGCATCGTGCAGCCAGGCGATGCCGACCGCATCGCCGACCCGCAGGTGTTCCACGCCCGGGCCGAGCGCAACCACAATGCCAGCACCTTCGTGGCCTGGGATAAACGGGAGCGATGGCTTGACCGGCCAATCGCCGCGCACTGCGTGCAAGTCGGTATGGCACACGCCGCTGGCGCGGATCTCCACCAGCACTTCGCCGCGTCCGGGCGTGGGCACGGGCAGTTCAGACAGGTGCAAAGGTGCGCCCAGCGTATAGGCAACGGCGGCTAGCATAGTGGCGGTCATGTCGGTCTCCGGCGCGGCGCGGAAGCACGTTCGAATCGATGAGAGTCGGTCCGGGCTTGGCGCTGGCGCCGCCACCAATCGCGGCAGCGTGCAAGCCATCGCCCACCACGACCCGGTTCGTGGGATGCGTTGGCCTGGGCCACGACAGGCGCCGGCGGGACGTCGAACAATGAAAACACCACGTCGTCTTCGATCCACCGCAATTGCCGGCGTAGCGCGAGTTCGGGCGATTCCTGTGGGCGATTAGGGCGGCAATGCGTCATGGCAAGGCTCCGGCGATGAAACAACGGTCGGTTCAATTTCAATGCGCGTACAACACCGGAAGGTCGGCGGCGATCAACAGCTCGCGCGTGGCGCCGCCCAGCGCCCATTCGCGTAGGCGCGAATGGCCGTAGCCACCGGCGATCACTAAGTGCGCTCCGTTGAGCCGTGCGAACTCCAACACACGGCAGGCGACGCTATCCTCGCCCGCGGCGCGCGCGACCCACGAGGCATCCACGCCGTGGCGGCGTAGATGCTCCATCAGGCGCCGGCCGGACGGCTCGACGTCGACACCGCGGCCATCATCGATCGCCAGTACGTCCACTGACTTGGCCGTCGCCAGCAAGGGCAGCGCGTCGCGCACCGCGCGCGCCGCCTCGCGGGTAGGCTGCCAGGCGATCACGACGCGGCGCATGGGTACCACCGGGTCACACCGCGGCGGCACCACCAGCACCGGACAGCCGGATTCGAATAGCGCCGCGGCGAAGTACTCGCGCGGCGCCGCCGCCTCAAGAGTGTCGCCAATCGCACCGCCGAGCACGACCAGATCGCAGTCGAATGCCTCACGCGCAGCAACGCGTGGAGCGCTAAGGTGGAGAGCTTCGGTGACCCGAGCATCCCAACGGATGGTCTCGATCGACAAGCGCTCGCGCAACGCGGCCAGGCGGCTCTGCCCATGTTCGCGTAACTCGGTGTGCGATTGCACCGTGGCCAAGTCCGGCATCATGCCCCACGGATGCACCATTGGCGGCGGCAGGTCGACCATCTCCAGCACCTGCAGGTGCGCGCCATGCAGGGCGGCCAAGCGGGTGGCCACATACAGCGCATCGGCGTCGCCGTCGTGGCCGCTCAGCGGAAGCAGCAAGCTCTTGTACATGGGCGGGTTCTCCTGCGGTCGGTTCGAGCGCATTGCACGCCTGCGGGGGCCAGCCAGCATGATCTGGATCAATAAACGCGCTGATGAGGTACCTGCTGCCGTTCCCCGACTTGATCTGGATCAAGCCGCGATGCCCAACGTGGGCGCGCAATGGTCCCGAACCTCCCTGGGAGAGCGACGGTGAACAGCGAGAAACTGCGTCGATACGTCATTCAAGAGATGAGCTTCGATCCGCGGGTGGATGCCAGTGGTATCGGCGTCCACGTGGAAGACCGCATCGTCCACCTCACCGGCCACGTGCACAGCCTGGCCGAAAAGCATGCGCTGGTGGACGCCGCCGCGCGCGTCAAAGGCGTGCGCGGGGTAATCGTCGACGTTCAGGTACGCTGCGATAGCGCCGCCTGTGTCGAGGATGAAGTGCTGGCCAAGCGCGCGACGGACGTCTTGGCTTGGGATGCGACCTTGCCGCGCGACGCGATCAAGGTCACGGTCGAGCACGGTCGTTTGGCGCTGATCGGCGACGTGGATTGGCAGTATCAGCGCAGCCGGGTCGAACAGGATCTACGCCGGCTCGCCGGGGTGTCTGGAATCGATAACCGGATCGAGATCCGCAAGGTCGGCCGGCGTCAGGATATAGAGCGTGCAATCAAGGATGCAATGCGGCGCCGCGCCGACATGGACTCCGCGCGGATCCGCGTGGCCGTGGACGAGAGTGGTCAGGTCGTCTTAAAGGGCAAAGTCGCCGACTGGCGCGCACGCAATGCTGTGGAGGACGCGGCGTGGTTAACGGCGGGGGTTCGGTCGGTGGACAACCGCGTGCGGGTTCGCTGAAACCACATCCGCATTACTTTCATGAAACGGAGCACACAGATGAAAATCCTGGTCGCCGTGGATGGCAGCGACAACGCGCTGCGTGCCGTGCGCTACGCGGCAAAAATTTCCGCTCAATTCGACACGCCCCCGCCACTGCTGTTGCTGTATGCGGATCCGCCGCTGATGCGCAGCGTCGCGGTCAGCCTGGGCGCGAAGGAGGTCGAGCGCTATCACGCGGAGAACGCTCGTCACGCGCTGAGCAAGGCCAGGGCGGCACTCAAGCGGGCCAAGGTCGAGTTCGATGAGCGTTCCGCGGTGGGCGATCCGGCCGCGATCATCGCCAAGTTCGCGCGCAGCGAGCAGTGCGACATGGCGGTTATGGGCTCACATGGGCGTTCCGCGCTGAAGAGCTTGCTGCTAGGGTCGGTCACCAGCAAGGTCATTACCGCTGGCGTGCTCCCTGTGCTCGTGGTCCGCTGACCTTAGCCACCCAAGAGGCAGCGATACCTGACGGCGTTTGGCGTACATCGCATACTCCGTAGCGCGCCTCGCACTGGTGGTCCCGGAGCGAGTGTCAGGGGTTTCACCGCCCTGCGCATCGATGCGCGGGGCCTCGCGTCATGCTAGCCCACGCACGCTGCCGCAGGGCCGCTTTAACCACTGGCACGATTGTGGCATCACGCACGAGCGAGCTTCGACGCTATGCCGGCGCCCTGCGGGCCCTCCAGGCGCATTTCCAACTGGGCGCCGCCGGTGCCGTCGACATGGCAGCTGACATAGTTGGGTGCCTGCCGGTAGAGGCCGAAGCGGTCCTAGCCGCTGACCGTCGGGACGTCCGCGCCCTGCGCCCCCAGTGTCGCGCCGAGCGCCCCCTCGTCGACGAGCTCCGAGGGTGCCGACAGACGTGGCAAGTGCCACGGTTTCCAGGCCACCGCCGCCAGGATCACGGCGGCGAGGCCGAGTAGCGTCGCGGAAAGGCGCGAGGACGCAGCCATAGGGTTGAGCGGCGCCACTCGAACTCTATGCAGCGGCTCGCCAAACGATCATCTTCCTTGCGCAGGCCCGTTATTTTGATTATTGTTTGATTATGGAAATCAAATCCGCAGTCACCCTCCTCGCCGCCCTCGCCCAGGAAACCCGGCTTTCGGTGTTCCGCCTACTCGTCGAACAAGGTACCGACGGCCTGCCCGCTGGACAGATCGCCGAACGGTTGGACATCAGTCCGGCCACGCTGTCGTTCCATCTGAAGGAACTGACTCACGCCGGACTGACGCTGTCGCGGCAGGAAGGGCGTTTCGTCATTTATTCCGCCCATTACGAAGCGATGAACGGTCTGCTGTCCTTCCTCACCGAGAACTGCTGTGCAGGTTCACCGTGCGACGCCACGGCGTCGGCCTGCGCTCCCTCTAAGCGATAAGGAGTCGCCGATGAATCGCTTGCGCGTACGCGTCTCCAGCCTGGGCTGCAGCGCGTGATCCCGATCCGACCCGCAACCGCGGCGGACCACCCAGCCCTGCGGGCGCTGCTCGCCGCCTCGTCGCTCCCGGTCGAAGACATCGCAGTCGACACGATCGATTTTCTCGTGGCCGAGCTGGATGGAGCGCTATTGGGTGTGGTTGCAGTGCAAGCCTGCGGCGACATCGGCTTGCTGCGCTCCCTGACCGTCGACGCGAACGGCCGCGGCCGCGGTCTGGGCCAAGCGCTGGTCGAGCGCGCGGAGGCGCATGCCCGCGCCCGCGGCCTGCTGCGCTTGGTCCTGCTGACCGAAACCGCGGCGGCGTTCTTCTCGCGACGCGGCTACGTCCCGGCCGAGCGCGGCGACATGCCGGCGCAGATCCAGTCCACAGCGCAATTCCGTTCGCTGTGCCCCGCCACCGCCTCCTGCTGGACCAAACCCCTCGACCCGCCATGAGCCCTCGCCCCTACAACCTCTTGTTTCTGTGCACCGGCAACAGCGCCCGCAGCATCCTCGCCGAGGGCTTGGTGACCCATCTTTCCAACGGACGCTTCCAGGGCTACAGCGCCGGCAGCCAGCCCACCGGACGTGTGAATCCACTCGCGCTTGAAACACTGCGCAACTTCGGTTGCGCAACCGAAGGGTTCTCAAGCAAAAGCTGGGACGCGTTCGCCGGCGCCAACGCATCGGCCATGGACTTCATCATCACCGTCTGCGACAACGCCGCCGGCGAAGTCTGCCCGCTGTGGCCGGGCAAGCCGGTGTCGGCGCACTGGGGTGTACCCGATCCGGCCGGCGTCGAAGGCAGTGAGGAGAGGCGGCGCAAGGCCTTTATGGATGCGGCGCTGACGCTCAAACGCCGCATCGAGCTGTTCTTGTCGCTGCCGTTGCACCGCCTGGACGCCATGTCGCTGCAGCACGAGCTGCGCGACATCGGCCATCGATGAGGAATCCCTCATGACCACGATCAGCGAAGCCACCGGCCATGCCTCGCCCGCCCCGGCCATGAGCGGCTTCGAGCGGTACCTGAGCGTGTGGGTCGCCCTGTGCATCATCGTCGGCATCGCCGCCGGCCAGCTCGCACCGGCGACATTCCAGGCCATAGGCCGACTGGAAATCGCCCGAGTCAATCTCCCAGTGGGCGCTTTGATCTGGGTGATGGTCGTGCCCATGCTGCTCAAGGTGGATTTCGCCGCATTGAGCCAGGTGCGCCAGCACTGGCGCGGGGTGGGCATCACGCTGTTCGTCAATTGGGCGGTGAAGCCGTTTTCGATGGCGCTGCTGGCGTGGATCTTCATCCGCCACCTCTTCGCTGGCTGGCTGCCGGCCAACCAACTCGATAGCTACATCGCCGGTCTGATCCTCCTGGCCGCGGCCCCGTGCACAGCGATGGTCTTCGTCTGGAGTCGGCTCACCGGCGGCGACCCGGTGTTCACGCTGTCACAGGTGGCGCTCAACGACACCATCATGGTGTTCGCCTTTGCGCCGATCGTCGGCCTGCTGCTGGGCCTTTCGTCGATCACGGTACCGTGGGACACCCTGCTGACCTCGGTGCTGCTCTACATCGTCGTCCCGGTGATCTTCGCCCAGCTCTGGCGGCGGGCGCTGTTGCGCCGAGGCCAGGCCGCTTTCGACCGGGCGCTGGCGCGCATCGGTCCGCTGTCCATTGCGGCGCTGTTGCTTACGCTGGTCTTGCTGTTCGCGTTCCAGGGCGAGGCGATCCTTCGACAGCCGCTGGTGATCGCCCTGCTGGCGGTGCCGATCCTGATCCAGGTGCTCTTCAATTCCGGCCTGGCCTACTGGCTCAATCGTCAAGCCGGCGAACAGCACAGTGTCGCCGGCCCTTCGGCATTGATCGGCGCAAGCAATTTCTTCGAACTGGCCGTGGCCGCGGCCATCAGCCTGTTCGGCTTCCACTCCGGCGCAGCCTTGGCCACCGTGGTCGGCGTACTGATCGAAGTGCCGGTCATGCTGCTGGTGGTGCGCGTGGTCAACCGATCGCGCGGCTGGTACGACCGCCGCCGCTCCGCAACCTAACCGGACTTCGGCACTTATGAGCGACATCACCATCTACCACAATCCCGACTGCGGGACCTCGCGCAATGCCCTGGGGTTGATCCGCAACAGTGGCGACGAGCCGACCATCGTCGAGTACCTGAAAACGCCACCCGACCGCGGCACGCTGGAAGCCCTGGTCGCTGCGATGGGCATTCCGGTGCGGGCGGTTCTGCGCGTGAAAGGCACGCCTTATCTCGAGCTCGGCCTGGACGACCCGACATGGAGCGACGAGCGACCGATCGACGCCATGCTCCAGCACCCCATCCTCATCAACCGCCCCATCGTGGTCACACCGTTGGGCACGCGCGTGTGCCGACCATCGGAGGCCGTGCTCGACCTCCTGCCGCAACCGCAGCGCGGCGCGTTCCACAAGCAAGACGGTGAGGCCGTGGTGAACGCGGAGGGCCGCCGTGCCTGAGGCCCGCATCGATCTGCCGAACATCGACGCCGCGCTGTTTCCGCAGCCGGATCTCGAACGCCTGTTCTCGCTCAACCGCGCCATCCATGCGCCGCGTTTTCTGCTGCTCTACGGCTCGTTGCGCGAACGCTCCTACAGCCGTCTCGCGGCCGAGGAAGCAGCCCGCATCCTGCGCGCGCTCGGCGGCGAAACACGGATGTTCAATCCCTCGGGCTTGCCGCTCGTAGACGATGCGCCCAGCGATCACCCTAAGGTCCGAGAACTGCACGAACTCGTGCAATGGGCCGAGGGCATGGTGTGGAGTTCGCCGGAACGCCACGGCGCCATGACCGGCCTGATGAAGACGCAGATCGATTGGATTCCGCTGTCGGTCGGGGCGGTACGACCGACTCAGGGCAAGACGCTCGCGGTGATGCAGGTCTGCGGTGGTTCCCAATCCTTCAATGCGGTCAACCAGATGCGCTTGCTGGGGCGTTGGATGCGGATGCTGACGATCCCCAACCAGTCTTCGGTGGCGAAGGCCTATCAAGAGTTCGATGACGCCGGGCGAATGAAACCGTCGCCCTACTACGACCGCATCGTGGACGTAATGGAAGAACTGGTGAAGTT
Source organism: Lysobacter enzymogenes (assembly GCF_023617245.1). Taxonomy (NCBI): domain Bacteria; kingdom Pseudomonadati; phylum Pseudomonadota; class Gammaproteobacteria; order Lysobacterales; family Lysobacteraceae; genus Lysobacter; species Lysobacter enzymogenes. The sequence continues at coordinate 5,484,220 of NZ_CP067396.1, forward strand.
CACCTTGCTCACGCGCGAATCGGCCCCCTATCTCGTGGACCGGTATAGCGAGCGCAAGGAGAGTGCCGAGGCACTGGCCCGGCGCATGCAACAAGGGGCTATCTGACGTTGGTGGAAGATTCCCACAAGCACGACAGCGCATGGCGCGTATTCCAGGTGTTCCTGCGGCTGGGGCTGACCTCGTTCGGCGGGCCTATCGCGCACCTGGGCTACTTTCGCACGGAATTCGTTGAGCGTCGGCGCTGGTTGGATGAGGCTCAATTTGCGCAACTGCTCGCGGTATGCCAGTTCCTGCCGGGTCCGGCAAGCAGCCAGATGGGCTTCGCGATCGGCTTGTTCCGTGCCGGCTGGGCCGGCGCGCTGGCGGCCTTTCTCGCCTTCACCCTCCCGTCCGCACTGCTGATGTTCGGCTTCGCCACGCTGACGCCGCATTTCGACCAGGGCATGGGTCGGGCGGCGGTCCACGGCCTGAAGCTGGTCGCCGTGGTCGTGGTCGCGCACGGCCTGATCGGCATGGTGCGGCACCTGACGCCCGACGTGCCGAGAGCGCTGCTGGCGGCCGGTGCAGTGGCGCTGATCGTGCTGACGGGCAGCGCTTGGGCACAACTGGCCGCGATTGCGCTAGGAGGGGTGCTGGGGCCGTGGCTGTGCCGGCACGTGATCGCCCCGACAACGGCGGTGTTTCCCGTGCGCTATGGCTACGGCGCGGCAGGCGTGGCCCTGGCGACGTTCACGGCCGGGTTGATGGGGGCCTTGCTGCTTCCTGCCGACCACGGCCCAACGGCTCCCGGCGTGGCGGCGGCGTTTTATCGAGCAGGCGCCTTGGTGTTCGGAGGCGGCCACGTCGTATTGCCGTTGCTGCAACAATCGCTGGTCGACACCCACTGGGTCGCCTCCGAGCGATTTCTGACCGGCTACGGTGCCGCGCAGGCGGTGCCGGGGCCCATGTTCTCGCTGTCGGCCTTTCTTGGTGCGCAAATCCCGGTGGGACTTCCGACGCCGGTGGCAGCCGCCATGGCGCTGCTGTCTCTGTTTCTTCCGGGGTTTCTGCTGCTTCTGGCCGTGCTGCCCCTGTGGGCCCGCCTGGCGCGGCGCCCCTGGGCCGCACGCGCCATGGCCGGCGTAAATGCGGTGGTCGTGGGCCTGCTGGCGGCCGCACTCTACGATCCGCTCTGGACACAGGGCGTGCGAGGCCCCGTAGATGTCGCCATCGCAGCGATCGGGCTGGCGTTAATGGCCACGGCTCGATGCTCGGGGTTGTGGATTGTGGTGGGGTGTGTCGTCGCAACGACGATGGCGAGCCGGCTCGGCTAGCCGGCTGCGCCGCACACTCGCCTGCGGTCCCGCGGCCTGAACCCGCGCTGCGCCGCGCGACGTTCGTACTCGCCCACCACGCGGCGTGGGTGCGTGGATCGGCGATCGCGCGGTGCCGGCCCCGGGGTTGCGCGGCGCGGGCGCCGCCGGCGCCTGTGCGCGGAGTCTCGCGTTATGTCCGCCGACGCGCCCGCCCCGGCCCTTGCCGGCGGCCAGAGCCGGGCGTAGCGTCTCCCGAATCCCATCGTGTCGGGCGCCCGCGGCGATGAAAGCGCTGTCCCAGGCCACGCTAATCGAACTCGCCCACGCCGGCGCTGTGCGCGGTTATATCCTGCACGGCCGCACCGACGGCTACGTCCTGTCGGTGCAGTACGGCCTGCACGAGGCCGTCTTGACCGCCAAACGCGGCGGCGCCCGCCGCTTCGCCCGCATCGACACCGCCCTCGCCCTGCTGCGGACCCTGCGTGCGGCCGCGGTCGAGGTGCGCCTGGCCGACGCCGCGCCGCCCGCGCGCCCCTACCGCCGCGGGCGCCCCGCCGGCCTGGCCGCGCTGGACCGCCTGCACGCCGAGGCCGCTCCGCCCCCACCGCGCGCCAGGTCGCTCCGCGGCCCTCAGCCCTGAGCCGCCGTGATGTCCCTGTCGATCCGCCGCGCCAAGGCCCGCGCCGCCGCCCTGCTCGATGCCCTCGAAGTGGGTGAAACCTGGGACGTTTCCGACGCCGAGCGTGCCTTCAATTTCGACCGCCACTGGGCTGTGCTGGTGGCCCGGGCGCCGCGCGGGTTGCGCGGTCATCTGCTGGACCTGGGACGGCAGGCAAGGGACACCTCACCGACGTTCGGGCGACTCCTTCGTTCGATGGGGCTGCCCAATCGATGAACACCGCACTAACCATCGTCAGACGGCGCGAAGCTGCGACTCCGCGCGACGCGCCATCCCAGACGAATTAGACGTCGAAATGGAGTCACCGTTTTACGGCCCGCGGAATAGTTATGGAACCCCGGACGATTCAGTGCAAGGAAATACGATTGTCGGATAGGGAAATAGTACCCACTGCACTGTGAGCCTGACCTCGAAACAGGGCCATCGCCTGAAGATGTTGCGCGCGTGGAAGATTTTTACAGGCACCTGAAAAGCTTGACATGCCGGGCAAGTTATCACGCGTGCGCGACTACTATTCTCTTTTCTCGGAAGTATATGGATAGCGCCATAGATCTGAAGGCGCGTGTTTACCACCTTTTGATGTGATCGGAAGCCCTTCTTTGAATAAACGCGCGCTATATCATCACTATGCGCACAAAGATTGGCCAAGATGGCGCGCAACCTCAACCCCAAGGCCTGGAGATCAAAATGGATGATCGCTCCGTTTCGAATGACTCGATATTGGATTTTGCCCGGTTCGTTTCTACTGGCGCGATTGAAAAATATCGCGAGGAATACTCTGATTTCCCGAGAGGCGCAGAGGTCGAGGATGTTTTTGCAAAAGCACTCGTAGATCAATATCGCCGCGAAAAAGGCACGCTTTCAATTCCGGCCCAGATTCAGGCCGAAGTTTCTGATGCGACGCCTAATTCATCGACCGGTAAATCCGTGTTTCCTTTAGACTTCGACATAGACTTACCGTTAAAAACATCGCTGCATGTGAAGGTGACCAATCCTAGTGATGGTGAGTACGTCCTGACAGCTACCTTTACAGCTTTAAGCTATGAACCCGACAAGGTCGTAATTCGGTTCAAGGACGGGGTGCTATCGAGAACAGAGGATATTAAGGTAGGCCCTGTAAAGGTGCACACGAAGTTCACCCTCGACTTCTCCGATGGATTTCATGTTGTCATCGAAGGGCACGTAGAAACCTTTATTAATTTAGATTTCGGCCCGATCCGGTTGCCCTGAGATTAATGTCTAGGGAAATCCTCCGGCTACGCCGGAGGATTCTGGTATCAGTTTTGCGCCGAGCACGTTCACCGTCGATAACGCCGCTTACACCGCCTACCTTGCCGCGCATCGCGCGCGTGTGCGCGCTCGAAGTGCGCTTGGCCAAGGCCGCCCCTCCGCCGGCCGCGCCGCACGCCCGGCCGCCGCGCGATTCCTACCTGAGCCGCCCACATGCCCCTGCCGATCTGCCGCGCCAAGGCGCGCGCCGCCGCCCTACTCGACGCCCTCGAGTTCGGCGAGACCTGGGACGGAGTCGACGCCAAGCGCGTCTTCAACTTCGAGGGTCATTGGGCCGCGTTGGTTGTCCGTGCGCCGCGTCGGCTGCGCGCCCATCTGCAGCAGCTGGAACGGCAGCGCGGCATACCCCACCAACGTTCTCGCGGCTCCATCGCTCGCAGGGACTTCCCCGGGCTCGCTGAGCACGGCCCCTTAGTCATCAGGACGTGGGGGGACGGCGCCCCATGCGGCTGTAGGGCTCAACCTCGATCCGGTCTCGCTGATGTAGGGCGTTGACGCAGAGCCGTTCGTACTAACCGACTGACGAGCGTCTAACAAACCTGGGCGATTAAGCCTTGCCTGAAGATCAGGCGGCCAAGAAATCGTGGCATCCCCACGACGCTCTGGATCCCAGGTGCCAATTGAACGCCACGCACAACATGAAGCACTTATATCTTGAAGGCGCGCTTAGCTTGGCCTTGAGTGCTGCGCGCAGGCGAATCCTGCGCGCAGACACGAGTGCCGTTCCGCTATTGGTGTGAACATCAACCGTGGGCCTACGAAACCCTAGCGCCCCCAGTCGACCGATCATTTGACACCATCATAAAACGGCCGATTACAAAGGCCAACTGGTCGCAGCGATCAAGAACCCTCTAGTGCTTGGGGGGTTAGAAGCTGCCCCATAGCTGGCAGTCCAGTCGTCTCTTTCTTCCTGCGCCTTCTTGGTCCATTAGACTCCGCGATGATGACCGCCCATCCTCCGTATCGTGGTCCTAAGTCAACGGCGGGATCGGAGCAAGAGATGAGGTGGTCACTTACTTGATCTAATCGGACTCCCTTGTTAGAGCTATGCGCCGGGGACCGAGGCGAGTTGCTCAGTTCTTCGCGGCATCGGCTGTTTGCGCAGCGACCATTGCTTGCTGCATTTCTTTCAGCGACAGAAATCCATCACCATCGGTGTCCAGACCCGCGAAGTACTTTGCAATCTCAGGCACCACCTTCGCCTCATCCTCGTTTATTTTTCCGTCTTTATCCTTGTCCATTTCTTTGAACGCAGCGTCGATAGAATCTGCCTGCTTGCTGAAGCGCGCCTGCTGGTACTTCGCGTACTCGGGCTTGTCGATAAGGCCATCACCGTTACTGTCCATCGCAACGAAGGTGAAATCGATATAGGCCTTTTTAGGGTCGGAACTGACGGCGAGAGCCAGCAGCGGCGCGGCGCACAGGGCAACCAGAATAATCTTCTTGTTCATGGGATGAGTTTCCCTAAATGAGCTGGCTAGGTCAGCGGCAGTTGTAGGTATAGCCGTCCGAACCGCGATAGGTGTCGTTGCGGCGGTCGTAATTCCCGTAGCGGCTTGCGCAGTAGTCGGCACGCTCGCGGTTTTCGCGTTCCCGTTTGGCTGAGGCGGCGATCACGCCTGCCACCACGGCGATGCCTACCGCGCCCGCCGCGACTTTCTTGGCATCATCCCGCTCGCGGCGCTCCCGCTCGCGACGTTCCCACTCATCCTGCTTCGCCGCTTCGGCGATCACGCCCGCGGTTACGGCAACACCTACTACAGCCGCCGCAGCGCGCCTGGCGTCCTCATCCTCATCGCGTTGACGTTCCCAGTACCCGTCCTGTCCTTGAGCACATACGCCGCCCGCGTACGCCATCAGCATCAGCAATAGCGCCGATGCACACAGCAGGGCCATGCGCCCTGTCTTCAGAATCATTGTTCCGCTCCTACGCGTCCAGTGGTTGGTGGCTGAAGTACACCATGCGGACATTGCGCGAACCTGTAGTTATCAGTGCGTTTTTGTATGGCATTCAGCAAACTAATGCCTCCACTGTGTCCAATCGTGGGGCACGGCATGCGGGCAGGGAGCCGAAGCTAACGCCGATTAATCCGCTACAGACAAAGGCAACCACCCTCTCGCACGGCGTGCTATCACGTCAGCACTTCCATCACGCCGAAGCGGCCGAATAGACCAGCATGCTTTGCGGCTGCGGTGATCATGAACAATAGTTCTGAGAGGTGGGCGGCACAAAACTCAGCGTGCATCTTATGTTCACGGGGATACCGCAGAACCGGGATTTATCACTATCAACGCTTGACCAGCCTCAACTGGATCGAACACGACGCCCTGCTTAACAATGCTTGCCTCTACGCAATGTATGGGTGGTCGCGACCCCATACCATTACACGGTGGCGGTTAAACCGGTAAGTACGCCACTCCAAAAAACACGCCGGACGCCAGTTGTCATGCTTAGGACGGCTTGGGCGTCGCGGTAAGTCGTCGGAGCCGGCCATGCCAAAAAAGAATCCGAAGCCCCTGCCTGATCGGTCACTGCGCCGCCGCATCGCACGGCGTGCGAGCTTGAGCCTAGAAACACCGATGTTCGTATCGTCAGTGCGCCGTGGCCGGCCGCACCCACGAGGAAGGATGAATCAGGCTATGCATCCGGCCAAGTCGTTCGAACGATCCGCTCTAGATCTTGCAAGCACCAGCGTGTCGCACCGATCAGGTTCCCCGGCTACCTATCCCACACTTCACATCCATTCTTCCCCCACAGTCGCTGGCCAAGGCGTCTTCGATCTCGCGCGGGATCGAACTTGCCGCACCACCGACTATCAAGGCGATCGCATGAAGCACATCTGCGGCTTACTTCTGGCTCTTTGCGGCGCCATCCCTTCGCCGGCCGCCTCGACGCCCCTCCTGCCCATCAATCAACTTAACGTAGCGGAGATTGAGAATATTGAGCGTTTCCTACCGGCTACCGACACGGCACGCGATAGCAATCCCTTGATCGACAACAAGCCGCTCGCTCCAGCGACCAGCATCGGAATCTTTTCGTTCGCCGAATCGCTTCAATCCAATCACGGCACAGAGGCAGCAAATGAGTTTGTGTCGCCGACTTGGGGCCAAGCCGCATTGATCGCTCTATGGACCGTCATGTCTTGCCTGCTTCTCTGGCTCAGCCAACAAGTACTGGCAGACCTGGGCGGATTGATCGTGAATCGGCTCATCAGCCAGAACGGACGAATTTCCTTGCTCTTGTTCGCCTCCTGGCTAATTTCTGCCGCCGCCGCGCTGTCCGCCGTGGCCGGCTGCCTTCTGCTTATCCTTGTAGAATTCACCACGCCATCGATGTCGTTGTTTAACCTCTCCGGAACCTTGCCCGCTGTAGTCATCATCGGAGTCTATGTACGGGCAGCGCTGCTGGCGATTCTGCATCCGATGAGCCGCGTCTATCGCCTGTAGCCGGCCAACGCAAACCTTGTCGGCACCGCCTCTGCGCGTTTTGGCCGGTCTGCAATACATTTTTGACGCGAGACCACCGTCGCCGACTTGATCGAGCCGATGTCGCAGCCGGCTCATCGGCCTGATCAGCGGAAATAGCGGCCATGGCGGATTTGAGTCATGGGACTCCTGGAATCAATAGCCAAGACATGGGGCCTAGCGACGATCGCGAACTTCTCGCTCAGATATGAAGGCAGCCCCTTTTGTGTTGATGCCACGGTGAATCTTTGAACGCCGCGTAGCGTAAGGCTCTGCATCGCGGCGTTGAGCAACGCGCGACCGATACCCTGACGCTGCCACGCCGGATGCGTTGCCATCGCATATAGACCGGCCCGATCGCCGTCGCGAACGAACACCGCGCAGGACAGCAATTTGCCGAAGCGCTCGAATACCCACGGCTCGACCCCCTCCTCCGCCGCGAGCGTTGGAGGAAATGCCGAATCACACGATGCCGAATTCAGCACGAACGAAGCAGCCATTAGTGGCGCTAGCGCGGGCCACTCTTCATATGAAGCGATGCGCACCTCAGTTGCCAATGGATGTTTAACGGGCGTAGCGCGGCGCTCCATAAGAGGCAGCCTTCCGGTCGAAAAGATCTTAATCTTAGCTAGGTAGCCCAGCACATCCACCGCGTCTTCTTCAACGACAACCAGGACCCTGATCGACGGGGCGAGAACGATATCCATGATTTGCGATAGCTCGTCGGGCGTGGCGCCCGAGCGAAGCACGACGAAGTTGAGCCCCAAATCGGGCTCGCCACACAGAGCGATCGCGCCATGAGCGAAGCGACGACAGTCGGAACGATGAGCGCGCCTCAACAACTGAGTGATGTCGTTCCCGAGTTCGATCAAATGTCCGGCACTCATGGTCGCACTTCTTCGTCGCGACGGGGCGCGGAGGATACGCCGCACTGTATGAAACGAAGCTTGTATGAACATTGCGGCGGAAAAGGGCTCTCGCCGTAGATAGAAGATGGTACTCGCGCATCTCACCCCGCTAGCCTACGCAAGCATCAACGCGACTACGCCGAAGGAGCTGTGTTTCCACGACGTTCTCATCGCTGCAGCAAGTACTCCTTGAGAGCGTCGTAGTCGCCCGATTGCCGAACAAAAGGGACGAAACGAAGGGGCCGAGTCGCACGATGCAGGCTACCGCCCTGCCAGCACGGGGTGGATTTTGGCGGGGTCGAGCCACAGGAATCGGCAATGCCCGTGGCCGACGAGGTCGGCGGCGACAACAGCCGCCACGTTAGCCACCCCGCATTCGCCGAGCCGGCGACCGGCGGCCAGAGTCGGAAGTAGCGTCTCCCAAACCGCCGAGTGTCGGGACCCGCGACGATGAAAGCGCTGTCCCAGGCCATCCTGATCGAACTGCCGGCGCCGTGCGCGGCTACATCTTGCCTAGCCGCTTCGACGGCTACATTCTGTGGGTGCAGTGAGCCCTGCGCGATGCCGTGCTGACCGCCGAGCGCAGCAGCGTTCGTCGTCGCTTCGCCCGAATCGACACCGCCCTCGCCTTGCTGCGGACCCTGCGCGCGGCCGCGGGTGAGGTGCGCCTGGCCGACGCCGCGCCCCTACCGCCGCGACCGCCCCGCCGGCCTGGCCGCGCTGGACCGCCTGCACGCGGAGGCTGCCCCGCCGCCACCGGCCGCGACGCGCGCCCGGTCGCCCCGCGGCCCCCAGCCCCCAGCCCTGAGCTCGCCGCGATGCCGCTCTCGGTCCGCCGCGCCAAAGCGCGCGCCGCCGCTCTACTTACGTCGTCGAGGTCGGAGACCTGGGACGCCCACGACGCCGAGCGCGCGTTCAAATTCGAGCGCCACTGGGCCGCGCTGGTGGCCCGGGCGCCGCCAGGGTTGCATGCTCAGCTGCTGCAGGTGGAACGGGACGCGCGGGACACCTCGCCAACGTTCGCGCGTCTCCATCTCTTGATGGAATTACCCCGGATTCGCTGAGCAATGCCTCCGAGCTATCGCCAAATGCGGCGAAGCCGCGGTCTAGGTGGCGGCGCAGCGATGGGCGATCTATCCGCCGCTACTATGAGCCGAGCAGGTCACGCAGTTGAAGCCTAAGCACAGAGGGCTGCGCGGATAGCAGACGTTCTGTATATTCGCCATATTTCCTACCTCCAGCTAAGAAGGTAAGAGCGCCTACCCAGAGTGGCACGGGCGTTTTATCGCATCACTTATGCCGTAGTTCATGGCGAGATGCATGCGATTTTCTTGACGATGCAATCAGGAAAATCGCTCGTGACCATAAATGGAACTATCCCACCCAAAGGCCTTCCCATGAACTCGATGAGAAAAATCCTTCTGCCGGCCTTGCTCTTTCTAGGCTGGAGCGTCCAGGCGAGCGCGCAATGCTCGGTGTCCGGCGGCCAACAACAGCAGCAGTGCATGCAGAATTTCGTGCAGAACGTGGTCGTCCCCTATCAGCAAGCAATGCAAGCCACGGCGCAGAATCAGCCGTTACCGCCTCCGGACAGTCCGATGGAATTGATGCAGGCCAAGGCCGGCGCCCAAGCGCGCAAGGGTTGGGGCGCTGTCGCAGCGTCGCCGGGACTGGCGCAGGTTGGCCTCGCCGGCGATCTTGGGAATCAACGCAAAGCCGAAAGCGCGGCCCTGAAGCAGTGCGCCGATCAGGGTGGGCAAGGCTGCACGCTGATGGCGAGCGCGAACAACGCCTGCATCGCGCTGGCATTCAATGCCGACACGCAGTTCGCCAGCGCGGTGGGCCAAGACGAGATCGCCGCCAGTCGCGGCGCGCTGAGCGGTTGCAATGCCAAAAGCCCTGACAAGATCTGCAATCTGCGCGGCGAGCCGCTGTGCTCGGGCGTCGCGGGCGGCTTGCTTCAAACCGGCGGCATGAGCACGCAGCAGCGTACGCATTTGTTCGAAATTGCTGGCGATGATCGACAGTACTTCGGCGCGCTGGCCGGCAACGGTAAGATCGTGTATTCGGCGGCGAATGCACTGTCGCAGGCCGATGCAGAGAAATCCGCAAAAGAGCGCTGCACCGGGCCGGCGTGCAAACTGATCGCCGCGCACAGCAACAGCTGTCTGGTGGCGGCGTGGCCGAAGAAAGGCGGCGCGCCGTTCGTGGCTGAAAGCCCCTATCCGGAAGCAGCGCGGGTGGACGCGCTGACCCAGTGTGCCGCGGCGAACGGCGCCGGTTGCTTGGTGTCGTCGCCAAATTGCTCCGGGCGTGCATATTTCGACTACGACTATGCGCGCATCCACGCCGGCGCAAAGGCCGATAGTTCGCGCAGTCGTCAAGCCGGCGCGGCGCTGCTCGAAGCTTGGGTTGGCCGTACCGAGGCCGAGTTCCGCGCCCATTGGGGCTCCCCGTCAGCCACCACCGACATTATGCAGGGCGAATCGCGACTGACCTACGAGAAGGGTTATCGCAGCAAGAGCGGCGTGGAGCATTCCTGCAAGGTGGCCGTCTTTACCCGTGCGTATAAGGTTTTTTCTTACCTCACCGAAGGCGACGTTTGCGCGGACGTCGTGCGTTAACGGTCGCAGTCTAAGCGCCACAGTGCGACTCCAATCATTGCGCCCTACACACGGCCCTTCAGCGATGGGCATGTCCGCATCCTGAGGCCGCAATGTTGCGGCCACGTCCGTCGACGCGCGCTTGGCCTACACCGGGCCGTCCCGCGGCCCTACCGCCGCGGTCGTCCCACCGGCCTGGCCGAGCTGGACCGGTCCCCAAGGCCACAACGCCCCCGCCGGCCGCGCTCGATGCCCAGTCACCGCGCATCCCACACGCCTGAGCCGTCCGCATGCCCCCTCTCGATCCGCCGCGCCAAGGCGCGCACCGGCGCCCTGCTCGACGTCCTCGAGGTCGGTGAGACCTTGGACGCCCACGACGCCGAGCGCGCGTCCAACTTCGAGCGCCATTGGGCCGTGCTAGTCGCGCGCGTACCGCGCGGGCTGCGCTCCCATCTGCTGGACCTGATACGGCATGCAAGGAGACCTCACCGACGTTCGCGCGGATTAATCATTCGGTGGGACTGCTCTATAACCGCTGAACCCAGCGCCGCCACTGCTGGACTTAGTGCGGCGGACGCCCTGTGATTGCGGATCTCGATCTACATCGGGTCTTTCTGATGCATGCTGCTTACATAAAGCGGCATGCACAAAAAAAGGGGGCGGCGGCGGCCCACAGCAGTTTGTGCGATTCGGTGCTCTACCAGCCGTACACGATCAGTGCAACGAGGAGTATGCACCCCGTAATGGCTGTGGCCCAGTAGGAGAAGATCATCGACCTCCGATTGTCGTTGCAATAGCCCGACCCGGCGCCATTCAAGCTAAGCCGGAAGCTTCGGTCTCGTAAATACAACATGGCCACCCTCGCCGCCCTGTATCCAGATCCATTCCCTAAGCTTTCGTTGAAGTGTTTCAGCTGGGCCGGGTGATTGTCCTGCATCATCCGCCAGAATCGAAATTGAATCACTGATTCAGCGGAAAGAGCCAGGACAAAGCCTACCAATGAAATTACTGTAATAGCATTCATTTGGCACTATTCTCCGCCTCAAACTCGCGTTAACAGCGCTATCGCCACGGAGTGGCCGACGCAGGCAAATCGGGCTGACAAGATTCTACAGAAGGCCAACCCTCGTTCTCCGCTACTTGCTCGGCGGCCTCCGCTTGAGCGACTCGCGCTTCGGCGTCGGTGCGCGCGCCTCCTTCTAGCGGCTGGATGAAGTGCGTCTTCATGAGCGTTGCCACCGAAGATGCAACCAATATGGACTGTTTCGGCCCACCGGCTTTTTTGTAAACCAGGCTCGCGTGGCGGCGACAATGATGTCGTCGCCACTCCGCGCACCTAGATCGATGCGTTGGACTTGGAGTCCGGGATATTGACCTTGTCGATACCATGGAGGATGCCGTTAGTCGAATCCATATCCTGCATGGTGATGTTGGCGCCGTCGATCGTCACCTTCCCGCCATCTCGACTGATGGGGGCCTCCTGGCCATGGGCTGTCCGCGCCGTCGACCACTTGCCCAGTTCCGACGAAGTACGGCGTCCCCTGATTACGTGGTAGTTGATGATGTCCGCCAGTTCCGCTTGGTTATCCGGCTGATACAACTCGTCCAGCCTACCGACCGGCAGCTTGTCGAATGCCGCATCGGTGGGAGCGAGGACGGTGTGGGGGCCAACTCCACTCAACACTTCCTTCAATCCTGCCTTGTCGACGGCCTGCAGGAAGATGTTGAAGGTACCGTTGGTAGCGGCTGTATCCGCAAGATTGAGCGCCGGGCGGCTGGAGTCTTGATTCGCGTTCATGAGAATTTCCTAAGCTGGACCTGCTGGTGCAAATCCGAGATGGCCGTAGCCAATAGCCCCTGATTGCCAGAGGCGCGAGCTCAATGCGGAGACTGGGTGAAAGCGCGACGCGGCTTGAGTAGCCATTGCGGCATTGCACCGCAGCTCTATGACTATCCTCTTATTGGAGTTAGGTGAGCGTGACGACCGCATTGCAAGCCGAGCCCGCCCAAACGGTGGCTGTCAGCGCCGCCGCAAGACGGCTCGCCGCTGAACTGCTGAAAGCGTGCAGATCCCCCAGAGCTCAAGCACATCTGGAACAAAGCCGAGAAGCATGGTCAGAGCGAAGTCTAAATGTGGTGACTCACGAAGTTCGCAGTCGCAAGATTGGTATGCACCGCGCAGCCAAACCGGCGGCAAGAACTATGGCCCCATCAACTTTTCCACCAAAATCGTTGCCCCAGCATTCCTGCTCGTAAAGCGGAAACACATGCATTCGAAACGCCTGTGCACAGCCCCATATACTGGCGGCAAATGCCACCGCGGCTCTTAAATTGCGCAAATTTCCGGGCACTCGATGCGACGAGACGATCGTACACAGGTCTTAGGTAGCCACCATCATTTGGCATCGATAGGCTAAACGCTGAGTCGCAGTAGAGTCCTACTGCGGTCTTAGGCTTGTCGTTCGTGCTCTGTGCTTATTGATCATTGAGCGCACGCACCTGATGTCTATAGCAAGCACGGCGGCACTCGTTCGTTGCACTCGGCGTTCCTCCTGAGTACGCCGTTAGCCAGAAGCATCGCGTCTAGACGGTGCAAGACATGCACGCGGCCACCATCGTCGGCCTGCGTCAGGATGTCCATGGCTAAAGCATGAAACTGAGGCCAGAACTGCACGCGATGCCGCGCGTTCTCGAGCCAGTGCGGCAGCATCCGCGCCAGACGATCAAGCCTTGCGTCCAGTTGCGCCGTCGCCATTATGCCGGCGCACCCGGCCAATGCGCGTCGACCTGATGGACGCCGCCATCGTCGACCAGCGCGAATTCGAACCCCGGCTGTTCCACGCCGTCCAGGGTCAAGCTCTTGTTTGCCGCCCCGCCCTGCCGCACCAGGATCGAATACAAGCTGGCGCCGTAGCGGTATCGCATCCGGTACTCGGGCCAATCGGCGGGCAGACAGGGCCGCAGGCGCAGGCGGTCGCCGCTGCGCTGCAGGCCAAGCAACGATTCAGTCAGCAAACGGTACATCCAGCCCGCCGAGCCGGTGTACCAGGTCCAGCCGCCGCGCCCCACATGCGGCGCCACGGCGTATACGTCGGCGGCCAGTACATAGGGTTCGACCTTGTAGCGCGCGGTGTCCTCGGCATTCAACGCATGGCCGATGGGATTGATCATGCGCGCCAGTTCCCAGGCGCGCACGGTGTCGCCCTGCTCGGCGAAGGCCATCGCCGCCCACACCGCGGCGTGCGTGTACTGACCGCCGTTCTCGCGCACGCCGGGCACGTAGCCGCGTATGTAGCCGGGATCCTTGGCGAGGCGGTCGAACGGCGGATCGAGAAGTTGCACTAGGCCCGCGTCGCGCCGTACCAGATGGCGGTCGAGCGAGTCCATCGCCTGCCAAGCCCGCGCCGGATTGGCCGCGCCGGACAGCACCGACCAGCTCTGCGAGATCGAGTCGATCCGGCACTCGCCGTTCGCCGACGAGCCCAATGGGGTGCCGTCGTCGAACCAAGCGCGGCGGTACCACTGCCCGTCCCAGGCGTGGGCTTCGATGTTCTCGCGCAGGCGCTGCGCATGGGTTCGGCAGTATTGCGCGAAGTCGTCGTCGCCGCGCGATCGTGCCACTTCGCCGAAACGCTGCAAGACATCGAACAGGAAGAAGCCCAGCCAGACGCTTTCGCCGCGTCCGGCGTGGCCGACCCGATTCATGCCGTCGTTCCAGTCGCCAGTGCCGATCAGCGGCAGTCCGCGTTCGCCCAGCAGGTCGCAGCCGCGCCGAATCGCCAGCGCGCAATGCTCGTAGAACGATTGCCGTAGATAGGACGCGACCGGCAAGTCGTAATAGGACTCTTCGTCCGGATTGACCGGGCGCCCCTCGATGAAGCCCACCTCCTCGTCCAGCACGCCGGCATCGCCAGTCGCTTCCAGGTAGCGGCAGGCCGCCATCGGCAACCACAGATAATCGTCGGAACAGCGCGTGCGCACACCGCGACCCTGGGGTGGATGCCACCAGTGCAGCACGTCGCCGTGCGGGAACTGATGCGCCGCGCATAGCAGTAGATGTTCGCGGCTCAAAGCCGCAGCGGCGTGCACCGTCGCCATGCTGTCCTGCAACTGGTCGCGGAAGCCGAAAGCGCCACCGGACTGGTAATAGCCGCTGCGCGCCAGGTAACGGCAGGCCAGGGTCTGATACAGCAACCAGCCGTTGGCCAGCGCATCGACGCTGGGATCCGGCGTTTTCACCTGCACGGTCGAGAGCAGACCGTGCCAGTGGATGCGCACGGCGTCGAGCGCATCGTGCGCGCGCTGCGTGCCGCGCACCCTGCCCGCCAGTTCCGTTGCTTCGGCGTAGCTTCTGCCCGCGCCGAGGCGGAACACAGTTTCACCCTGCTCGCCATCAGCCAGGGCGATCGGTACCTGAATCGCCGCGCACGGATCCAGTCCGGCGCCCAGACGGCCCGACAGGCGTTCGCGGCGCAGGGCCACGGGATCGCCGAGGCTGCCGTTGCGCCCGAGGAATTCGGTGCGGTCGGCGGTGTAGCTGCAACCGTCGGCGTCGGTGTCGAAGAAGGCGACGCAGCCGTTGAACTCGGTGTTGTAGGGATTGCGCGCGATCAGCACCCCGCTGTCGGCGTGCAGCTCGCTGACCACATGCAACTGGGATTTCGCCCTCAGGTCGCCCAGCACCCATTCCACGTAGGCGACCACCGACAGCCGCCGCGCGCGCCCGGACAGGTTGCGTAGCTTGAGCACCGAGTACTTCACCGCATCCTCGACCGCGACATACACCCACAGCTCGCTGGCGATGCCGTCTTCGACGTGCTCGTAAACGGTGTAGCCGAAACCGTGGCGGGTGCGGTAGCTGCCGCGGCCCCGGCACGGCAGCGGCATCGGCGACCACGTCCGGCCGGTGTCTTCGTCGCGCAGGTAAAACGCCTCGCCGCCGACGTCGGCGACCGGGTCGTTGTGCCAGGGCGTGAGCCGGAACTCGTGCGCGTTCTCGAACCAGGTGTAGCCCGGCGAACTCTCGCTGACCACGGTGCCGAGCTTGGCGTTGGCCAGCACATTCGACCAGGGCGCCGGCGTTGGCGCGCCCTCGCGCGAGACGATCACATACTCGCGGCCATCGGCGGAGAAGGCGCCGATACCGTTGTCGAACACGAATTCGTCGGCAACCGCGCCGAACGGCCACGCATCGTCTTCGTCGCGATCCTCGCGCGGCGGCGGCAGGCCGCACATCGCCGTCGCGTCCTGTGGATCCGGCGCCGCCTCGGCTTCGCCGGCGAACGCCAGCGCAGGTGGGACCTGCTCAGTCGGCACATGGCGGCCGATCTGCGCGGCCAAGGTGCCGCGCTGGTCGCTGACGATCACCCGCGCCACCGATTGCAACAGCACGCGGTCTTCCTGCGAGATCTGCTGCGCCGGCCGCACGAAGATGCCGCCGGGTCGTTCGAGGATGTTGGCCTCCGGATCGGCTGAGACCATGCCCAAGATCTGGTCCTGCAGCTGCTGCCGGTAACCGGCGGTGCTCTCGTTCCAGATCACCAGATCGGCGCGCAGCCCCTTGAGCCGCCAGTACGCATGCGCCTGCACCATCTGCCGCACCAGTTCGATATTGTCGGCATCGGCGATCTGCAGCAGCACGATCGGCAGGTCGCCGGAGATCGCATGCCCCCACAGGCCCGACTGGCTGCGCTGGTTCTGCAACAGCACGCCGGGATCGGCGCGCAGCAAGGGATTGGCGTACACGATCAAGCCCGCCAGACGCTCGTACAACTGGGCATCGGCCTGGGACGCGTTGATCTGACGGCGGACTACCTGGCTGTGGGTCCAGGCCAGGTCGAATACGCGGTCGGCCAGGCGGCGGTCGCGGTATTTGTCGACCAGTTCCTCGCAGGCGGCGCGGTCCGCGGCCACGCCCTGGATGGTGTCGATCATCGCGGTCTGTCCCGGCGCCAGTTCAATCCGGCAGCGGATCGCGACGATCGGGTCCAGCACCGAACCTTCAGTGTCCGACAAGGCTTCGTCGAGGGTCAGCGCGCGCGGCGCGCGCGGGGTATTGCCGCGGCCGAGGAAGCGCGCGCGGTCGGTTTCGTAGGAGATCGCGCCAATCTCGGCATCATGAACGGCGACCAGATGGAACATCCACGGTGGCGTCTCGTCGTGCGAGCGCGGCCGCCGCGTGCACAGTAGCGCCTGCTTTTGCCGCAGGATCTGCGATTGCACGAACAGATTGCTGAAGGCCGGGTGCAATTCATCGGCGATGGCCGGCGCCAATACGACTTCGGCGTAGGTGGTGATTTCGATAGTGCGCGCATGCCGGCTGCGGTTGGTCAGGCGCAGCCGGCGCAACTCGATGTCGTCCTCGGCCGATATCGCGATTTCCATATGGCTGTCGTAGCCGCGCTTGCGTCCACGGAACTCGGCCTTAGCGTCGGAGAAGATCGCCTCGTAGTGCTCCACCGGCACGCAGGTAGGCTGCAGTGCAGCTGACCAGAACTCGCCGCTGGCGACATCGCGCAAATAACAGAAGCTGCCCCAGTGGTCGCGGGTCGCGTCTTCGCGCCAGCGCGTCACCGCCATCTCCTGGTGCCGGCTGTAGCCGCCGCCGGCGCTGGTCAACAGGCCGTGGTAGCGCCCGTTGGACAGCAGTTGCACCGACGGTCGCGCGGCGCTGGGGTTGCGCAGGATGCGCAGCTGGGTTTCGGTCTCGGCGCTGGCGGTGCGCGCGCCCGTGCTTTCGGATTCGTGCGGATGGAACACGCCGGTATGCGGGATGCGCTCCTGCAATAGCAGCAGCGTGGCCTGGAACTCGGCATCAGCGACGAAACGCCGCTGCATGGGTTGCTGGCGCAGCAGATGATCCAGCGCCAGCAGCCCCATGCCCTGGTGATGGGCCATGAACGAGCGCACCACTACGCAGTCCTGGCCGGGCGGCACCCGCGTGGCGGTGTAGTCGATGGCCTCGTACAGGCCGTATTCTCCGGCGAAACCCGCTTCCGTCAGCCGTTGCAGGTTCTGGCAAGCGGCTTCCGGCGCCACCATCAACGCCAGCATGCTGGCGTAGGGCGCGATCACCAGGTCCTGGTCGAGCCCGCGCTTGAGCCCCAGCCCGGGGATGCCGAACGCGCGGTACTGATAGTTCATGCGCACATCGACGGCGTTGTAGCCCGATTCGGATACGCCCCACGGCACCGCGCGCTCGGCACCGTGGGCGATTTGCGCGTCCACCACGTGGCGCGAAGTCTGGTCGAGCAGCGTGTCCGGATAGCTGGGCATCACCAGCTGCGGCATCAGGTACTCAAACATCGAACCACTCCACGACAACAGCGCAACGTCGCCGTTGACCTCGGTCAGCAGCCGGCCCAACGCGAACCAGCTCTCCTGCGGGAGCTGGCCCTGGGCGATGGCGACGAAGTTGCACAGCCGCACTTCCGAGGCCAGCAGATCGTAATAACCGGCGTCCAGGCGGTGTTCGTCGACGTTGTAGCCGATCGACAGCAGCCGGCGCGGGCGGTCGTACAGGAACTCGTACTCCATCAGCGAGAACTGCCCGGCCACGTGCGCGAGGCGTTCAAGCCGCTCGATACGTTCGCGTGCCCTGGCCTGCACCTGCGCGCTGGCGGGCCGCATCGCGAGTTCGCGCAGCGTCGGGATCGGTGGCTCGGCGCCGTCGGCACCCTCGGCTCGCGCGTCCGAATCGGGCGCGAAGAACTGCAGTTCGGCGAGCGCGGACCGACAGGCGTCGACCAGCGCGACCGCCCAGCGGCCGTCGCCGGCGGACGAGGCTTGCGGCCATGCCGCCGACACCGCGTCGGCGCGTTCGGTCAGTTTCCGCAAGACTCGCCCCGCATCGCGCACACTGCCAGGCGACTGCGCCGATGCCGGCTCGAGCGCGGCGCGAAATTCGCTCACCGCTTCGTCCAGGGCGCCGTCGACGCGGCTGGCGCCGCGGCGGACTTCTTCGAGCACGCCCAAGGTGTCGGCCAAACCCGCGAACGTGCTCGGCGCTAGCACCGGCGCGTCGATGAGGCCGAGCAGGCCCTGCCGCAAGGTCAGCAGATGCCCAGCGAGGTTGCCGCTGTCGACCGTCGAAATGTAGCGTGGCGGCAGCGGCTGCAAGGTCTCGGTGTCGTACCAGTTGTAGAAATGCCCGCGATGGCGCGCCAGCTGGTCCAGGGTGGTGAAGGTCGCGTGGGTGCGTTCCATCACCGCATCCGTCTGCGCGTAGCCGAAATCGTGCGCCGACAGATTGGCCAGCAGCGACAGGCCGATGTTGGTCGGTGAAGTGCGCCGCGCCACCACCAGGCTGGGGTGTTCCTGCACGTTGTCCGGCGGCAGCCAGTGGTCCTGCGCACTCACGTGGACTTCGAAGAAATTCCAGGTGCGGCGCGCCAGCCGGCCGAGGAAGGCCAATTGCGCAGCGGATAGATCCGCGTCGCGCTCCGCCGGCGGCCGACCGAGCCACGCCATCAGCGCCGGCGAGACCAGCCACAGGCCCAGCAAGGCTACCGCAACCCACAGCGACTGCGGCCGCAGCGCGGCCAACAGCGCCGCCACCGCCAGCGCGAACACCGGCGCGGCCCACATGCTGCGTAGTTCGGCGTCGGCAACCCGGCCCAGGCTGCGCTCGACTTCACTGGATGGATTCCATTGCAACAGATGGCGGCGACTGACCGTCAAACGCCACAGCGTGCGCGAGATCGCGCCCAGGCTAAGCACGGCTTCGTAAGGCAGGCAGGCCAAGCCGACCGCGGCGCGTTGCGATTGGCGCACGGCGGCTTTGCCGACCCGCACCGCATGCGTTTCCAGCGGCACGTCCGGTGGCACCGCCACCACATCGCGCAGCGCCGGCAGCAGCACCGGCAGGAACCACAGGCACAGCAGCCAGGCGGTCCAGGCCAGCGGATTGGGCGATGCCAACCAGCCGATCAGTAGCAAGGCGGTCGCCGCCGGCGGCACCAAGCTGCGGCGCAGGTTGTCCAGCAGCTTGCCGCGCGAGAGCCAGGTCAGCGGATTGCGTTCGTAGCCGCCTTGCGCGCGCGGCACCCACGGCAGCAGCCAGGGCAGCAATTGCCAGTCGCCGCGTATCCAGCGGGAGCGCCGCTTGGCATCGGCGGCGTAGCGCGAGGGATAGTCCTCGAACAGGCGCACGTCGCTGGCCAGCCCAGCGCGGGCGTAGCAGCCTTCCAACAGGTCGTGGCTGAGGATGCGGTTGTCCGGCAGCCGTTCCGCCAGCGCCGCTTCGAACGCATCCACGTCGTAGATGCCCTTGCCGACGAAGGAGCCTTCGCCGAACAGGTCCTGATACACGTCCGATACGGTGCGAGTGTATGGGTCGATGCCCGGCTCGTTGCCGAACATGCGCGCGTACCGGGTCGCGCGACGCTCGCTCTGGATGGTGCCGACGCTGGGCTGCAGGATGCCGTAGCCGCGCACCACCCGGCCCTGGCCGGCGTCCAGGTGCGGGCGGTTGAGCGGATGCGCCATGGTGCCGATGAAGGCGCGCGCGGCGTCGTGTGGCAAGCGGGTGTCGCTGTCCAGGGTGATGACGTAGCGCACCTGCCGCAGCGGCGCGGTGTCGCCGACCACACGCGCGAACTCGGCGTGGCGGCCGCTGCGTAGCAGCCGGTTCAGCGCCGACAGCTTGCCGCGCTTGCGCTCGTGGCCCATCCAGCAGCCTTCGCGCGGGTTCCACTGGCGCGCGCGATGGAACAGGAAGAACAGGTCGCCGCTGTCGGGGGCATAGCGCGCGTTCAGCGCTTCGATCTGTTGCGCGGCGCGCGCCAGCAGCGCGTCGTCGCTCGGCAGTTCTTGGCGGTCGGCATCGAGGAAATCGCTCAGCAGCGCGAAGTGGATGTGGCGGTCGCGATTGGCCAGGAAGCGGACTTCCAGGCCTTCGACCAAGCTGTCCACGCCCTGCGCGCTGCCGAACATGCACGGCACCGCCACCAGGGTGCGCGAGTGCTCCGGAACGCCCTTGGAGAAATCCATGCGCGGCAAGGGCCGCGGCGCCACCAGCAAGGTTGCGGCCCAGTTGACCAGGGCGATGCCGAGCTCGCTGAACACGATCGCCGCAAGGATCGCCAGCAACCACACAGGTACGACAGTGGCTGCATACTGCGACAGCACGCCCCAGGCGAATAAGCCGGCGATCGCGGTGATCGGTATCAGATAGACCGGCAGCGGAATCCTCGCCGGACGCCAGCGCAAGCTCGGCTGGGGCCGCCCCGCAGCGACGGCGACCTGGGCCCGGGTCCGCACCAATCCCTCGTCGACCAGGTAGTGGCCCACGTGCCCTAGATTGTCGTCGGCCGCCCTTACCTGCGCGCCCGTTTGCGCCAGCTGCAGCACGATGTCGGCCACCTGCTGTTCGCTGACGCCGCCCAGCCGCGCCAGCTTTTCTACCACGTGGCGGTAGCTGTCGCGGGTGCCGAAGTCCATGCGCGCGTAAGTGCCGGCCGGATCCTCGCGCAGGCGGCGCTCGATCCAACTACTGTCTTCGACGAACTCGCGCCAATCCATCTTGGCCAGGAAGCGCAGACTGCCGATGCTGTTGCTGATGGACACCTGGTCCGCCGCCTGCTGCTGGCTTTCCAGATGCACCAAGCCCTCGATGCTGTGGCCGCCGTCGGCGACCCATTGCTCCAGCCACGCGACCGGCATCGACAGCACCGAGCTGCGCGCTTGCAAGCCGCGGGTGAGTTCGGACACGAACGCGCCGGTCAACGGCGGCTGCGAACGTGCCATGTCGGCGACGATCAGAACGACGTCCTTAGGGCTTTCAGCGGCGGTCTTGTCAAGCAAGTCAACCCACTCGCGCGCCAGCCGATGATCGGCGCCATCGCGCATCACCCGCACCGCCATGCGGCGCAGATTCTCAATCAACGACAGCCTGAGCATGATCGGGATTGCCCACAGCTCGCCTAGTTTCAAAGGCGCGACCGATTGATAGGCGGCGACGAAGCGGCTGAGTGTTTCGCCGTCGACGCGGCCGTCGCCGTGCGCGATGGCTTCGAGCGAGAGGTCGTAGACGCGAGGTAGCCCGAACGATTCGCCCCGGCTCAGACATGGCAGTTGGCGGCTATAGCCCTTCGGCAAATGCCGGCGCGCGGTACGAATTTGTTCTTCGATCAGGTAGTAATTGTCCAGCAGCCATTCGGCGGCTGGCGTGACGCGCATATCGTCACGGACCATCCGCGTAAGTAACAAGTAAGCGTCATCCAATAGACTCGCGTTCTGCCCCAGCCGGGCCAGCAGCCGTTCTGGTCCGGCACGGGCGCGCAGCTGATGCTGGCGCGCCAACGCCTCGCCATGCCGTTCCATCTGTTCGACGCTGAACAACTGCGACCGCAGCGGCCCTTCGACTTGCACCGCGGCGTGGACGGCGACGCGGCGCCGGCGCCACCAGCGCCTGTGCAGGCGCAGCCAGCGGCTGAGTATCGTCCAAAGCTGAGGCATCGCAGGCCAAAATCAGCGGCGAGCCATCGCCGGAAACTCATACTCGCAGGTGCTAGGCTACCGCTAAGTGAAATCTCTCTTACCCCCCGCAACATGGATTAGGCGCTGAACACCCCAACCACCTCGAAGAAATCATTGTGCGCAAGTTGCGATGCAGTCTGCTGCCGATTGACGGTAGTCGTCCAACCTGAGGATCGGATACCGGATCATCTAACGACGCATACGTTCAGTGGACTTACGGTCATGGCACGAAACGAAGAAGGTTGGTGCGTCGCCATCGACCCGGCACGCATGTGTTGCGCTATCTATGACGCCCGCCCCGTAGTGTGTCGTCGGTTCGCCATGTCGGGGCCTTGTTGCCGAGAGGTGCGTGAAGACTATCGAGAGCGCTCAGTTAGTGGCATTCCGTTGAAACTGTACTAGCCAATTCCGGGAAACGTGTTTGTGTTGATGCGCCGCAGAGCATCGCGACTAACGCCCACCCGCGGCGGACAGCCCACATTGGTCGCTCAACAAAAGAGCTAAGCCCTGGATCGCCGACGCTGAGATCGTTCCGACCAAGTCAGCGTGACCGATGGTACCAAAGACTGAGGCTCCGTATTCGCCGCTAGCGCCTTCAGTCGAATCATTATGTATTGGCCGTCACCGAGCAAGTCAAAGCGCCCCGACGGGCTTCTGAGGATGGCGTCTCGATCGAGAAATGCCTCGCGTCCCGCCTGCGGCGGCAGCGATGCGCTGCACAGGGCCGGTGAAAATCGCAGTCTAATAGCCCCGTTTCTGTTCCAGGAGTGTCCTGATACCAAGCGACTAACCATCGCCGTGTCCAGTTGTACGATCACCTCGTTCCCATCGACCGACCACATCGCCCAATGGCGATGTCAAAACTCTGCTGCATGAGCACCTTAGTGATTCACAGGGTTGAGCTTGCCATGCCACTTGGTTTGTTGCATCAGCTTATGTAGTCGAGCTTCGATCATTGGAAGCCCAAAAATTCACGGCGAAGCATGCAATGAATAGAGAGAAATTCTCTGCCCAAGGATCGTTCAACTGCTTCTCTGAACGGAGACAGTGCTCGATCCACACGCCGGCATCCACATTCATGCAATGCGTCCAGCGCGATCATCTGGTCGTCTGCTCGTTCGACAGGGTGTACTGGAACCACTCGATATGCCGATCCATCGCCCCTCGCCCTGTGCAGCAGGATCACGAGTATGCGCTATAGCGCATTTAACCAGCCGCATTACGAAAAAATAAATAGCTGGCATTCACCCTAGAAGGGGTGTACGGTGTAACAGCTATTGATAGGGCGATCAACTCTACGAGGATGTTGGTGACCACTCGTCAGTTGACTGAAGCGCCATATCGCGTATCACGGCTCAGCAGCGCAAGCTTGTGCATCCATCTACTCCTGTCGGGGCTTACTTCATGCACGCGCTTCCCTGCGCCACCAGCCGTGGCGGCCTAGCCTACTGGGCAACACACTACCAAGACGCCCCATTCTTCCGTCACGACTTGCTCTTCAGCGAATTCGCGCCTGCGTTGTACCTGGGTATCTTCGGCTATATCACTTGCCCGGAAATCTCTTTCGAGCATCTTCTTCCCAATCTTCGCGCGAGGTACGCTGACATACGAGGGAACTCTTCCCTGTCATGGGACGGCGCGATTCCGATCGTATGGATCGCGTGGGAACGCGCAAGCCGAAGGCAGCAAACCGTGCTCCACTGATTTATACACGATCACCGCTACCGCAGAGTGTCCACCCCCGCCCCTCCTGCCCTGGCCGCATAGATCGCCTAAGACATCGCATGATTCTGCAGCACAATGCTGCCGTTCGGGCGTGTACAGCAATACGGGGACTCAAGGTCGCATGCTGTGAAGATCCACTTCTACTCTTGGCTGATCAAAGCGATGACATTGAATGACAGGCGATGTTATCTGCAATGTTTACATGGCGCCCTTCGCGGCGCGCCCTATGCGGCCAATGAATCTTTTCTTGATGGAGAGTTACGGATCCTTTCGCCCCTTGGGGACACTCTCGTGGTGCACTCCGCGATCTGCCGGACCGCTTCGATCTTGAATTCATAAGTGTACCGATTCTCACTCATAACCACCTCCGCTCATGTCGTCCTTCTGGGCGAATTGCCGACGTCCTGCGCCTGGCTTTCGAGTGGCACTTTGCGCAGGCGTGCGGGCATAGTGACCGGTTTTTCGACGGACGCTGCGGGCGCTGCTTCTCCCGTGCGCTCAGGCGCCCATTGTCCCGGCTGATCCGAACGATCGGCGGGATTGCGCAACTCGCCGCGCGCTGTCCAGACTTCTTCGTCCGCAGGCGCGTTGCCGCGTAGCTTGCTCATATCGCGATCTCCCATATCGGTGTACAGCGAAGACAATACGCTCGCAGCCTTGGCGTTAACAGTGCGCATGAACCTCGCGAAGACCGGGCTAGCGCCCACTGCCGCCATCCGTTGGCGGATCGCTTGCTGACACACCGCAACCCCATGAAGCGATCTGCCACCTGCCGGCCGGCGATCACGCACGTGTAACGACGGAAAGCCCATGCTCCTTGTGCTGCGGCGCAATGCCGCAACGGCTGCTCAAGCCGCGCTGCACTTATCCTTGTCTCCGCATTGAGTTCCGCCTCCGGCAATTCGGAGGCTTTGGCCAATGGCCGATGTTATCCACACAGGAGCATCAGCGTGAAGACGCACAATCGATCATCCGCCTCCCTCGCGCACGCCGGCGCAGACGCGGCGCCGTGTCTGGATATGCTCGCCCAACAGGCGGCGGAGAACGAGGGCTGGCCCGTAGCGGCGATCGCGCCTCCCGTCCTGTTCTACGCGACGCCGTGGCGCTGGTACTTCCACACCGACCCCGTCGACAGCGTTCAGGACGCTCGCACAGCGCGGCTGCGAAGTTCGCTGCTACCGAGTTCAACATGAACGTTCTTACGATTATTGCCCTTTGCGGCTTCGTAGTCGCCTTGTCCGCGGAGTCTTTCATGCAAGCCAGGTTCTGGCGGCTGATGCGAAACCGCCATCCGACCCAACTCGCGCACTTCAAGGCCGAAGCTGGGGCGCCCCTGGCCCGCTTCAGCGCGCGCGCTACGATGCTCTACTTGCGTGACAAAAATTTCCGTTTCAGCCTGGATCACAATGGCGCCGGGCACTGCAACGACAATCGCTGCTCAATGATATTTTCATATTGGGCTACCGTCATAACAGGCTGCCTCCTCCTCACCACCGTCGTTCTACGCGGTTGGTAGCGCCCCGAGCCTAGGCACATCGCCACCGTATCGCCAGTTACGCAGTTCGCGGTGCCGTGGGCTCTGTCACCTACCGCACTCCGCCGCGCGCCTCTGAACGGCAGGCCGTCGGTTAATGGCTTAGTGACTGCCTCACCTGATACCCAGTCATTGCCGACAGCCTATACCCTGACCTAAGCCGCCATCGACTATAGATCAGCTGCATTTCCCGATGGCGCCCGATCACCAAGAGTCCACCGATGAACTTCACCCAATCGCTGCTATGCATACCGGTCCCAATATCGGGCGACACAATTACGCAAGAGGCCCCTAAGAAGCTCCTTGAAGTGGCCGCGGAACAGGGCTCATTCGCTCTGTTTTGCGATGCGGTCAGACAGTCGGGACTCCAAGAAACCCTGGGGGGGAAAGGCCCCTTCACGGCATTCATTCCCACCGATGCCGCATTCGAAAAGTTGCCAAAGGGCTACCTTGATGCACTTGTTTTGCCAGAGAACAAGAAGCAGCTGATCGACTTGATCAGTTATCACATCGTGCCGAAGCGAAAGACGGTCGTGGAATTTGAACGTTGGGATTCGTTGAAGACCCTGGACGGAAATACCCTATCCGTCCAATCCGTGAACAAGCAGGTGATTGTCGGTGTTGGAAAGGTCGTGTTGCCTGACTTGTACGCCGTCAACGCGGCTATACACGGAATAGATCGGGTCAATATCCCGCCAAGTGCACAGGGGCTTGCCCCTCCTCCGGTCGCCGGATAGTCGACGCAGGGACACCATCCTGCACCGCTCTTTGAGTCGGCAAGGGGCATTCGCGGTCGAGGGGTCGAGGGGTCGAGTACCGTGCCACAGAACCCAAGGTTTGCGATTCAGCGGCGAGAGAACGGAAACTTCGTCATGCCGCGTACGATTGAAGCAGCAGTCACGGTACAGCTCATATCCCCTTCCTCACAACGGCCCCATTGAAGGCAGCGTGACGACAAAGCGCGTTCCTGCGCCTAAGCCGCCGCTTTCCACAGTGACCTGACCCTCATGCGCGAGCACCAGTTCGCGCACAACGGTAAGCCCGATCCCCAGTCCTGTGCCGTTGACTCCGACAGCGCGGACCTCCTGAACAAAGGGCTCGAAGACACTCGTCAGCGACTCCGGCGCGATGCCTATCCCACTGTCGACGACACATACTTCGATCTGGGTATTAAATAGACGGACCGACAAGACGATCTCGCCTTGTTCGGGCGTGTACTTAGAGGCATTATCCAGCAGGTTACGCAGCACTTGGGTGAGGCGGCCCGCATCTCCGTCGACAATGAGCCGCCCCGTCGGGACACTGATGAAGAAACGCTGCTGACGTGCCTCCATAGCCGAACGGCAGGCCTCGGCGGCCTGTTCGGCGATCAGAACCATGTCAACGGGACGTCGATCGAGTTGAAACTTTCCGCTTTTCGCCCGCGCCACATCGACCAAGTCACCGATCAATCGTGAGATATGCATGACTTCGCGTTCGATGATGCGCTGCATATCAATCCGTTCGCTCACGCTCTCCGACTTCAGCATGGTCGCGGCGATCAGAATCGGCGTTAGAGGATTGCGCAGTTCATGAGCAACCATTGCCATCGCCTGTTGCTGATGCTGATACGCAGCTTCGGCCGCGACTTGCGACTGACGGGAACTCAACGCGGCCAGCACCAACTCGCCGTTGGCTTCCTGAAGCTGATCGATACGCATACCGGGTCGAGCAATCGCCGCCTGATAGCGGGAAAATGGCCGGATCTTCTGCCTTTCGAAACGGCTATCGCCCAGGCTTTCGCGCACCGCGTGATCCCGGTAAAAGGCATACCTTCCCCGCCCCTTTCGTCCTTGTTTGGCACGATACATCGCGGCATCAGCCCGGCCGATCAAGCTCTCGACATCATCTCCATCGGCCGGAAAAAGGCTGATGCCGATGCTCGCCGTTAAACGCAGGACATGCGCCCCCATTCGACACGGAACTCCCAGCGCATCGATGAGTTTTTCGGCGGTTGCGCCGGCGTCTGACGCGTCTCCTATCCTGCTCAACAAGATCAGGAACTCGTCTCCGCCGTAGCGACTGATCATGTCCCCTTCCCGCGTCACGGCCGCGAGCCGATGCGCGGCCATCCGCAATACTTCGTCGCCGGCGGCGTGGCCGAGCGTATCATTGATCCACTTGAAGTTGTCCAGATCTATGAACAGCAATGCGACGAGCCCACCATAACGACGAGAGTTCGCTATCGCAGTACTGAAATGCTCTGATAGGCGCTCGCGATTGGGCAGCAAGGTGAGGGAATCCATGCCCACGGACCGAACCGCCTCGTCGAGCTTGTAGGCGGCGGCATCGGACTCCTGCCGTGCTTGCAGGGCGGCGATAACGAGCTGCTGATTGACCGCCACCAGATCGGCTGGGGCCGCGCTGCGACGGGCATACGCGCTCGAGACGCTTTTAATCCGAGCCACCAGTACCCTCGCGGCTTTCTGCATCTTTGCCTGTTCGCAACCGCCTCGAACCGCTTTGCGGTTGCCGCGGCGGCGGAGCCCAGATCCGAATCTAGCCACGACCGTCATCGCAAGTACCATGCGTGCCGGTTTTGCGGGTAGGTCGCCCCCCGAGAAGGCCCTCGCGATCGTCCAGTCGTCCGGCAATCCGTAGACCATCGCTATCGATTTCATACAACCGCAAGTCGTTTGAATGGGCGCTGGCCCGAACTTTGACTACCGCGATAACTCGCAACAAGCGACTATCGATCTCGATATAGCGCTGCACGATGATGGCGTCGGTCAGGAATGCAGTGCCATAGGGGCTAAAGCGCAAGTCGGTATAGCGGTCCTCCAGTTCTGATGTCATCAGCAGGCTTACACCAGCCTTAGCCATCGCGGAAACTAAGCGCGCCAGAGACTGACGAAAATCCTCGCGGAATGTCGGCGCCAGCGCCAGTTCGAACGCCGAGAGCGAATCGATGACCACTCGCGTAGCACCGAGACGTTCCACCTCCTTGAGCAACAGCAGAATCACCTCGTCTATGGACAGATCGCTGGCACGGCTATCGACCAGGCCCACGCATCCAGTCTCGATCAGTTCGATCAGTCGTTCGTTACGACCACGGTTGGGTTGCTGTTCGAACACGGCGATCACACCCCGCTCTCCCACGCGATCCCCCTCGCTCAGGAACGCCGAGGCCAAGATGCTCTTTCCCGAGCCGGAGGGGCCCGCGACAAGCAACGAGTATCCCTGGGGCAAGCCACCTCCAAGCATTTCGTCCAGAGTCGCATCGCCCATCCCCAGCCGCGGCTTGGTGCCGGCGCCACGGTCCATAGCCGCTGCGATCAGGGCCGGCGCGAATACTTCGATGCCCTCCGGGCCGATGCGGAAGGTATGCAGGCCAGGCAAGGTGGCTTGACCGCGCATCTTCAGCACCTCCATTTTCCGTACCATCGAATTGCGCTGCACGCTTTGCCGCAACCAGATCAATCCATCGGCCACGGTGAACACCGGGTTGGCCTCGCTGTCGTTGAAGTACTCTCCGATCAGAAAGGTAGTCGCCTGCCAGCCGGTCATTGCGACTCCCAGCCGCTGGACGAAGTGCTGCAGATCGGCGATCCGATCGCCTGCCGAAACACCTGCGAGCATTACGGACCGGAACGAATCAACAAAAACGAGGGCGGGACCGGATTTCTCGACCTCAGCTTCGATTCGTTAAAGTACGCGATCGAGACTTCCGGCCTGGATCTCTTCGCCGAGGTTAACGAACCGCACAGAGCGATTGATCGCCGTGTCGTCGAAGAACCCGAACTGCTGCTGATAGCGGAGCATCTTGAGCGGGGGTTCGCCAAGAACCGTGAAATACAATGCCGGACGGCGCGGCGTCGCCAAGGCGAACATGATCTGATGTGCAAGCGTCGTCTTCCCGCATCCGGGAGGGCCGGCGATGAGATTGAAGGAGTACTCGGGTAGGCCGCCGCCCAAGACTGCGTCCAAGCCTGGGACCCCAGTGGCCAAACGGGTAATGGTCACTTTGCTGCTCATGGGGGGACATCCTGCGGCGGTAAATCACTAAGAGGATCCATCGGCACGGGGCATAAGAGCCGCTGAGCTAATGAAGGGCCGATCAGACTGGCGAGCAACTCATGGAAGGTGCGCAGGAAACTGCTCCCACTCGTCAATGCGTCGCTTGCGCTGCATTGCATGAGGTATTCGCGAAGTCCGTCTACGTCGTTTCCCTGCGCGGAGGAAGTCGACACCCGATTGAACCCGGGAGTCGTAGCACTCGCCAGATTGAGGCTGCGCCTGTACAGCGCAGTGACGGCGGCGGATCCTACGATGGGCCGCAAGGCCGCTTCGAACTCCAGCCAGAGAGAGGCAACCGCTTCGGCTATCGCCACCGCATCCGCATTTTTATCGATGGCCTGCGCCAATCGACAGTCGATTCCCTGATTTTCCTGATCGTCCATCGCATGAACCACAGGACCAGTCTCGCGAAGAAACCTACACTACTCCTATTTCTTCCGTCTGAGCCAAAACGTCGTCTGTTCAGCAATACGGGAGGCGTGGCGTTGGATTCCTTAGATGGCACTAAAAGTACTTATCGCCTGTAAACGTCGTCGATAGACCTGATAATCGCTGCGGGCGGCAGTCCGGCAGATGCGACGCATCCAATTTTGACCGGGCCGCCGATGACCATGCTGGCCTCCCCCGTGAAGGAACCATGCTGCAGATTGGAGTTGATTGCGGGGGTCTGCCAGAGAGCCTAAATCCAATCCCCAAGCGGTGCATATTCGATCCAAGCGGCGTGGGATAACGGCCACGAGAGGCTTCCGATCACGGGACCAAAGCCCCCGACTCCGTCGCGCCAGTAGTTTCATCTCCGCCTGCATCGATCGGGACTGTCGGTCGGCCATGCAAGTAACCTTGCTGAAGGCAGATACCGAGGCTCAGCAAATCCTCGGCATCCTCCGCCGTCTCCACGCCCTCGGCAACGACCTCCGCCCCCAGATCCAGCACCATCGCTGCGACGTGCGCAACCACCTTCCGACGGACCCGTTGCGTCGCCCCCGACGCCCCCTGCACCGCAGGCGCGCGCAGCCAGCTAACGCTCTGGCCGCAACAGGCGACCGCCGCCGCCCTGCTGTCCAACGCCTCATGGGTGGCGTCGATGGAGCCGACCGTGTCGGTACTGTCAGCGCCGTTCCGCGCGCGCCCCGCAGGGCTGGTCTCGGCTCAGTGCCCACGCGTCGCGCACTATCGCGCTTCGTTCGACAACACGCCGCTGCGAGGCGCAGCACGCTTCCGCCTGGAGCGCGGGCGCTGCGTCGGCGAATTGAACGCCAACGGGGCCTTGCACGCGCATTTCGCCGGCGCCACCGCTTGGCCCGATCGCCGGCTGCGTATTGTCGCTCTAGACGCTGACGGCTCGCTTGCGCGCGCCGCGTTGGTCACGCCGTATGGCTTGTACGAATTGCGGGCTTACCCAAGCGGGACATGGCGTGCGCAGCTAAGCCCAAAGAAGAAGCTGACGATCTTCTTCTAGTCGGCGCCGCACCTTCCAACAACGCACTAAAGGTAACTACAAAGAAACTCTGATCGAGTTTCAACAGGACTTCTGGAGACACGACAATTTTCTCACCCATACAGAGGGCGATCGACTGGCGCACCTCAACGGTGCGCCATCGACTAAAGGCAGACGATCTGCAACTGGGCTTACTTGCCCATCTTGTCACGCACTTTATCGGCTAGTTCGCCCGCCTTGGCCTGCGCCTTGCCGATGTTTTTCTCAGCGATGCCTTCAAGTTCGGTCTTGGTATCGCCCGTCATCTTGCCAATGGCTTCCTTGACCGAGCCCTTGACTTGCTTCGCCATGCCTTCGATACGGTTCTTGTCCATACTGCACCTCGTGATGGGGGATAGTCCGGACGTCGGCGACGCCTAGGACGACTCCACTGTGCGCATCGGAGGGCTGCCGCGACAGCGATTAATGCACCAATCCACTTAGTGCGTTTGCGCCGCTAGGAACGGCCGCGCTTCTTCGCCCGCACCGGCGATGCGCCGGCGCTGCCGAAGAACCCGCGTTCGCGCGCCCACACGATGGCTTCGCTACGGCTGTGTACGCCCAGCTTCGAATACAGCGCCGCCACATGGTTGCGAACAGTGTTCGGCGCCAGCTCCAGGCGCGCGGCGATTTCCTTGTCGGCCAGACCCTCGCAGATCAGGCCGAGAACGTCCCGCTCGCGCGCGGTCAGCTCGCCCAGCTCAGCCGACGGAGTCGACTGTCCATTGCGGCGAACGTTGGCCAGCTTTTCGATCAGCGTCTGGCTGAACCACGAAGCGTCCTGCATCACCGTCTCGATGGCGCTCACCAGCTCCAGTTCGTTGCGTTTGCGATCGCTGATGTCCATCAGCACAAGCAGGTAGCAATCGGCGCCGTGAATGCTCACGCTCTCGGCCGACACCAGACAATCCAGCGCACCGTCGTCCTTACGGGCGATGCGGAATTCGAGATTCTGAAGCGCCGCCTGATTGGCCAGAACGTTGCCGACCTGCAAGGCATCGGCGGTTCGCTCGAACAGGCCGGAACCGGCTAGGGTCTTGCCGATCACGTCCTCTGCGCCGTACCCGGTCGCTGCGAAGAAAGCTTCGTTGGTCTCCAGAATCGCCAACCGATCGGCGCTGCACACCAACGTGGGCACTGGCGTGAGCTTGAACGCTTTGGCGAAGCGCTCTTCGCTCTGGCGCAACGCGATTTCGGCTTTCCGTCGTGGCTCCAAGTCCATGAAGGTGAACAGCATGCAGGCTTCTTCGCCTACTTCGATGGGCTGTCCAGCGACGATCACCAGCTTGCTGCCGCCCTCTGGCAGGCTCAGCTCCGCTTCCATCTGCGGGATCGTGGCGCCCTCCCCTAACCGCTGGATCGCGAGTTCGCGATTCTGCGCGCCCTCAAGCACGTCCAGTTCGTACACCGAACGACCGATGACTCGGTCGCGCTCGTGACCGGTCATCTCCAGGAAGCCCTGGTTGACTTTGATGTAGCGCAAGTCGCCGAGCCGGCAGATGACCGCGGGCGAAGGATTGGCGTTGAAGGTTTTTTCGAAGCGCTGCTCGGCGCTCGCCCAGTCAGTGGCGTCGGCGAGGATCAGCACCAAGCAGTCCGGCGCGCCGTCGGTATCGGTCAGCACCAAGCTGCGCACGCGGTGGACCCAGCGCGCGTCCGCATCCGCGACCGGAACGACTTCGACGACCACGTCGCTGAAGGCTTCGCCCGCGACGACCCGGTCGATCGGGTAACTACCTTCGCTCAGGCGATGGTGATTGCGGTAGCGCAGCTCATAGCGGTCGCGGTACTCGCTCACGGTCGCACCGAGGCCTTCGATCGTCTCCACGCCATGCATCTTCAATGCCGCGTCGTTGGCCCAGACGATGCGTTGATCGGGCTCGACGAGGATCACACCGTCGCTGAGTCCACGGATGATCTGCTGCAGCTGCTGTCGGTCGGTCTGGCGTTGCAGGACGGGGTCGTTCATGGCAGGTCGTAGATCGGGGGAGCGGCGATGATCGTGTAGAGGATGTGATCGCCGGATGAGACGAATGCACCAATCCCGGTAGTGCATTTGAAAGACGCCCAGACGCACTTCCGTGCGCAGACTTGATGCACAGGACCACGGTCGCCGGCGCAACCCCGCTACGCGGTCCCATTCGATATAAACCGCGTGCATCAGCGCCGAGCCGTCCGAACCTGCCCCCCACTGCAATTCGAGGTAATCCATGAACACCGTTCTCGCCGATTCGCGCCCCGCGCGTATCTCCTGGGGCGCCGTTTTTGCCGGCGGCCTGATCTCGTTGATCGTGTACCTGGTGCTGAGCGTGCTCGGCACCGCGATCGGCGCTTCCGCGCTGGACCCCATGGGCGACGCGCACCCGCTGGCCGGGTTCGGCACCGGCACCGGCGTCTGGCTGACCGGTACGACGTTGCTGGCCATCTTCGCCGGCGCCTATATCGCCGGCCGCTCGGCGCCGAGCCAGGGCGCGCTGCACGGCGTACTGACCTGGGCGGCGACCACACTGGCCACCGTGTGGCTGCTGGCCTCGCTGGCGGCGGGCCTGGCCGGCGCAGCCGCCAACACCGTCGGCAAAGGACTGAGCCTGGCCGGCCAGGGCGCCGCCGCGGCGGCACCGCAGCTGGCCTCTAGTGTGCAGGCGCAACTGCGCGAGAGCGGCATCTCCCTGGACTGGGACGATCTTAAGCGTGAGCTGGATACCGCCCTGCGCCAGACCGGCAAAGCCGAGCTGGATCCGCAGCACCTTCGCCAGGATGCGCAGCGCAGCGCCGATGAGGCCAAGGGCGTCGCCCAGGAGGCCGCGCTCGACCCGCAGGCGGCGAACGCCGAGTTGAGCGACTGGTTCGCCCAGGTACGCGAGCGCGGTGAGCCGGCCTTGGCCGCCGCGGACAAGGACGCGCTCGCGCATTTGATCGCAGCCCGCACGGGTCAGTCGCTCGACCAGGCGCGCGTCACCGCTGACCGCTATGCGCAGACCTACGACCAGGCGATGGCCAAGTACCAGCAGCTCAAGGTGCAGGCCGAGCAGAAGGCGCGCGAAGCGGCCCAGTCCGCCTCGTCGGGCGTGTCGAAGGCCGCTTGGAGCAGCCTGATCGTGCTGATCCTGGGCGGGCTGCTGGCGTTCTTCGCCGGTCGCCTGGGTTATCGCCGCCAGGTGCGCTGATCTGAGCTCACCGGAACATGCAAGCTGGGTTCCGTGCAATCAAGGCCAGCCGACGCTCCTCGGGGCGTCGGCTGTCGTCGTTGGGGCTGAGCTCCACCCGCCGCACGTCTGCCGCTATGATCTCTGCGTTCACAGAGACTCGAGGAACACCACAACGTCGGCGCGTTCGTCGCGGCTCAGGGCTTCGAACCGGCGGCGGCTGTTCTCGCCTTCGCCGCCGTGCCAACCGATTGCCTCGACCAGGCTGCGCGCCCGCCCGTCGTGCAGATAGCGTACGTTCTGCGCACCGCCTTGCACGAAGCGCAGCGAACCCAGCCCCCAAAGCGGCGGCGTACGCCACTGTTCCGCGCGGGCGCGGCCTTCGGCCAGGGTGTCGGCCAGCCCCGGCCCCATGTCGTGCAGCAGCAGATCGGTGTAGGGATGGATGGTCTGGTCGCGCAGTTCCGCGAACGGGTGGGTGCGTCCGGTCTTCAGCGTCGGCGCGTGGCAGGCCGCACAGCCGACGCGCTCGAACAGCGCCGCGCCGCTGGCAATGCGCGCCGGTTCGATCTGGTGTTCGAGCGGCACGCGCATGCCCGCCGGATAGTCACTACGCACGCTGCGCTGCGCCGGTACGCCGATCAGCGCCAAGTACTCGGCGATTCGCTGCAGTTCAGTCTCGGCGACTGATACCGGCGCGGTCGGAATGCGGCAGTCGGCGGCGCCGCGCTGGCAACTGCGCGAGGGGAATACCGGCGAAGTCACGCCGATGTCCTTCACCAGGGCGTCGCCGACCTGATGGCGCAGGCTGGCCTTGGCCGCCTTCCACCCGAACCGGCCAAGCAAGGTGCGGCCAGTTTCCGGATCATCGACCCAGTTGGGAACGCCCTTGACTCCGTCGCCGTTCGCGTCGTCCGGATCAGCCAAGGCCAGTACCGTCGTCTCGGCCACTGCTTCGAGCAGCCCCAGGCCAATGACCTGGGGCGCTTGACGTGCCGAGTAGCGCGCCGGCACGGGCCCCTTGAATGAGTACACCGGTTTGCGCAGCTCGATCGTCTCGCCGTCGTGCAGGGTGCGCGTGGCGACCTCGTAGGAGCCCACGCTGACGCCGTAGTCGGGCGCTGCCGCATCCTGCGCGTTCTGCTGGACGTTGAATCCGTAAGTCGGATCCGGCAGCGCGATTGCGTCCGGATCGCCGGCTGCGGCGAGGATCGACAAGGTATCGAGGCGAACGCCAACCGACGGCGCCGCGCCACGGCCGTTGGCCGTGTGGCAGGCGATGCAGCTGCTCTGGTTGTAGCGCGGACCGCGCTGACCGATGTGCGCAGCGAACACCGGATTGACCGTCGGATGCTCGGAATGCCGGCCATCCTGGAACGAGGTGTGGAAAAGCCGCCGCCCTTCGACGAAGCGTTTGGCGTTGCCGATGCCGATGTTGTTGGCCATCTGCTGGAACATCCGCATCGGCTCGTCGGAATAGTTGTAGGAGACGCTGGTCAGTCCGCCGAGCAGGGTTTCATCGGGCAGCGGATGCGAGTCGAGGTTTGGCGCGATGCCGTACCAAGGCCGCAACCCGACGCCGACGATGTACAACTGCTCGAACGAGTAGTAGCGGTCGCCGCCACCGTCGACGGTCGGACGTTTCAGACGTGGCGCGGGCGCCAGTTCGATCTTGTCGCCGATTTTCAGCGGGCTGTGCGGGCTGGTGCGCCAGTTGGACTGGAACACCATCATGCAGTCCTCGCGCGGCTGCCCGGCGTGGCAGACCGGCAGGTTTCCTTCCTTGGGGTTATTGAAACCGTAATTCAGCGACCAACCGTAGTCGCGCACATTCGGATTGTTGATGTTGCGGAACAGGCTGAAGGTAGTGCCGTCGAAGGTGCCGTCGTTGACACGCAGATAGACCTCGATGCGCTGGCGGCCGGCGGGCACGCCGTCGCGGATTTCCAGACCGAAGGTGCGGTTCTGGAAATAGAAGGTCGGAAACGTGAAGTAGCGTCCGGGTCCGTTGTCGGGCGCGAACCAGTCCTCGCCGCGTTCGCGCGCATGCCGTTCGGTCGGCCGCATCCCCATCAGCGTCACGAGAGTGCCGTCGGCCTCGGTATAGCTCAATTGCTCGACTATCGGCGTACCTTGTGGAAACAGCTCCGAGTACGCCGGCAGCGCACCACGGGCGGGATTGTGCGCCGACAAGGGGACGTGCGCCGAAGCCAGCGTCGCGCCGGCTCGGTCCGCGGATTCCGTCGATGCCGGGTCATTGCCGCCGCAGGCCGACAGCAGTACACCTAGCGCTGCAGCCGCGAGAGCGCGTAGCGGCCGCACCTTGCTACGGGACGATGCGCATCGATGGCCCTCGGATTGAGTTTCACGCGACGGCAGACGAACGTCGGGGGGCGGACGCATGGGCGGACTCCTTGGCGACGGCTGAGGAAGGACGCTGCCGCGCTCGGTATGGCTTTGGAGCACGGGCGAATCGAGCCTAGCAGCCGCTGCGGCGACACCCACGTACCGGTGTCGGACACACGTCGCAGTTCTTCGGTATTCGCCGTACTGCAGCGTGCGTGATTGAAGAAATGCAATCGCGTCAGGGTTGCTTTTCGAAACGTCGTCACTGCGGTTCCGTGCCTTCGCTATCGGTTGCGGAACATCGGGCTACGGCATGAGCGATGCAGGACGTGCGCTGCGTCCGATATCGCGCAGCAGTATTCTGCGAACGTCGCATCCGGGGAGGGCGAACGCCCCGGCAGGGTTGGACCGAGTGCGTGACATGGGGTTTGCCCCGCCTGGATGCCTCGGTGCGCGCATGCCGCTGCCCTACTCTGTCCGGCCCGCGCGCCAGTCGTCTGCGCCCATGACAACATCACTGACCTCTGCAGTGATCTGCATGGAAATGACCGACAACCGCGAGCTGGTGTTGCCGTTACTGGCGGCAGTGCCGCTCGCGAGCGCGTGCTCGGCGTTGACTCCCCATGCGCAGAGCTCTAAGGCCCTGGCCAACCTGTTCGCCGGGACCGGCGCCGTGCAAGCGGCGCCGGTCGCGCACGAGCGCGTGTGTGCGCGCGGCGTAAGGTTGATTCAGAATCGGAACGTCGCCGTCAGCCGTACGCTGCTCACTTCGAAGTCCTCGTCCGCACGGCGCATCTCGGTTCCGTTCGCATTGACCAGCAGGAACGGGTTGTTGGCAGGCGCAGCGCCACGACTCACCCGCACGCGGTAATCGTCGTCGCCGACGCGGGTATACAGGTATTCCAGGCCGACCGAGAAGTTGTCGAGTACCTTACGCTCCACGCCCACGCCCGCCTGCCAGCCGTCGGCGCGGTCGTCGCCGCTGGGCGTAAACGCGTTGGCGGCGTTGCTGGTGGCGAAGCTGTGGTCGATCTTGGCGCGCACCGCGCCGGCGGTCGCGTAGAACAGGTAGTCGCCGCGCTCACCGGCGGTCCAGCCCACGCGTCCGCGCAACGCCAGGGTGTTGTCTAGATCGCGGGTCATGGTGTAGAACGCCGGCGTGGTGCTGAAGCCGCTGACGCTATCGCGGGCATCGTTCTGGGTGTATTCGACCACGACGCCAAGGACCCAGCGACCGCTCTGCCAGTCGTATCCGCCGCGTATACCGTACTCAGCGCCGCCCTTGTCGTCGCGGCAACCTGCGCCGGGCGTACGGCCGCCGGCGGCACCGTCGCAGAAACCCGGCGAGAACGCATCGGCCCCGGCGGCCGTGCGCACCGTGTCGCCGTAGCGTCCGTCGAGGCCCGTATCAAAGTCGAGCCGGCTGGCGCCGCGACTGTCGGGTTCGGAGCCGCCGAGATTGCCGCCCAGGTAGAAACCGGACCAGTCGCCCATTTCCTGGGCGTAAACGACGGCGGGAGACAGTAACGCGCTGGCGCTGGCAATCAGCAGAAGACGACGCAGGTCCATGACGAACTCCTTGAATAGGTGGGAGGCCGGGTCAGCCAACCGACCTACGCGGCGCCTGCTCACGCGGATGCAGGCGTACGCAGCGCCCCTGTTCAGCAAATTCAGCGCACTGGTTGCATCCGCGCACGCTTCAACCCCGTAAGTCCGTGCGTCGTCACACTACAGACGCTCTTATGACCAATCGCCCGATCTTCGCTGTCTTCGCCGGCTTAGCGCTGATCTGCCTCGTGCCCTGCGTGGCGCGGGCCGCGACGGATTACTACGAGGGCGAGGCGTTCTCCCCGGACGACGGGCGCCTGCTCTATCACGAACGGCATTGGGCGCAGCGTCAAGCAGGATCCATGCGACGCATCACCTTGTTCGCC
Organism: Lysobacter enzymogenes; assembly: GCF_023617245.1. Taxonomy (NCBI): domain Bacteria; kingdom Pseudomonadati; phylum Pseudomonadota; class Gammaproteobacteria; order Lysobacterales; family Lysobacteraceae; genus Lysobacter; species Lysobacter enzymogenes. The sequence goes on from NZ_CP067396.1 coordinate 5,522,157, forward strand.
TGTCCCGACGGACGACCGTTCGCACGGCGTATCCTGCGCGAGGGCGCCGGCGCCGCTGCGCCCGATTTCGATTTCGAAGACGCGCGCGATGGCTACCGCGAAGGCTTGCGCAGCGAAGGCGGCAAGCGCGTGGCGTACACCCAGGCGCCCGGCGCGCGCGAACGCAGCGCCGTGGTCCAGGTGCCCCAAGGCGGCGTCGCCGACGCGGGATTCGATGCGCGCATGCGCGAGCTGTGGCCGCAGCTCGCCGCTGGGCGCGCGGCGAACGTCGCCTTCCTGATTCCGAGCCGCCTCGCGTTCTACGACTTTCACGTCGAGCCCGAACGGCCGCAACCCAATCCGACGCAACTACGCGTGCGTCTGCGCATGGATGCGTGGTACGCGTTCGTCGCGCCCGACATCCGACTGGTCTACGACACGGCAGACCGCCGTCTGGCCGAATTTTCCGGCCTGAGCACCATCCGCGACGATCGCGGTCGTTACCGCAAGGTGCGAATTTCGTTTCCAGACCGGCCGGCGTCGGCGCCCATGTCCGCCGACGCTGCCGCCACCGCGCCGTTGGGCCGCCGATGCGGCCGTTGACCGCCCCTGCCCAACCGCGCCGACGACGATTCGCCGGCAGACGCCTGCGATTTTGCCGGATCGGTGGCGTTCCCGTAGTGTATGGCGCGCTCGCCGTCGACGCGGCTCTTACAGCAACCGACTCCATGACCGAATCGCCCGCAGATCCATCGTCCGCGCCAGCCAACGAGGCCCAGGCCCAACTGCTGCGGGCCGCGCTGGGCGATCGTTCAGCCTTCGAAGCGCTGTTCCGCAACGTCTCCGGCGCGCTGCTCGCGGTGTGCTTGCGGCTGATTCCGGACCGAGCCGAGGCCGAGGACGTGCTGCAAGAATCCTTCGTCGCGATCTGGCACAAGGCCGATCAGTTCGATCCGCAGCGCGCGACCGCGATGACGTGGATGATCGCAATCGTGCGCAACAAGGCCATCGACCGCCTGCGCGGCAGCGCCCATGCGCTCAAGCGTGCCAGCGTCGAGCTTGTCGACGAACTCGGTGACGACGCGCCCTCGCCCGCCGCGCACGCGGAGGCGGTCAGCGACGCCGAACTGCTGCGCACCTGCCTGGAGGCGCTGGAACCGCGCCGCCGCCAACTCATCCGTACTGCGTTCTTCGACGGCGAGACCTACGAAGAGCTGGCTCAGCGCACCGGTTCGCCGATTGGTAGCGTCAAGAGCTGGATTCGCCGCGGTCTGCTGCAACTTCGAGCGTGCCTGGAACAATGAACATCCGCGATCATCAACCCGATCAGGAGCCGCCCAGCGCCGAAGTGCGCGCGGGCGAGTACGTCCTCGGCGTCCTGGACCAGGACACCCGCGCGCAGACCCGCCAGCGCATGCGCAGCGACCCGGCATTCGGCCGGCTGGTGGCGCAATGGGAGCGCCGCCTGAATCTGTTGGCGCAGGAGCTGCCGCCGGTGCCGGTGTCGCCCACGCTGTGGCGCGGCGTGCGCACCCGGCTCGGCTGGGACCCGGTGAGCCCCTTGTCGTGGTGGGACCGCGTCGGCCTGTGGCGCGGCCTAACCGCCGCGACCGCGATCGCGGCGCTGGCGCTGTTCTGGATAGGGCGCGCGCCGCAAGTGGCGCCGCCGTCGATCCCGCCGATCGCGCAGGAAGAGGAAGCCGCGCGCCCGGTCACGCCGCTCGCGCGCGAAGACGGCCGGCCCGGCTGGCTGGCCTCGATCGACAAGCGCGCCGGCAAGGTGCTGATGGTTCCGATCCCCTCGCCCGCCGATGCGCAAGGGCGGGTCGGCGAACTGTGGATCATCGCCAAGGGCGAGGCGCCGCGCTCGCTCGGCTTCGTCTCCAACGAGAAGGCGCATTCGGTCGCTGTGCCGGCCGCGTTGCTGTCCAAGCTGGTGGTCGGCAGCACTTTCGCGATCACCCTGGAACCGGCGCAAGGCATCCCCCATGCCGCGCCGAGCGGACCGGTGGTGGCCAAGGGCGACATCGGCGCGATTTGATCGCCACGGCGGGGCGGGGCGCTTGCATAAGCGCGTCGCTCGTGCACGCGGCGTGAAGAGTCCGCGCAGAACCGGGCGAAAAAAATTTTCCGCGCGGTGCATCCGCGCTCAAAGCCCATGCGTAGGTCCGGGTAGCACCGTTACCGGACTTCGCGATGCCGCCGCTTCATCCCTCGCCGCACCCCGCTTCGCGCCGCCGCTGGCTGAACACGCTCCGGCGCTGGGTCGATACCTCGGCCGCGCCAACGGACGCCGGGCGCGGCGACGGCGTGGATTGGCTGCGCGCGGCGCCGTTCGCGCTGCTTCACCTGGGCTGCCTCGGCGTGATCTGGACCGGCGTATCGCCAGTCGCGCTGGCAGTGGCCGCGGCGCTGTATGCGCTGCGCATGTTCGCGATCACCGGGTTCTACCACCGTTATTTTTCCCACCGGACCTTTCGCGTCTCGCGCACGGTCCAGTTCGTCTTCGCCGTGATCGGCGCGGCCAGCGTACAGCGCGGGCCGTTGTGGTGGGCTGCCCATCACCGCCATCACCATCGCCACGCCGATACCGCCCAGGATCCGCATTCGCCTGTCGAACGTGGATTTTGGCGCAGCCACATGCTGTGGTTTCTGACGCCGCAAGCGTTCCGGACCGATCTGAGCCGGGTGCCCGATCTGGCCGTGTATCCGGAACTTCGTTGGCTCGACCGCTTCGATACGCTGGTGCCGGTGCTGCTCGCGCTCGGCCTGTTCGCACTGGGCGCCGCATTGCAGGCCGTCGCGCCGCAGCTCGGCACCGGCGCTTGGCAAATGCTGGTGTGGGGATTTTTCATCTCCACCACA